>JAVJON010000061.1:0-175266 GCA_040216765.1 Sneathiellaceae bacterium | reverse complement strand
CTGCGATCACGGCTTCGAGCCGTCGACGGTCGGCACTGTTGAGAGAGATCGATATTCCTGTTCGCATGCGCCAGACTCGCATGCGGGACGGTGTTTGGGAATCCCAAAAGGGATTCTTCCGTCTCGGCTAATCCACTAGCTTCAAGCGATGTATCTGATCGCCGGCAGCAAGAAGGGCATTTCGAGCAACCAGCTTCACCGCACCCTTGCGTTACTCTCAAGACCGTTTGGTTCATGTCGCACCGCATTCGCGAGGCCATGCGTTCGGATGACGGCGGGCTGTTCGGCACTGGCGCTGGCGTGGTCAAAGTCGATGAAACCTTCATTGGCAAGCTCAAGGGCGTTCCCGTGAAGCGCGCCTTACATCACAGGAAGAAGGTTCTGGCGCTGGTCGACCGGGACAGCGGCAAGGCTCGCACCATAGTGATTGAGAACGTCAATGCCTCTACCCTGATGCCGATCGTCCTTTGGAACGTTGCTCGCGAGCCACGGGTGATGACCGACGAACACAGCGGTTATCGCGACATCAAACGCTTCTTTGCCGCACATGGGACGACCAGCCACGGCAAGGGCCAGTATGTCGATCTTGAGGACCGCATCGATCACAGCAACACCGTCGAAGGCTATTTCAGCATCTTCAAGCGCGGCATGAAGGGCGTGTACCAGTTCTGCGGTGAGCCGCACCTGCACTGCTATCTGGCCCAATTCGAGTTCCGCTATAACAACCGCGTTGCGCTTGGCTGCAACGACGCTGATCGCGTGGACGCATCGCTCGCGGGCATCGTCCGCAAGCGTCTCACCTATCAACACACTGGTCGGGCATGATGTCAAAGAAGAAAAAACAGGAGACGCCAGAGGAGCAGAGCGCAAGGTTCCGCGCCGAGGTCGAAAAAATAATCGCCGCTGGCGAACTAAACCCCACCGAGGCAGAAAAGGCTCTCGACAGGCTAGTCCGCGAGGCGAAGAGTTAGGCACTCCCTCCGTCCTTCTTGCGGAAGTGCGCGACAATCGCTTCCGTGACAGCCTCCGTGCGCACACGATCTCGGTTTAGATCCCCTCCGGTAATGCCGGTAATGAGGTGTGCCGACTTCTCGAACAGGTCCACGGCGGCATCATTGTCCCACAAAAGCTTCAACACCTCGTCTGACCGCTTCTCTATCTGATTAGAGTTA
The DNA here is from genome assembly GCA_040216765.1 of Sneathiellaceae bacterium. GTDB lineage: Bacteria > Pseudomonadota > Alphaproteobacteria > Ferrovibrionales > Ferrovibrionaceae > Marinibaculum. Next base: position 174,094 of record JAVJON010000061.1, on the reverse strand, counting down.
CGGAACGGCGCGGGGAGCGGGTTAACTGTCAAGTGCGCCGCGAGCAGTAGGTGGTAACGAGCAGATTTGAATTCCGGAAAGATGGTTTTACTTCTGAAAAGAGATTCCAATACAAACCAGGAATATGCTGCATAGTAGTACGCTAGCGGTTTGTCTCCGTCAACGAATATAGTTTCTCCTATCTCATCTCTTATCGAGCGATAGCTTCGGGTCGCCGCATGCGGTATTTCTTTGAATATCGAGGAATAGCTCCGAAGTATCGTAGGCGTATCGATCACGCGTAGTTTTGGCTCTGAACCTTTGTCGTACTGACCATCCCTTCTTTCGAAGTACAGCCTATGCTCCTCAGGAAACGTCGTAAAAAACATCTCTAGGTTTCGCGCAAACTGTTTGCTGGAAGCGAACTGATCCGGTTTTATTACCGTCTGGCTATTTGTCGCGTTCGTTATCAGTTCGCTGATGCTATCTTCTTCCGTATGCACAAGTCTCAAGGGAACCTGAACGGAGTCATCGATGGAATCCCTCTGCTCAAAAAGAACATTGCTAGTCTGACAGCCGTTTACAATTTGATAATCAGTTATTGTAAATGTGTCTCCTACGCGTGTAAGTCCGCGGGTAATAATAGTGACGCCATTGTTCATAAGAACAAATTTAGATTTATCTTCAGACAAAAGTGTATCTCTAATGCCTGAATTCACTGTCTTGTAACCCTGCCAATCACGGATATTATCCTCGAAGATGCTTGTTAGCATCTCTGATCCACCTTCGTCAGTAAGCAGCTTCTTGAACTCGGGAAATGGGAGAAAACCAATAGTGGACTGAATCACGCCCGCCGTTGGCGGAATCTCAACACGGCGATCAAAGAGGAACTGACGGCTGATCGGGGCCTTGGTCTTCCGGTACAGGGTGTGCAGGTCGGACGCGCCGACGCACTGCATTTCAACGATAGGGAAAATCGACAGTGCCTTTAGGTCGGCTATCACGGCGTCCCGCCGAGCAACCAAATTTGCATCATCCTGCCACAGTCCTGTGGTTACGTAGTAAAGATAGCAGCGGGACGGGCGAAGAATGTGAGCGTACTTTCCCAAGATAACGTCATTGATTTCGGCGAGATTCTTCACCTCGTCATTTCTCGGAAGCTTTGGGTCTTTTGAGAAAAAATCGACTACCCCGAACCCAAAACTGCCAACCTTGGCGGCGTCGAAACTCGGGCTCCGTTCCGCCTGAACGAAAACGTAGACCGGCTCCAGATAGTCATTTTGGCCGGCAATCTCGCGGACGGCGTCGATGTCAGTGACGAGGACATTGTTTACGATAATGGCGACCGCATCGATCCCAGTGTCGCCGCCTGCGCCGATTACAACGTCGTCTGTCGAAAAGGATCGACTATAATGCCGACGCATCACCGAAAATGTGGCGAAGTGCTCAAACCGCTTGAACTCTTCGAGCGCCTCTATGCCGTTCTCCTTTGAGAAGCCGGCAAGCAAGGACTCCGTGACCCGGTCCAACATGTTCCCCCCAGTGATGCGCGCCAGACGGAATCGATCCGCCGAGGAGCTTTCAGCGTTCATAGCTCACACCCTCCCCGGCGGGAAGTGGGTACGGCTAGTAAAATAACGCCTTCCTTCTGGCGTGCCGGGGGTGTCGTGCGCGATTGCGCCTGGACGCGCTCTTCCACCCAAGTCCGTCGTGCTCGGCCCCCGAGCCGAGCACCCATTCCGCAATCGTTCAGGCGAGGCGTCAGGGTCAGCGGAATGGATATTCGGCTCGGGGGCCGACCATGCCGAACAGATCGGGGCAGTACCCGGACGTCGATGACCCGTCCGCTACGCCGCGTCCATGTCCTTCGGCTGGTCGGCGTCCTCGTCCCACTCGCCGCGCTCCTTGAGGGCGTCGCGCAGCACCTGCAGGCCCTGCACGCAGGACGGCGCGCCGCCATAGGTGACCATCTGGAACATCACCTCGGCGATCTCGCGCACGCTGGCGCCGCGGTTGCGCGCGCCATGCACGTGCAGGCGCAGCTCGTCGGGGGCGCGCATCACGGTCAGCGCCGCCACGACGCAGAGCTGGCGCTCGCGCTGGGTCAGCACCTCGCGCTGGTAGAGCCCGCCTACGAAGAATTTCGAGAAGGTCGTCGCCAGTTCGCCGTCGAACTGCTTCCACAGGTGGAACGCCGTCTGGTCCGGCGGCACCGGCGCGTAGAGGCCCTGGCGGCTTCTGGTCAGTGCCTCGTCGTCGGTCATGCCACTTCCTCCCGGTTCGGTTCGCCGTCCGCGTCAGCCGGGACACCCGCGATATGGGCATAGGCTTCCCGGTAGTAGAACGTGGCGGCATCCATATGTTCCGCCATCAGGCCGGCCGCCAGGCGGTCGTCCTGGGCGGCGACGGCGTCGAGCAGGCGCAGATGCATCTCGTGCGACCTGCGGCAGCGCTCGATGTCCTGGAAATAGAGCTGGCGGCGGCCATGCAGCGCCGGCAGGAAGCCGTTCATCAGGCGCAGCAGGACCTGGTTGCCGGTCGCGGCGGCCAGCGCCAGATGGAAGCCCAGGTCGAGGTCCTGGATCGTCTCGCTCCGCGCCAGGCGTGCCGCGCAATCGTCCAGGATCGCCCGCAGGACGCCGAGATCCGCCGAGGTGCGCCGGCGGCAGGCCAGGACCACGACCTGCTGCTCCAGCAGCATGCGCAGTTCCACCGACTGGGACAGTTCCGCCTTGCTGAGCGGCAGGCTCAGCTCGCTGAACAGGGACAGGGCCTCGATGCTGGCATCGACCTCGCGATGGCGGAGGTAGTTGCCGGAGTTCGAGCGGCATTCGACGATCCGCATCGCCTCCAGTATGGCGATCGCCTCGCGCAGGGCGGTGCGGCTGACCTGCAGCCGCTCCGCCAGCCGGCGCTCGGCCGGCAGGCGGGCGCCGGGGGCCATGCCGTCGTGATCGATCAACCGGAAGATGCGGGCGATGACGTCGTGCGCCCGCGGCTCGCTGCGAAGGGTCATGCTGGCCTGCCTAGAGAATGATCGACAGCTTGCCCTGCGGACGCAGGGCGTCGATATCCAGGATCGCCCGTTTGCGCCGGATGCGGAAGCCCGCCGTCCCGCCGTCGCGCAGCAGCTCGTACTTCGCATGGCCGGGATAGACATCCACGATGCCGCGCTTGGCACGATAGACGACAGTGGCGCAGGCCAGCTGCAGGGCATTGCCGTCATCGGCCTCGATCCGGACATTGCTGACCAGATGCCGCGTGCGCGAGGGCGGGAACTCCGCATGCGCCGTCTTCTTCAGCAGGCGCTTGGCGCGCTGCTCGATGCGGAACCGGTCGTCATGCACCAGGAACAGGTTGGTGCGCGGATCGGCATCCTCCGCCAGGTCGGTGGAGGGCACGGCATATTCCGCATCCTCGGTGAACAGCGCCGCCCATTCCATCAGCTGCCAGGAATCCAGCAGCTGCGCCTCGTGGTAGAGGAAGTCCTCGACCTGGGCGCGGAGCACGAAGGCGGCCAGCGCGTCGGCCCGCGGGGGGGCTTCCGGGGCGGCCATCACACGGCCTCCCTGAAGGACATGCGCTGCTCGGCCCCCATCATGTCGCGCCAGCGCCGCCAGAAGGTGCGCATCTGCAGCTCGTCCTGCTTGGCGGCATAGTCGGCCTCGCGGAACATGCCCTTCGACAGGTCGTTCCAGGCGGCACCGTTCTGGCAGGCATAGCCCTGCTGGCAGAGCTCCAGCATCTCCACATCGTCCGGCGTGGCGAAGCCGCCGGGACCGAGGAATTCCAGGAAGTTGCGCAGGCGCCGGTCCTTCACCGCCTCCGCCTCGCCTTTCGGCGCCATCGCCCAGGCGCGCACCTCGAAATAGTCCGGGGTCACCGGATAGAAGGTGCGCACGGTGACCGCCATGATGTTCAGGACGGCCAGGTTCGGGAAGATCAGCAGGTTGTAGTCGCGCTCGGCGACCATCTCCGCCTTCTCCGGTCCCAGCCGCTCCTCCAGCTCGCGGCGGATCTCCGCGATACCGGCCCTGGCCTCCTCGCCCCAGCCGGGCACCCAGCGCGCCACCGGCCGGCCCCAGGGGATGGCGCCCTGGCTCTCCGACACCGCATGGCCATTGCCCAGGTTCAGCACCTGGCCGAACGCCTTGTTGTAAGAGAATTTCTTGTCCTTGAAGGCCGCGCCGTCGCGGTCGGCCAGATAGTCGAAATAGCTCGCATGGGCGGTGGGCGCGTGATAGCCGTCCGCGCTGTTCTCCAGCAGCAGCTTCCAGTTCGCGCGCGCGCTGTATTCCTGGGTGCCGCCGACGATCTCCATGCCGATGGCGCTCTGCAGCGCGATCAGCTCCAGATAGGGCTTCGCATCGGCCAGGTAGTCGTCGAGCGATTCCGCCGCCGCATCGAAGTTCACGAAGACGAAGCCGTGACAGCTTTCCAGCCGCGGCACCTCCGGCAGGTCATATTCGCCGTCCGCGTTGAACCCTTCCGGATAGGCATCCTTGCCCGGCTGCCCGATCAGCTTGCCGCCATTGGAGAAGGTCCAGCCGTGATAGGCGCACTGGAACGACTTCGAGACCCCCTTCGGCTCCCGGCAGACCAGCGAGCCGCGGTGCGGGCAGACATTGTAGAAGCAGCGGATCCGGCCGGTCGCGTCGCGCACGAAGATCAGCGGGCGGTGGTTGATGCTGCGGGAGATGAAGGCGCCCGGCCCCGCCAGCTCCGATTCATGGCCCAGATAGAGCCAGCAGCGGTCGAAGATCCGCTCCCTCTCCAGGGCCAGGATGTCGGGGTCGGTCAGGGTGCTGCGATGGACGCGGAAGCGGTTGCGGCTGCGATCCTCGTCGACCAGGCCGCGAACCTGGTGTGCGCTGGGTTGATGGCGGATGCTGGCCATGGGTTCTTCCTATGGTCCGAAATTGGTCTGACCAATATTCGGACCGCAGGGGCCCGGTGTCAAGCCGGTTGCCGGGCACGGTGTCCGCCTTGTCAGGCCGGGACGCCAGCAACGGCCTGGCTTCGCCGCACCGCCCGGCATCGCGGCCCGCGCCGTGGGTCCCGGATCGGGTCCGGGACGACATATTCGAGGGAGTCCGGCGGCATGGCGAGATGCCGATCGAGCCGGACCTATCCGGCGAGCTTGAAGGACACCCGCCGCTCCGCCGACAGCATGCCGTACCATTGCCGCCAGAAGGTGCGCATCTGCATCTCGTCCTGCTTCGCGGAATGGCTGTCCTCGTGGAACATGCCGCGCGACAGGTCGTTCCAGGGCGCGCCGTTCTGGCAGGCATAGCCCTGCTGGCAGAGCTCCAGCATCTCCACATCGTCGGGCGTGGCGAAGCCGCCGGGGCCGAGGAATTCCAGGAAGTTGCGCAGGCGCCGTTCCTTCAGGACCTCGGCCTCCTCCTTCGGCGCCAGGGTCCAGGCGCGCACCTCGAAATAGTCCGGGCTGACCGGATAGAAGGTGCGCACGGTGACCGCCATGATGTTCAGGATCGCCAGGTTCGGGAAGACCAGCATGTTGTAGTCGCGCTCGGCGACCAGCTCCGCCTTCTCCGGGCCCAGCCGTTCCGCCAGCTCGCGGCGGATCTCGGCGATATCCGCCTTGGCCTCCTCGCCCCAGCCGGGGACCCAGCGGGCGACGGGACGGCCCCAGGGGATGGCGCCCTGGCTCTCCGCCACCGCATGGCCGTTGCCCAGGTTCAGCACCTGGCCGAAGGATTTGTTGAACGGGTTCTTCTTGCCCTGCCCGGACGGCCCGTCGCGTTCCGCCAGATAGTCGAAATAGCTCGCATGGGCGGTGGCCGCGTGATAGCCGTCCGCGCTGTTCTCCAGCAGCAGCTTCCAGTTCGCCCGTGCGCTGTATTCCTGGGTGCCGCCAACGACCTCCATGCCCAGCGCGCCCTGCAGCGCGATCAGCTCCAGGTAGAACTTCGCGCCGCCGAGATAGTCGTCGAGCGATTCCGCGGCGGCATCGAAGTTGATGAAGACGAAGCCGTGGCAGATTTCCAGCCGCGGCACCTCCGGCAGGTCGTATTCGCCCTCCGCATTGAACCCTTCCGGATAGGCATCCTTGCCCGGCTGGCCGATCAGCTTGCCGCCGTTGGAAAAGGTCCAGCCGTGATAGGCGCACTGGAACGACTTCGACACGCCCTTCGGCTCCCGGCAGACCAGCGAGCCGCGATGCGGGCAGACATTGTAGAAGCAGCGGATCCGGCCGCCGGCATCGCGCACGTAGATCAGCGGGCGGTGGTTGATGCTGCGGGAGATGAAGGATCCCGGCCCCGCCAGCTCCGATTCATGTCCCAGATAGAGCCAGCAGCGGTCGAAGATCCGCTCCCGCTCCAGCGCCAGGATGTCCGGGTCGGTCAGCGACCGGCGATGGATGCGGAAGCGGTTGCGGACGCGATCCTCGTCGATCAGGCCGTGCAGCAGGTCGTCGCGATGGCGGGAGGCTATGGCCATGGGTTCATCCTATGGTCCCGGCCGAACCGGATCGGCCATTGGTCTGACCAATGCTCCGCGCCAGGCGGCGATCTGTCAAGGCCGTCGCTCAGGCGTCGACCTTCTGGCGCTCGCCCTTGCCGCCGGCAGTGCGCATCGCCGCCATCGTCTCCGGGTCGTCGCGGTAGCTCTTCACGGAGGCCGGCAGGATCGACGACCAGGACCGCACCGCGTAGAGGTCGCCGCCCTTCGCCGCCTCCGGCACCTTGCCGTCGCGGAACCCCTTGGCGGCCTCGATCATCACCTTGCGGGCCGCGATGATCGCGGTGTCCGAAGTGCCCAGATGCTCCTTGCTGCGGTCGGCGATCGGCCCCGCCGTCTCGGTCACCATGGCATCCTGCGCCCGCACGCCCGGGATCCCGGTATAGGAGACGGTCTTCTGCGCCTTGCGGTCCAGGCCGTAGTCGTTCTCCTTGCGCTCCATCGGGATGGTGGTGCCGGGCAGCACGCGGCGATGGGCGAACTTGCCGGTGGTGAACTTCTCCAGATCGTCTTCCGTCAGCGCCTTGTCGGGCCGGTAGGTGGCGCAGATCACCCAGCAATGGGTGTCGTCCATCGGCACCCACATGCGGTTCGTGATAAAGCCGCCCGGCTCCGGCGCGATCATCGTGTAGAACGGCAGCATGAACTGGTTCATCCGCCAGTAGCCGGCGCCGTCCTCGACCGTGCGCCGTGCCGCCAGGGTCAGCCCCTGCGGGTTCGGGTCGATCGTCCATTTCGGCGCGGTGTCGTTGCGGAAATACGCGCCCGACAGCGAGCCCTTCGGCGCATCCCTGGCATCCAGCACGCGGTGCAGGAAGCTGACATGGGAGGAATCGACCTCGCCCTCCAGCGCCTGGAAATAGTTGCTCTCCTGCTGCCAGCGGGAGACATAGACGTGGGTGGCAGGCAGGGTCAGCCATTCGATGTTGGGCAGCGCGCCCTCCTGCCCCGCCGGCCCCATATAGGCCCAGAGCACGCCGCCGGCCTCGCGCACCGGATAGGCCGTCAGGCGCACCTTGCGGGCCAGGGTGCTGTCCGCGGGTTCCGAGGGAACCTCGACGCAGGTGCCGTTCACGTCGAACTTCCAGCCGTGATAGACGCAGCGGATGCCGCATTCCTCGTTGCGGCCGAAGAACAGGCTGGACCGCCGGTGCGGGCAGAATTCGTCGATCAGCCCGACCCGGCCGTCGGTGTCGCGGAACGCCAGCAGCTGCTCGCCCAGCAGGGTGACCCGGACCGGCGCGCCATCGGCCTCCGGCACTTCCTTCGCAGTCATGAACGGGATCCAGAAGCGGCGCATCATGTCGCCCATCGGCGTGCCCCGGTCCGTCTGGGTCAGGATGTCGTTGTCTTCGGGCTTCAGCATGTCGTCCTCCTGGGGATCCGTTTTGCCGCCAGTCTAGCACAGGCGGATATTGGTCAGACCGGTGCCGTCAGTCGGCAAAGCCGTAGAGCCGCGCCGGGTTGTCGACCAGGATGCGGCGCCGCAGCGCCGGGTCCGGCGCATAGAGCGGCAGCAGGTCGACCAGGTCGCCGTCATTGGGCATCCAGCGCGCGATGTTGGGATGCGGCCAGTCCGTGCCCCAGAGGATCCGGTCCGGCGCCAGCGCCAGCAGCGCCTGCGCGAAGGGCACCGCATCGTGAAAGGGCGGGCCGGCCGAGGAGATCCGCTCGGCGCCGCAGATCTTCACCCAGTTCTTCTCGTCCCGCATGAAGTCCAGCAGCACCTGGAACGCCGGCTGCTGCAGTCCGTCGGCGGTCTTCACCCGCGCCATATGGTCGATCACCACCGGCACCGGGATCTCCGCCAGGAAGCCGGCATAGGCCGGCAGGTCCTCGGCATCGAAATGCAGCACCAGGTGCCAGCCCAGCGGCGCGACCCGTGCCACGCAGCGGCGGATGCGGTCCAGGTCCGGCGCCCCGCCCAGATGCTTCACGAAATTGAAGCGGATGCCGCGCACGCCGCCGTCATGCAGCGCCTGCAGGGCGGCCTCGTCGAAGCTGTCGTCGATCGTGGCGATTCCGCGATAGCGCCCGCCGCTGCGGGCGATCGCGTCCAGCATGGCGGCATTGTCGGTGCCATGGCAGCTGGCCTGCACCAGCACCGCGCGCTCCAGCCCGAGGATCGACTGCAGCCGGGCGAAATCCTCGAAGCCGGCATCGGGCGGCGTGTAGCTGCGCCCCGGCGCATAGGGAAAGCGCGCCGCCGGCCCGAAGACATGGCAATGGGCGTCGCAGGCGCCGGGCGGCGCCTTGTAGGCCGGGCGGCGGGTGTCGGGATCGGGGGCTGCGCAGGTCTTCATTGCGGGGCCTCCCGCCAGACCGCCAAACCTCGTCGTCCTCGACCTGCGAGCCGAGGACCCATTCCGCAAGCTCCGCAGCGCCTCGAAGGCGGCGGAATGGATCCCGGCTCAAGGCCGGGATGACGTCGTGTGGGGCACACGGGGCGGGTGCCCCCGGTCCCGTCGTCCCGGGCTCGACCCGGGACCCGTGGCGCAGGCGAGTTCGTCTTCACCGGATATCCCTCAGACCCGCACCAGCTTCAGGGTCTCGGTCTTGAAGCCCATCACCTCCTCGTACTCGCGGCGCACCTCGTCGGGCTGTCCGGCCTGGTAGATATAGTCGGTCGGCATGATGTTGCGGGCGATCAGGGGCTTGGCCTCGCGCTCCTCCAGGCTCATCCCGTGCAGGAAATGCTCCTTGTCGATGATCGGCAGGTCCAGGCATGCGTTGCGGGCCGCATCGCGGATCACCGCCTTGGGCTCCTCGCCGCGCTCCATCGCCTTGATGTCGTCCTCGAAGCGCTTGCGCATCATGATCACGCCGCGGTCGCTCTGCCCCAGATGCTCGTGGCCCCGGTCGGTGATCTCGCCCTGCCCGACCCAGGCGATGAAGTCCTGGTTCATGATGTGGCTGGTGATCCAGCGCCCGGTCTGCGGATCCTCGATCGGCCCGGTCCAGTAGGGCACGCGCTCCTGCACATAGGGCTCGCGCTCATGCGGCACGCGGGAGAACATCCAGGTCACGCTGAGGGTGCGGGTATCGTCGATCGGCACCCGCCATTCGAAATGGTTGCCGGTGTAGAGCGCGTTCGGCCAGAGGCAGACCCGGCCGGTGGTCCAGAGCGGGTGGTTCTCGTCGGTGTCGGCACGGACCCGCTTGTAGACGAAGCCGTAGTCGATCTCCTCGAAGGCGATCTTGATATGGGTCGGCGCATAGGGACCGGTATCGCCGGCCATCCGCTGGCTCCAGTTCGAATGCATCCATTCGAAATGCACCGGGTCGATGGAGTTCTCCTGGCACTGGAACCAGTTGCAGGGGATCTCGGCGAAGACCACCTGGACGAAGCCGTTCGGCCAGGTGAAGGGCTCCCAGTTCGGCACCAGCGGCTGCGGCTGCGGCCCCAGATAGGCCCAGAGCAGGCCGGCCTTCGCCTCCACCGGATAGGCGGTCATGCGCACCTTCTCTTTGAAGCGCGAGCCGGGGTCGACCATTTCCTCGTAGGGCTGCTGCAGGCAGGCACCGTCATTGTCGAACAGCCAGCCGTGATAGTTGCAGCGCAGGCCGCATTGCTCGACATAGCCATAGGACAGGTCGGCATTGCGGTGCGGGCAATGCCGCTGGACCAGGCCGTAGCGGCCGCCCAGGTCCTTGTACAGGACCAGGTCCTCGCCCATCAGCCGCACCGGCTTCACCGGATTGTCGTCCAGTTCGGCGATCGCGGCGATGGGCTGCCAGTAGCGGCGCATCAGCTCGCCCATCGGCGTGCCCTTGCCGATGCGTGTCAGCAGTTCGTTCTTGGCCTGGCTCAGCATGGCGCTTCCTCCCTGGGACCGGTCGCGTCCTGCCCGGCATGGGACGAGGGGTTTCGCCCATTCCGAACTTAATTCGTCTATTATGAACTGCCGTAGATAATCAAGCGGCCGGCACCCGGTCAAAGGGGAATTCTGTCGCGGCGATGGCAGCCCCGGCAAGCGGCGGGTTTCGCTCTTGACAAACTACGTTCGTCATTGGCAAACCTACCGCCTGTCCCGCCGCCAGGAGCACCGTCCAAAGCCATGGCCCGCATCACCGCCGCCTTCGGGTCGTCGCACAGCCCCATGCTGAATGCCGACCTGGAGGACTGGTCCCGTTTCATCGAGCTCGACCGGGCGCGCAGCTTCACGGCCGCGGACGGCGCCGATTGCAGCTATGACGAACTGCTGGCGCGCATGCCGCCGGGGACCGGGGCGCTGGTCGCCGCGGAGGAGATGGCGCGCCGCCACGCCCGCAGCCGGGTGGCCATGGACGGGCTGCAGGCGCATATCGCGGCGGCCGGGCTGGACCTGCTCCTGATCGTCGGCGACGACCAGATGGAGATGTTCCGCTACGACAACATGCCTGCCTTCGGCATCTATTACGGCGACACGATCCGGAACAAGGCGCGGGTGCCGCCCGCCGCTGACAGCGCCCCCACCGAAGCCTGGGCGAAAACCCTGCGCGGCCGCTATTTCGAGGATCGGGACAAAGACTATCCCTGCCATGCCGGCCTGGCGCTGTACCTGATCGAGGGGCTGGTCGATCGCGGCTTCGATGTCTCGGCGATCCGGCACCTGCGCGACGGCCAGGGCGAGGGCCATGCCTTCGCCTTCATCCATCGCCGCTACCTGGCGGACGGAAAGCTGCCGGTGGTGCCGGTCTTCCTGAACACCTATTTTCCGCCGAACCAGCCCACCCCCAGGCGCTGCGTGGAGATCGGCCGCGCCCTGGGCGCGCTGCTGGCGCACTATCCGGAGGACCTGAAGGTCGGCCTTCTGGCCTCCGGCGGGCTCAGCCATTTCCATGTCGACGACGCACTGGACGAGACGGTGATGACGGCCCTGCGGGCCGGCGACCTGGATCGCCTGGCGGCCCTCGACCCGCGCATGCTGCGTCATGGCAGTTCGGAGATCCGGAACTGGATCGCGGTGGCCGCGGCGATCGACGGCTGCGGCCTGCGCCTGCACTGGATGGATTACGTGCCGGGCTATCGCAGCCCGGCGAAGACCGGGACCGGGCTCTGCTTTGCCGCCTGGGGGCCCGGCGACACGCAAACTGCCGGGAGGACCGACCATGGATGACAGCCTGCGCCGCGAGATGCTGGCCTTCGATACCTGCCTGGTGTCCGACAGCCTGGAGAAGCTCGGCCTGCCCCACGGCATCCAGGCGATCCAGCGGCTGACGACGAAGGCCCGCGTCTTCGGGCGTTGCGTGACGGTGCAGATCGACCGTTTCAGCGGCGACATCCCGAAGCGGCACCTGGGCGCCAATGCCGTCGAGGCCTGCGCGCCCGGCGACGTGATCGTGATGTCGCACCGGTCGCGCGACGACTGCGCCTGCTGGGGCGGCCTGCTGTCGACCGCCGCGAGCCTGCGGCGGGTCGGCGGCGTGATCGTCGACGGACGGGTGCGCGACATCGACGAGAGCGAAGCCCTTGCCCTGCCCGTCTTCGCCCGTGCGCCCACCCCCGTCACCGCCCGCAGCCGGGTGGTCGAGGTCTCGACCAACGAACCGATCGAGGTCGAGGGCGCCACGGTACGGCCCGGCGATTTCGTGCTCGCCGATGGCAGCGGCATCGCCTTCATCCCGGCGGACCGGTTCGACGAGGTCCTGGCCACCGCGCGCGAGCTGCACGCCTTCGAGGAAGGCGTGCGCAACGCGCTGTTCGGCGGGCACCAGATCGGCACGGTGATGAACGAGGGCTATGAAACCCTGCTGAAGTCGGGAGACCGCTGATGACGAACCTGCAGACGCTCGCCGGCCTGTCGACGTCCGGCGTGTCCGACGCGCTCGACCGGCTGGGCATTGCCGGCCAGTGCCACCGCCTGATGCCGGTCTTCGCCGGCCTCAGCATCTGCGGCCCGGCCTTCACCCTGCGCTACCAGCCGATCGGCATCCATGGCGGGACGGTGGGCGATTTCATCGACGACGTGCCGCCCGGCGCGGTGGTCGCGATCGACAATGGCGGCCGCACCGACTGCACCGTCTGGGGGGACATCCTGACCTTCGTCGCCGCGAAGCGCGGCGTGGCCGGCACGGTGATCAACGGGATCTGCCGCGATGTCGATCGCAGCCGCGAGATGGGCTACCCGCTGTTCACCGCGGGCCACTGGATGCGGACCGGCAAGGACCGCGTCCATCTGGTCGCCACCAACGAGCCGGTCGACCTGGGCGGCGTGCTGGTCGCCGCCGGCGACATCCTGCTGGGCGACGACAACGGCGTTGTCGCGGTGCCGGCCGAACGCCTGGACGAGGTCACGACGATCGCCGCCGGCATCGAGGCGGCGGAGGACCGCATCCGCGAGGCCGTCGCCGGCGGCGCGAGCCTGCGCGAGGCGCGCCGGCAGCACGGCTATCACGCGCTGCAGAGCCGCCCGGGCGACTGAGAGCCTGACAGTGAATGCGCGATGCTGAGACCTCGAAAGCCGAGGACTTGCCCCACCGCCTCGTCACCCGCGGGCCTGACCCGCTGCTGTCCGGTTCAGGTCGGCTGCTGTGCGATATGGCGCGACCTGCCCCCCAAAAGGTCGTCACTCGCGGGCTTGTCCCGCGAGTCCATGGTGCCGCTGCCCAACGGTTTCCGTCACGTTCTGCCGCTATTGAGTCCCGCCTCGGGATGGACCGCCGGGTCGCGCCCGGCGGTGACGAGAAAGGAAGGACGGCCGGCACCTCCCTGTCTCGGTTCGGTGCCTTCCGTCGACGGCCAGGCGGTGCAAGGCCTGCGGGCCGCACCGCCCGGGCCGAACCGGACAGCCGTGGGACAGGCCCGGTGGTGACGATGGAAATGGGTTTTCAGGGTGACGATCGATTGATTCACACGCTCTGACTGCAGTGCAATCGGAAGCAAGCAACGGAATGGAGGGGGCATGACCCAGAGAAGCATCGAACTGGACGGCCTGGATCACGGCAAGGTGCCGATCCCGCTGGCCTGCCGGGTGGGGCCGCTGCTGATGAGCGGTGGCATCAGCGGCAAGGAGTTCGGCACCGGCAAGCTGCCCGAGGATGTCGAGACGCAGGCGCGCAACTGCTTCGCGAACATGAAACGGATCCTGGAGGCCGCCGATATGGGCCTGGGCAACGTGGTGAAGGTCAACGTCTTCCTGGCCGACGAGGCCGACCGTCCGGCAGTGAACGGGCCATGGACCGAGACCTTCCCCGACCCGGCGCACCGCCCGGCCCGCCATGCCGTGGTCCTGCCGCTGCGCGGCGGCATGCGCATCCAGATCGACGTAACCGCCTATGCGACGGAGTCCTGAAACATGATTATCGATTCCCATGCCCATGTGGTGATGCCGGAAATCGCCTACCGCTACATGGCGGACCTGGTGTCCAGCCGCGCCAATCCCAGCGCCGGCCGCAAGATCCCGGACGACGATATCCTGCTGCCGCCGACGGAGAAGCTGCTGAAGCAGATGGACGATGTCGGCACCGACATCCAGTTCATCTCGCCCCGCCCCTTCGCGCAGATGCACTCGGTGCGCCCCGCCGCGGTCACCGCGCTCTGGACCCGGTATGTGAACGACGTCATCGCCTGGCAGTGCAGGCAGTTCCCCGATCGCTTCCGCGGTGTCGCCGGCCTGCCGCAGTTCCGCGACGATTCCCCCGCCAACTGCGTCGAGGAGCTGGAGCGCTGCGTGACCGAGCACGGCTTCGTCGGCTGCCTGATCAACCCGGACCCGGTGGAGGGCGACGGCGCGCCGCCGCCCGGCATGGGCGACGAATTCTGGTACCCGCTCTACGAGAAGCTGGTGGAACTGGACGTGCCGGCCCTGGTGCATTCGGCCAGCTGCTGCCATGCCCGCGAATCCTACACCCTGAAGTTCATCAACGAGGAAAGCATCGCGATCATCTCGCTGCTGGAATCGAAGGTGTTCGAGGATTTCCCGAACCTGAAGATCGTGGTGTCGCACGGCGGCGGCGCGATCCCCTACCAGATGGGGCGGTTCCGCGCCTGGAACCTGCGACGCAAGAAGGACCAGAGCTTCGACGAGCTGATGCGCAAGCTCTACTTCGACACCTGCAACTATTCGGAAGAGGCGCTGGACCTGCTGTTCCGGGTCGTCGGCACCGACAATTGCATGTTCGGCACCGAGCGGCCCGGCACGGGGTCGGTGCACAACCCGGCCTGGGGCCATGACTTCGACGACCTGAAGCCGGTGATCGAGGGCATCGGCTGGCTGAGCGACACCGACAAGAAGAAGATCTTCGAGGACAATTGCCGGAAAGTGTACACTCGCGCCTTCAAATAGGCCGCCAGGAACAGCCGTTGCCGGACCCCGGCCCAGTGGGCAGGGGTCCGGTTGCGGCGGCGGCGCGTCACGGGGGTCCATGCGTTGCCCAACAGCTCTCCACCCGCCCCGCCCCGTCCGGCGGCGCGACGGGTCAAGTCCATCGAGGTCGGTTTCCGGCTGATCCGCGCGCTCGAGGCGCTGGACGGCTACCGCCCGCTGAAGGAGATCGCCGCGACCGCCGGCATGCGGGCCAGCAAGGCCTATCTCTACCTGGCCAGCTTCGTCGACGAGGGGCTGGTGCACCAGGACCCGCAGAGCGGGCATTACGGCCTCGGCCCCTTTGCCACCCAGATCGGCCTGTCCGCCATCCGCCAGCTCGACGTGGTCGGCCTGGCGCGGGACGAACTGGTGCCGCTGCGGCAGGCGACGGGCTGCGCCGCCTATGTCTGCGTCTGGGGCAGTCGCGGGCCGACCATCGTGGTCAAGGTCGATGGCGAGTACCAGGGCTCCATGGTGGTGCGCGTGGGCTATGTCCTGCCGCTGCTGCGCTCCTCCACCGGCCGGGTGTTCCTGGCCTGGCGGTCGGGCAGCGAGGCGGACGTGGTGCTGGCGGTCGACCAGCTGGTGAGCGATCCGGAGGACGACCCGCCGGATCCCGGCACCCTGCGCCAGCGGATGGCGGAAATCGTGGATAACGTCCAGGCGCAGGGCTATGCCTTCACCGACTGGGACACCGTGCGCGCCGAGAAACTCGGCATCCGCTATCCGATCAATGCCGGGTTCGCGGCGCTTTCCGCACCGATCTTCGACTATAGCGGCGCGCTGGCGGCAAGCCTGACCCTGCTTGGCCCCCAGCGCCTGGTCAGCGAACGGCGCCCGCACTACGCCGCCATGGTCACCGACGCCGCCGGCCGGGTCTCCGCCCGCATGGGCTATTCCGGCACCGGCGAACGCGCCGGGCCGTCCGCACCCGGGCCGGCAGGCCGCCGGGCCCAGCCCGCCAGGGCCGCCACGGTCAAGGCGGAGACGGGGACGAAAGCGGCCGGCAAGAAGGGCGCGGCCAGGGCCCCGACCCGCAAGACCGGCAGCCGCCGCCAGGCGGGCTGACCGCCACCCTTTCCGCATCCCCGGGCAGACCGGCCGGGGCCGGCGCGACGGCCCTGCAGCGCAGCCGTTTTGTCATTCGCTCTTGACGAATTCCATTCGTCATTGTGAAACTCCCGCATCGACCATGCGGCCTGCGGTCGCTGCACCGGCCTGCTGCGCAAAGCCACAAGAACCGATCGGGAGGATCCCACCAATGTCGCGCCCCGCCCCCACCCTGCCTGCCTTCACGCTGCCCGCCGTCACCCTGGCCGGCGCCTGCCGGGCGGTGGCCGCCACGGCCATCGCCGGCGCCCTCGCATGGGGCGTCGCCGCCCCGGCACAGGCCGCGGAATGCGAGGATGTCCGGCTGATGTATTCCCGCTGGGTGCCGCCGACCCACCAGTCGGTCCCCTACCTGGAGGATTGGTTCAAGCAGGTGTCCGACGCCACCGAGGGCCGCGTGACGATCGGCACCCTGCCCAAGCCGCTGGGCAAGCCGCAGGCGCATTTCGACCTGGTGAAGGCGGGCACCGTCGACTTCACCGTCATCAACAACAGCTACACCCCCGGCCGCTTCGTGGCCGAGGCGGGCGCCGAGCTGCCCTTCACCGGCAACTTGGCCGGCCCTACCTCCATCGCGTTCTGGCGGGCCTACGAGAAGTTCCTGAAGCCGGCCGGCGATTTCGAGGGGGTGAAGCTGCTCGCCCTGTCCGCGCAGACCGGCGGCGACCTGTGGCTGAAGAACAAGAGCTTCAGCGGGATCGACGACCTGAACGGCCTGAAGGTCCGGGTTGCCGGCACGGTGACGCCGAAAGTGGCGGATGCACTGGGCATGGTCGGCGTGCTGAAGCCGATCACCGAGGTCTACGAGATGCTGTCGGCGGGGATCATCGACGGCATCTTCACGATCCCGGAAGGCATCATGTCGTTCAAGCTGGAGGGCCAGGTCGACAATGTCGTGAGGGTGCCGGGCGGGTTCTACCGCCTGACCAGCGCGATCATCATGTCGGAGCGCAAGTGGAACGAGATCTGCGCCAAGGACCAGGCCGCGATCGACGCCATCGCGGGCGAGGAGCTGAGCTGGCTCTACGCCCACAACACCTATGACCTGGGCAACGAGAAGGCCGTCGGCGTGCTGGACAAGGCCGGGGTCAAGGTGATCGAGGCCGACGCCGCCACGGTCAGTGCGATGCGGCAGCGCCTGGCCGGCATCGAGCAGGAATGGATCGCCGAGCTGAAGGCCGAGCGCGGCATGGACAACGGTGCGGAGATCCTCGACTACCTGCGCCAGGAAGCCGACAAGGTGGCCGCCGAGCGCGCCAAGGCGGGCGGCTGACGCAACGCCGCCGCTGTCGCCCGCCGGCGACCGCCGATGTTCCGGCATCCGCTCTGGGAAGGCCTCGCCGGGATCTGGCGGGGCCTTCTTGCCGTCATGATCGTGTTCCTGGCCGTGCTGACCCTGTTCGACGTGCTGGGCCGCTATGTCTTCAGCGCGCCGATCCCCGGCGCGCTGGAGATCACCGAGATCGTCATGGCCCTGATGATCGGCGCGGCCCTGCCCCTGGTCGAGCGCCGGCAGGCGCATATCACCGTCGACTTCGTCGAGGGCATCCGCGCGCCGCTGTTCCAGCGGCTGCGCCGGATCGTCCTCGGCCTGGTCATGGCCGGCGCCCTCGCGGTCGCGGCGCGGCAGATGTTCGTGCAGGCGGGCGACTATGCCAGCGGCAACGAGCATACGATGTATTTCGAGGTGCCGGCCGCGCCGATCGCCTATGCGATCGCCGTCAGCTTCGCGGTCGGCGCGGTGATCGCTCTGGCCGCCATGCTGCGCCCTGCGCCGCGTCCGCACGCGGGTGACATCCTGTGACCACTGCCCTGGTCGCCTTCGCGGTGATGCTGGCCCTGTCGTTCCTGGGCCTGCCCATCGCCTTTTCCCTGGGCATCGTCGGCGTCGTCGGCTTCATGACCTATACGGGCCTGGAGCCGGCGCTCTACATGATCGGGCCGACGATCTACGATTCCTTCAACAACTACCCGCTGTCGGTCATCCCGCTGTTCATCCTGATGGGCAACCTGGTCTCCGCCTCCGGCCTGTCGCGGGAGCTGTTCCGTGCGGCCAATGCCTTCATCGGGCATTTCCGCGGCGGCCTGGCCGGCGCCACCATCGTCGCCTGCGGCGGTTTCAGCGCGATCAGCGGCTCCAGCGTGGCGACCACCGCGACCATGTCGCAGATCGCGCTGCCGGAGATGCGCGCCTTCAACTATTCGCAGCGGCTGGCGGCCGGCTCCGTCGCCGCCGGCGGCACCCTGGGCATCATGATCCCGCCCAGCATCATCCTGGTGATCTACGGCATCATGACCGAGACCGAGATCGGCCGCCTGTTCATCGCCGGCATCCTGCCGGGCCTGCTCGCCCTGTCGCTCTACCTGGCGGCGGTTGTCGCGGTGACCGCGGTGCGGCCCGACCTGGGTCCCGCCGGCCCGCGCACCGCCTGGCCCGACCGGCTGCGCGCGCTGAGCCAGGTCTGGTCGGTGGCGGTGCTGTTCGCTGTCGTGATCGGCGGCATCTACGGCGGCGTCTTCACCCCGACCGAGGCCGCCGGCATCGGTGCCTGCGGGGCGATCTACTTCTACCTGCGGCGCAGCGGCTTCGACCTGCGCGGCCTGGTGCGGATCGCCACCGACACGGTGGTCACCAGCGCGATGCTGTTCATCATCATCGTCGGGGCGGAACTGTTCTCGAACCTGATCTCGATGACCGGCATGCCCACCATGCTGATCGATGCGATCCAGAACGCCGGGCTGACGCCCTATACGGTCATCGTGCTGATGCTGGTGATCTATTTCGTGATGGGCATGTTCCTGGACAGCCTGGGGATGATCCTGCTGACCGTGCCGGTGTTCTATCCGGTGATCCAGTTCCTGGGCTTCGACCTGATCTGGTTCGGCATCATCGTCGTCACGGTGACCGAGATCAGCCTGATCACGCCGCCGATCGGCATGAACATCTTCATCATGCGCTCGATGAACAAGGACCTGCCGCTCGGCACGATCTATCGCGGCGTGCTGCCCTTCGTCGCTGCCGACGTAGTGCGCCTGGCGATCCTTACCGCCTTTCCGGTGATCGCGCTCCTGCTGCCGTCGATGATGGGCTGACGGCCGCCCTGCCGGCTTCCGCGCAGCGCAGGCACCGTCTAGGCTCGCGGCGGCGCCCTGTCCCCGGGCGCCGCCGACTGTCCTGATCTCCGGGAGACACAGCATGGCCCGCCCCCGCTTCACCTGCTGCCGCTGCCTGCGCGTGCCGGGCGTGCTGCTGGCCGCAATCCTGATGGCCGCCCTCTCCGCCGGTTCCGCGCCCGCCGCCACCGCGGCGGCACCGGCGCAGGGCGAGGGCGAGGTGCGCGATACCGGCGAGGCGCGGCTGCCGGAGACCCTGGACCTGGCGCTGCAGCCCTGGACCGGGGATTTCGAGGCGATGCTCAAGCGCGGCCTGATCCGGGTCGCGATCCCGGTGGGCCTGTCGACCTACTACCTCGACGGGGCGACACAGCATGGGATGACCTACGACCTGGTCCGCGCGTTCCGCAAGCATCTGCACAAGACGCTGGGGCGCCGTGCCCGCAACCTGACTGTCGCGGTGTTGCCGGCGCGGCTCGACCAGGTGTTCCCGATGGTGCGGGACGGCCGCGCCGACATCGCCGCCGGGCGCCTGACCGTGACCCAGGCCCGCAAGGCGGAGGTCGCCTTCAGCCTGCCATTCCGCAGCGATATCGAGGAACTGGTCGTCTCGACCCCCGGATCGAAAGCGATCGACAGCCTGGACGGCCTGGTCGGCGTGTCGATCCATGTGAAGAAATCCTCGAGCTTCTGGGGCACGCTCGAGCGGATCAATGCGCATCGGCGCGCGGCAGGAAAGGCGGAACTGACCGTCACCGCCGCCGACGAGCGGCTGCGGACCGAGGACCTGCTGGAGCTGGTCGGCGCAGGCACCCTGCAGGCGACGGTCGCCGACAGCCCGGTGGCGGACCTCTTTGCGCGGGTCTTTCCCAAGGCGGTGGTGCAGCGCGCCGTGCCGCTGGCAAAGGGCGAATCCTATGCCTGGGCCTTCCGCAAGGGCGATACGAAGCTGGCCCGGGCAGTCGATGGTTTCGCCAGGACCGCCCGCAAGGGGAGCCGGCTGGGCAATATCCTGATCTCCCGCTATTTCGGCCATAGCGGTTGGATCGGCAATGCCCTCGCCCCCGCGGGCAAGGCGAAGTTCGAACGGATGTCGGGCCTGTTCCAGGAGATGGCCGGCCGCTACGATTTCGACTGGCTGATGGTGATCGCGCAGGGCTACCAGGAATCCCGGCTGGACCAGAGCAAGCGGAGTGCTGCCGGTGCGGTTGGCGTGATGCAGCTGCTGCCCGCGACCGCCCGCTCGCCGGCGGTCGGCATCCCGGACATCGCGAAGCTGGACAAGAACGTGCATGCCGGGACGAAGTACCTGCACTACCTGCGCGCCACCTATCTGGACGAGGCGGCGATCGACGAGCCGGCGCGGACCTATTTCAGCTTTGCCGCCTACAATGCCGGGCCCGGCAACCTGGCGAAGGCGCGCAGGCGGGCGAAGCGGCTCGGCCTGGACCCGGATCTCTGGTTCGACAATGTGGAAATCGCCATGGCGCAGGCGGTCAGCCGCCAGCCGGTCGTCTATGTCAGGAACATCCTGAAATACTACACCGCCTATAAGCTGAACGAGACCGAGACCGCCGCCCGGAAGGCCGCGCTCGGGGACAGCGGCGACGCCCCGGCGGCAGGGGAGACCAGGACGGCGGACTAGCGTTCCAGCCGCCTTCCGCAATCCTGCCCGACGACCATCGCCAGCGTCGCAAGGGCCCGGCGACCCGCGGGATTGTCCGGGCCGATACCCAGAACAGGAGCCGAACCGATGACGGAGATGGAACGCAACATCCAGTACCTGATGGACCTGGAGGCGATCAAACGGCTGCGCGCCCTCTATGCCTACCATGTCGACCATTTCGAGATGCAGGCCTGGGCGGAGCTGTTCACCGAGGACGGCGTGTTCGACATCGACACCCTGGGCCGCTTCGAGGGGCGCGAGCAGATCCTGGGCTTCCAGCTGCTGCCCTTCGCGATCCACTACATGACCAACCCGATCATCGACATCGCCGCCGACGGCCGCACCGCCCAGGGCAAATGGCTGCTGCTGGAGCCCTGCAGCATCTCCCTGGAGGCGGGCCAGCCGCAGCGGCCGCTCTGGGGCGCGGCGCGTTACGAGGACGAGTATGTGAAGGTGGACGGCGCCTGGAAGTTCAAGCTGGTGAAGCTGCGTTCGATCATGTGGTCGCCCTTCGAATCCGGCTGGGAGAAGGCCCGCAACGTCTGGGCGTAGCGCCCCGCCCCGGCTTCCGGGCAAGCGGAGCCGCTGGTAGACTGCCGCCTGCCGGGCGGGGCCGGGTCTGCGCTGTCCCCGCCCTGCCCCGTGCGGTTCGACAGGGGAGCCCGAACCATGTCCACGCGCAGCGCGTTCCTGGCCTTAACCGCAGGACTTTGCGGCCTTCTCCTCCCGGCAACCTTGCCGGAAGCGGCCGGTGCGGCAGCTGAAAGCCCTCCCGTTGCCGATGCGGCAACCGACGATGACGGCCTGCCCGCCACCCTCGACATCGCCCTGCACGAATGGACCGGCGACTTCGACGGCATGGTCGAGCGCGGGCTGATCCGGGTCGCCCTGCCGGTCGGGCTGTCCACCTACTACATGGATGGCGCCGACCAAGCGGGCCTGAGCTACGAGATGGTGACGCAGTTCGAGCGCCATGTGAAAAAGCGGCTCGGCAAGAAGGGCCGTACCCTGACCGTGGCGGTCCTGCCGGCGCGCCTGGACCAGCTCCTGGACATGCTGGACCAGGGCCGCGCGGACATCGTCGCCGGACGCCTGACGGTCACGCCGGAGCGCCAGGCCCGGGCCGCCTTCAGCGACCCCTTCCGCACCGACGTCGACGAGCTTGTGATCTCCGCCGAAGGCACCGCGCCGGCGCAGGGCATCGACGACCTGGTCGGGCTGCCGCTCCATGTCCGGCGGTCCAGCAGCTTCTGGGAGACCCTGAGCAGGATCAATGCGGAGCGCGATGCCGCCGGCAAGGCGCTCCTGACCGTGATCCCCGCCGATGAGCGCCTGCGCATCGAGGACCTGATGGAGCTGGTGGGCACCGGGGCCATGCCGGCAACGGTGGCCGACAGCACCGTGGCGGAGATGTTCGCGACCTTCTTTCCCAAGGCGGTGGTGCACAGGGACGCGCCGCTGGCCGAGGGGCAGTCCTATGGCTGGGCCTTCCGCAAGGACGACCCGAAGCTGGCGGAAGCGGTCAACGGTTTCGTCAAGACAGCGCGCAAGGGCACCAGGCTCGGCAATGTCATCACGAACAAGTACACGAAAAACACCAGGTGGATAACGAACGCGACCGAAGCGGCGGAGACGAAGAAGTATCGCGAGATGTCCGACCTCTTCCAGGCGGTCGCCGGGAAATATGCCTTCGACTGGCTCCTGGTGATCGCCCAGGGCTACCAGGAATCCGGGCTGAACCAGGCCATGCGCAGCCCGGTCGGCGCGATCGGCGTCATGCAGGTGATGCCCGCGACGGCCCGCGACCCGGCGGTGGGGATCCCGGACATCCATATCCTGGAGAACAACGTCCATGCCGGCGTGAAGTACATGGACCACCTGCGCGAGGCCTACCTGGCCGGCCCGGAGCTGGCGGAACCGGAGCGCACCTATTTCAGCTTCGCCGCCTACAATGCCGGCCCCGGCAACCTGTCGAAGGCCCGCAAGCGTGCCGTGAAGCTGAAGCTGGATCCCGACATCTGGTTCGACAATGTCGAGATCGCGATGGCCCAGTCGGTCAGCCGCGAGCCGGTGGTCTATGTGCGCAACATCCTGAAATACTACACCGCCTACAAGCTTGCCGAGGCGGTGGATGCCAGCCATGCCCGCGCGCGCGACGGCGCCGGCGCGGCATCCGACGAGGATGCTCCCCCCGCCGATTGAGGCGGCGCGGCCGGGTCAGTAATCCGGGGCCGCCGCGATCAGCGCCTGCGACGCGGCGTCCGGCGGCACGGGGCGCCCGAAGAACCGGCAGGTCGCGCAGCATGGCCAGGCTGGAGAAGCCCGTTCCGACATCGTCCAGCGCCAGGACGATGCCCCTTTCGCGCAGCCGGTGCAGGCTGCGGGAAACGGGGGAAGGCCTTGTTCCGGACCGAGAGACCGACCCTCCGGGCCGCCCGCGGTCACGCCAGGACGAGGCTCGCCGCGCCCTGGCTTCCCCTGCCCCGGCGACAGGCGCCGCCGCTCGACCACCGCCTGCGGCGCGAGGCCCGCACCGGCCACCCGATGCCCGGATCGGCATGGTCAGTGGTGGGCCGCGACACCGCCAGCGACGATGTGCTGTTCGCAGCCGCCGATGGGCGGTCCGCGGTGGTTCATCTCGCCTGGCAGGAGGCGCGCTCCGGTGCCGGGCCCCATGCGGCCTTTCATGACAGCATGACCGCCGCCCTCGACACGATTGCGCTGGAACTGGCGGCCATCGTCGGGGAAGCCGACCCCTGGGCGCCACAGGCCGCCCCGACGGTCGCGCAGGGCGCAGGCCCGCCGCCGGCCGGCCAAAGCTGTCCCGGCCGCGGCGCCCTGTGGTCGGCGGGCGAAGCGGGCGCCGGCTGCCCGATCTGCGGCGGTCACGCGATGCAGCGTCCCTGCCCCGATTGCGGTGGCACATGCGGCGCTGTCTGGCAGCGCGCGGTCCTGGATTCCATCGATTCCGGCGAAGCCATCTGGATCGGCCGCTGCGCGGCGCGCCGGCCCTGACGGCGGCGCGGGCGCCCCTGACCGGCAATCCCAGCCGGCGACAATCGACCGCTGCCATGCGGCAGCGACAACGGCTACGGTTGCGCAGGCCCCGGGGCACCGGCGCCACACACACATTATAGGGAGCCCGCGATGCCCGACCCGAACACCGCCGCGCCATTGTCGACCCGTCTGCGCCGCCTGCCGGGCCAGTTCCTGCTGGCGCTGGTGAACGCGACCTCGATCCTGGTGATCGTGGCGGCCGTGCTGGCGCTCCTCGCCGTCGACCGGATCGAGACGGCCGCCGCGCGGGCGTCTGCGGCCGTGGGCGAGAGTCTGTCCGCGCACCTGAAGTTCGACCCCACCGGGCTGGCCGCCGACATGCAGGGCCTGCGCAGCGACCTGGCGGCGTATCGCAGCGCCGCGGGAGAAGCGAAGGCGGCAGCGGTGGAAGGCCTGGACCTGAGGCTCGCCGCGCTGGAGCAGCGGCTGGCCGGGGTGCAGGACAGCATCCGGGATCTTGCGCAGACGAAGCGTCAGGTCACCGACGATGCGATACGGCAGGCCGGCGCGGGCCTGACGGAGGCGGTGTCCGGCCTGCTGGCCTGCCGCCTGCCGCCGGGCGGGCCGGGGGGCCAGACTGCCGGCCAGTGACCCTGCGCGCTATTCCACCATCGAGGGCAGCCAGAGCGCCAGGTCGGGCACCAGGATCAGCAGGACAAGCAGCACCAGGGCGCAGCCGATATAGGGCAGCGCCGCGGAGACGATGGTCGGCAGGCCGATGCCCGGCGGCGCCGCCCCCATCATGACGAACAGCAGCAGGCCGAAGGGCGGCGTGACCAGGCTGATCTCCATTGCCAGCAGCACCACGATGCCGAACCAGACCGGGTCGAAGCCCGCCGCCGCGGCGATCGGCACGAAGACCGGCAGGGTCAGCATCATCTGCGAGATCTGGTCCAGGAACATGCCCAGGAACAGCAGCACCGCGAACATCAGCAGCAGCATCCACAGCGGTGCCCACTGCGTTTCCGTCGCCCAGGCCAGCAGGCCGCGGCTTGCGCCGGAAAAGGCGATGATCTGCGAGAAGGTCGACGAGCCGATCACGATCACCAGCAGCATCGCGGAGATCTTGATCGTGCCGCGCAGCGCCTCGCGGACCGGCGTCCAGCCCAGCCGGCCCTTCAGCACCGCCAGCAGCAGGACGCCCAGCACCCCGAAGGCCGCCGATTCCGTCGGTGTCGCAACCCCCAGGATGATCAGGCCGATCACCAGCAGGATGACCAGCAGCATCGGCGCGATCTCGGTGACCAGGACTTTCAGCTTCCGCAGCGCCGTGCTCTCCGCCACGCCATAGGCGGGCGCGGCTGTCGGATCGAGCCGCGCCTGCACGAAGATCAGCACGGCATAGAGCAGCGCCAGGACCAGGCCCGGCACCACGCCGGCCAGCAGCAGGGCGCCGATGTCGATGCGGGCGATCGAGCCCAGCAGCACCGCCAGGGCCGAAGGCGGGATCAGGATCGCCAGCCCCCCTGCGCCCATGATCGGGCCGATCGACATATGGGGCTTGTAGCCGCGGCGGCTCATCTCCGGCACCAGCATGGAGCCCATCATCGCCGCCGAGCCGACGCTGGTGCCGGTCAGGGTCGCGAAGGCGGTGCCGCTGCCGACCGCGATATAGGAGAGCCGCGCGGGCACCCGGCCGATCAGGACGTCGAAGGCGTCGAACACGCGCACCGCCAGGCCGGTGCGGAAGAACAGTTCCCCCATCAGGACGAACAGCGGCACCGGCACCAGGATGAACGAGGTGACCGACGCGGCGGCGTTGGAGACGAGCTGCTCGATCGCCGCCTCGCGCAGGCCGAAAAAGACGAAGACGCCCAGCGCATTGGTGATCAGGAAGGCCATGAAGACCGGCGTCCCGATTGCCATCAGGACCAGCAGCACGCCCAGCATCATCAGGCCAGCCCAATACCACTCCATCAGCGACACCGGCCCATGGCGCTCAGATCCCCTCGGTGCCGGCGCCGTAGAGGGTGTCGCGGCCGGCCAGCACGCGGCCGAACTCCACCGCCATCAGGGCGAAGCCAACCGGCAGCGGCAGGTAGAGCAGCCAGCGCGGGATCGCCAGCACGCGATAGTCCACGGCCGCGCGGGCTATGCTGTCGTCGATCAGCAGGACACCGCCCCAAGCCAGCATCAGGCAGGCAAGGATCGAGAGGACGCAGACCAGGATCTCCATGACCCGCTGCACCCGGCCGGGCAGCATGCGGCGCACGCTCTCCAGGGTGACATGGCCCTTGACCCGCACCAGCCAGGGCGCCGCCAGCATGGTCGAATAGAGCAGCCCATAGGCCGCCACGTCGCTGGTCCAGCCGATCGAGCCGAGGCCGGCCGCATAGGCGGTGACATCGACCAGCACCAGGACGCAGATCACCACGAGGCTGGCGGCGGCGGCCCAGGCCAGGCCGCCGACCAGCCAGCCATGCCAGCGGCCGAGCCGGCCGCCCCGGCCGCTGCCGGACATCGCCGGGGCGGGCATCGACGGGGCGGCCCCGTCCGCGCGGCGCTACGGCCGGTAGAACAGGTCGCGCAGCGCGCCGCCGTCCGTCTCGCCCATGCGCTGGATGATCTCGTTCCAGCGCGACGAATAGGCGGTGTCCAGGAAGGACGCGGCGCCGTCCGCCGGCAGGGCGACGGTCGCGGTGCCCGCGGCGGCGAAGGCCGCTTCCTCGGCGGCCGCCTTCTCCTTGAAGAAGGCGTGGGCCGCGGCCTCGGCCTTGGCGGCCTCCTCGCTCAGGATGGTCCTGGCCTCCTGCGGCAGGGCGTTCCAGGTGTCCAGGTTGATGGTCATCCCAAGGTCGCCCTGCCAGAAGGTCGGCGTCACCCGCGCCTTGATGAACTTCTGGTAGCCCAGGTCGGTCGCCGCCAGGGTGACCCAGCCGAGCCCGTCGATCGCGCCGCGCTCCAGCGCGGTGTAGATCTCCGGCACGGCGATGTCGCGCAGGGTGGCGTCCATCGACTTGTAGAGCGGCGCATAGGTGCCGGTGCCGCGCAGGCGCAGGCCGCTGAAGTCGCGGCCGAAGGGGCCGCCCTCCGGCGGGGCCTTCTCCAGCAGGAGGATGAACTCGTAGCCGGAGCCGAAATAGCCCAGGTACTGGATATTGCCCTGCGGGTTGTAATAGCTGTTGATGACATCCCAGGCGCCGTCGGCGCGCAGGTCCATGGCCGAGCGGTTGGAGGCGTTGAACGCCTGGCTCGCCGGGATATCGCCCTGGAAATACTGATTGGGGCCGAAATGCATGTCGATCACGCCGCTCGACAGCGCGCGGAACTGCTCCGCACCGGGCACCGCCTCCGGCCCGCCGACCAGTTCGACCTGCACGACCCCCTTGCCGCGCTCGTTCACTGCGGCGATGAAGTCCTTCAGCGGATTGTTCCAGACCAGGTTCACCGGCGTGCCGGTGACCACCTTCAGGACCTTCTCTTCCGCCCGGACGGTCCCGGACAGCGCCATGCCGGCCACCGTCACCGCGAGGGCCGCCGCACCGGCAACCGCGAGGAATTGTCTGCGCATGTCCGTCTCCTGTTCCCGGGGGTCGTGCCCGCCCATGTGCGGAGATTCCCGCTGCATACGTTACCACTGTATAGACTGGTCTGACCGTCCGCCAGCGCCCATGCCTGGCCGGGCATCGCCTGCATCCAACCCGCAAAGGGCTGTCGCCGCATGGACTATACCCCCGCAAAGGACGATCACGGCCTGCCGTTCAGCCCGTTCTCGGCCTGCCTGGTGCCGCGGCCGATCGGCTGGATCAGCACCTTGTCGGCCGATGGCGTGCCGAACCTGGCGCCCTTCTCGTTCTTCAACGGCGTGGGCTATGCCCCGCCGACCGTGGTGGTCTGCCCGAACGGGCCCCATGCCGAGGGCGGCGAGAAGGACACGCCGGTGAACATCGCCGCCACCGGCGAGTTCGTGGTCAACATCGCCACCCTCGCCCTGCGCGACAAGGTAAACGTCACCGGCATGGCGCATCCGCGCGCGACGGACGAGTTCGCGGCGGCCGGGCTGGGCCGGGCGCCGGCCGCAGCGGTCCGCCCCTGGCGGGTGGCGGAAAGCCCGATCCACCTGGAATGCCGCCACCTGTCCACCGTCCTGCTGCCGAGCTGGACCGCGCATCCGCTGCGCGCCATCTTCGGCGAGGTCGTGCATGTCCATATCGCCGACGAGATGATCGTCGACGGCCGGGTCTCGATGGAGCGCCTGCAGCCGCTGGCCCGGCTCGGCTACCAGGATTATTGCACCGTTGCCGGGATCTTCGAGATGCCCCTGCCGGAGTTCGACCGCCTGCTGACTCCGGCAATGCCGGGCAAAGGCTGAGCTTACATCGCAACGGCCGCTGCTCTAGGATCTGTGGCGATCCGGCGGCCGGCAGGCCGCAGCCTGCCCGGGGCCGCCCGGCAATGACAGGAGCGAGAGCTTGTCCCGCATGCCAGAAGCGGCAGGCACGAAGGCGGGCGACCTGCTGTTCGACGTGACCTCGGTCGGCGCTCCGGCGCGGCGCGCCCATGCCTGGGCCGATGCGCTCTGCGAGCATTACTACCCGCTGGACCTGCGCACCCGGGGCGAGGCCTTCGAGGTCGGCCGGATGTACATCCGCGACATCGCCTCGCTGCGCTTCGGCGCGCTGGAATGCGACCCGATGGAAGTGCATCTGCGCGCCGAACATGTCAGCCGCCAGGCCGACGAGTTCTACATGATCCCGTTCACCACCCGCTCGGCCCTGGAGCTCACCCAGTTCGGCCGCGCGGGCCAGGTCCGGCCGGGCGATATCGGCTTCGTCTGCACCGGCTCCCCCTACATCTACCGGCAGCCCGAGCGCGACCGCTTCACGGCCCTGCGCATGCCGACCGCACCTGTCCGCGACCGGGTGCCCTATGCCGACGACCTGACGGCGCGGGTGTTCCCGGGGGACCAGGCGATGGTCGCGATCTTCCTGGACTATGCCCGCTCCTGCCTGGCGCATGGCGACGGGCTGCAGGGCGAGCAGCCCGGTGTCCTGAAATGCCTGGCCGACCTGTTCGCGCTGGCGATCAGCGCGCCGGGCGCCGCCGCCGGCAGCGAGGAAAGCGCCGTGCGTGCGGCGCACCGGCAGCGGGCGCTGCGCCATATCGACAGCCATCTGCACCGGCGCGACCTGCGGCCGGGCACGGTCGCCCAGGCCCTGCGCCTGTCGCCGCGCTACCTGCAGAAGATCTTCGCCGAGCATGACGAGCGGCTGGCCGGCGTGATCCGGTCCCGGCGCATCGCCGAGGCCCGGCGCCTGCTGGCCGGCGCGATCCCGGGCCGGCCGTCGATCTCCCAGATCGCCTATGCCGTGGGCTTCGACGATGTCGCCCATTTCAGCCGGGCCTTCCGCGACGAGACCGGCACGACCCCCAGCGCCTTCCGCGACAGCGCCGCGGTTGAGGACTGAGGCCGCACGACCGGCCGACCGGCGCACCGGACAGGGCTGACCCGCAGGTCACAGCGCCGCGTCCCCGATGCGTCATCCCATGGCTTGACCATGGGATCCATTCCGCCTGCGGTGCCGCCGGGCTGGCGGAATGGGCTCGCGGGCAGCGCCCGGGGGCGCTCAAGGCGGGAATGACGGTGGTGGGGGCCGCCGGCGGGGTTTCCCGCAGACCGCGGCGCCTCCTCTGCAACGCGTCATCCCATGGCTTGACCATGGGATCCATTCCGCCTGCGGTGCGGCCGGGCTGGCGGAATGGATTCCCGCTCAAGGCGGGAATGACGGTTGGGGGGCGGGAATGACGGTTGGGGGGCGGGAATGACGGTTGGGGGGCGGGAATGACGGTTGGGGGCGGGAATGACGGTCGTGGGGCGGGAATGACGGTTGGGGCGGGCCGCTGCGGGCTCGGCGACCCGGCGGCCGCGGCCGTCAGACCCCCAGCCGGTCGCGCAGGCCGTACCACCAGGCGGCCAGGGTGGTTAGCGGCACGCGGAGGCTGCGGCCGCCCGGAAACGGCAGGGTCGGCAAGGACTGCCAGACGTCGAAGCGCTCGGCATGGCCGGCGATCGCTTCCGCCAGCACCGTTCCCAGCAGATGCGTGGTGGTGACGCCGTGGCCGCTGTCGCCATGGGAAAAGTAGACATGGTCCGACAGCCGCCCGACATGCGGGATGCGGGTGAAGGTCAGCGCGAAATTGCCGCTCCAGGCAAAGTCGATGCGGGTCTGCGCCAGCTGCGGGAAGGTCTTCAGCAGCTTCGGCCGGATGATGCCGGCGAGGTTGTCCAGGTCCTGGCCGCCATAGCCGATGCCGCCGCCATAGAGCAGCCGGTTATCCGCGGTGCGGCGGTAATAGTCGAGGATGTAGTTCATGTCCTCGACGCAATAGTCCGCCGGCAGCAGCTCCTGCGCCAGGGCGGGGTCGAGCGGCTCCGTCGCCATGACATGGCTGGACACCGGCATCATATGCTCGCTGATCTGCGGCAGCAGCCCGCCGATATAGGCATTGCCGCAGACCAGGACATAGCGCGCCCGCACCGCACCGCCGGCGGTGCGCACGACGGGATCCGGCCCCAGGGTCACTTCGGTCGCCCGCGAGCCCTCGTGGATGCGGGCGCCCAGACCCTCCGCCGCCGCCGCCTGGCCCAGGACCAGGTTCAGCGGATGGATATGCCCGCCCTTGCGGTCGATCATGCCACCGGCATAGCGGTCGGTCCGGACATAGCGGCCGACCTCGGCCGCGGACACCATCTCCAGCCCGTCATGGCCGAGGCGCTGCCAATGCGCGCGCACGGCATCCAGCTCCGTCATCTGCCGGGCGGTGAAGGCGGCGAAGAAGCCGCCGTCGCGCAGGTCGCAGTCGATGCCATAGGTCGCGACCCGCTGCCGGATGATCGCCCCGCCCTCCAGCGCCATCGCGGCCAACGCGCGGCCCTTCACCGCGCCGTAGCGGCGCTCCAGCACCTCCAGGTCGCGGCTGTAGCCGTTGACGATCTGGCCGCCATTCCGCCCCGAGGCGCCGAAGCCGATGCGCTCGCCTTCCAGGACGATCACCGAATAGCCGCGCTCCGCCAGGGCCAGGGCTGCGGAGATGCCGGTGAAGCCGGCGCCGATGACGCAGATATCGGCCTGCGCCTCGCCGGCCAGCGCAGGCCGCACCCGCCGGTCATTGGCGGTGGCGGCGTACCATGAGGGGGCATGGCCCGGGTTGGCCACGGATCGGGGATCGGGTGCGGCAGGCGATTCCATGGCGGGTCACGCGGTCCGGATATAGGCGTCGTATTCGACGTCGGTGACGCGCAGCGAGAACTCCGACAGCTCCTGCTCCTTGCAGGCGCTGTACAAAGCCTTGTAGTCGGCCCCCAGGCAGGCATCTGGGAAATCCGAGTTCTCGAACAGCTTCAGCGCGTAGTCCCAGTTGGTCGGCAGGGGATCGTGCTCGCTGCCATGGCTGTCGCCGGTGATCGGCCCGCCGGGCTCGACCGCCTCGTCCATCCCCGCCATGGCGCCGCCCAGGATCATCGCCAGGACCAGGTAGGGATTGCTGTCGGCGCCGGCCACCCGGTGCTCGATGCGGGTCGCGGACTGGCCGGCCAGGATCACCCGCACGGCCGCCGAGCGGTTGTCCAGGCCCCAGGAGGCATAGGTCGGCGCATGCTCGCTCTGCCGCAGGCGGCGGAAGGAATTGGCGTGCGGCGCGAAGACCGCCATGCTGGCCGCCATGTTCTGCAGCAGCCCGCCGACGGCATGCATCAGGATCGGCGCCGGCCGCCCGGCATCCTGCCCGCCGCTGCCGCGGACCGGGTCGCCATGCAGGACGTTCCGGCCGTCGGAATCGAGCAGCGAGAAATGCACATGCATGCCGCTGCCGGCCTGGGTGCCGTAGGGCTTCGCCATGAAGGTCGCATCCAGGTCGTGCTTGCGCGCGACACCCTTCACGATCCGCTTCAGCAGCACCGCATGGTCCGCCGCCTTCAGGGCATCGGGCACATGGTTCAGGTTGATCTCGTACTGGCCGGGTCCGTTCTCCCGCAGGATGGTGTCGGCGGGCACCCCCTGGGCCTTGCAGGCGATGGCGATGTCGTGGAAGACCTGCTCGAAATCCTGCAGCTCGGAGATCGACAGGACCTGGGTCTGGCCGCTCTGCCAGCGGCCATCGCGGGAATTGGGCGGCCGCACCGGGTCCAGCGCCGAGCGCACCGGGTCGATCAGGTAGAATTCCAGCTCCGTCGCCACCACCGGGGTCAGCCCCTTCGCCGCATAGCGCGCCAGCACGGCGGCCAGCACGTTGCGCGGGTCGCTGTACAGCCCGCCGCCCTCCCCGTCGGTCATCCCCAGCATCACCTGGGCGGTGGGGCGGTTCAGCCAGGTGACCCGCGACAGGGTGCCCGGCACCGGCATGCAGATCCCGTCGGGATCGCCGGTGCCCTCCGCGAAGCCGGCTGCCGCCACGTCGCGGCCCCAGACATCCAGGGCGTAGACCGAGCGGGGCATCGCCATCCCCCTGGACAGCACGTCCAGCGCACGCTCGCGCGGGATCCATTTGCCGCGCGGCACGGCGTTCACGTCGACGGCATAGGCCTCCAGGACCTCGACGTCCGGATTGGCATTGAGAAACTCTTCGGCCTCGGTCGCGCCTGTCATGATCCGCCTGGATGTTGCTTCGGTTCGCACGGCCCCCGCCGCCCCGCCCGCCGGAGGATAGCACCACCGCGGCGGGAAAGCCGGAAGCGGTTCGCGGTTCGCCGGCCCTGCGGTTCAGCCGGCCGCGGCGGCCATCTTCCGGCGCAGCGTCCCGGTGGCAGCGCTGTCCAGTGCCAGGGCATCGGGGCCGGCGCCGGCCGTCAGCACCACGCCATAGACCTTGCGGGCGCGGTCCTCGGTCTCGAAGCCCTCGAGCACGTCCTCCAGCACCCGCCGGGGGTCGCGTTCCAGCGGCGGGCCATAGCCGCCGCCGCCGGCCAGGTTGCCGCGCACCACCTCGCCACGGCCCAGGGTGATCGCCGCCACGCTGGGCAGCTCCTCCGCCTCGCCATTGGCGGAGACCTTGAAATGGCTGCATTTCAGGCCGTCCTGCCCGCCGCGGACGCCGCGCGGCGCATAGACCGTGCCGTCGCAGGGCCAGAGCACCTCCATGCTCGACTTCATCGGGCCATAGGCGACCTCCATCGCCGGGGCGCCGCGGTACCGCCCGGCCCCGCCGGTGCCGGTCATGGTGCGCAGGTAGCGGACCTCCATCGGATGCTTCAGCTCGTCGATCTCGACGCTGTCGCGCAGCATCAGGCCGGCGGCGACCGGCAGGCCGTAGGTCAGCCAGCCATCGGCGCTCGGGCTGCCCGGCCCGCCGGCATTGGCCAGGAACAGCTGGTTCACGTAGGGCGCGTCGCCGCTGCGCGGATCCTTGCCCGACACCACGGCGCAGCCGGCGCCCAGGCCCAGCCCGCCTTCCGCCAGGCCGAAGCCGTCGCTGATCTGCGCGAAGGCCGACTGCACGATGTTGACCAGCCGGTCCGCGACATTCGTGGTCGAGACCGAGCAGCTGTGCGGAAAGGTCGGCCGGCCGCAGACCGAGCCGTCCTTCAGGTGCAGGCGGATGCGGCGGAAGGAGCCGGCGTTGCGCGGCACCGTCGGGTCCAGCGAGTTGAACACCCCGGCGATCACCGACGAGGAGGTACAGGCCTCGCTTTCGTTGAAGCCGCAATCGACATTGCCGATATTGTCCATCAGGTCGATGTCGACATAGGCGCTGTCCGGGTCGATCCGCAGCTCCACGTTCAGCGGGATGCCGTCGGGCAACAGGTCCCCGAACGGGTCGTGGCGGCCGCTGTTCTTCAGGGTCACCTTCGGCAGCTTGCGGATCGCGTTGACCATGCGCTGCTCGGAATAGGCCAGCCAATGGCCGATGAAGGCCTTGATGGTCGCGATGCCGTACTTGTCGCAGAGCTCCTTCAGCCGGCGCTCGGCGATCCGCGTGGCGCCGATGCCGGCAAGGAAGTCGCCATACCACTGGCCCGGCACGCGGATCCGCGACCGGCACATGCGCACCACATCGTCGATCATCCGGTAGTCGCGCTGGATGCGCACCGCCGGGAAGATCAGCGCGCCTTCCTCGTACTGGTCCTTCGCGCCCGCCATGTAGGTGGTCGGCAGCGCATTGCCGATATCCGCCTGGTGCGCCTTGGACACCGCCGTGAACAGATGTTCGCCGTCGACGAAGACCGGCACCAGGTAGGTATGGTCGCCGGCATGGGTATTGCCGGAATAGGGATCGTTGTGCAGGTAGCAGTCGCCCTCGGCCAGCTCGTCGCCGGCGAACTCGCACATCGCCCGGGTCTGCATGTGGCTGCCGAAGATGTGGATCGGCAGGCCCTCCGCTGAGGCGAGCAGCCGGTTGTCGCCGGTGCAGATCGAGCAGGAGAAATCCCGCGCGCTGTTGATCACGCCGGACCGCGCGGAGCGCAGCAGGGTGTTGGTCATCTCGCGGATGATGCCGTCGATCCGGTTGGCGATGATCGCCGTCATGTAGGGGTCGAAATCGTCGGTCGGCTGGGCGGGCATGGGCTGCGCTCCTTCGGATGGGCCGGGCATCAGGCCGCGGGCCGGTCGAGCAGGTAATTGCCGGCGCCGCTGACCAGCACCTGCATGCCGGGATCGATCACCAGGGTGGTGGTCGCCTCCTCCACGATCGCCGGGCCGGCGATGCGGTGCCCGGGCGACAGGTCGGCGGCCCGGTAGATCGCCGTCGGCCGGCGGCCGGCATCGCCGAACCAGCAGTCGCGCCGGGCGGCCGCCTGCGGCGCGCCGCCGGCGGTTCCGGCCGCCACGGCCGCGGCGGGATCGGCGATCTGCACGGTCAGACGGGCCTTCCAGCTGACCGTCTCGATCGGGCTGTCGCTGTCGCGCACGGCGAAGACCCGCTCATGCACGTCGTGGAAGTTCGTCAGATAGGCCTCCAGGTCGGCCTGCGAGACGAAGCGCGCGGTGGCGATCGGGGTGTCGAGCTCCCAGACCTGCGCCAGGTAGCGGGCCTCGCCGAAATACTCGATCCGGTAGCCGGCGTCCCGGTCCAGCCTGCTGTCGCGGAAATCGTGCAGCCGGCGGGTCAGTTCGTCGAGCACGGCGTTGACGCCCTCGAAGTCGAAGCTGGTGGACAGGGTCACCAGGCTCGCCGCCTCCTCCGCCACGATATCGGCATATTGCATGCCGGAGGCCGACAGGGTGGACGCGGTCTTCGGCAGCACGACCCGGCTGCAGCCGAGCTCGCCCGCGATGGCCAGGATGTTCAGCCCGGCCGCGCCGCCGCCCGCCACGATCGTGCTCTCCCGCGGGTTGATGCCGTCGTTGATCGTCACATCGCCGATCGCGCGGACCATCAGCTCGGTCGCCAGGCCCAGGATGCGGAAGGCCGCTTCCTCCACCGACAGGCCGATCTGGCCGGCAACCCGGTCGACGGCGGTCCGCGCCGCCGCCACGTCCAGCATCATGCGGCCGCCCAGGAAATAGTCGGGATCGAAATAGCCCAGCACAACCGCGGCGTCCGACACGGTCGGCTCGGTGCCGCCGCGGCCATAGCAGGCCGGGCCGGGATCGGCGCCGGCCGATTGCGGGCCGACCCGCATCAGCCCGCCATCGTCGATCCAGGCGATCGAGCCACCGCCCGCGCCGATCGAGCGCATGTCCACCGCCGAGATCCCCAGCAGGTCGCCGGTGAAGCGCGGCCCCAGCCAGGTGTCGCGGCTGAAGGTCGGGCGGCCGTCGCGCACGATGCCGACATCGAAGGTGGTGCCGCCGGTGTCGCAGACGATGACATCCTCGCCCAGCCCTTCCATGCGGGAATAGGTGATGCCGGCGATCGGCGCCATGGCCGGGCCGGAGCCGATCATGTGGATCGGCCGCTCGATCAGCGCCTCCACCGTGCTGCAGCCGCCGCCGGCGGTGCTGACCAGGATCTGGCCGGCATAGCCGCGCGCGCGCAGGTCGCCCTCCAGCTCGCGAAGGTGGCGCTGCATCAACGGCTTCAGCGAGGCGTCGATCGCGGTGGCGGAGGCCCGGCGATACTCCCGCACCACCGGGTTCAGGCGATGCGACAGGGTGTAGGGGATGCCGGGCATCGCCGCCTCGATCAGCTCGCCGACCGCGGCCTCGTGCGCGGGGTTCAGGATCGACCAGAGGAAGCAGACCGCGACGGCCTCGTAGCCGCGCTCGCGCAGGGTCTCGACAATCTTCCGCGCCGCCACCGCGTTGAGCGGGCGGGACACCTCGCCCTCGGAATTGATCCGCTCCTCGATCTCGTAGGTATGGCGCCGGGCGATATAGGGGGCGGGATAGTCCTGGCTGAAGTCGTGCGGGCTGAACTTGCCGCCCTCCTTCAGCAGCAGGGTGTCGGGGAAGCCCTCGGTGGTCAGGAAGGCGGTCTTCGCCACCCGCTTGGTGACGATCGCATTGGTCGCCCGCGTGGTGCCGTAGATCAGGAGCTCGGTCTGCGCCAGCAGCGCGTCGACCGTCATGCCGAGTTCGCCCGCCGCCGCGCCGATCGCCTCCTGCATGCCGGCGAAGATCCGGTCCGGCGTGGTCAGCGCCTTGCCGATGGTGAAGGTCCCGGCGGCATCGCTGACCACCACGTCGGTGAAGGTGCCGCCGGTGTCGACCGAGATCCGGTATGTCATGCGCTGCGCCCCTGGAATTGGCCCGTCCAGGGTGCAGTATGGCGCGGCAAGGGCACGCGGTTCTTGCCGCAAAGCGCCCGATCTGCTGCCGCAAAGCGCCCGGCCGCCGTCAATCGGGATGCTGCCCACGACAGGCCATAGCGGTCAGGGTCTCGCCTGCCCGCGGACGAGCAAGTAGCCTAGCCTGTCTTGTATATTTTGGTAATATACAAATATGATCGATTTCGGGCGGCTGACAGGTTTCCAGTGGGATGCCGGCAATGCCAGGAAGAATGCGGACAAGCATGGTGTGAGCCAGGCCGGGGCGGAACAGGTCTTCTTTCACCAGCCGTTGATCGTTGCCGACGACACGCGACACAGCGAGGTCGAGCCCCGGTATCATGCCTTGGGAATCACGGCGGCGGGGCGCAGGCTCCACATCGCCTTCACCCTGCGATCCGAGGGCACGAAGCTCCGTGTCATCTCCGCCCGCGACATGCATCGCAAGGAGCGCGACCGCTATGAGCAGGAAACCTGAGCCGATCCCCGCCTTCAAGGATGAGGCCGAGGAGCGGGCCTACTGGGAAACGCACGATTCCTCCGGCCATGTCGATTGGAGCAAGGCGCAACGCGCCCGCTTCCCCAATCTCAAACCGTCGACGGCGGCAATTTCCCTGAGATTGCCGGTCGACCTGCTGGAGCGCCTGAAGATGGCTGCGAACAGCCGGGATGTGCCCTATCAGTCCCTGATCAAGGTGTGGCTGTCCGAGAAGCTCGAGGAGCGCGGCGGCGGCGCGCAGTGACAGAGGAGGCGGCGGCAAGGCGGAGGCACCGCGCCGGGCCCGATCGGCTGTTCGCCGAAGACACCCTGCGCCGGTTCTCCGGTCACTGCGCCCCGCCCCCCGACAGGTCGCCCTCGTCGCCCAGCAGCTCCGGCTCGGCATAGTCCACGAGGCGGGCACGGTGATGGGCCCTGTCCTCCAGGAACAGGGCGCGCGCCACCGCCTGGCCCAGGCGCGCGGCGCCCTCGCTGGCCTGCGGGATGTCGTTGGCGAGGTTGCCCAGGCTGGGCTGGGCGGCATGGGTGAAGATGCGCAGGCGGTCGAGCCCGTCCGGCGCTGCCCCCGGCTGCGGCCGCAGCTCGAAGCCCGGCCCCAGGGCCGGGCAGTCGAGCAGCTCGTCGCCATCCTCGGGGTCCGCCGTCCCGGGGCGGCCGGGCAGCAGGTCGCCGAGGCGCAGCGCGCGTCCGGCG
Source organism: Sneathiellaceae bacterium (assembly GCA_040216765.1). Taxonomy (GTDB): domain Bacteria; phylum Pseudomonadota; class Alphaproteobacteria; order Ferrovibrionales; family Ferrovibrionaceae; genus Marinibaculum. Next base: position 136,556 of record JAVJON010000061.1, on the reverse strand, counting down.
AAGCCGGCCAGCTCCGGCGCCGCGTCCAGGTCGAAGCGGAAGCCGGTGCCGAGGATCGCCCGGTCGGCCGCGAACCGGCCCGCCGGGGTCTCGATATGCAGGTCGCCGCCGGCTCCCGCCCCGACCGCCAGGACCGGCGCGCCGGTCACCACCCGCACACCGGCGCGGGCCGCGCGCTGCACGGTATGGCGCGGCGGCGCGACACGGGCATCGGCGATGATGTGCAGCCAGGCCAGCCGCTCCGCGTCCGGCAGGTCGGCAAAGCCGTAGGCGAAGCCGGGATAGACGATCTGCTTCGCCTTGTTGACCGTCGGGATTGCCGGCGCCCGGCCCAGCAGGGTGACCGAGGCGCCCGCCTCCGCCGCCACGCAGGCAGTGTCGAAGGCGGAGGCCGAGAGGCCGATCACGACGACCCTGCGACCGGCCAGGGCGGCTTCATCCAGCGGGTCGGAGCTGTGCGACACCTGCCGCCCGAGGAACGGCGCGAAGGCGGCCGGGATGCGCGGCCGGGCCTGCCCGTCCCGCCCGGTGGCCAGAACCACCTGGCGCGCGTGCAGCACCGACGTGCCGCCATCCGGCCCGCGCAGGGTCGCGGCCAGCAGCGCGCCGGCCGGCGCCAGGGCCAGCAAAGCGGTGCCGCTCTCCACCGCCGCACCGGTGGCCCGGCCGTACCAGGCGAGATAGGCGGCCCAGTCCTCGCGGCGGATATAGCCGAGACGCTGCCAGCCGCGCAGGCCGTGCTGCGCCTCCCACCAGGCGCGGAAGGTCAGGTTGGCGATGCCCTGCGCCGGGCCGGTCAGATGCTTGGGCGAGCGCAGCATCTCCATCCGCGCGATCTCCAGCCAGGGCCCTTCCCGCCCCGCCGGCCGGCGGTCGACCTGGCGCAGCCGATGGATGCCGAGCCGGCGCAGTGCGAAAGCCGCGGACAGGCCGTTCATCCCGGCCCCGACCAGCAGCACGTCCAGCGCCGGCTCGCCGTCCGGCCCCGCGACCTGCGGCGTCCAGGCGGCCGGCGGATGGTTCAGCCGCGCGAAGTCGCGCGCCAGCGCGGCCTCCAGCCGGGCGAGGCCGGTCGGCACCGTCACGCCAGTTCTATGCGCGCGCGATGACCCGCCGCCCGGGCGAGCCGCCGGTCGCGGGTCAGCAGCGGCGCATCGAGCGCTTCGGCCAGCGCGACATAGGCGGCGTCATGGGCCGTGAGAGTGTCCCGCAATGCCCAGATTCGCGGCAGGAGGATGTCGTGCGGATAGCGCCGCAAGCGAAGATCGGCGAGATCCTCGAGCGCGGCACGGCCGCGCGCCTCGTCGATCTCGCCCGCCGCGGCGTAGCGGCGGATCACCTGTGCCGCTTCCACATCGAGCAGGTGCGGCGCGTGCAGGGTCTCGCCCGCCGCGAACAGCCGGGCATCGACCGCATCGGCGGCCGGCATGCGCAGCAGGGATTCCAGGAGTGCCGAGGCATCGACGACGATCACCGGCCGTCGCGCCCGGCCCGCACGGCATCGGCCGGCGCCATGGCCGGCGCGACGGCCGGCCGCTCGCGCAAACGGGCGCGCAACTGCTCCAGGGTCGGCCGCTCGGCCACTTCGCGAAGCTCGCCCAGCAGGTAGTCGGACAACGACATGCCCGCCAGCGCCGCGCGCGATTTCAGCTGCCGATGCAAGGCATCGGGAACGTTGCGGATCTGGATCATCGCGGACATGCGCAGAACATGAATACATGTTGAACACATGTCAACTCATGGCGGCCTGGCGCCGGCATAGGATAGACGCCCAGGACGGAGGAAACAGCATGGCCGGCGGCAAGTCCGACGACACCCGTTCGCCCTCCCGCATGATCGACGAGAAGATCGGTGCGCTGGGCGACTGGCGGGGCGAGATGCTCGCGCGGATCCGCGACCTGGTCAGGCAGGCCGATCCGGAGGTGGTCGAGGAGTGGAAGTGGCGCGGGGTGCCGGTCTGGTACTGCGACGGCATGATCTGCACCGGCGAGACCTACAAGAGCGCGGTCAAGATGACCTTCGCCAGGGGCGCCGCGCTCGACGACCCGGCGGGGCTGTTCAACGCCAGCCTGCAGGGCAATACAAGGCGCGCGATCGATTTCCACAAAGGCGACGAAATCGACGCGGCGGCGTTGACCGCGCTCGTCCGCGCGGCGATCGCGCTGAACCGGTCCCGCGCCGGGCGCTGACCCGGCCGGAACGCACGGGAAGACCGCCGCGCGTCGATGACAGGCGGACGGGTCCTGGCTAGGCTCGACGGACGGATCGGCCGGACACAGGCCGAACGGCTCAGGCGGGAGGGCGACGGGCATGGCCGAGGCGCGGGCAACGAAGGATGCGCCGGACGGCGGCGCAGCGGTGGCGGCCGTCGACGACGCGACGGTGGCACGGCTGTGGCGCGACGGCGCGGTCCTGCTGCCCGGGGTCGTCGGGCCGGACTGGCTCGACCGGCTGGCCGTCGCGATCGACCGCGACATTGCCGATCCCGGCCCGTTCCGGCACGGCTATCGCCTGGCGGGCGGCGGCCTGTTCCACGGCAATATGCGCCTGTGGGAGCATGACCCGGACTTCCGCGCCTATTGCCTCGACTCCGCCCTGCCCGGCCTGGCGGCGCGGCTGCTGCAGGCAAACCAGGTCACCCTGTTCTACGACCAGCTGTTCGTGAAGGAGGCGGCGACCGACGCCCCCACCCGCTGGCACAACGACCAGCCCTACTGGCCGGTGCGCGGCCGCCAGGTGATGTCGTTCTGGCTTGCGCTCGACCATGTCACCTTCGACAGCGGCGCGCTGGAGTTCGTCGCCGGCAGCCATCTGTGGGACCGCTGGTTCCAGCCCGAGGCCTTCGCGCCGGGCGGCGACAGCTACGAGCCCGGCGAGAACTACGAGCCGATCCCCGACTTCACGGCGTGCCGCGACGGCTACGATTTCCTCGGCTGGGAGATGCGGCCCGGCGACCTGGTCGCCTTCCTCGGCCTGACGGTGCATGGCTCGAAGGGCAACAGCCGGCCGGATCGCCGCCGGCGCGGCTATGCGGTGCGCTATTGCGGCGAGGATGCCCGCTATTTCGCCGGCCCCGGCCCCAACAAGGGCCTGCGCAACCCCGACCTGGCGGACGGCGCACCCCTGCCCAGCCGGCAATACCCGACGGTCTGGCCCCGCTAGCGCGCGCGGGGCGTGCGCCCGGCCGGCCGTTCCCGCCGCCGGGTGCTTGACGTCTCCCGCTTCATGTAACATTGATAATCACATGAAACGGGACAGTCGATTGTCGGGCATCCTGCATGTCCTGCTGCACATGGCCGGGCAGGACGGGCCGGTGACCTCCGAGGTGCTGGCCAGGGCGATGGCCACCAACCCGGTGGTGATCCGGCGGGTCATGGCGGGCCTGCGGGACCGCGGCTATGTCCGCTCCGAAAAGGGGCATGGCGGCGGCTGGCGGCTCGCCTGCGACCTGTCGTCGGTGACCCTGCGGGACATCCACGACGCGCTCGGCGCCCCCGCTTTGCTGGCGATCGGGCATCGGGCCGAGGCGCCGGGCTGTCTCGTCGAGGCGGCGGTGAACGCCGCACTCGGCGCGGCCTTCGACGAGGCCGAGGCGCTGCTGCTGGCGCGCTTCGGCGCGGTGACCCTGGCGGCGCTGAGCGAAGATTTTCACCGCCGCCTCGCCCTCCACGGCAGCGGCGTCCATGACCTGGAGGCCATGCATGCGCCCTGACACTGTCGAACTGCTGGCGCATTTTGCCGATCCGGCAGCGGTGGCGCGCTATGCGGAGGGGCCGCCGCGCTTCATGCCCGGCTTCGCCGACATGCAGCGCATGGCCGCGATCCTGCTCGCCGAGCAGGCGCCGCCGACCGCGCGGGTTCTGGTGCTCGGTGCCGGCGGCGGCCTGGAACTGCAGGTCTTTGCCGAGGCGCATCCCGGCTGGCGCTTCGACGGCGTCGACCCGGCGCCGGAGATGCTGAAGCTCGCGCGGACGCGGCTTGGGCCGCTGGCCGCGCGGGTGCGGCTGCACGAAGGCACGATCGACGATGCGCCGGAGGGGCCGTTCGATGCGGCGGCCTGCCTGCTGACCCTGCATTTCCTGCCCGCGGAGGAACGGCGGCGCACGGTCGCGGAAATCCATTGCCGCCTGAAGCCCGGCGCGCCCTTCGTCGCCGCCCATTCCAGCTTTCCACAAGGCGCCGGCGAGCGCGCGCTCTGGCTGTCCCGCTACGCGGCCTTCGCCGTCGCCGGTGGCGTCGATCCCGACATCGCCCGGAATGCCAGCGACGCCGTCGACCGCAGCCTGAACATCCTGGCCCCGGAGCAGGACGAGGCGGTGCTGCGCGACGCCGGCTTTTCCGGGGTGAGCCAGTTCTATGCCGCCTTCACCTGGCGCGGCTGGGTCGCCTATGCCTGACGGGGCCGGCCGCGCGGTGGCCCGCGCCGCGCGAATCCCCTGGATATCGGCGTCACGACACGGCAGGCTGCCGCCTGCAACCTACGGATAGGGAGGCGAAGGTGACGACTTCTCGCGGACATTGCCTGTGCGGGGCGGTGCGGTTCACGGCGCAGGTCTCGAAGAAGGAGATCGACAGCTGCCATTGCAGCATGTGCCAGCGCTGGACCGGCGGGCCGATCATGTGCGTCCAGGCGGACGCAGCCCCGGCCTTCGAGGACGAAGCCGCGCTCGGTGTCTACCGGTCGTCCGAATGGGCCGAACGGGTCTTCTGCAGGACCTGCGGATCGTCGATCCTGTGGCGCAGCCTCGACGGCAGGCACCATTCGATCCCCGTCGCGCTGCTCGACGGCCTCGACGGCCTCGACGGGGCGAGCTTCACGACGGAGATCTTCATCGACGAAAAGCCGCCCTACTACAGTTTCGCCGGCGAGCGGACCCGCATGACCGGCGCAGAGGTGGTGGCGGCCTTCGGCGGCGAGGCGGAGGAGTAGGGGTCGCGAGGTGGGTGTAGCGGTTCAGCGCGAGTAGGCCGGAAGGTTCTTCGCCAGGATGAACCCAAATCGCCCTTGTGATGCATTTTGCTAGGCCGTTTGCGGCGGCGGCCTCGTCGAGCACGCCTGTCGCGCTATTCATTGAACTGTCACCGTATTTCCATATCTGACTCGGACGCTGCGACTGTCGCGCCTGTCTCCAGACTTGGTTAAAGCGATCCTCGACGGACTTCAGCCGTGCCACCTCTCGCTGGAAGTTCTGAGGCTCCCCCCTGCCGGATGACTGGATGGAGCAGAAGCGCATGCTCGGCACGCCCGCCAACACCGAAGATCTACAGTAAATCAGGGGATTCACGCGCAGGCTCACACCTGCTAGGGTTCCGAACATGAGGGAGTTATGAGCGTTGTATTTACAGTCGGCTACGAGGGTACCGACATTGATCGGTTTGTACGAACGCTGAAAGCGGCCGGCATCGAAAGGTTGGCCGATGTGCGCGCTGTTGCCGTGTCGCGAAAGACCGGTTTCTCCAAAACCAAGCTGGCCACGCGCCTTGCGGAAGAAGGCATCGAGTATTGGCATTTCGTTCAACTCGGCGACCCCAAGCCAGGCCGTGAGGCCGCACGGGCTGGGGATTTTGGTCTGTTTCGTTCCATCTATGGCGCGCACATCGAAACCAGCGCAGCGCAAGAATCGCTGCGCGAACTGGTCGATTTCGTTCAGGACGCGCCGACTTGCCTGCTCTGTTTCGAGCGCGACCCGGAAACCTGCCACAGGACTATTGTCGCGCACGAAATGATAGAAGAGACGGGCTTCGAGGTATTCAATCTGTTCGCCGACGATCCAGAGCGCTATGTCCGTCACGCTGCAATGCTGCCGCGTTTCCATTTTGGTGAAGGCGCTACCGCAGCGTAGCACCACCAAAGGGGAAACGGTCTGCTGCGCCGGGGTGACCTCCCACGGCGAATTCAAGCGGCTGTACCCGATACGGTTTCGACATCTCTCCGACGAATCCGCTTTTAGGCGATGGGATTGGGTGGACTTCAAATACCGCGCACCAACGAGCGACCGTCGGGCAGAAAGCTGCCACGTCATGGAAGACACGATCCGCGTGTCTGGCCGTATGCCCAATAGGGATCGCGCCAACTTTCTGAGCCCACTGGTGTCACCATCCGTGGCGCAGGCGGCCGCAAGCGGTAGATCGCTGGCGTTAATCCGGCCGAGAAACACGCAGTTCTACTATAAGACAAAGAGTGACGAGCAGATCGAGAAAGAGCGTCGCACGTACGAACAGGCGGCGAGTCAGGGCGAAATCTTCGACCACCAACTTGCCGCACTTGAGCCGAGTCCTTTCGAGTTCCGGTTCAAGTTCGAGGACGGGACTGGGTCGCACGACTATGCGAATGGCGATTGGGAGGCCCACGCCATGTTCTTCCACGGGCGTCGTCGGGAGGGGTCGAATCAGGCTGCACTCGACTGGATGAGCAAGACGTTCAACGACGAGTATCCGAAAAAGGGGATGCTCTTCTGCATAGGGAACATCGCCAAGCGCCCACAGACTTGGCAGCTGCTGGGCGTCCTGCGCGTGGACGACACCGGCCAGACGTCGCTCTTATGAAAATCGGATGGCCGGTGCTATGGATTCTGGCCCACGGATCAGCCGAGGATCGCAGGTGCAAGCCGCCATTCGGCACGCTTCATCATGCACTTCCGGTTTACTCTGTGACCGTAAACGGCGGTTCTGTTAGCTCATTTTCGCAGGGCGTTCGGCATGAACGTCGCCGCCTGACAGGACATAACATTGATGACAGCCGCGACCGCGATCCCTACCACCTTGTCTGCCCATCGGCCGCCTCCGGCCGAGCGCGCGTATGCATTGCTCCGCACGCCGCGCGCGGGGCATCACGGTTGCGGTGCAATGGCGGGTGAAGGGCACGAGGGCTAGCCATGTCGCGCCTGACGGATCTGATCGCCCGAGCAAAGGCCAGGGACAGCGCTCTAGGAGAAGAGCTCGAGCGGGAGTTCAAGGCGCTGGCGTCGCGGCGCGCCTTCGGGCTGAACTTCGAGCGGCACCGCCCCGAAAGCGTGGAGCTGCCCGGCCGCCCCGCGCGGCGGGGCGACAAGGTGCGCATCCTGCCGCCGCGGGGCTCTGTCCAGCGCGCAGACCAGCGGCTTTGGCGCGTCAGGCGAGTTGACGGCAAGGGCGAGGCGCGGATGGCGCTGGTCGAGCTGACGGACGCCGAGGTGCCAGAGGCGGCTGAGGTTGCGGTTGCCGATCTGGTCGTGGTGGCCGAGTTCCGGGATTACATCTACCCCGGCCTTGTCAGCACCGGGCGGGTGGAGCGCGGCGGCGACAAGTCGTTTCACACGGTGATCAACGGCGAGAACTTCCACGTGTTGGAAGCGCTGACCTACACCCATCGCGGCAAGATCGACGCCATCTACATCGACCCGCCCTACAACACAGGTGCAAGGGACTGGAAATACAACAACGACTACGTTGAATCTGAGGACCTGTACCGTCATTCAAAATGGCTGGCGTTCATAGAGCGGCGAATTTTAGTTGCAAAGCAGCTTCTCAATACAAACAATAGCATTCTTATTGTTACAATCGACGAAAAAGAGTACCTACGCCTTGGCCTTCTTCTTGAGCAATCATTTCCAGAGGCACGCGCCATCCAAATGATTTCTAGCGTTATAAATCCTAAGGGAACCGGACGTTCGACAGATTTTTCGCGAACAGATGAATATATCTATTTTGTATTTATTGGTAGTTCGGCCGTCCAAGACAAATCTGGTGACGGCGCAGAAATGGAAGTCCGATGGCGCTATCTGAGAAGAACAGACATTGAATCGGCTCGTGGAACAAAGAAAGGTGGACCGGCTCAGTTCTACCCGATCTACGTGAACGATTCCACTGGGCAAATAGAAGAGATTGGAGTTCCCCTACCGCATAACGTCGATAGAAATACTTCTAAAAATCGCTTTGGCTGCACATCGGTATTTCCAATCCGAGAAGACGATGGTCGTGAGATGAACTGGGGGCTTACTGGCCAGAGCCTAAAGAAAGCACTTAAAAGCGGCTATGTAAGGGTCTCAAAAAATGCCGGATCGGATTTGCAGCCGTACGTATTTTCTTATCTTACGTCTCCGAACATTAAGAAAGTGGAGGAGGGGACTCTTCTTAAGAAAGGACGACGACCAGATGGGTCTTGGATCGTTGTCAATCCAGAGGGAAAGTCGTCGCGACCAACGACGGCCTGGCAAGTGAGTAGTCACGAAGCTGGTGCCTATGGCACCAGTATGTTGAGAGCCTTGATTCCGGGTCGGAAATTCCCATTCCCGAAGTCACTGTACGCTGTAGAGGATTGGCTTCGCTTTTTCGTTGCGGAAAAACCGAACGCCGTGATTCTCGACTTCTTCTCAGGCTCCGGCACTACCGCCCACGCTGTCATGCGCCTGAACCATCAAGACGGCGGGCGACGGCAGTGCATTTCGGTGACCAACAACGAGGTGGCAGCAGAAGAACAGTCGGCGCTTCGCAAAGAAAGTCTACGGCCCGGTGATCCCGATTGGGAAAAGTGCGGTATCTGCGAGCACATAACCAAGGCTCGAATCACCGCCGCGATCACCGGCAGGACGTCTGAAGGCAATCAAATTGAGGGGGAGTACAAGTTTGCCGATAAGTTCCCGATGGCCGAAGGCTTTGAGGAAAACGCCGAATTCTTCACGCTCACCTACGAGTCGCCTGTCGCCGTCAGCCACAACCTCGCCTTCCAGCGCATCGCGCCGCTGTTGTGGATGCGCGCCGGGTCGGAAGGCCGCCGCATCGACGATCTTCCCGCCGCCGGATGGGACGTAGCCGATACATACGGCTTGCTCGTGAACCTGGACCGCGCCGCCGCGTTTTGCGTCGCTGCCACCGCCCAACCGACCCTTCGCATCGCCTACGTCGTGACAGATGATGACCGCCGGTTCCAGGCGGTGGCGCGTTCGCTGCCCGACAGCGTCGAACCGGTGCGGCTCTACGAGTCCTACCTCTCCAATTTCCGTTTTTCAGTGGGCCGTTGAGCCATGAAGTTCACGCTCAAGGATTACCAGGAAGAAGCCGTCAAAGATGTCCTCGAGAACCTCTGGGATGCTCGAGACTTCTGGTCTGCTCGAAAGCGCAAGACAGCCTTCTCGCTGACGGCTACCACGGGCGCGGGCAAGACCGTCATGGCCGCAGCCGTGCTCGAGGCGCTGTTCCACGGCGACGACAACTACGACATCGATCCCGATCCGGGTGCGGTGGTGATCTGGTTCAGCGACGATCCGTCCCTGAACGAGCAGTCGCGATTCCGCCTGCTCGAGGCATCGGACCGACTGTCGATCTCGGACCTTGTGGTGGTGCAAAGCACTTTCCAGCGAGAGGTGTTGGAACCGGGCAAGGTCTATTTCCTGAATACCCAGAAGCTGAGCAAGTCGAGCCTCCTGGTGCGTGGGCACGATCCCGATGACGAAGGGATCGAAAAGGATGGCCAGATCCGCTTGATGCCTGACAGCAGGTCCTTCACCATCTGGGACACGATCCAGAACACCATCGATGACTCGGCGCTGACACTGTACCTCGTGCTCGACGAGGCGCATCGCGGGATGCGCGCTGCGACCGGCTCGGGTGAGAAGACCACCATCGTCAAGCGGCTGATCAACGGATCGGGTCCTGTCCCCGGCGTCCCGGTTGTCTGGGGTATCTCGGCCACGGTCGAGCGGTTCAACGCAGCGATGACTGATATGACGGGCCGCGCGACCCTGCCGAACGTGGTGGTGGATTCCGCCAAGGTCCAGGCGTCAGGTCTGCTGAAGGACACGATCATTCTGGACGTGCCAAAGGAGGCCGGGCAGTTCGATACTGTGCTGGTGCGCCGCGGCACCGACAAGCTCAAGGAAATCTCGTCCGCATGGGAGGCCTATGGCCAGCAGCAGCACGATGGCGGGATCGTGCTGCCCCTGATGGTGCTGCAGGTTCCGAATGCGCCCGATCACAATGACATCGGCAGGGCTCTCGACACCATCTTCACACAGTGGCCGGATTTGTTCGAGGATGCGGTGGCGCATGTGTTCGGAGAGCACTCCACCCAGATCTTCGGCCGCCATACCGTGCCCTACATCTCGCCCGAACGGGTTCAGGAATCGACGTGGGTCCGGGTCCTGATCGCGAAGGATGCCATCAGCACCGGCTGGGACTGTCCGCGCGCCGAAGTCATGGTGTCGTTCCGGCCCGCGCGGGACAAGACGCATATCATGCAACTACTGGGACGCATGGTACGCACCCCACTGGCGCGGCGGATCCCGGGCAATGAGCGACTGAACTCGGTCGACTGCCTGCTACCGTTCTTCAACGAAGCCTCAGTCAAGGACGTCGCCAAGGCGCTGATGTCCGGTGGGGACGGTGGCGACGACCTGCCGGGCCGCCGCGTGCTGGTCAACCCCGTCGAGCTGAAGCCCAATCCTTCGATACCGGAGGCGGTATGGGACAAGCTGCTCTCCCTGCCGTCCCAATCCCTGCCGAAGCGGCATGCCCGTCCCGTCAAGCGACTGACATCGCTGGCGCATGAGCTTGCCGTGGATGGCCTGCTTGAGGACGCTGGCAAGGCTGCCCACACAGAAATGCACAAGGTGCTCGATGGTGCCCAGGCGCGCTACAAGGCGGAAATCCAGACGGCCCGCAAATCGGTTCTGACAGTCGAAGGCAAGAGCCTTAAGGCCGACCTGAAGGGCGGGGGCATGTCGTTCGACGACTTCCTCGAGGAGGCGGACTACGCGGTGATCGAGGACGCGTATCGCAGGACCGGCCGCGCGATCAGCCCGGATCTCGCGACTTCGTATAGCGACTACCTGGCGCAAAACCAACGCGACGAAGGCGACATGGAAGCCGCTCTCATCGAGGCCCACGTCACGATTGGCGCTCTGGGATTGGTTCCCGGCATCCGAGAAACCCTTGAGGCAGAGGCCGAGAAGTTGGCGAACCAATGGCTCACTCGCTTCCGGGTCGACATCAAGAACCTCTCCGACGAGCGTCAGGACGTGTATCGGCAGATCCGGGAGATGAGCGCGAACCCTATGGACGTGGAGTTGGCGCGACCGACGTCATGGATGCATCCAACCACGATCCGAGAGGCAAACGGCTCGGAGACCCCGCTGCCATCGTTCGAGAGGCATATGCTGTGCGATGAGCACGGGATGTTTCCCGAGGATTTCAATTCTTGGGAAGGTGAAGTCGTTAAATCCGAACTCGCGCGAACGGGAGCCGTCGCCTGGTACCGGAACCCGTCGCGTGCCAGTCAGGACTCGCTTGGCATCATCTACGAGGATGGAGACGAGCCAAAGATCGTTCGGCCTGACTTCGTTTTCTTCGTTCAGCAGGACGATGGGACCGTCGCCGCCGACATCGTGGATCCGCACGGCATCCAGTTCGGCGATGCGATGCCGAAGCTCAGGGGGCTGGCGCAGTACGCCGAACGCTTCGGTGATCAGTATCGCCGGATTGAGGCCGTTGCGAAGATCGGCGACAAGTTCCGTGTTCTGGACCTGAAGGAAGCCGCGACGCGCGCGTCGGCTTCCACTGCGACATCCATCAAGGCTCTGTATGAAAGCGCGGATGCGTTCGATTACGTGGCCTGAGCATTGGCGTAGCTCGACGGCAGTTCCGTGCGACATGGATACGGCTTTTCTCAACGGCTACGCCTGAGCCGCAACTCAAAAACCTTCGATATCAGGACTTTGATTGCCTGAACCGGACTGCGCGCGGTCAACAGGTCGGGAGAATACCCCCCCTGAGAGCACACTTCCGAGCCATCTTGCGCTGAGGCCGGTTCACAGCCACTCCCGCATAACCCCGAAAACAAAGGAAAAATCCGGCTGTGGCCGGACCGGGAGAACGTTTTCGCAAGGAGAATGGCGGACGGGGAGGGATTCGAACCCTCGGTACCCTTTTGAGGTACGGCGGTTTAGCAAACCACTGGTTTAAGCCACTCACCCACCCGTCCGCGGTGGCGATCGGCCCGGCATGCCGGGCGCGGCCGGGGCGGAATGTAGGGGGGGCGGCGGGGCGATGTCAACGCGCCGCGCGGCATCCCGGGCCGGCATGGCGTCCGGGCCGGCGATGGTGGCGGATGGCGCCGAATCGCGTCCATTTGCGCGGGCCGCGGAGGCGGAAACCGTGCATCATGCCGCCGCTGCGGCACGCTGCCGGGGTTCGGCCCGGCACGGGCTTCGCCGCAGTTCTGGCATTGCGAGGGAAAACAAGAATGTTCAGCCATATCATGATCGGGACGAACGACATCGAGCGCGCCAAGCGCTTCTACGACGCCGTGCTCGGCACGCTGGGCGCGGGCGAGCCGATGCGCAACGAGAACGCCACCGGCCAGACCCGCCTGTTCTATCGGCACGAGGGCAGCACCTTCGGCATCAGCGAGCCGATCGACGGCGCGCCGGCCTGCCATGCCAATGGCGGCACCATCGGCTTCGCCTGCACCTCGCCGGAGCAGGTGAAGGCGTTCCACGACACCGCCATCGCAAACGGCGGCACCTCGATCGAGGACCCGCCGGGCCCGCGCAGCGGCGCCATGGGCACCATGCACCTGTCCTATGTGCGCGACCCCGACGGCAACAAGCTCTGCGCGCTGCACCGTCCCAAGTAACGGCCGGCCCAGGTAGCGGCCGCACAAGGAGCGGCCGCCCAAGGAGCGGCCATTGGAGGGCCGCGGCCGGCTTCGTCGGCGCAACCGACAGAGGCCGGCCGCGCGCCTGCCCCGCCCTGCCCGGTGAGCGGGCTCAGCCCAGCATGGCCTCCAGCCCCGCGGCGGCGGCGAACAAGGCCGGGTCGGCGCCGGCCCGGCCCAGCAGCTGCACGCCGAAGGGCATGGCGGCGACCTGCAGCAGCGGCAGGCCCAGCGCCGGCTGGCCCAGCCAGGAGGCATACATCTGGCAGGTGCGGCTGCCGGTCCAGGCCAGGCCCTCCGGCGCGATGCCCGACGCGGCCGGCATGATGACGGCATCGCTGCCCAGCGCGTCCAGCAGCGCCGCATAGCGCGCCTGCATCTCCGCCCGGGTGCGCAGCCGGGCGAGATAGGCGTCCCGGTCGAGCCGGTCCCGCGCATGGGCCAGGAAGTCGTGAATCCGCGCGTCCAGCGCCGCGCCATGGTGCCGGGCATAGTCCCCCAACGGCCATTGCAGCTCCCAGGCGAGAATGTCGTGGGCGCCCTCCCCCTGCGCGATCATGTCGGCCTCGAAGGCGGCGGCGGGGCCGCCCGCCTGACGCGGGTCGAGAACCTCGATCCCTTTCGCCCGCAATATGTCCAGCAGATCCAGGAAGGCGGCCTGCGGCGCCCCCTGCATGCCCGCCTCGTCCCAGCCGGCACCGCGCAGGAACAGAAGCCGGCGCGGCGCGACGGAAGCGGGCGGCTGCGCCGCGGCGCCCGGCAGGCCGGGGCTGCCCGGGGTCGGGCAGCCGTCGGCAAGGGTCTTGGCCACCGCCCAGCAGAGCGCCAGGCCGGCGGCCAGCACGCCCAGATGGTCCAGGGTCGTACTCAGCGGATGCACGCCCTGCAGCGACAGCAGGCCATGGCTCGGCTTGTAGCCATGCACGCCGCAATAGGCGGCCGGGCGGATCACCGAGCCCATGGTCTGGGTGCCGAGCGCGGCGGCGAAGAAGCCGGCGGCGACACCGGCGGCGGAGCCGCTGGAGGAGCCGCCGGGGCTGCGCGCCGCATCGTGCGGGTTGGTGGTCGGGCCGCCGGCACCGATCGCATAGGGGGTGGTCGCCGCCTTGCCCGCCACGATGGCGCCGGCGGCGCGCAGGGCGGCAACGGCGGCCGCGTCGCGGCCGGCCTGCCAGCCGGCATGGATCGGGCTGCCCATCTGGGTGGGCAGATCCACCGTCTCGACGATGTCCTTGATGCCGACAGGCATGCCGTCCAGGGCCGAGAGCGGTCGCCCGGCGGCGCGGCGGGCGGCCGCCGCCCGGGCCTGCGCCCGCAGGCTGTCGGGTTCGGGGCGGCTGGCGAAGGCGCGCACCCGCCCCTCGCCCGCCTCGGCCGCGGCCAGGGCGCTGTCCAGGGTGGCGACCGGATCGGCGCTGCCGTCCAGCGGCCAGGCGAGGCGCATCGGAGGGCCGGCGCCCATTCTCAGCCCCGCTTGCCGATCGCGTCGCTCTCCGCCGCGCCGGTCAGCCGCAGCAGGTCTTCGGCATTGATCGGAAACACGCAATGCGGGTGGCCGGCCGCTGCCCAGATCGTGTCGAAGCGGCGCAGGCTGCCGTCCAGCACGATCGGCATCGCGGTGTCGTGCGCCACCGGCGCCACGCCGCCGATCGCAAAGCCGGTGGCCGCGCGCACCAGCTCCGCATCGGCGCGGGCGACCTTGCCGGCCAGCTTGAAGCGGTCCAGCAGGACCTGCCGCAGCGCGGCGATGTCGCATTGCCGGTCGCCGGCCACCAGGGCCATCACCGGCCTTTCGTCGCAGGCGAAGACCAGCGACTTCACGATGGCGCCGACCGGGCAGCCCAGCGCATGGGCCGCGTCATGCGCGGTCCGCGCGGTGGCGGCCAGGGCATGGATGTCGGCGGCCACGCCGCCCGCGATCAGCGCCTCCGCGACCCGCCGCACCGCGGGCCGCCGCAGCAGCGCCTCGCGATCCGCCTCCCCGACCCGCTCGGCGCCCGCGTCGGTCACGGCCGGACAGTCGCGGCGGTCTGGCCGAACAGGATCTTCTTCGCCTCCTCGCTCGGCTCGGTGGTGGTCTGGAACTCCTTGGCGCGGCGATAGGCGCGCTCCGTCGCCGGGCGGTCCCAGATCCGCTGGAACCAGGCCTTCAGGTTCGGGAAATCGTCCAGCTTCTGGCCCTGCCGCTCATGCGGCACGATCCAGGGATAGCTCGCCATGTCGGCGATGGAATAGGCGCCGCAGAGGAAGTCGCGGCCGGCCAGTTGCTTGTTCAGCACCGCGTAGAGCCGCGCCGTCTCGTTGCGGTAGCGGTCCATCGCATAGGGGATCTTTTCCGGCGCGTAGACATGGAAATGGTGGTTCTGCCCGGCCATCGGCCCCAGCCCGCCCATCTGCCAGAACAGCCATTCCAGGCATTGCGTGCGGCCGCGCAGGTCGGCGGGGATGAACTGCTTCGTCTTGTCGGCGAGGTAGAGCAGGATCGCGCCGCTCTCGAACACCGAGACCGGCGCCCCGCCATCGGCCGGCGCATGGTCGACGATCGCCGGCATGCGGTTGTTCGGCGCGATCTTCAGGAAGCCCGGTTCGAACTGCTCGCCCTTGCCGATGTTCACGCCGTGCAGGGTGTAGGGGGTGCCGGTTTCTTCCAGCCAGAGGGTGACCTTGTGGCCGTTCGGGGTGGGCCAGTAATGGACGTCGATCATCGCGTTTCCCCCGGGGATGTCCGTGCGGTTGCAACAGGCGGCGAGGTTAGTCCCGGGGCGCCGGGGCGGCAATGCGAGCGGCGGCGGCCGGCAACGGGCGCGCGCTCTTTGCGTCGTCATTCCAGGCCTTGAGCCTGGAATCCATTCCGCCTGCGGTGCCTCGACCCTGTCGGAATGGATCCTCGGCCCGGGGGACCGAGGATGACGGTGGAGAGGGCCGGGGATCACGGTGGATAGGCCGACCCGGGACGTGCGGGGGGTCGGTCGCCCGGCCGCCACCCCGCCCCTACCCGTCCAGCTTCGCCTTCAGGATCTCGTTCACCGCCGCGGGGTTGGCCTTGCCCTTGGTGGCCTTCATCACCTGGCCGACGAAGAAGCCGAACAGCTTGTCCTTGCCGCCCTTGTATTGCTCGACCTTGTCTTGGTTTGCCGCCAGCACGGCATCGACCTCGGCCTCGATGGCGCCGGTGTCGGTGACCTGGCGCAGGCCCTTCTCCTCGACGATCTGCGCGGCGGGCTGGCCGGTCTCCACCATCGCCTCGAAGACCTCCTTGGCGATCCGGCCGGAGATCGTGTTGTCGGCGATCAGGTCGATCAGCCCGCCCAGCTTCTCCGCATCCACGGTGAAGTCGTCGAGCGACCGGCCGGACTTGTTCCAGGCGGCAAAGAAATCGCCGGTCACCCAGTTCGCGGCGATCTTCGCATCGCGGCCGGCGGCGACCCGCTCGTAGAAGGCCGAGGTCTCGACATCGGCCACCAGCACGCCGGCGTCGTAGGGCGACAGGCCGAGCTCCGTCATGAAGCGGTTCTTCTTCTCGTCGGGCAGCTCCGGCAGGGTCGCCTTGATGCGCTCGATCCAGGCCGGGTCGAGCTCCAGCGGCAGCAGGTCGGGATCCGGGAAATAGCGGTAGTCATGCGCCTCCTCCTTGGAGCGCATGGTCCGGGTCTCGCCCTTCGCAACGTCGAACAGGCGGGTCTCCTGGTCGATGCTGCCGCCCTCCTCCAGGATGTCGACCTGGCGGCGGGCCTCGTAGACGATCGCCTGCTGCACGAAACGGATCGAGTTCACGTTCTTGATCTCGCAGCGCGTGCCGTAGGGCGCGCCGGGCTTGCGCACCGAGACGTTCACGTCGGCCCGCATCGAGCCCTGCTCCATATTGCCGTCGCAGGTGCCGAGGTAGCGCAGGATGGTGCGCAGCTTGCGCAGGTAGGCGCCGGCCTCTTCCGGCGAGCGCATGTCGGGCTCCGACACGATCTCCATCAGCGCGACCCCGGACCGGTTCAGGTCGACGAAGGTCGCGTCCGGCGCCTGGTCGTGCATCGACTTGCCGGCATCCTGCTCCAGGTGCAGGCGGGTGATGCCGACCTCGCGGCTGGAGCCGTCCGGCAGGTCCACCAGCACGACACCCTCGCCCACGATGGGATGCTTGAACTGGCTGATCTGGTAGCCCTGCGGCAGATCGGCGTAGAAATAGTTCTT
The DNA here is from genome assembly GCA_040216765.1 of Sneathiellaceae bacterium. Lineage (GTDB taxonomy): Bacteria > Pseudomonadota > Alphaproteobacteria > Ferrovibrionales > Ferrovibrionaceae > Marinibaculum. Next base: position 119,740 of record JAVJON010000061.1, on the reverse strand, counting down.
CCGGTCGAACACCGAATAGGGGTTGATCTGCGCCTTCAGGCCCAGCCCGGTGCGCACCGCCTGTTCCACGCAATGGGCGTTGATCACCGGCAGCATGCCGGGCATCGCGGCATCCACCAGGCTGACCTGGCTGTTCGGCTCAGCGCCGAACTCCGTGGAGGCGCCCGAGAACAGCTTGGCCTGCGACGTGACCTGGGCATGCACCTCCAGCCCGATCACGATCTCCCACGGCCCGGTGGCGCCCTCGATCAGCGGCGCATCCGCGTTATGGCCCATCACCGCAACTCCTTCTTCACGCCCACCAGGGGGCGGGTCGTGCCGCGAAGCCGGCTGCCTGCTCCAGCGCCCGGCCGACCCGCAGCACCATCGGCTCGTCGAACGGCTTGCCGATCACCTGCAGGCCGAGCGGCAGTCCGGCCGCGTCCAGCCCGGCCGGCAGCGACAGGGCCGGCAGGCCCGACAGGCTGGCCGGCACGGTGAACACGTCGTTCAGGTACATGGCGATCGGATCGTCGAGCTGCGAGCCGATGGCGAAGGCCGCCGACGGCGCGGTCGGCGCCAGCAGCGCGTCGACCCGGCCCCAGGCGTCGGTGAAGTCCTGCCGGATCTTCGTCCGCACCTTCTGCGCCTTGAGGTAATAGGCGTCGTAATAGCCGGCGGACAGCACGTAGGTGCCGATCAGGATGCGCTTCCGCACTTCCGCCCCGAAGCCCGCGGCGCGGCTGTTCTCGTACAGCTCCGTCAGGTCGCGGCCCGGCACGCGCAGGCCGTAGCGCACGCCGTCATAGCGCGCCAGGTTCGACGAGGCCTCGGCCGGGGCGACGATGTAATAGGCCGCCAGGGCATAGCGGGTATGCGGCAGGGAGACCTCCAGGATCTCGGCCCCCTGCTCCTGCAGCCAGGCCACGCCCCTGTCCCACAGCGCGGCGATCTCGGCGGGCATGCCGTCGATCCGGTATTCCTTCGGCACGCCGATGCGCAGGCCCTTCACGCCGGCCTCCAGGCCGGCCTCGTAGTCCGGCACCGGGCGGTCGACGCTGGTGGAATCCTTCGGATCGAACCCCGCCATGCCGCCCAGCAGGATCGCCGCGTCGCGCACGTCGCGCGCGAAGGGCCCCGCCTGGTCCAGCGAGGAGGCATAGGCGACGATGCCCCAGCGCGAGCAGCGGCCATAGGTCGGCTTGATCCCGGTGATGCCGCAATAGGCGGCCGGCTGGCGGATCGAGCCGCCGGTGTCGGTGCCGGTGGCGCCGGGCACCACGCCGGCCGAGACGGCCGCCGCCGAACCGCCCGAGGAGCCGCCCGGCACCAGGTCGGTCTGCCCCTGCCGCCAGGGATTCTTCGCCGGGCCGTAATGGCTGTTCTCGTTCGACGAGCCCATGGCGAACTCGTCCAGGTTGGTCTTGCCCACCATCACCGCGCCGGCGCCGAACAGGTTGGCGGTCACGGTCGAGTCGTAGGGCGGCACGAAGCCGTCGAGGATATGGCTCGCCGCCGTGGTCAGCACGCCTTCGGTGCAATAGACGTCCTTCACCGCGATCGGGATGCCGGCCAGCGGCCCGGCGGTGCCGGCCTTCAGCGCGGCATCGGCGGCCTCGGCCTGGGCCAGCGCGACCTCCGGCGTCTCGGTGATGAAGGCGTTCAGCGGCCGCGCGGCCTGCATCGCGGCGATCGCGGCCTCGGCCAGTTCGCGGGCGGAAACCCGGCCGGCGCGCAGTTCGTCGCGCAGGGCGGCGATGCCGCTGTCCAGGGGGGCGGTCATTCCACCACCCTGGGCACGGTGAAAAAGCCGTCGACCCGGTCCGGCGCATTGGCCAGCACCTTGTCGCGGATGCCGCCGTCGGTGACGATGTCGGGGCGCTGCCGCAGGCTGGTCTCCACCGCCGAGGTCAGCGGCGGCACGTCGTCGGTCGGCACCTCGTTGAGCTGCTCCACCCAGGAGAGAATATCGTTGAGGTCTTTCTGCAGTCCCGGCAAGGCGGCGTCATCCACGCGGATGCGCGCCAGCCGGGCGATCTTGCGCACGGTTGCTTCGTCCAGCGACATGGGTCCCCCGTCGGCGGGAAAGGCGGCACCGGACGGCCTGCGCAGGGTCGGGGCTGGCAGGCCATGGCCGGGCCGGGAATGGAAGAGGCAGGATGTATCACCGCCGGCCCCTCCGGAACAAGCATCCGGGGCATCTGCCGGCGGTCGGCGAGGCAGGCCATGACCCGGCGGCGCAGGCGCAGCGGCGGCAGCGGCCCGGCGCCCGGCGAGATGCCGTCGCTGCCGGCGCTGGCCGCCCTGGTGCCGCCGGACCGGCGGCTGCTGTCGCTGGACCTGGGGACGAAGACGATCGGCATCGCCATCGCCGATGCGGGCCGTCGCATCGCCACGCCGCTGGAAACCCTGCGCCGGGGCAAGCCCGCCGCGGACATTGCCGCCCTGCAGGCGCTGATCGCGGGCCGCGAGGTGGGCGGCCTGGTGATCGGCCTGCCGGTCAACATGGACGGCAGCGAGGGGCCGCGCTGCCAGTCGGCGCGGGCGATGGGCCGCAACCTGCACGACGCGGCGGGCCTGCCCTACGCCTTCTGGGACGAGCGGATGTCGACCATGGCGGTGACCCGCACCCTGCTGGAGGCCGATGCCTCCCGCGCGCGCCGGGCGGAGGTGGTCGACAAGCTGGCTGCCGCCTACATCCTGCAGGGCGCACTGGACCTGCTGGACGGCGGCCGGATCTGATCGCCCGAAGCCGACCGGCCGATGCCGGCGGCCCCGCAGGTTCAGCCGGGCGGCGGGACGATCCTGTCGCCCGGCGCCACCGTGCCGTCAGTCGTCACGGTGAGGTAGATGCCCAGGTCGCCATGGCCGAAGCGGCGCATCAGCTCCGCCGGCATGCGGATGTCGCGCTCCGCGGTCTCCGGATTGACCTCGGTGGCGGCGCAGCGCCGGGTGCGCATCGCGCCTTCGAACCCGACATCGCCGATCGTCACCGGCTTGCCGATCCAGTCGAGTTCGACCCACGGCGCCAGCCCGTCCACCAGCAGGTTGCCGCGGAAGCGCCGGGGATCCACCGGCTGCCCCAGCGCCGCCTCCACCGCGCGGACGGAGGCCAGGTTGATCAGGGACACGGCCTCCATCATCTCCGGCGAGACGACGCTGACATCGGTGAAGCGGTGCCCGGCCTGTTCGACCAGCCGCGGCGGGCCCTTCAGGTCGTCGCCCATGAACGCGGCGATCGCCGCCTCGATCGCCGCGCGCCCGTCCGCATTGTCCAACCGGCCCTCTGCCAGCGCCTGTCCCGCGCTGGACAGGCTGAGCCGCGTGCTGGCGGGGTCATAGCGGCTGGCCACCCCGGCCAGGCGCGCGAAACGCATCAGGACGACGAAATCGGTCTTCGGCAGCGGCTTCGGGTTCTCCGGATCGAACCGGGTATCGGCCAGGGCCAGCGCATAGCGGCGGTCGTCGCGCAGGCCGTGACCGGCGGCGAGCGCCGCCTGCGGCAGGGCCTCGCCCGACAGGCCCTTGACCGCATAGCGGGTGATCGAGATCAGTTCTGGCGACATGCGGGGGATCCATTGCGCAGGCTGTCGGGACGCACCTTGATGCAGGATCGCCCGCCGGTCCACTCGACCGACAGTGCATTCGGTGCAGGACCCGGGAACAGATCCCGTGGAACGACGCCCGCGCCGGCTCAGCGTGCAGCGCGCCGGGGCATGCCAGACCCGCGCTTCGCCGGCGCACGGGCCCGGCGCGGAGACCGCGTCAGATGTCGAAATGCAGGCATAGCAGCAGCATGCTGACCGGCGCATCGCCGTCGGCCATCGGCAGATGCACCGAGCGGAAGCGGATATGCTCCTTGCCGAGGAATTCCAGGTCGCCGCGATAGAACACGGGGCGCCGGCGCTCCACCGCGGCGGAATAGAACCGGACATAGTCCGCCAGCATGCGCCCTTCGTAGAGCTGCTCGAACCATTGCCCGGTGCCGTCCCGGCCCAGCGCCTCGGAAATGCGCGACCCGATCAGGCGCCAGCGGAAGCGGCGCGGGTCGTGCGCCACGTCGACCAGGCTGACATGTCCGATCCAGGGTCGCAGGCTGGACGGGGGCAGGTCCTGGCGGGCAGGCAGGTGGCTGCCCCTGCACTTTCCCAGCCAGAAGTCGTGGATGGTGCAGAGCGATTCCGATTCGGGGAACCCGTCCGGCACCTCGGCCAGATGGAGGGAACGGATCCCGCGCCCTGCCCTGAATGCTGCGGCCATTGGCGTTACTCCCGATCCGGCATGCCGGCCGCCCGGCGGCGAACGGGCCCGCAGCAGGCCACCGGGTCAAACGAAGTCATGGTGGACCAGCAGCATGTTCACCGTCCGGCCGTCATCGGCAAGCGGCAGGTGCACCGTCCGGAACGCCACGAACTCCCGGCCGAGGAATTCCAGATCGCCCCGATAGTAGACCGGCCGGCGCCGGTCGGCCGACGCCGTGAAGAGCCGGAGATAATCCGCAAGGATCCGGCCGCGGTAGAGATCGGCGAAGTCGCGCCCGGTGACATCGCGCCCCATCTGCAGGGCGACATGGGTGCCGACCAGCCGCCAGCGAAAGCCGGGCGGGTCCTGGCGGACATCCACCAGGCTGACATTGCCGATCCAGGGCCGAAGGGCCGCCGTCGGAAGGTCGTGGCGCGCCGGCAGCCTCTCCGCCCGGCAGCGCTGCCGCCACAGCTCGACGATTCCGCAGATCGAATGGCTGTCGCGAAATCCCCCCGGAGCTTCGACGAGGTTGAGGGCATCGATCCTGCTTTTCGCGAAGAGCGCCACGATCGACGACTACCCTCCTGCCTCCGTGCCCCGACATGCGCCGCCCCTGCGACACCGGTCACGCGCAACAGTCTATGGCAGGAGGCAGGGGGCGCGGCAGCCATCAAACGGCGTAGGGGCGCGGGTTCAGCGCGGCTTCGGCCGGTTCTTCGGGAAGTCCAGGCCCATGGCGCTGTAGCGCTCGGGATCGTCCTCCCAGTTGCCGCGGATCTTGACGAACAGGAACAGGTGCACCGTCGTGCCGAACAGCCCTTCCAGTTCCTGCCGGGCCGCGGTGCCGATGGCCCGCACGGTGCGCCCGCCATGCCCGAGCACGATCGGCCGGTGGCTTTCGCGCGCCACATAGATCACCTGCTCGATCCGCAGCGCGCCGTCCGGCTGCTCGGTCCAGCCCTCGGTCTCGACGGTGGAGGCATAGGGCAGTTCGTCGTGCAGGCGCAGGAACAGCTTCTCGCGGGTGATCTCCGCGGCCAGAACCCGTTCCGTGACATCGGAGACCTGGTCGGAGGGATAGAGCCAGGGGCCCTCCGGCACGATCCCGGCCAGCCAGGCGGTGAGATCGGCGACGCCGCTGCCGTCCAGGGCAGAGATCATGAAGGTGCGTTCGAAAGGCAGCAGGCCGTTCAGTTCGGCCGAGAGCCCCAGCAGGGTGTCGCGCCGCACCTTGTCGACCTTGTTCAGGACAGCCGCCACCCGGGTGCCGCGTTCCTTCAGACGCCGGACGATATGGCGGACCTCGTCGGTCACGCCGCCGGCGGCATCCACCAGCAGGAGCGCCAGGTCGGCATCGCGGGCGCCGCTCCAGGCGGCACGGACCATGGCCTGGTCCAGGCGGCGGCGGGGCCGGAAGATCCCCGGGGTATCGACGAAGACGATCTGCGCCCTGCCCGCCATGGCGATGCCGATCATCCGCATGCGGGTGGTCTGCACCTTCGGGCTGACGATCGAAACCTTGCTGCCGACGATCCGGTTCATCAGGGTCGACTTGCCGGCGTTCGGTGCGCCCAGCAGCGCGACCAGGCCGCAGCGGGTCGGGCCGTCCGCGACGGCGTCCGGCAGCAAGCCGCCGCCGCCCGGCAGGCTGTCACCGGTTTCGCCATCGCCCGTGTCGCCGCTGTCTGTCACTCGCCAAGCCTTTTCAATGCTGCCGCAGCGGCCTTCTGCTGCGCCGCGCGTTTGGAGCGCCCCTCGCCCTCCGCCTCCGCCGCCGGGATGCCGGGCACCCGCACCGTGACCGCGAAGGACGGGGCGTGGGCCGGCCCGGTCTGGCGGTCGTCATAGACCGGCATCGGATGGCCGCGCCCCGCCGCCCATTCCTGCAGGCGGGTCTTGGCATCCTTGCGGTCGGTGCGGCCCTGGTCCAGCAGGGGCTCGAAGCGCGCCAGGATGAAGCGCCGCGCCGCCGCCATGCCGCCGTCCAGGTACAGCGCCGCGATCACCGCCTCGCAGACATCCGCCAGGATCGACGGGTTCTCCGCCCCGCCGCCGGCCCGCATGTCCGGGCTCATCGCGATACAGGGCCCCAGGCCGATTGCGGCGGCCACGCGGGCCAGGCTGTCGCGCCGCACCAGGGCATTCAGGCGCCGCGCCAGTTCGCCGGCATCGGCGTCGGGAAAGCGGTCGAACAACAGTTCGGTGATCGCCAGCGCCAGCACCCGGTCGCCCAGGAATTCCAGCCTGTCATAGTCCTGCCGGTACCCCGTGCCAACTGCCGTGCCACCGGCTCGGCCCTTGCCGCCGCGCTTCGTCGCCGTCGCCGGCTGCGCCAGCGACGCATGGGTCAGCGCACGGTCCAGCAGCGCCGGATCGGCGAACCGGTGTCCCAGCGCTGCGGCCAGGGCTTCCGCATTGGCTTGCGCCGGCCGGTCGTCGGTCACCCGCGCCGCCTCCGCCCGCCGGCCGTCAGTCGACGATCGTGAACAGCCGGTTCCAGCGGATCGCCGAGGGCCAGGTCCAGGGCTCGAAGACCGAACCGCTGCCGTTCACGGAAAAGAACAGCACTTCCGCCTCGCCCACCAGGTTCTCGAACGGCACGAAGCCGACGCCGCGATCGCTGGGCACCCGGCTGTCGACCGAGTTGTCCCGGTTGTCGCCCATCGCAAAGTAATGCCCGTCGGGCACCACATAGACATCCGTATTGTCCAGCATCGAGCGGGGATAGGCATCCAGCACCCGATAGCTCACGCCGCCGGGCAGGGTTTCCAGATATTGCGGGATCCGCCGGATATTGCCGCCCGGGTCGCGGTAGGTGAAATCCTCGATCTGCTTCCGCGGCACCGGCGTGCCGTTCAGGATCACCTGGCCCTCGACCACCTGGATCCGGTCGCCCGGCAGGCCGATCAGCCGCTTGATATAGTCGGTGGAATTGTCCCGCGGCAGCTTGAACACGACGACATCGCCGCGGTCGGGCTCCGAGGACAGGATCCGGCCGTCGAACAGCGGCAGGCTGAACGGCAGCGAATAGCGGCTGTAGCCATAGGCGAATTTCGAGACGAACAGATAGTCGCCGACCAGCAGGTTCGGCAGCATGGACTCCGAGGGGATGTTGAACGGCTCGAAGGCGAAGGTGCGGATGCCCAGCGCGATCAGCACCGCGTAGACCACGGTCCGCAGCGTTTCCGCGAAGCCGCCATCCCCGGCCAGCCCGACGGCGGCCATGCTGCGGCCGAACAGGCTGCGCGGCGCTTGTGTATGTTTCTTGTTCATAAGCAGTTTCGCTGTGGGACGGACCGTGGGGACAGGGGCGTAAGAGGCAGAAGCCGGCGTCGGCAGGACCGGCGAACGGTCGCAGGCGCGGATGGCGGAAGGGTCAGGGCATAGCCGAAGCCGGCTCCGGCGTCGATAGGCGGGGGCGGCATCTCACTCCGGCAGCCTGGCAGCAAGCTCGGCCGGCACGGCCGTGATGATGACCAGGGCCTGGGCCTGGGGCGGTTCGTCGGTGATCGTCAGGTCCAGCCGCGCGACATAGCCGTCCGGCGTGATCTCCAGCAGCCGGCGCAGCGCACCGTTGGTCAGCGCCATGGTCGGCTTGCCGCTGCGCAGGTTGACGACCCCCAGGTCGCGCCAGAAGACGCCGCGCCGGAAGCCGGTCCCCAATGCCTTGGAGCAGGCTTCCTTGGCCGCATAGCGGCGGGCATAGGAGGCCGCGCGCAACAGGCGGCGGTCGCATTTCCGCCGCTCGAGCTCGGTGAAGCAGCGCTGGGTGAAGCGGTCGCCGTAGCGCGCCAGGGTGCGCTCGATCCGCGTGATATCGATGATATCGCTGCCAAGCCCGATGATCATGGCCAGCCGATCACGGTCGTGCCGGACACTGGAGCCTGCCGGTCAAGATCCGCCCGTCAGGCCGACCGCGCGCCGACGGCGTCGGCACGGGCCTTGTCCATCAGGGCGCGCATCCGCTTGATGGTCGAATCCAGCCCGCCGAAGATCGCCTCGCCCACCAGGAAATGGCCGATGTTCAGCTCCGCCACCGGGGCGATGCCGGCAATCGGCGCGACCGTGTCGAAGGTCAGGCCGTGGCCGGCATGGCATTCCAGCCCCAGGGCGGCAGCCTCGGCCGCCGCTTCCTGCACCCGGGCCAGCTGCCGGTCGCGGTCCGCGCCGGGCGCCGCATCGCAATAGGCGCCGGTATGCAGTTCCACCACCGGTGCGCCCATCGCCTTTGCGACGGCCAGCTGCACCCGGCTGGGCTCGATGAACAGGGAGACGCGGATGCCTGCCTCGGACAGCCGGGCGATGAACGGCTCCAGGTGGCGGTGCTGCGCCGCCACGTCCAAGCCGCCCTCCGTGGTGCGCTCCTCGCGCTTCTCCGGCACCAGGCAGCAGGCATGGGGCCGGTGCCGCAGGGCGATCGCCAGCATCTCGTCGGTGGCCGCCATCTCCAGGTTCAGCGGCAGCTCGATCTCCTCCGTCAGGCGCAGGATATCGCTGTCGGAGATATGCCGCCGGTCCTCGCGCAGATGCGCGGTGATGCCGTCCGCGCCGGCCTGTGCGGCCACCGCGGCCGCCCGCACCGGATCGGGATGCGCGCCGCCGCGGGCATTCCGGATCGTGGCGACATGGTCGATATTGACCCCGAGACGCAACCGCTGGCTCATGGCAGGCAGGCCTTTCCCTTTGCGAACAGTTCCCAGGCGGACACTTTAGGCCGGCCGGCCGCCAGGCGATAGTCCGCCGCGACCTGCCTGGTATAGCCGGGGGTCAGGGACGCAGCCCGCCGCTGCCCGGCTTGCCCGCCGGGATCGCCGCAAGCTCGGGCGGCAGGGCATCGGCCGCATAGGTCGGCACCGACAGGGTGCAGAGCGCGATCAGCGGAACACCGACATCGGCTGCCCCGTCGGAGCGATCGATCAGGCTGACCGCCGCCACCGGCACGCCGCCCGCCGCGCGGATGCAATCCATGCATTGCAGGGTGGAGCCGCCGGTGGTCACCACATCCTCGGCCACCACCACCCGCTGGCCCGGCTGCAGCGCAAAGCCGCGGCGCAGCGCGAAGGCGCCGTCGACCCGTTCCGCGAAGATCGCCGGCCGGCGCAGCTGGCGGCCCAGTTCATAGCCGACGATGACCCCGCCCATCGCCGGGGCGCAGACGATGTCCACCGCATCCTCGCCCAGGCGCGCCGTCAGCCGGCGCGCCAGTTCGGCGCAGAGCGCCTCCGCCCGGTCCGGATGCATCAGCACGCGGGCCGATTGCAGGTAGAGCGGGCTGTGCAGCCCGGATGCCAGCACGAAATGCCCCTCCAGGAGCGCCCCGCTGTCGCGGTAGTGCTGCAGCACCGTTTCCCTGTCCATGCTTCCCCCTTGTTTCCGGTCCCCGGAACGCCAGCCCCAGGCCCCGCCGGCTTCAGCCGCGGGCGCGCTCCACTGCCGAGATTGCCGGGTCGGTGCGCAGGGACGCGATGATATCGCCCAGATGGGTGACGTCGCGCACCTCGATATCGACCAGCAGCTCGAACAGGTCCTGCGTGCGGTTGACGATCTTCAGGTTGGTGATGTTGCCGCCCTGGCGGGCGATGACCGTGGTCAGCGCGCTCAGCGAACCGACATCGTTGCGGACCACGGTGGCCAGCCGGCCGACATGGTCGCCGTCATTGCCGGCATCGGCCCAGCCGACATGCAGCCAGCGCTCCGGTGTCTGGCTGAACTGCTCCAGGGTGTCGCAATCCAGGGTATGGACGGTGACCCCCTTGCCGGTGGTGACGATGCCCACGATGCGGTCGCCCGGCAGCGGGTGGCAGCAGCCGGCGTAATGCACCGCCATGCCCGGGATCAGGCCCTGCAGCGGCACGGCCTGGTCGCGCGCCATCGGCCGGCTCTGCTGCCGGCGCGCCAGTTCCAGCGGGATCACCTCGGCGCTCTCGGGCGGGCGGCGGTCCCGCGCGGCGGGGAACAGGGCGCCGATCACCGATCCGGCCGCAATCGTACCGTTGCCGACCGCGACCAGCAGGTCTTCGACCGTGGCGCACTGGAAGCGCTCCAGGTTGGCCGAGAGGGATTTCTCCGAATAGCGCCGCCCCGCCTCCCGGAACGCCTTCTGCAGGATCGCCTTGCCGAGGCTGACATATTCCGAGCGCTGCTGCTGGCGCACGAAGCGGCGCACATTGGCGCGCGCCTTGCCGGTCACCAGGATGCTCTCCCAGTTCGGCGTGGGCTGCGCCTTGGGCGAGGTGATGATCTCGATCTGGTCGCCGTTCTGCAGCTCGGTCCGCAGGGGCAGGATGCGGCCGTTGATCTTGGCGCCGACGGTATGGTTGCCGATGTCGGAATGCACCGCATAGGCGAAGTCGATCGGGGTGGCACCGCGCGGCAGGGCGATCAGGTCGCCCTTCGGCGTGAAGCAGAACACCTGGTCCTGGAACATGTTGAGCTTGGTGTTCTCCAGGAATTCCTCCGGGTCGGAGGCGTTCTCCAGGATATCCAGCAGCTCGCGCAGCCAGCGATAGCTGCTCTTCTCCGTCTTGTCGGACGGGGTCTTGTAGTACCAGTGCGCCGCCACGCCGATCTCGGCCACCTCGTGCATCGAGCGGCTGCGGATCTGGATCTCGATGCGATGGCTGTCCGGCCCGATCACCGTGGTGTGGATGCTCTGGTACTGGTTCGGCTTCGGGGTGGAGACGAAGTCCTTGAAGCGGCCCGGCACCATCCGCCAGGTGGAATGCACGACCCCCAGCGCGTGGTAGCAATCGGCCACGTTCTCCACCAGCACCCGGAACGCCATCACGTCGGAGAGCTGTTCGAAGGCGATGTTCTTGCGCTGCATCTTGCGCCAGATGCTGAACGGCGATTTCTCCCGCCCGGTCACCGTGCAGGCGATGCCGGCCGCATCCAGGGTCTCCTGCAGGGTGTCGGAGACATGGCGCACCATGTCGCTGCCTTCGGCGCGCAGGTAGGTCAGCCGGGCGATGATGCTCTCGCGGCCTTCCGGGTTCATGTGGGTGAAGGCCAGATCCTCGAGCTCGGCCTTCATCTCCTGCATGCCGATGCGGTCGGCCAGCGGGGCGTAGATCTCCATCGTCTCGCGGGCGATGCGGCGGCGCTTCTCCTCCGAGCCGATGAAGCCCAGGGTCCGCATGTTGTGCAGCCGGTCTGCCAGCTTCACCAGCAGCACCCGGATATCCGCCGACATCGCCAGCAACAGCTTGCGGAAATTCTCCGCCTGGCGGGAGCGGTCGGACTGCATCTCGATGCGCGACAGCTTGGTCACGCCGTCGACCAGCTGCAGGATATCCGGCCCGAACAGCCGCTCGATCTCCGCCGGGGTGGCGGCGGTATCCTCCAGGGTGTCGTGCAGCAGGGCGGTCACGATGGTGGCGCCGTCCAGCCGCATGTCGGCCAGGATGCCGGCCACCTCGATGGGGTGGGAAAAGTACGGGTCGCCGGAGGCGCGCATCTGCGTGCCATGGGCGCGCATGGTGAAGACATAGGCACGGTTCAGGACGTCCTCGTCGGCATCCGCGTCGTAGGCGCAGACCTTTTCGACAAGTTCGACCTGACGCAGCACCTTGCCTGCCCTCCTCCGGCGCGGACCGGTCGCAGGAATCCCGGCCGGTCCCCTGGGAGGGGACCGGGCCGCTACGCCCCGACTGGACCTATTCCAGAGTATATAGGGTCCGGTCGGGGATTCGGCAGGGGTGGATCAGTCGTCGGGATAGCCGCCGGGCGGGGTCGGCGCCGAGGCGGCGGTCGGCGAGCCGGTCGGCGGGCCGGAGGTGCGGCCGCTCTCGTCCTGGGCCACGGAGGCCCAGTCGCCGGCCTGCATCAGCGCGGCCATGTTGTCCTCTTCCGGCTCGTCGACCTCGACATGCTTCTGCATGCTGCCGATCAGGCCCTGGCGCAGGTCGTCGGTGCCGACGGTGGCGTCGGCGATCTCGCGCAATGCGACGACCGGGTTCTTGTCGTTGTCGCGGTCCAGGGTCAGCGGCGCGCCGGCAGAGACGGCGCGCGCACGCTGGGCAGCCAGGAGCACGAGTTCGAAGCGGTTCGGGACGCGGGTGACGCAGTCCTCAACGGTAACGCGGGCCATAGACGGGGTCCATTTCGCTCTAGATGTCCGGGACGGGATCCTGGCGGAAGCTAGAGGCTGACGGGCGCAACTTCAAGCAGTGCGGGGAAAAGTCGCAGTCCGATTCCGGCGACGGGACCTATCATCGCCGCCCTTCACGGGGACGCGGGTTCGTTCCGTCTGCGAGCCGCGCCGGCAGCACCAGCGACCGGCGGCTTGCGGTCGCGCCGAACCTTGTCTAACCGGCCGCGCAGGCCATTTGAACATAAGGTATTCCGGGTCTCCGCCGGCGACCCGACCGACCATCGGGAGTTGAGGCAAAGACTGCCGATCTCGTCTTGGTCGTATCCAAATTCATGCGTGGAAAACTGTCATTTTTTAAGGGATCAATCCGTGCCCCAGTACCATTCAGAACGAACCGCCCTTTTCATCGACGGCGCCAACCTTTACGCCGCCGCCCGCTCTCTCGGTGCGGATATCGACTACAAGCGCCTGCTGGAGGAATTCTCGTCGCGCGGGCGGTTGATTCGCGCCTTCTACTACACCGCCCTGATCGAGGATCAGGAATATTCGCCGATCCGCCCGCTGATCGACTGGCTGGACTATAACGGCTTCACCATGGTCACGAAGCCGACCAAGGAGTTCACCGACGCCTCCGGCCGCCGGAAGATCAAGGGCAACATGGACATCGAGCTCGCGATCGACGTCCTGGAGATGGCGGAGCATCTGGACCATGTGATCCTGTTCTCCGGCGACGGCGATTTCCGGCGCCTGGTCGAGGCCGTGCAGCGCAAGGGCGTGCGGGTGAGCGTCGTGTCCACGGTGCGCACGCAGCCGCCGATGGTGGCGGACGAACTGCGCCGGCAGGCCGACGAGTTCATCGAACTGGCCGAACTGATGCCGAAGATCCAGCGCGACCCGTCGCACCGCGCCCAGGCACAGGCCCGCCGGCAGGCCGCCGAGAACGAGGCCGGCGGCGAGGACGGGAGCTATGACGATTCCGCCTATGACGACGAGTTCGATGCCCAGGACACCTTCCACCGCCCGGTCTGACGGCGGCGCCTGACAGGTGCCGGCCATGCGACGACCGGAACCGCCGGCGGATTGCGGTGCCTGCCCCCGGCTGGCGGGCTTCCGGCACGACAACCGGGCGCGCCATCCCGCCTTCTTCAATGCGCCGGTGCCGTCCTTCGGCCAGGCGGATGCCCGCCTGCTGATCGTCGGCCTGGCACCCGGCCTGAAGGGCGCCAACCAGACGGGCCGCCCCTTCACCGGCGACTATGCCGGCGACCTGCTCTACGCGACCCTGGAGCGCTTCGCCCTGTCAGAGGGCCGGTATGCCGGCCGTGCCGACGACGGCCTGGCGCTGCGGGACTGCCGCATCACCAATGCGGTGCGCTGCGTCCCGCCGCAGAACAAGCCGGTCGGCGCCGAGGTGCGGACCTGCCGGGCCTTCCTGCTGCCGGAACTGACCCAGGCGCCGGCGCCCCGGGCGGTGCTGGCGCTGGGCAAGGTCGCGCACGACTCGGTGCTCGCGGCGCTGGGCCACCGGCTGGCAGCCTACCCGTTCCGGCATGGCGCCCGGCACCGCCTGCCCGGCGGCCCTGGCCATTCCGGCCTGGACTTTTTCGACAGCTACCATTGCTCCCGCTACAACACGAATACCGGCCGCCTGACCGAGGCGATGTTCCACGCGGTCTTCGCCGATATCGTCGCAGCGCTCGACGAGGCCGCGCGGGGCTGATCGCCGCCGCTCAGCCCTCGCCGCCTGCGGCGAGCGCCGCCGCCGCCGCGGCCAGGATCTCCGACTGTGTCTCCCCCGGCCCGACTGCACGGGCCAGCAGCACCGCCCCGGCCAGCATCGCCAATGTGGCCCAGCCCGACGGCGGCACCGCGGCGCCCGGTCCGGGCGCCGGTTGCGGCGGGATCGCCGCCGCCCGCGCCGCCTGGCGCAGGCCGTCCTCGAAGCGCTGGCGTGCCGGTGCCGGGCCGCGCGCGATATCCTGGGTCAGGCTGGGCAGCAGGCAGCCCTGGCCCGGCGCCGCGACATGCTGGGCGCCCAGGTACCAGCCGGTCAGCGCCTCCGGCCAGGCGGACGGCGCGGCCTGCCGCAGGCGGCCGATACCCCCTGCCAGGCGCTCGACCCCGTCCTGCACCACCGCTTCGAACAGCCGGTCCTTGGACCCGAAGCTGCGGTAGATCGCCCCGGAGGTGACGCCGGCCGCCGCGGCGATCGCATCCATCCCGGTGCCGTCCAGGCCGCCCTCGCGGAACAGGCGCGCCGCCGCGCCCAGGATCCGCTTCCGGGTCGCCTCGCTATGCTCTCGGCTGTATCGCATCGCCTTCGCCACCTTCTCCGACCGGACAGGACTGGACGAGCTTAGCCGGCATGTTTATAGATAGTAATCGTTATCTATCAATGTCGGACATTCGCGATTCACTGGAGAAACAGCGTGCATCCAATTGATCTGATTGATAATCACCGGCGGGATCTCGCCGAAAGCATTGCCCGCATGCCGGCGACCCGGCTGCTCGGCCTCACGGTGCTGGGCCTTGGCGATGGCGTCTCCCTGCTGCAGATGCCGATCCGGCCGGAGATCACCTTCGAGGGCCGGACGGTCCAGGGCGGCATCGTCGCCACCCTGGGGGATTACGCCGCCGTGAGTGCGGTCACCGCCGCGCTGCCGGCAGGCTGGGCGGCCTCCACCACCGGGATCGAGGCGCACAACCTGGACCCCGCGCGCGGCGCTCGCCTGCTGGCCGTCGGGCGGTCCTGCCGCGCCGGCAAGGGGCTGTCGCTGGGGGAAGCGCGGGTCTACGTCATCGATCGGGAGGACGGGAGCCGGGAGGACGGGAACCGGAATGACGGGGACGGCAATGACGTGCCGCCGGGCACAGAGGCCGCGCTGGCCCGGCTCGCCGCGGCGGAAGCGGGCGATGGCGGGCGGTTGGTGGCCGTCATGATGGCGACCTGCCGGGCCTTCGAACTGCCCCGCTGAGCGACATGACCGGCCGCGCGGCCGGGACCGCGCCGTCGGCCCTGGCCGCTCAGCCCAGGTCGCGCAGCAGGCGCGACTTCTGGCGCTGCCAGTCGCGCTCGCGCTCGGTCGCCCGCTTGTCGTGCAGCTTCTTGCCCCGTGCCAGGCCCAGGGTGAGCTTCGCCAGGCCGCGCTGGTTGAAGAACAGCCGCAGCGGCACGACGGTCATCCCGCCCTGCCGCACGGCGCCCGACAACTTGTTGATTTCCTTGCGATGCAGCAGCAGCTTGCGGCGCCTGCGCGGCTCATGGTTGAAGCGGTTGCCCTGCTTGTATTCCGGGATATGGGCATTCACCAGCCAGATCTCGTTGCCCTCCGGCGCCGCATAGGATTCGGCGATGTTCGCCCGTCCCTGCCGCAGGGCCTTGACCTCGGTGCCGGTCAGCATGATCCCGGCCTCGAAGGTCTCGTCGATGAAATAGTCGTGGCGGGCCTTGCGGTTCTCCGCCACCAGCCGGGATTCCGCCATTGGGCGCCTTTACTGGAATATTGCTTGATTACAAGAGGTTGAAGCGTCGCCTTAACCTGAAATTCGAGGCTACTGGGCAGCTTCGGCGGACAACAGGCCGACCTCTTCCAGGACCGCGTCGATCCGCGCCGCGGTCTCCGCGCTGACCGGGACCAGCGGCAGGCGCAGGTCGGGGCCGCAGAGCCCCAGCCGGGCCGCGGCATGCTTCACCGGGCCGGGGTTGGGCTCGACGAACAGGATCGTGTGCAGGGCCATCAGCCGGTCCTGGCAGGCCAGCGCACGCGCATAATCGCCGGCCAGACAGGCTTCCTGGAACGCGGCGCAGAGCGCCGGGGCCACATTGGCGGTGACCGAGATGCAGCCCACGCCGCCATGGGCGTTGAAGCCGAGCGCAGTGCCGTCCTCGCCCGACAGCTGGCAGAAATCCGGCCCGCAGGCCAGACGCTGGCGGGAGACCCGGGTCAGGTCGCCCGTGGCATCCTTGACCCCGTGGATGCGCGGCAGCTGCGCCAGCCGGGCCATGGTGTCCACCGACATGTCGATCACGCTGCGCGGCGGGATGTTGTAGATGAAGATCGGCAGGTCGATGGCGTCGTTGATCGCCTTGAAATGGGCGTAGAGCCCGGACTGGTTGGGCTTGTTGTAATAGGGCGTGACGACCAGCACGGCATCGGCACCGGCCGATTGCGCATGCTGTGCCAGGGCGACCGCCTCGGACGTGCTGTTCGACCCTGCGCCGGCGATCACCGGCACCCGGCCGGCGGCAGCCTCGATGCAGAGCTCGACCACGTGGCGGTGCTCGGCATGCGACAGGGTGGGCGATTCGCCGGTCGTCCCGCAGGGGACCAGCCCATGGCTGCCCTGTGCGATCTGCCATTCGACGAAGGACTGGAAGGCCTTGGAATCCACCTTACCGTCGCGGAAAGGTGTGATGAGAGCGGTGTTGGAACCGCGAAAGGTCAATGATTCTGGGGCCATAGCCAATATCCGGGATCGTTCGGGGCAGGCCTCGCGCCTGCCTGTCGCAGCGCTCCAGACTAGTCCCGCAGCACCGTCGCGGCAAGTTGAGCGGGATTGCCGCGACCCGACGGGGGCGGACGCAGCCGCGCCGGCGCCGATCATGTATGCTGTCGCGCATCGCGCCCTCGGCCGCAGGATGCGCGGCCCATGCCGCCCGGCCGAGGCCTGCCGTCACGTAGCCGCCGCATCGTCGGGCGGCCGCGGGCGGCGGACATGCCCAGAACCCCTGTCGGTGCCCGAGGCCATGCCGCTTCCTGACCTGTTCCCCGTCTTCCCCCGTCGCGGGCCATTCCCGGCCTGCCGCGCGCTCGCCGGGCCGGCTCTTGCTCTTGCCCTGGCCCTGGCCGCCGGCAGCGGGACGCCGGCAACCGCCATGCCGGTGCCGCCCGGCATGGCGGACCCGTCGCCCGCAATCCTGGTGGCCGCAGCGCCGACCCCGCGGCCCCGCCCGGCCGACGCGCCGCTGCGGGCACGCACCGCGCAGTACACCGCCGACGGAAACCGCATCACCGGCGACCGGCCGAACCCGCTGGAGGCCCGGGCAGCCTTCGCGGCGATCGACGGCAAGCGCTGGGGCGAGGCCCTGGCGGCTGCCAAGCGGTCGGGCAGCGACGCCCTGGCCGACTATGTCGCCTGGTACCGGTTCACGCGGGAGAATTCCGGCGCCACCTTCGAGCAGATCGCCAGCTTCGTGGATGCCCGGCCCGACTGGCCCTGGCAGATCACCCTGCGCACCCGGGCCGAGGAAGCGATCACCGGCGCGACGCGGCCGCAGGCGATGCTGGCCTGGTTCGACCGCCATCCGCCGGTCAGCGGCATCGGCATGGTGCATTACGGTGCGGCCCTGATCGATGCCGGCCGGGTCGACGATGGCAGCCTGTGGATCCGCCGGGGCTGGCGCGAAGGGACGTTCGGCGCGAAGGAGGAGGCCCGCATCCTTCAGGTGCATGGCAGCCGCCTGCGCGAGGGCGATCATGTGGCGCGGCTGGACCGGCTGTTGTGGGACCATGACGGCACGGCGGCGAAACGCACCATGGCCCATGTCAACGCTGGCTACCGCGCCCTGGCCAACGCCCGCATGGGGCTGTACCGCGACGCCGGCAATGTGAACGAGCTGGTCGCCAGGGTGCCGCCGCTGCTGCGCAAGGATCCCGGCCTGACCTATGAGCGGCTGCGCTGGCGCAAGCGGCACGGCCATGACGATGGCGTGCGGGAGATCCTGGAAAGCCCGCCGGAGGAACTGGGCCAGGAGGCCCGCTGGTGGCGGCTGCGCGAGGGCGAGGTGCGCGACGCGCTGGAGCGCGGCGATCCCCGGCAGGCCTACGAGCTGGCCGCCCGCCATGGCCAGAGCGACGGCGCCAGCTTTGCCGATGCGCAATGGCTGGCCGGCTGGATCGCTTTGCGCTTCCTGAACGACCCGGGCAAGGCGGTGAGCCATTTCCTGCCGATGTTCCAGAAGGTCAGCTACCCGATCTCGAAGGCGCGGGGCGCCTACTGGGTGGCCCGCTCGGCCGCCGCGCTGGGCGAGGATGTCCGGGCCCGGCAATGGTATGCCGAGGCCGCGCTGCATCCGACGACCTATTACGGCCAGCTGGCGCGCATCGCCCTGGGCGAGGCCGGGCCGATGTCGCTGCCGTCGGGGCCGCAGATCCCGCCGGAGCAGGAACGCGCCTTCTTCAGCGATGCGCGGGTGCAGGTGGTCCTGGCGCTGGCCAACAGCGACCAGGACTGGCGGGCGCGGCCCTTCGTCCTGAGCCTGATGGAGGATGCCCAGACCGCGCTGCAATACAGCCTGGTGGTGCACCTGTCGGAGATGATCGGCCGCAGCGAGTTCTCCGTCCGCGCCGCCAAGGCGGCCAGCCAGAACGGCTATGTCGAGGTCAGCGGCGGCTATCCGGTGCTGAAGGACCTGGTCAGCGCCGCCCGCGACGTGGAGCCGGCCCTGGTCCATGCGGTCAGCCGGCAGGAAAGCGAGTTCCGCACCGATGCCATCTCGCATGCCGGCGCGCGCGGCATCATGCAGCTGATGCCGGCCACCGCGAAGGAGGTCGCGCAGGCGCTGAAGATCTCCTACGACACCGGGCGGCTGACCCGCGACCCGCGCTACAATGCCGAGCTCGGCGCCTTCTATCTGAAGGACCTGCTGCGCCGCTGGGACAACCACTATGTCCTGGCGATCGCCGCCTACAATGCCGGCTCCGGGCGGGTCGAACAGTGGATCCGCCGGAACGGCGATCCCCGGACGCAGAACATCGACGTCATCGACTGGGTGGAGAAGATCCCCTTCTCGGAGACCCGCAACTATGTCCAGCGGGTGCTGGAAGGCCTGCAGGTCTATCGCACCCTGATGGGCGAGCCGCGGTTGCAGTTGGCCGACGATCTGCGCGTCCGCTAGGCTGCGGCCGCCCACCGGCCGTACTGTGCCCGCGGGCGTCAATGGGAGGGGTATCGCGATGGGGAAGGAAGCCGGCGGCAGCGAGGCCGCGCACCGGCTGCCGGGGATCAAGGCCTGCGTCTTCGACGCCTATGGCACCCTGTTCGACGTCAATGCCGCCGCGGAAGCGCGCGCCGACAGACTCGGCGAGGGCTGGAAGGCCCTGGCCGACACCTGGCGGGTCAAGCAGCTGACCTATTCCTGGCTGCGCGGCCTGCAGGGCGCCTATGCGCCGTTCTCGCAGGTGACCGGCGAGGCGCTGGATTTCGCCATGGAAAGCCATGGCATCGCCGATCCGCAGCTGCGCCACGAACTGATGGACCTGTATTTCCGCCTCACCACCTACGCGGAAGTGCCCGACGTGCTGGAGCGGCTGAAAACGGCCGGGATGCGCACGGCGATCCTGTCGAACGGCTCGCCGGACATGCTGAACGCAGCCGTGAAGAATGCCGGCATCGCGCCGCTGCTGGACAAGGTCCTGTCGGTGGACGAGCTGAAGACCTTCAAGCCCGACCCGCGGGTCTACCAGCTGGCCTGCGACCGCCTGGGGGTCGCGCCGGGCGAGGTCTGCTTCCAGTCCTCCAACGCCTGGGACGCCCATGCGGCGAGCCATTTCGGCTTCCGGGTGGTCTGGATCAACCGCTTCGGCCAGGCGGCGGAGCGCCTGCCCGGGCGCCCGGACATTACGCTGAAGACCCTGGCGCCGCTGCCGGGCGTGGTGGGAGTCGAGGGATGAGCGAGGCCTTTCGCGAGCTGCGCTTCCGCGCGCAGGACGATGTCGAGCTCTATGCCCGGGACTATGGCGACCCGGACAGCGCCGCCATGCCGGTGCTCTGCCTGTCCGGCCTGACCCGCAACAGCAAGGATTTCCGCGACCTGGCGCCCCATCTGGCCGGCAAGCGGCGCGTGCTGGCGATGGACTATCGCGGGCGCGGCCAGAGCGCCAGCGACCCGGACTGGCACAACTATACCCCGCAGGCCTATATCGCCGACGCGGTCGCCCTGCTGACGGTGGCGGGCCTGCACAAGGTCGTGGTGATCGGCACCTCGCTGGGCGGCATCGTCGCCATGGGGCTGGGCGCCATGCAGCCGGCGAGCCTGGCCGGCGTGGTGATGAACGATATCGGCCCGGAGATCGCGGCCGGCGGCGCGGGCCGCATCGCCGACTATGTCGGCCGCGCCCTGGTGCTGCCGGACATGGCGGCGGGCGCGGCGAAGCTGCGGGAGACCTATGACGGCGCCTATCCCGACCTGGACGAGGCCGGCTGGCTGCGCCTGGCGGAGGGCACCTACCGCCGCCGCCCCGACGGCCAGATCGAACTGGACTACGACCTGAAGCTGGGCGAGGCGGTGCGCGAGAGCGCCAAGGGCGGCACGCCGAACCTCTGGCCGTTGTTCGACACCCTGGCCCATGTGCCGGTGCTGGCGATCCGCGGCGGCCTGTCCGACATCCTGACGGCGGAAACCCTGGAGAAGATGAAGGCCCGCCGGCAGGAGCAGGGCCAGACGCTGGAGACCGTGGTGCTGGGCAATCGGGGGCATGTGCCCTTCCTCGACGAGCCCGAGGCGCTGGACGCCATCGACCGCTTCCTGGCTGCCATCGATGCCGACCGAACAGCCTGACCCCGCCGCGGATGACGGGCATCTGCCGGATATCGACGATGTCCGCGCGGCCGCCCGGCGAATCGCCGGGCTGATCGTCGCCACGCCGATCCTGGAGAACCCGCTGCTCAACGCGCGGCTGGGCTTCCGCCTGCGCGTGAAGGCGGAATGCCTGCAGCCGGTCGGCGCCTTCAAGCTGCGCGGCGCAATGAACGTCGTCGCCGGCCTGGACCCCGAGATCCGCGCCCGCGGCGTGCTGGCCTGGTCGTCGGGCAACCATGCCCAGGCCGTGGCCGCCGCGGCCGCCGCCCATGGCTGCCCGGCGGTGATCGTGATGCCGGCCGATGCCCCCCTGATCAAGCGCCGGAACACCGCGGCATGGGGCGCGGAGATCGTCGATTACGACCGGGCAAAGGGCAATCGCGAGGCGCTGGGCCTGGCGATCGCGAAGGACCGCGACATGACCGTGGTGCCGCCCTACGACCATCCCGGCACCATCGCCGGCCAGGGCACCGTGGGCCTGGAGATCGCCGAGGCGCTCGGAGCCAAGGTGCCGGACGCCGTCTACATCCCCTGCGGCGGCGGCGGCCTGGCCGCCGGCTCCGCGCTGGCCCTGCGCGACTGGTCCGCGGAGCTGGAGGTCTTCGCGGTCGAACCGGACGGTTTCGACGATACCGCGCGCTCCTTTGCCGAGGGCCGTCCCGTCGGCCATCCGCCGGGCAGCGAATCGTTCTGCGACGCGCTCCTGTCGCCGCAGCCGGGCGACCTGACCTTCGCCCTGAACCGGCGCCTGCTGGCCGGGGTGCAAACCGTCACGGACGAAGAGACCGGGCGGGCGATGGCGACCGCCTTCGATGCCCTGAAGCTGGTCGCGGAGCCCGGCGGCGCGGTGGCGATCGCCGCGGCGATCGCCGGCCATCGCGACAGCGGGGCGGAGGTCATCGCGGTCCTGTCCGGCGGCAATGTCGACCCGATGCTGTTCGCGGAAGTGCTGCGCACCGCCGAGCCCTGGTGACCGGCCGCGCCCGGCAGCGGCGGCGGGCGTTCATTACCCGGCCGGTAATTGGCGTGCGGCGGCCCAGGCGTCAGATCTGTGGCCGTACCTCGTCACCCGGGAGGGTCACATGACCGCACAGGACGCGACCGCCAACGAACGCGACGGCATGGACAGCGCCACCGCGCGCTGGCTGGAGATGTTCTTCCGCTTCTTCGCCGCCCCGTCGCCGGAACGCTACCGGCCGCTGTTCCACCCCGAAGGCAGCCTGCAGGATGCCGGCATGGCGGAGCCCCTGCCCGCCGCGCAGACCGGCGCGGCCATCGCCATGGTGCTGGCGAAGCTGCCCGACCTGCTGATCCGCCCGCTGCGCCATGCCGCGCGGGGCAGCCATGTCTTCGTCGAGGCCCGCAACAGCGGCACCCTGAACGGCAAGGCGCTGGACTGGGGCGCGGTCTACCGGGTCCATCTGAAGGACGGGCTGGTGCATCGCGGGCGCCGCTTCTACGACCAGGTCGAGCTGTTCGGCCCGATCCTGCCGGCCGGTGCCGCCCTGCCCGCCTTTCCGGCCGCCGAGGATGCGGCACCGCCGGAGGCTGCACTTCCGGTCGGCGATGGCGCGGAGGCCCTGGCGCGGCGTCTCGAAGCGGCCTGGAACGATGCGGACCCCTCGGCGCTCGCCGCGCTCTACGCGCCCGCGGGCAGCCATATGGCGCCCGGCCTTGCGGCACCGGTCGCGCGGCGGCAGCTGGCGGCCTGGCGCCGCTGGTGGGCGGATCTGCTGGCGCCCGGGCCGATGCGGCCGGTGGACTGGGCGATGGCCGCCGGCACCGGCACGAACCCGACCCTGCTGTTCCTGGAATGGCAGGGCCAGGGCCGCTATCTGGGGAGCGATGTCCCGCTGGACCGCATCGACCGCTACCTGCTGGACGGCGCGGGACGGATCCTGGAAAGCCGCAGCTATTTCGATACCCTGGGCCTGGTGGAGCGGGCCAACCCGGACGTGGCGGCGATCCGCGCCGCGGTGATCAAGGGCTAGAGAAAAAATCCGCAGGGCGGCAGCCGGCCCTTGCCTTCCGGGCATCGAGCGCTGAAGCTCGGCGTATGCAAAACCATCCCTATGCCGATCTCGATACCGCCCGCGAGGATCTCGCCGCGGCATTGCGCGCCGCGGCCCGGCTGGGCCTGCACGAAGGCGTCTGCAACCATTTCTCCATCGCCCTGCCCGGCGAGCGGATCCTGATCAACCCGCAGGGCCTGCACTGGGACGAGGTGACGGCCGGCGACATGTGCGTCACCGACATGCAGGGCAGGCTGCTGGACGGCCGCCACAAGGTGGAGATCACCGCCGCCTGCATCCATTCCGGGGTCCACCGGGCGCGCGACGACGCGACCTGCGTGCTGCACACCCACATGCCCTATGCCACCGCCCTGACCCTGCTGGAGGGCGGCCGGCTGGCCTGGGCGGACCAGAACAGCCTGCGCTACTACGGCCGCACCTCCTATGACGACGAGTATCGCGGCGTGGCCTTCGACCCCGGCGAGGGCGACCGCATGGCGCGCGCGCTGGGCGGCGGCGACGTGCTGTTCCTGGCGAGCCACGGGGTGATCGTCTGCGGGCCGAGCATGGCCCATGCCTTCGACGACCTCTACTACCTGGAACGCGCCTGCCTGCACCAGGTGCTGGCGCGCTCCACGGGCGGGCGCCTGCGCCAGGTGGAGGACGGGCTGGCGGCCCGCACCGCGGCGGAGATCGCGACGGTGCGGGAGCAGTCGGAGCTGCATTTCGCGGCGCTGAAGCGCCTGCTGGACCGCGATTCCGGCGGCTGGCGGGACCTGGCATAGGACCGCTCCGGCCGAACAGCAGCCCCGCCCCTCAGCCGCAGCACCCCGCATCCTGCTGGACCGGCGGGCAGGGGACCGTGCCATAGGAACAGAACACGCAGCAATCGCCAGCCAGGGGGCGCAGCAGAGTGCGGCAGCCGCGGCATTCGTAGAACCACTGGCAGGCATCGACCGGCATGCGCTCGACCACGGCATGGCCGCAATGCGGGCAGGTGATCGTGGATTGCACCGCGATACCGGGTCCTGCCATGTCGGCCTGCCCCATCCTACAGCGGCTCCAGGGTCATGCTGTGCTGCACCCGGTCCGCCGGCAGCCGGCCCGGGATCGTGAAATAGCGGCCATCGACCCAGCCATCGACCTTGTCGGAAAAGTCGGCGTCGAACGGGTTGCCGGACTGGCCCGGCACCACGGAATAGAGCGAGCGGTCCAGGTCGGCCATGTCATAGACGGCGCGATAGGCCGCACCATGGACCTTGGCGAACGGGTCCTTGCCGGAGATGTTCATGCCGCCGCGGTTCAGGGTGAAGTTGCCGCCCTGGGCCGGTGCGCTGGTGTGCAGGATCTCGTCCAGGAAGGGCACGAAGCCGAACAGCGGGTGCTGGAACTTTACCCGATGCGCCCGGTCCCAGCGCCAGTCGGCGATATCGCTGCCATACTCCTCGCTCAACTGCACCAGGGCGGCCCGCAGCGAGTCGCGGCATTGCAGGGCGCAATCCTCCGTCGCCGCGGTCGCCTTGTCGTCGCACCAGTGCAACTCCTCGCCAAGGATCCGCGCCGCCTGCACCGGGTGCAGGTCCCACCAGCTGTCGAAGTCCGGGCCCAGTTCGTCCGCGAACAGGTGGCGGTTCAGCTGCCGCAGCCATGCCATGAAGATCAGCGGCGCCGCGCTCTGGCCGGTCATCCGGTCGTCCCAGTGCCGCAGGATCTCCACCGCCTGCGCCACCCGCGGATCGTCGAACTGCACGCCGGCCAGCTTCTGCAGCATCAGCGGGCGCAGTTCGCGCGCCATCAGCGACAGGGTGTCGTTCTGCATCGCGGCGCTGTCGGCCAGGTCGTGCTTCGCCGCGCCCTGCAACATTTCGGCGATCCGGTCGGCGCGATAGCGCAGGTCGTAATCGTCGCCGAAATCGAACCGGTCGCCGGGCCGCTCCATGCTGTTGTTGGCGTTGTACAGGAGACCGTCCGACGGGTTCACCGCCTGGGGCAGGTCGTCGAACGGCACGGCGGCGGGCCGCGGCATGGGGTTGACGGCGCCGTCCGACGGCAGCGCGCCGTCGCCCGCGTCGCGCGCCGGCAGCCAGCCGGCCGAAACGAAGCCGATGCCGCCCGCGGTATCGGCAAACAGGAAGTTCTGCATCGGCGCGACCAGCAGGCGCAGCGCGTCGCGAAACGCCGCCACGTCGCCGGCGAACTGTGCCCGGTAGAACGCCATGGCCGAGGTGTCGTCGGCGAACAGGGCCGGATGGCGCAGCGCCAGGGCCTTCCCGTCCCCGGCCAGCCCGCGTGCCCTCGCCTGCACGTCGGAGATCACCGGCCCGTGCCGTGTCTGGCGCACCTTCAGGTCGCGGTCCGTGCCGAAGCGCACCTTCACGGTCTCGTCCCTGGTCTCGAACGGCGCGCTGCCCTCCGGCGTCAGGTAGCGGCCCGGATCCGCGGGGTCCAGCTTCTCCAGGAACAGGTCGGCCGCATCGGTATAGGCGGTGGTGGCACCCCAGGCGACATGGCCGTTCTGCCCCAGCAGGTGGAACGGGATGCCCGGCGCCGTCGCGCCGGTCAGGTCGAGCGGCCGGCGGTTCAGGTCGTCCGCGCCCGGGTCGCCCGGCGCCTGCACCCGTGCCAGGTACCAGATGCCCGGCGCCGTGAAAGCCAGGTGCGGGTCGCTGGCCAGGATCGGCAGGCCGCTGCCGGTCCGCTCGCCGGAAATCACCCAGGAGGCCGAGGCCCCCCCCATGCGGAACCAGGGCGGCATGCTGTCCGGCAGGGCGACCAGCGCCGCGGCCAGCCGCGCCAGCCCGTCATCGACCTGCGACCGCTGTCCCGGCTCCGGATCGGCGCTGCGGCGCTCCGACGGGTCCTCGCTGCGCTCGCGCAGCAGGAAGTCGACATCCTCCGCCGGCAGCCGCTTCATCAGCGCCGCCCGGTTCAGCTCGCGCTGCCAGTTGCCGGTCAGCATCAGGCCCAGGAGCTTGCCCATCGCAATGCTGTCCGCCGGGGTCCAGGGCTCGGGCTCGTAGAACAGCAGGCCGAACTCCGGCGGCCAGGGCCCCTTGTGATGGCCGATATAGGCATTCACGCCGGCGGCATAGGAATGCAGCGGCAGGGCCAGGGGCGGCTTCAGGTCTGCGGTATCCGCCTGCGCCATGCGGTACAGGCCAAGGGTGCGGATGAAGCTGTCCGCATCCGCCGCCATCGGCCCGACCACTTCGGCAAGCCGGCCAGAGGCGATCCGGCGATAGATGTCCATCTGCCAGAGGCGTTCCTGTGCATGCACGAAGCCCAGGGCGAAATAGGCATCCGCCTGGCTGGAGGCCCGGATATAGGGCACGTCCTGCCTGTCGCGCAGGACCTCCACCGGCTTTGCGAGCCCGGCAATCGGGATCCCGCCATGGCGCACCGGCACCGACTGGCTGAGCCACAGGCCGTAGCCGCCGGCCAGAAGGACCAGCAGAAGGACGAGGGCGCCCAGCCCCCCCAGGGCCCAGACGAGGATCTTGCGCAAACGCCGCATCGCTGCTCCCTGCCCGACGGCCTGGGTCCGTCAGGCGTTCGGGTGGGCCATCTTCTCCGGGATCACGGACCGGTCGAAATCCTCGGCGGACATCAGGCCCAGGTCGAGGCAGGCTTCCTTCAAAGTGAGCCCCTTCACATGCGCATGATGCGCCGCCTTCGCGGCATTGTCATAGCCGATCGACGGCGCCAGGGCGGTGACCAGCATCAGCGAGCGGTTCAGCAGGTCGGCGATCCGCACCTTGTCCGCCTGCATCCCCTCGACCGCGAAGGACGCGAAGTTCTGCATGGAATCGCTGAGCATCGCGATCGACTGCAGGATGTTGAAGATCATCTGCGGCTTGAACACGTTCAGCTCGAAATTGCCCTGGCTGCCGGCGAAGCCGACGGCGGCGTCGTAGCCCATCACCTGGGCGCAGACCATGGTCATCGCCTCCGACTGGGTTGGGTTGACCTTGCCCGGCATGATCGAGGAGCCGGGCTCGTTCTCCGGCAGGATCAGCTCGCCGATGCCGCAGCGCGGGCCGGAGGCCAGCCACCGCACGTCGTTGGCGATCTTCATCAGGGAACAGGCCAGGGTGCGCAGGGCGCCGGAGGCCATGACGACGGCGTCGTGCGCCGCCAGCGCGGCGAACTTGTTCGGCGCCGGGACGAACGGCAGGCCGGTCAGGGTCGCGATATGCGCCGACGCCGTCTCGGCGAATTTCGGGTGGGTGTTCAGGCCGGTGCCCACCGCCGTGCCGCCGATCGCCAGTTCCAGCAGGTCCGGCATCACCATGTCGATACGCCGCAGGTCCGCCTCCAGCTGCGCGACATAGCCGGAGAATTCCTGGCCCAATGTCAGCGGCACCGCGTCCTGCAGATGGGTGCGGCCGATCTTCACGATCGGCTCGAACTCGGCCTGCTTCGCCCGCAGGGCGTCGCGCAGGACCATCAGCTTCGGCTTCAGCCGGGTCTCCAGCGCCACCGCGGCGGCGACATGCATCGCCGTCGGGAAGGTGTCGTTGGAGCTCTGCGACATGTTCACATGGTCGTTGGGATGCACCGGGTCCTTCGAGCCGCGCGCCCCGCCCGCCAGCTCGATCGCCCGGTTCGCGATCACCTCGTTGACGTTCATGTTGCTCTGGGTGCCGCTGCCGGTCATCCAGACATGCAGCGGGAAATTCCCGTCCAGCCGGCCCGCGATCACATCGTCGGCAGCCCGCACGATCAGGTCGGCCTTGTCCTGCGGCAGCTTGCCCAGCTCCGCATTGGTCAGGGCCGCCGCCTTCTTCAGGATGCCGAAGGCGGTGATGACCTCTTTCGGCATGATGTCGTTGCCGATCGAGAAATGGTGCAGGGAGCGCTGCGTCTGGGCACCCCAATAGCGGTCGGCGGGCACCTCGACCTTGCCCATGCTGTCGCTTTCAACCCGCATCCTGTCTGCCATCCGGACCTCTCCCCCTGGACGTCATGCAGCGGCCTGCGCCGCTTCCGGGCCGCAGTCTAGCGGAGGGCGGTGCCCGGGTGCAGGGCATCTTTCCCGTCGTTCCCGGGCTTGGCCCGGGACCCCATTCCGCGAGCTGCTCGGTGCCGCGGGGGTGGCGGAATGGATGCCCGGCTCGGGGGCCGGGCATGACGGTTGGGGGGTGGAAGACGTTCGCGCGCATCCCCTTCCCCGTCGTTCTCGGGCTTGACCCGTCATCGGGCGTTGCCCGATGACCCCATTCCGCCAGCGGTGCGGCGCCGCGAGGCTGGCGGAATGGATGCCCGGCTCGGGGGCCGAGCATGACGGTTGGGGGGTGGAAGACGTTCGCGCGCATCTCCGTCCCCGTCGTTCTCGGGCTTGACCCGAGAACACACTCCGCAGGCCGTGCGGCGCCGCGAGGCTGGCGGAATGGATGCCCGGCTCGCGGGCCGAGCATGACGGTTGAGGGGGTGGAAGACGTTCGCGCGCATCCCCTTCCCCGTCGTTCTCGGGCTTGACCCGGGACCCCATTCCGCCAGCGGTGCGGCGCCGCGAGGCTGGCGGAAGGGATGCCCGGCTCGGGGGCCGGGCATGACGATTGGAGCGGGAGAGAACCCTTCAGGCGGCGGTTTCCAGCGCGTAGCCGGCGGACCGGACGGTGCGGATCAGGTCCTTCTCGTCGCGGCCGTTGAGCGCCTTGCGCAGGCGCCGGATATGCACGTCGACGGTGCGCTGCTCGACATAGACGTCGCGGCCCCAGACCGCGTCCAGCAGCTGGTCGCGCGACAGGACCCGGCCCGGATGCTCCATGAAATAGCGCAGCAGGCGGAACTCCGTCGGGCCCAGCCGCACCTCCCGGCCA
Source organism: Sneathiellaceae bacterium (assembly GCA_040216765.1). GTDB lineage: Bacteria > Pseudomonadota > Alphaproteobacteria > Ferrovibrionales > Ferrovibrionaceae > Marinibaculum. Next base: position 91,009 of record JAVJON010000061.1, on the reverse strand, counting down.
TTGCGGGTCACCCGATGGGCCGCCAGGTCCATCGCGATGTCGCCGATGGACAGCAGTTCCTCGGTCAGCGCCGGCCGGATCCGGCGCAGCACCGCGCGCATCCGCGCGACCAGCTCGCCGGGCGAAAACGGCTTGGAGACATAATCGTCGGCGCCCGCATCCAGGCCGCGCACCCGGTCGCTCTCCTCGCCGCGCGCGGTCAGCATGATGATCGGCACGTTGCGGGTGGCGGGGTTGCGGCGCAGCTGGCGACAGACTTCCAGCCCGGACAGATGCGGCAGCATCCAGTCCAGCAGCACGAGGTCCGGGCGCTCCTCGGCGACCTTCATCATCGCCTCGTTGCCGTCCGATGCCTCGTCGCAGCGATAGCCTTCCTTCTCAAGGTTGTAGCGGATCATGGCGACCAGCGCCGCCTCGTCCTCGACGATCAGGACCCGAGGCTTCATCTCGTTCCCCCGTGCTGCGGCGTTCTTGACGCTTGCGACGACGTTCACGGCCGACCGTCACTCGGGCTCATGGCTGCCACCGTCCTGCACGGCGGCGGCCGTCAGGTAGGGTGTCTGGTCGCTCTTCGCACGGTCGTCGGAGGCATTCTCGCCGGTGACGGAATAATGCACCTGTTCGGCGATGTTGGTGGCATGGTCGCCGATCCGCTCGATGTTCTTGGCGATGAACAGCAGGTGCGCGCCCAGGGTGATCCAGCGCGGATCCTCCATCATGTAGGTCAGCAGCTCGCGGAACAGCGAGTTGTACATCTCGTCCACTTCCGCGTCCTGCTCGATCACCTGTCGCGCCAGGTTCTGGTCGTCGCGCAGGAAGGCATCCAGGCAGTCCTTGATCTGCCCCTGGACGACGCGGCCCATCCGCGGGATGGCATAGGAGGGGCGCGCCACCGGCGCCTGGCTCAGGGCGATCGAGCGCTTGGCGATATTGGCGGCATAGTCGGCCACCCGCTCCAGGTCGTTCGCGATCCGCAGCGAGGAGACGATGCGGCGCAGGTCCTGGGCCATCGGCTGGCGCAGCGCGAGCATGCGCACGCATTGCTCCTCCACCTGGCGCTCCAGGGCATCGACCCTGGCATCCGCCTCGATGGTGCGGGTCGCAAGGTCGGTGTCGCGGCGCGCCATCGCGGTGATCGCGGCGGAGAGCTGCGCCTCCGCCAGGCCGCCCATCTGGGCGATCGACGTGGACAGGGCGGTCAGCTCCGTATCGTAGGACTTGACCGTATGTTCGGCGGCGGGCGGCATGGATGGCTCCGTTCTGGCAGTCGGCCGGTCAGCCGAAGCGGCCGGTGATATAGGCCTGGGTCTTGTCCTCGCGCGGATTGGTGAAGACCTGCTCGGTCTCGCCGCATTCCACCAGGACGCCGAGGTGGAAGAAGGCGGTGCGCTGCGAGACGCGCGCCGCCTGCTGCATGGAATGGGTCACGATGACGATCGTGAAGTTCTGCCGCAGCTCGTCGATCAGCTCCTCGATCTTCGCCGTGGCGATCGGGTCCAGCGCGCTGCAGGGCTCGTCCATCAGCACCACGTCGGGACTGACGGCGATCGCGCGCGCGATGCACAGCCGCTGCTGCTGCCCGCCGGACAGGCCGGTGCCGGGCTGGTCCAGGCGATCCTTCACCTCGCCCCAGAGACCGGCGCGCTCCAGGCTGAACTGGACGATCTGGTCCATCTCGTCCTTGCTGCGCGACATGCCGTGGATGCGCGGGCCATAGGCGACATTCTCGTAGATCGACTTCGGGAAGGGGTTGGGCTTCTGGAACACCATGCCGACCAGGGCGCGCAGCTGCACCACGTCCAGCTCCGGCGAATAGATATCCTGCTCGCCCAGCTTGATCGACCCGTCCAGGCGGGCGATGTCGATATAGTCGTTCATCCGGTTCAGGCAGCGCAGGAAGGTCGACTTGCCGCAGCCCGACGGTCCGATGAAGGAGGTGACCTCCTTCTCGCCGATGTCGATGTTGATGTCGAACAGCGCCTGCTTGGTGCCGTAGAAGAAGTTCAGGTTGCGCGCGGTCATCCGCGGCACCCGGCCGTCGGTCAGCAGCCCGCCGGCATCGTGCGGCCCCTCGATGCGCGCACCGCCCCCGTCGCCGCGCGGCACCCGCGGCGTCGTTTCCAAAGACTGTTCGGCCATTGTCACCATCTCCGTTCGAACTTCTTGCGCAGCCAGATGGCGAACGCATTCATCAGGATCAGGAAGACCAGCAGCACCATGATCGCCGCAGAGGTTTTTTCCTGATAGGCCTGCTCCGCGCTGCCGGCCCACATGAAGACCTGCACCGGCAATGCGGTCGCCGGCGAGGTGATCCCGTCGGGCACCTCCGCCACGAAGGCCACCATGCCGATCATCAGCAGCGGCGCGGTCTCGCCCAGGGCCTGCGCCATGCCGATGATGGTCCCGGTCAGGATGCCCGGCAGGGCCAGCGGCATGACATGGTGCAGCATCGCCTGCTGCCGCGAGGCGCCGAGGCCGAGCGCGGCTTCGCGGATCGAGGGCGGCACCGACTTCAGCGCGGCGCGGGAGGCGATGATGATCGTGGGCAGGGTCATCAGCGCCAGCACCATGCCGCCGACCAGCGGTGCCGACCGCGGCAGGCCGAAGAAATTGAGAAACACCGCCAGGCCCAGCAGGCCGAAGATGATCGACGGCACCGCGGCGAGGTTGTTGATGTTCACCTCGATCGCATCGGTGATCCAGTTCTTCGGCGCGAACTCCTCCAGGTAGATCGCGGTGGCGACGCCGATCGGCAGGGACAACAGCAGGGTCACCAGAAGGGTCAGGAAAGACCCGACCACGCCGGCGGCAATGCCGGCCATTTCCGGCTCCCGGCTGTCGGCATTGCTGAAGAAGTCCCAGTTGAACTCGCTGGTGATCGCCCCCCGCGCCTCGAGCTGGTCGATCAGCGCGATCTGCGAATCCGGGACCCGGCGCTGGTCCTCCGGCGCGTCCCGGTCGATATAGCCCTTCCAGAACATGTCCAGGTCGTCGGATGCCAGCAGCCAGACCTTCTGGGTCGTGCCGACCAGCGAGGGGTCGGCAATCACCATGTTGCGCAGCTGGTGCTCCGCGCCGACCGAGGCCAGGGCATAGAGTTGCCGGGTCTCGCTGCGCCCGCTGACCGCCGGGAAGGTCTGCTTCAGGGAGTCGCGCAGCAGGGTGAAATAGTCGCCCTGCCGCAGGGCCTCCGCGGTGTTCGCGCCGGAGGGGTCGACGAGGTCCTGGCTGAACGTGACATCGACCTGGATATAGGTCTGCAGGAAGGCCGACCAGCCGGTGGAGACGATGTTCACCAGCATCACGACCAGGAAGGCAATGCCAAGCGCGATGCCGGCCAGGCCGTACAGCCGGAAGCGGCGCTCCGCCGCATAGCGCCGGCGCAATCGCCGCTGTCCGGCCGCGGAGCCCGAGACGTCGGCGATGGTCGGCAGGTTCAAGGCTGCTTCACTCATATTGCTCTCGATATTTCCGGACGATCCTGAGCGCGATCAGGTTCAGGATCAGGGTAATGATGAAGAGCAGCAGTCCCAGGGCGAAGACGGAGAGCGTCTTGGCGCTGTCGAACTCCTGGTCGCCCACCAGCAGGGTGGCGATCTGCACGGTCACGGTGGTCACCGCCTCGAACGGGTTGGCGGTCAGGTTGGCGACCAGGCCGGCCGCCATGACCACGATCATGGTCTCGCCGATGGCGCGGCTGGCGGCCAGCAGCACCGCGCCCATGATCCCCGGCAGCGCGGCGGGCATCAGCACCTTGCGGATCGTCTCCGACTGGGTGGCGCCGAGCGCGTAGGAGCCGTCGCGCATCGACTGCGGCACGGCGTTGATCACGTCGTCCGACAACGAGGAGATGAACGGGATGATCATGATGCCCATCACGACACCCGCCGCGATCGCGCTATCCGGACTGGTCGGGATGTCGACCCAGGAGCCGAGGTTGGAAAATAGCGGCGCCACCGTGATCGCGGCGAAGAAGCCGTAGACCACCGTCGGGATGCCGGCCAGCACCTCCAGGATCGGCTTTGCCGTGGAGCGCATCCGCGGGCTGGCATATTCCGCCAGGTAGATCGCCGCCATCAGGCCGATCGGCACGGCCACGATCATCGCGATCAGGCTGATCATCGCCGTGCCCGCCAGAAGCGGGATGGCACCGAACGTGCCTTCGCCCGACCCGGCCTGGTCCGCGCGCAGCGCCGCCTGCGGGCTCCAGGTCGTGCCGAACAGGAAGTCGAAGAACGGATACTTGTTGAAGAACAGGATGGCTTCGAACAGCAGCGACAGCACGATGCCGGCCGTGGTCAGGATGGCGATGCAGGCCGAGAACAGCATGGCGGCCATGACCACGCGCTCGACCGTGTTCCTGGCGCGGAACTTCGGCACGATGCGCGAGCGGGCGAAGATGAAACCGGCCGCCGCAGCCGCCGCCATGATCGCCACCACGCAGGCAAAGGCCAGGTAGCGCAGCTGGTTGTAATCGGCAGCAACCTCGCGGATCCCCGGGCCATAGTCGCGCAGCACGGTCTCGCCCATGGCGAGCCGGCGCACATCGTCCATCACCAGGGAGATATGGGCGGAATCGACGGTCATCTGGCCCAGCAGCTGCTGCTCGATCATGCCGCGCAGCAGGCTCGGCTCGAGGATCAGCCAGCCGATCAGGATCAGGACCGGCGGCACCACGGCCCAGAGCATGGCGTAGTAGCCGTAATAGCCGGGCAGGGAATGGTACCTGTCGGGCATGCCGGCAGGGCGGGCCAGCGCGCGGCCGCGACCGTAGCGGAAGGTCAGGTAGGCCAGGCCGAGAACCGCTATGACGATGACGAGAACCATCGGCTCCCCTCGCGTGAAATGGGTGGTGCGCCTGCGGCCGCCATCGGTCTGGCAGTCGTGGCCCGAAACGATCGCCCAGGAAGTCGGGCCAGGGACCCGCCGAGGGACCCGGGGGGCGATCGCCGGGAATGGGGCCGCAATCGCCGACGGCGGGTCGCGGCCCGTTCCGGAGGGCGGGGCCGGCCCCGAGCGGGACCGGCCCCATGGTCCCGACGGACCTGCTACATCGTCAGCTTGCCGAGGGACATGGCGTTCTCGGCCTGCTTCTTCCGCTCGTCGTCCGGCATCGGAATCAGGCCCTTTTCCGCCAGATAGCCGTCCTCGCCCCAGGCCTTCTCCGAGGTGAACTCGGCGATGAACTCCCTCATGCCCGCCTTCTGGCCGACATGGGCGTCCTTCACATAGACGAACATCGAGCGCGACACGCCGTAATCGCCACTGGCGATGTTCTCGAAGGTCGGCTCGACGCCATCGATCTTCTCGCCCCGGATCTTGGAGGAATTCTGGTCCAGGAAGCTGAAGCCGAAGATGCCGAAGGCGTTCGGGTTGGCCACCAGCTTGGAGACGATCAGGTTGTCGTTCTCGCCGGCATCGATATAGGCGCCATCCTCGCGAAGCGCCGTGCAGGCGGCCTTGTGGGCCTTCTTGTCCTCCTTCAGGGCCTTGTAGGCCGGGAACGAGTCGCAGGCCTCTTCCATCACCAGTTCGACGAAGGCGTCGCGGGTGCCGGACGTCGGCGGCGGGCCCATCACCTGGATCGGGGTGTCCGGCAGGGCGGCGTCGACCTGTTTCCAGGTCTTGTACGGGTTGGCGGCCAGCTTGCCGTCCACCGGCACGTCCTTGGCCAGGGCGAGGAAGATCTGCTCCTTGGTCACCGGCATCGCCGCGGCTTCCCGGGAATTGGAGAAGACGATGCCGTCATAGCCGATCTTGATCTCGGTGATGCTCTCGACACCGTTCTTCATGCAATCGTCGTACTCGGACTTCTTGATCGCACGGGAAGCGCCGGTGAAATCCGGGGAATCGGGCGCGACGCTGGCGCAGAACAGCTTCATGCCGCCGCCGGTGCCGGTGGATTCCACGATCGGGGTGGGGAATTTCGTGGCCGCCGCGAAACGCTCGGCGACCGTCGTGGTGAACGGGTAGACCGTCGACGAGCCCACGATCTTGATCTGGTCGGCCGCCTGCGCGGTGCCGCCCGCCGCCAGGGCGGTCAGCGCCGCGCCGGCCAGCGCCGCTGTGAGAATCCCTTTGTTCATTCGCTCGCTCCTTGGCTGCGTCCCGGGGCAATGCGGCGGAGCGCCCTGCCCCACCGGATCGGCCCTGTCTTAGCGAGGCCCGGTGACTCGATGATTTCAGTTTGATGACGCTTTCATGACAGGCAGGCCGGGCCTGCCCGCAGCGGCGGGCGCCGGCCGTTGCGGGCCTATCCCCCGGCCTGCACACGCTGCACGCCGGCGGCATCCAGGGCCGCCAGCGCCGCCGCCAGGGAGCCGTTCGTATCGATCGGCCGCGCCAGGTCCTCCACAAGCACCGCCTCGAAACCCAGGCGGCGCGCATCCTCCAGCGAGTAGCGGACGCAGACGTCCAGGGCGAGGCCGGTGGCGAACACCCGCTTGAACCCGCGTTCGCGCATGTAGCCGGCGAGGCCCGTGGGGGTGTTGCGATCGTTCTCGACGAACGCGGAATAGGAGTCGATGCCGCGCCGGAACCCCTTGCGCAGCACAAGCGCTGCATGGGGAATCGCCAGGCCCGGGTGGAAGGCCGCGCCCGGGCTGCCGATGACGCAATGATCCGGCCACAGGATCTGCGTGCCATAGGGCATCTGCACAGTCGAGAAGGGTTCGGCGGAGCCATGGGCGCTGGCAAAGGACAGATGGCCGGCAGGGTGCCAGTCCTGGGTCAGCACGACATGGGCGAACCGCGCCGCTAGGCGGTTGATCCCCGGCACGACGGCATCGCCGTCCGGCACCGCAAGGCTGCCGCCGGGGCAGAAATCGTTCTGGACATCGATCACCAGCAACAGGTCGGTCTCGCCCGGATCCAGGTCTGCCGTCATTGCCATCCTCGCTTTTCGTTCGTATGCTAATGATATACGCTTCCTGCGGGCTGCGGCCATCGGGTTGCTGCCCTGCGCGGAAACGTGCCGGTTCTGCCGGCGGTTGCCGGGGCAGCCGACCTTCCCGTTCGCGTGAGGGTCCGGCGGGTGGGGATTTCCGCCGGCCGGGAAGTGCCCCATATGTGCAGCCGCCCAGTTTGGTGCGACGCCGAATCCCACGGCGTGATAGTATGACACGTTGATGGCGGCTGGCCGTTCCAGACGCCGTCCCATGGGGGAATGCCATTCGTTTGAAGTGGGTCTGACCGACATCCCAGCGCGTCCGTGCCGCGGCCTTGCCTGTTCGACAGGCCGGCCGGGGCAAAGTCCGCCCGCGACGACTGCCGCCAACGCCGTCATCGCGGGCATGGTTCCCTGCGGCGCGGGGACAGCCGGCCGGCACCCGGTTCCGACGATCACGAGAATGCCCTGCCGCCGCCCGGATCGCGGGTTGCGCAAGAACCGGCAGAGCTGGATGGGCCAAGAACGGATTAGGGTATGAGCACGCCACTACTCAAGGAAGACCAGAGCCGGCCGTCCGCTCCTCGCGAGGAGCGCGACAGCGTTGTCGTCCGTTTCGCCGGCGATTCCGGCGACGGCATGCAGCTGACCGGCAGCCAGTTCTCGCAGGCCACGGCGCTGGCCGGCAACGACCTGGCGACCTTCCCGGATTTCCCCGCGGAGATCCGGGCACCGGTCGGCACGACCTACGGCGTGTCCGCCTTCCAGATCAATTTCGGCGCCACCAGCATCGAGACCTCCGGCGATGCGCCGGACGTCCTGGTCGCGCTGAACCCGGCGGCGCTGGCGGTGAACATCAAGCGGCTGCGCAAGGGCGGGCTGGTCCTGCTGGACAGCGGCAGCTTCACGGAGCGCAACATCCGCCAGGCGGGCTTCAGCCAGGATCCGCGCCAGGACAACAGCCTGGGCGGCTATCAGGTCCTGGAGATCGACATCTCGCAGCGGGTGCTGGAGGTCGCGCGGCCGCTCGGCCTGAGCCAGAAGGACGCGCTGCGCTGCAAGAACATGTGGGTGCTGGGGCTGGTCTATTGGATGTACGACCGCGAGCCGCAGCAGACCCTCGACTGGCTGGCCGCCAAGTTCGCCAAGGTGCCCGAGGTCGCGGAAGCGAATATTGCTGCGCTGAAGGCCGGCCATGCCTATGGCGAGACCATGGAACTGTCGGGCGAGATGCGCGGCTATCGCGTGCCCGCCCGCGAGGTGAAGCCCGGCGCCTACCGGCTGATCACCGGCGCGCAGGCCCTGGCCTGGGGCCTGGTGGCCGGCTGCAAGCTGGCGGAGCTGAGGATGACCTTCTGCTCCTACCCGATCACCCCCTCCTCGCCGCTGCTGCACATCCTGTCCGGCCTGAAGCAGTACGGCGTGGTGACCTTCCAGGCGGAGGACGAGATCGCCGCCGCCTGCGCCGCGATCGGCGCCTCCTATGCCGGGTCGATGGGCATCACCGCCTCCTCCGGCCCCGGGCTGGCGCTGAAGACCGAGGCGATCGGCCTGGCCTTCGGTGCGGAGCTGCCGCTTGTCGTGGTCGACACCCAGCGCGGCGGACCCTCCACCGGCCTGCCCACCAAGACCGAGCAGTCCGACCTCTACCTTGCGGTCTGGGGCCGCAACGCGGATGCGCCGCTGCCGGTGATCGCCTCGCACGGCCCGGGCGACTGCTTCGAGGCGGCGATCGAGGCGGTGCGCCTAGCGGCGAAGTACATGACCCCGGTGATGCTGCTGTCGGACGGCTATATCGCCAACGCCGCCGAGCCCTGGCTGATCCCGGACATGAACGACATCGCGCCGTTCCCGGTCACGTTCCACACCGATCCGGAGGATTTCAGCCCGTTCCGCCGCGACCAGGACACCCTGGCCCGGAACTGGGCGATCCCCGGCACGCCGGGGCTGGAGCATCGCATCGGCGGGATCGAGCGGGACTACGACACCGGCCATATCTCCTACGAGCCGGCGAACCACCAGAAGATGACCGACGTGCGCGCGGCCAAGGTCAACGGCATCGCCAACGACATCCCCGAGCAGAGCTTCACCGAGGGCGGGCCGGGCGCCGCCCTGACCGTCGTCGGCTGGGGCTCCACCTACGGGCCGATCCGGCAGGCGGTCGCCGCCCTGCGCGCGGAGGGCGAGGATGTCGCCCATCTGCATGTGCGCCATATCTGGCCGCTGCCGCGCAACCTGGGCAGCCTGCTGGAGGGCACCGGCCGCGTCCTGGTGCCCGAGATGAACAGCGGCCAGTTCGCCACCCTGCTGCGGTCGCAGTACCTGGTGCCGGCGGAATCCCTGTCGAAGGTGACCGGGCAGCCCTTCACGATTGCCGAGCTGAAGGACGCGATCCGCGCCCGTCTCGGCGGCGGCGCCTGATCCGTGCGCCCGACATTGGCTCTTGCGGGAGACCTGACATGAACGTTCCCAAGATCGACACCAAGCTGACCGCCAAGGACTTCGCCACCGACCAGGATGTGCGCTGGTGCCCGGGCTGCGGCGACTATGCCATCCTGAAGGCGGTGCAGCGCACCATGCCGGAGATCGGCGTGCCGAAGGAGAACATGGTGTTCATCTCCGGCATCGGCTGCGCGGCGCGCTTCCCCTACTACATGAACACCTACGGCTTCCACACCATCCACGGCCGCGCGCCGGCTTTCGCAACGGGGCTGAAGCTCGCGAACCCGGAGCTGGACGTCTGGGTGGTGTCCGGCGACGGCGATGCGCTGTCGATCGGCGGCAACCACCTGCTGCACATCCTGCGCCGCAACGTGAACCTGCAGTTCCTGCTGTTCAACAACGAGATCTACGGCCTGACCAAGGGGCAGTACTCGCCGACCTCCAGGCTCGGCACCCGCACCCCGTCGACACCGCAGGGCTCGGTGGACCGGCCGACCAATCCCTGCGCCTTCGCGCTGGGCACCGGCGCCCGCTTCGTCGGGCGCTCCTACGATGTCGGCGCCAAGCACCTGCCGGAAGTCCTGAAGCGCGCCCATGCCCACCAGGGCACCGGCTTCGTGGAGATCCTGCAGAACTGCATCGTCTACAACGACGGCGTGTTCGGCCATATCACCGAGAAGCAGGTGGCCGGCGAGGCGCAGCTGCATGTCGAGAACGGCGAGCCGCTGATCTACGGCAAGGACAAGGACAAGGGCATCCGGCTGAACCCGAAGACCCTGACCCTGGAATCGGTGACCCTCGGCCGCGACGGCATCACCGAGGACGACCTGCTGGTGCATGACGAGACCAACCCGGTGCTCGCCACCCTGCTCGCCCAGATGGAGCCGCCGCACATGCCGGTGGCGATGGGCGTGCTGTACGACAGCCCCGCGCCGACCTACGAGGCGGCGGTGACCGGCCAGGTCCAGGCCGCGATGGAAAAGAAGCCGAACGCGACGATCAACGAGCTGCTGCATTCGGGCCATACCTGGACGGTCTGACCCGGCGCGGCGGCGAGGCAACCGGAGGGGCGGCAGCGGCAACGCTGCCGCCCCTTCCGATTCCGGCTCAGGTCAGCAGCGCCTGCATGCTGCCCTGCCCGCCTTCCGGCGCGGCATTGAACGCGCCCTCCCAGACGGCGATCCTGCCGTCGCGCAGCTGCCAGACCTCGCAGCCGAAGCCCGTCATCTTCTGCCCCGATGCGGCATCCTCCCAGGTCCCTTCCCAGGTGTTGCACAGGGTGTCGCCCATCAGGCATTTCAATGTCTTGACCAGCCGGTAGTCGCGCTGCCGCGCGCTGCGCGCGGTGAAGAACCTGCGGAGCGCCTCCTGGCCGCGGAACTCCGGCAGGTCGCCGAAACGGATCACGCAATCCGCCGTGAAGCCGTCGACCAGCGCATCGACGTTCCACGGGGTGAAGAGCGATTCGACATGCTTCACCATCGCCCGCGCCTCTTCCCAGGTGCGCGGGTTCCGGTCGCCGGATCCGGCCATCGGTTGAACCGACATCGGTGCATCCCTCCCTCTGTGAGACGTTGCCCTCATTGCTGCTCTTCGTTCCGGCGGCGCCTATGGCAGGGTCACGTCGGTCACCTGCAGCACCGCGGTCTGGAACAGCCCGAGCATGCGGACATTGGCGGCCGCGATGCTGCCGCCGCCGAAATCGTTCAGGTAGTAGAGGCCCGAATTCACGCCATCGTTGGCCAGGACCAGCGCCGGGCCGGTCCCGGTCACCGACCCCAGCGCGGCAAGGAAGCCGGTCACGGTGGTGGCGGCCAGGGTGCCGGCGCTGGCCGCTGTCGTCAGGTAGACCATTTCGTCGGTGCCCAGCACGACCTCTCCCTGCGCGCGGCTGGTCAGGCTGAGGCTGCCATTGCCGCCGGCATCGACCGCGCTTTGCAACAGGCCGCCGGACACCACGGTGAGCTTGTCCGTGCCGGGCTGGAAGTTCAGGATCGTGTCGGCGCCGCTGGCCGTGCCGAAGACACTGCCGTCGGTCTGCGCCGCATAGCCCACCACGTCGGTGCCGGCGGCGGACCGCAGCAGGACCGTGTCGGCGCCGGCGCCGCCGACCACCCGCGTGTCGCCGCCGGTCAGGGTCAGGGAATCCGCACCGTCGCTGCCGGTCAGGCTTTCCACCCCGCTGACACTCACCGTCTGCGCCGCGGCACCGCCCAGCTGCACGGCATCCGCACCGCTGCCGCCGGTCAATGTCTCCACGTTGTAGGCGGAGATGCTGTTGCTGCCATCCGCCAGGGTCAGGCTGTCGGCACCGCCAAGGCTGTTGACGATGCCGCCGGTCGCCGCCGCCCCCAGGGTCAGGGTGTCGGCCGAGGCCGTGCCCACCAGGGTGTCGATGTTCGAGGCGGTCGCCGTCGCAGCGCCCGACAGCTCGATCCAGCGGCCGGCGCTGCCGGTACCGATCAGGGTCTCCACCGCCGAGACCAGGGTCGTGGTGGCGGCGGCCCCGCCGAAGCTGACATTGTCGATGCTGGCGCCGCCGGTCAGGCTCTCGACATTGTAGGCGGTCACGCTGTTCACGCCGTTGGCCAGGCTCAGGCTGTCATTGCCGCCGAGCAGGTTGAACAGCCCTTCGGTCTGGGCACTGCCCACCGAGACGATGTCGTCCAAGGCGCCCGCGACCAGGGTCTCCAGGCCGGTCCCGGTCATGGTCTGGCCGGCCGCGCCGCCCAGGGTCACATAGTCGGCGCCGGTGCCCCCGGTCACCGTCTCGACATTGTAGGCGCTGACCGTGTTTGCCCCGTCCGCCAGCACCAGGATGTCGCTGCCGCCCAGCAGGTTGAAGATTCCGCCGCTCTGGGCCGCCCCGAGGGTCACCGCCTCGGCCGCGCCCGCGGTCCCGACCAGGATGTCCAGCGCCGACACCTGGATCGTGCTGCCGCCCGAGGCCAGGGTCACATATTCCTGCGAGGCGCTGCCGTTCAGGGTGTCGATCGCCATCGCCGTCAGGGTGCCGGCGGCGCTGATCGTCACCAGTTCGGCGGAGGCCGACCCGATCAGGCTGTCCAGGTTGGCGATCGTCGTCGTGGCGGCCGCGCTCCAGGTCACGGAATCGCTGGCGCCGGTGCCGATCAGGGTCTCCACGCCGGAGACGGTCACCGACGCGCCGGACGCGCCCCCCAGCACCACCCGGTCGCCGGTCGCGCTGCCGGCCAGGGTTTCGACATTGTAGGCGGAGATGTCGAACCCGCCGAGGGTCACGCTGTTCAGGGCCAGGAGATCGGCGCCGCCCAGCAGGTTCACCAGCACGCCGCTCTGGTCGTCCGCCAGGGTGACGGTGTCGGCCGTGGCGCTGCCGATCAGGGTATCGATGCCAAGCACCCGTATGGCGCCGCCCGCGCTCAGGGTGACCCGGTCGGCCGAGGCGCTGCCGGTCAGGGTGTCGATCCCGGCGACCGTCAGGGTATTGGCGGCCGTGAGCGTGACCGCCTCGGCTGAGGCGGAGCCCAGCAGGGTCTCCACCGCGGAGAGGGTCAATGTCGCGGCGGCGGAGAGGCCGACCCGCTCCGCGGACGGCGAGCCGATCACGGTGTCCAGATGGGCGGCGGTCAGCGAGACCCCGCCGGACAGGGTAATCCGCTCAGCGGAGTCCGAGCCGACCAGCAGGTCCAGCCAGGCCGCCATCGCGGTGGCGGCGCCCGACAGGGTGACGTTGATCGTGTCCGAGGTGACGGCGCCGACCAGGCTGTCGATCGCCACCGCCTGCACCGTGTTGTCGCCGCTGAAGGTGACCTGCTCGGCAGAGGCCGAGCCGGTCAGGCTGTCCAGCGCCGCGACGGTGACCGTGTTCCCGGCGGAAAACGCGATCTGGTCCGCCGAGGCAGAGCCCAGCAGGCTGTCCAGTGCCGACACCGTGGCGGTCGCGGCCGCCGACAGGGTCACCGATTCGACGGCGCTGCTGCCGGTCACGGTTTCCAGCGCGGACAGCATGACCGTGCCGCCCGCGGAGAGCGCCAGGCTGTCGGCCGCGGCGCCGCCGGTCACCGTGTTGGCCGACGGCGTCCCCAGGTGCAACAACTGGGTCGCCGCCGCGGTGAAGGTCAGGCTGTCGGCACCGCCCTGATAGTCGAAGACGACCTCGGTCTGCCCGGCCGCCAGGGTCAGCGCGTCGGCACCGGTCGTGCCGCTGATCGTCACCGTCGTCATGCTAGGTCCATCGCCTCCGCGGCGGCGGCCGGCTGCCGGATCCTAGGACTGCAGGGCGGCCTTCGCGCCCTCCGCCATCAGCCGGATGCCGGCATCGGCCTCGGGGATCACCCGCCCCATGGTGAAGAAGCCGTGGATCTGGCCGTCGAAACATTTGTAGGTCACCGGCACGCCGGCATCGCGCAGCCGGTCGGCATAGGCCCTGCCCTCGTCCCGCAGCGGATCGAAGCCGGCGGTGACGATGGTCGCCGGCGGCAGGCCGGTCAGGTCCTCCGCCAGGATCGGTGAGGCGCGCCAGTCGGTGCGCGGTCCCTCGCCCTGCAGGTACAGGTTCTCGAAATAGTTCATGGCGGCAACGGTGAGCAGATAGCCCTCGCCGAAGCTGTCGCGCGAGGCATAGCCGCCGCGGAAGTCCGTCGCCGGATAGATCAGGCCCTGCCAGGAAATCCGGGGGCCGTTCCGCTCCTGCGCCATCAGGGTCATCACCGCGGACAGGTTGCCGCCGGCGCTGTCGCCGGCAACGCCGATGCGGGTCGCATCCAGGCCATGCCCGTCCCCCGCCGCAACCAGCCATTCCAGCACCGCGTAGCTGTCCTCGCCGGCCGCCGGGAAGGCATGTTCGGGCGCCATGCGGTAGTCGACCGACAGCACGGCACAGCCGGATTCGTTGGCCAGGCCGCGGCAGACCACGTCATGGGTGTTGAGGCTGCCGATCACCCAGCCGCCGCCATGGTAATAGACGATCACCGGCAGCGAAGCGGCGGGATCGCTGCCGGCGGGCCGGTACAGCCGCACCTGGATCTCGCCGCGCGGACCGGGAACCGCGAAATCCTTCACTTCGGCCACCTCCGGCGGATCCGGGGTCAGGGCGGCCCGCTGGTTCTCGTACATGTCGCGGCCCTCGGCCACCGTCAGCTGCTCGACCGGCTTGGCGCCCTCCGCCTGCGCCTTCCTGACGAGGTCCACGACGATCTTCGCGCCCGGATCCAACACGCCCATTCCTGCCTCCCTCTCAGCTGTCCTGTGACCGCCATTCTAGGCGGGACCGGCGCGGCTAGGCCATGGATGGTTCGGGGCGGCGCGGAACCGGGCGGCAAAGGCGCCGGCGGGCCGGATCGGCGCTCCGACTCAGCGGTCTGTCTCAGCGGTCTGTCTCCGGGAACCAGAGCGGGCATTTGTAGCGATAGGTGATTTCGCTGCCGGCGGCGATCGGGGCAAGCGCGACCAGTTCCGCCATCCAGCCCAGGCCGTCCTCGCGGGTGAAGCGGACATCGGCATTCGCCCGGTCGGCGTGGTTGCACAGGCTCATCAGGCCCAGCGCCATCAGGCCGGCCCGGGGATCCTCGGGATGCTCGAAATAGAAATCGCCGAGCGGCTGCATCCGGTCCAGGTCCGGGCATTGCGCCGCCGCGACCTCCACTGTGCAGGCCCGGTCGATGACGGTGCCTGCCGCGATCGGCGCGATGGCGAACAGCCCCCGGCCGCAGCCCGGCACCGCCCGGGGAGCGGCCAGGCTGGTCCTGTCCTGCCAGAAGCCGTCTGCCGGCGGCGCCGGCGGCGGCAGGGGATCAGGTCTTGCGTCTTGCGGGCGGGGCATCATGGGAAAGCCACTTTCTGTAGATGATCTTGCCGTCGCCGGGCCGATAGAAATCGGCCAGCTCGGCCGCCTTCTCGAATCCGTGCTTGCGATAGAAGCCCCGCGTGGGGCGATAGAGGTCCAGCGACGAGGTCTCTGCCACCAGGCTGCGCCCGGGCGCGGTGCCGATCCGCGCCTCGACCTCGGCCAGCAGCGCGCCGCCGATGCCGCGGCGCTGGCCCTGCGGCCCGACGACGATCCAGTACAGGTCCCAGGTGCCGGCCGTGCCCGGGGTCGCGCCATAGCAGGCATAGCCGGCAAGCTGCCCATCGGCCTCCGCCAGGACGAACTCGTAGCCCGACCCCTGCCCCCTGGCGATGCGCTCCTGCACCAGCTCCACGGCGATATCGACCTCGGCCGGGGTGAACATCTCCGTGGTGGCCACCAGCCGGCGCACGGCCGCCAGGTCGGCGGGGCTCACCGCGTCGCGCCAGGCCAGGGTCGCGGCCTGCGGTTCGGCCCGCGCCGGCCGGCCGGCCCGCCCCGTGCGGCGCGGCCCGGGCTCGGACTCCGCCAGGCCCTGGAAGAAGTTCCGGGCATTGGCGCCCAGGGTGCGCACCCGGTAGCCGCCCTCCTGGACGATCACCGTGGGATAGCCGGCCGCGCCGATCAGCTGGCCGAGGGCGCGGAAGTCGGCGGCCCGGTTGGACCAGGTGCCGGTCGGATCGGCCACCGCCGTGTCGAAGCCGATGGCCAGCACCAGCCAGTCCGGGTCGTGCCGGGCGATCCGGTCCAGGGCGCGGCCCACGGCGGCGCGGTGCTCGTCCGGAGTCACCGCCTCGGGCAGCGCGATGTTCAGGTTGTAGCCCGCGCCCGGGCCGCGCCCCTTCTCCCCCGGGAAGCCGGTGAAATAGGGATAGGCGAAGGAGGGATGGCCATGCACCGACACGGTCAGCACGTCGGCGCGCTCGTAGAAGATGTCCTGCGTGCCATTGCCGTGGTGATAGTCGATGTCCAGCACCGCGACCCGGCCCCGGCCGCTGAGATAGTGCGCCGCGATGGCGGCGTTGTTGAAATAGCAGAAGCCGCCGAAGGTCCGGCGCTCGGCATGATGGCCGGGCGGGCGGACCAGCGCATAGGCGAAGCGGGCCCCCTCCAGGACGCAGTCCGCGGCCGTCAGGGCGCAGTCCACCGCGCGCCTGGCCGCCGGATAGGCGTTCCGGTTGAGCGGCGTGAAGGTGTCGATGCACCAGTAGCCGGCCAGGACCGAGCGCTCCTTCGGCTTGCGCTCTGCGTTGCGCACCGGAAACACATAGGGATAGACGGACTTGCCTTCCGGCGCCTCGGCGCAGGCGCGCTCGATATAGGCGACCAGGCCGCTGTCATGCACCGCGGTGACATGGCGGTCGCCGAAATGCCGCCGCTCCACCGTCGTGAACAGCTCGCCCTTGTCGAACTCCCGCATGATCGAGCGGATGCGGACCGGCGCTTCCACATAGCCGCGCTCGCGGACATGGTGGATGTCGTGCTTGTCGTTGATCACCAGCGCGATCTTCCCGTGCGCCGCGAGCCCGCTGCCGGCCTCGCCGTTCGGGCCTTCATAGCGGGGCGCGCGGTGGCTGACCCGGCCCTCCTGGATGGAGGCGACGACCTTGTCGATATAGCCCGGCGGGCAGATCGCGGCATATTTCCGCTCCAGGATCGCGCGGACCGCTGCCTGCAGGTCCTTCACCGCCGGGAGCCCCTCGCGCCCCAGGGTGTCGATCGCCAGATAGGGGCTGTCGGTGACCGCCGGATCCGTCGGCGTCTCGTAGGCCGTGCCCATCAGCGGCCGCGCACCGAACTGCTCGTAGAACTTCAGCCGGGCCTGGTTCTGCCGGCGCACCGAGGGATCGGGGCTGAGCGCGGGATCGTCGGGCAGGCATTCGAAATAGACCGCCATGGAGCCGCGGTCGCGCGCGGCGTCGCGCACCCGGTTGTAGAGCGCCGCCCCCTGCCCGCCCCCGGTCCGGCCCGGTGCCGTCGACATCAGCTCCAGGTAGGAGAAATGCAGGTCCGGGTCGTGCAGCACCAGGGCAAAGCCGCGGACCTTGTGATGCGCCGTCTCCGAGACCAGCAGCTCGGAAACGAAGCCGTATTTCATCGGGTTGTTCAGCTGGTCCGGCAGCTTGGCGATGTCGTCGGGCGGCAGACCCGCGAACTGGGCCGCCATGATCGCCTGGACCTCCGCCAAGACGGCGCGCTCCGCCGCGTCGCGGCTGCCCGTGATCCTGCGGATGCGCAGCATCTCAGCAACGGCCCTCCGGCGCCGGTCCGGCCGCCGACAGGATGTCGGCGATCATCTCGTCATAGCCCCGCCCGGTGCGCGCCAGCGCCAGGAAGAAGCCCGCGTCGGGCGCCAGGCAGGGATTGGCATTCACCTCCAGCACGAGCGGGTCGCCGCTGTCCGACAGCCGGATGTCGACCCGGGCATAGCCCCTGAGGCCAAAGGCCGCCCAGCAATGCAGCGCGATCTCCGTCAGGCTGGCGGCGAGGACCGGCTCGTCCCCCTCCACGCCGAAGCTGGCGCCGGACTGGCGGTAGGCAGGGTCCGCCGGGTCCCACTTGGCGCTGTAGTCCATGATCCGGGGCCGGTCGCCGGCGAAGCCGGCGAACCGCATCTCCGCGATCGGCAGGACCCCCGGCCGGCCATCGCTTTCCAGCAGCGCGATGTTGAACTCCCGGCCCGCGACGAAGGCCTCGGCGAAGAAGCGGCCGCCGAAGCGAAGCTGCCGCGCCGCGATCTCTGCCGCTGCCGCGCGGCCCGGAACCACCGACCCGGCGTCCAGCCCGAGCGAGCCATGCTCCTGCACCGACTTGACGATCACCGTCGTCGCCGCGGGAACCTCCCTGCCGTCCAGCCACCAGGCCGGCGTCGCGATCCCCGCCGCGGCCAGCCTGGCCTTGGTGAGCAGCTTGGAGCTGCTCTCGATATAGGCGGCGGTCGGTGCGCCGGTATAGGCCAGCCCCAGATGGTCCAGGACCGGACAGGGCAGATGGGCGAGCCCGGCATCGCCGTCGATCGACTCCACCAGGTTGAACACCGCCGCCGGCCGCCGCGACGCCAGTCCCGCGAGCTGCGACAGGTCGAGCCCGACGGTGACGCATTCCGACCGGAAGCCGAGCCGGCCCAGCGCGGCCACGACCGCGCCGGCGGTCGCTGCCGTGTCGAGGTCGTCCGCGCGGTCCACCGCGGTCCCGATCAGGACCGGAAGGTAGGCGCCCACCGGGTCAGCCCGCCGCCAGGGCGAGCGGGACCGGCCGCGGGTAGCGCTGCATGGCCGAGTGCAGGATGCCGGCGATCAGCCAGTCATAGCTGCGCCCGGACTGCCGGGTGAGGATCGGCAGGTCCGAATGGGTCGGATGCAGGCCGGCGATCGGGTTCACCTCCAGGAAATGCGGCACGCCGCGGGCGTCGGAGCGGAAGTCCAGGCGCGCCGCGTCGCGGCAGCCGAGGATGCGGTAGGCCGCGACCGCCCCTGCCGCCGCCGCCCGCGCCTCCGCATCCGTTGCCAGGGCGTAGTGCACGCGGGTCTCGCACTCTTCCTTGTCGTCGAAGGTATAGACGGTGGCGCCGCCGCCCCGCGCGACGGTGACCTCCAGCACGGCGATCACCTCCGCTGCCGCCCCGGTGCCCAGCAGGCCGATCGTGAACTCGCGGCCGGGCAGGAAGCTCTCCACCAGCACCGGCTGGCGGAACCGGGCCAGCAGGTCGGCCGTGGCGGTGCAGAGCGCGGCGCGGCCGGTCACCCGGGAGGCCAGGCTGCAGCCCTTCCCGGTGCCTTCGGCGACCGGCTTGACGAACAGCGGAAAGGCCATGTCCAGCGCCTGCGCCGCCTCGACGGTGTCGAGCACTGCGAAGGGCGCGGTGACGATGCCCGCGTCGCGGACGATGCGTTTCGCCACGGCCTTGTCGAGGGTCGCCGCCATGGTCAGCGGGTCGGAGAAGGCATAGGGCTGGTCGAACAGTTCGCAGAGCGCCGGCACCTGCGCCTCGCGGCTGCGGCCGCTTGCCCCCTCGGCGATGGAGAAGACCAGGTCCCAGCGCTGCCCGGCCACCAGCCGCGCCGCCAGGGCACGCCCATGGCCGATGCAGGCAACCGACGCGCCGGCACGCTGCAGCGCCGCCGCCACCGCCTCCACCGTCTCGGCGGAGTCGAACTCGGCAAGGGCCTCCTCGCTCCACCCCATCGCGCGATAATCGTCGCGCAGGTCGTAGACGAATGCCACCTCCATGGTCAGGCCTCCCCGGTCGCGGGGCGCCCGGCATCGGGCGGATCGGGATAGCGGTACGGCTTGCCTTCGAAATTGCGCAGGATCAGGTCGTCGCCATCCCGCCCGATGACCGTTTCCGGCAGCAGCGGGATCTTGCCGCCACCGCCGGGCGCGTCGATCACGAAAGTCGGGACCGCATAGCCCGTGGTGTGCCCGCGCAGGCCCTGGATGATCTCCAGCCCCCTGGATACCGGCGTGCGGAAATGGCTGGAGCCGGTGATCGGGTCGCACTGGTAGAGGTAGTACGGCTTCACCCGGCGCATCAGCAGCCCATGCATCAGCGCCTTCATCACCGGCAGCTCGTCGTTGATCCCCTTGAGCAGCACCGTCTGGCTGCCCAGCGGGATCCCCGCATCGGCGAGCCGGGCCATCGCCTCCGTCACCTCCGGGGTGAGTTCCGACGGATGGGTGAAGTGGATACTCATCCACAGCGGATGATGCTTCCGCAGGGTGCGCACCAGCGCGCGGGTCACCCGCATCGGCAGGACCACGGGGATCTTGCTGCCGATCCGGATGAACTCGACATGGCGGATCGCCCGCAGGCGGCCGAGCAGGTAGTCCAGGCGGTCGTCGGACAGGGTCAGCGGATCGCCGCCCGACAGCAGCACGTCGCGGATCTCGGTATGCGCCTCGATATAGGCCAGGGCCTGGTCCCATTGGCCGCGGCTGAACTGGTACTCGCCGCCCTGCTGGCCGACCATGCGGGAGCGCGTGCAGTACCGGCAGTAGGTGGCGCAGAACCCCGTGGTCAGGAACAGCACCCGGTCCGGATAGCGGTGGACAAGCCCCGGGACCGCGCTGTCATGGTCCTCGCCCAGCGGGTCGTCCGCCTCCCCCGGGGAGCGCAGATACTCCGTGCCTACGGGGATGTGTGTGCGGCGCAGCGGCTCCGTCGGGTCGTCCGGCGCCATCAGGCTGGCGTAATAGGGCGTGATGCCGACCGGCAGGCCGCCATCGCGGCCCGCGACCGCCTGGAGTTCGCCCTCCGACAGCCGGAACAGGCGCTGCAGCTCCGCCAGGCCCTTGACCCGCCGGCGCAACTGCCAGCGCCAGTCGTTCCATTCCGCGAGAGTGACCCCGGGGAAGTGCCGCTTGAGGAAGGCGCGGCGTTCGGGGCCTGCCGGGAACCGTTCCGGTGCCGCTCCCCGCCGTGCCGGCGGCGGGCCGAGGCCCTGGGCGATGATGCCCGCCGGGATGCCCGCCGGAGCGGCGCCGCCGGGGCGCCGCTTCAGGGGGGCATCGAGACTACTTGGAGGTTCGAAGGCCTCGCCTTCAGCCGCCTCAAGCAGCGTGCTCATTCTGTTGTTTCTCCAGGCGCGCGTCCAACCCGGGAGGACCGTCGATACGACCTCGATCGGGTCTGCGGCCGCCATCAAATGGGGCCGGCATGGATGAATTCAACAGGTTTCGAGCGGCAATAGAAAATATTATGCAGGACAAGCGTTTACGGCCCGCGAAAAGCGCGCCGCGGCAGCCCCGCCTGCGCCCGTCAGGCGCCCTTTTTCGACTCCGGCAGGACGGTCCGGATATGCAGCTCGCGGAGCTGCCGGGCGCCGACCTCGCTGGGCGCCTGCATCATCAGGTCCTGCGCCTGCTGGTTCATCGGGAACAGGATGACCTCGCGGATGTTCGGCTGGTCCAGGATCAGCATGACGATGCGGTCGACACCCGGCGCGATCCCGCCATGCGGCGGCGCGCCATAGCGGAATGCGTTGAGCATGCCGCCGAAGCGGGCCTCGACCTCCTCCGCGGAATAGCCCGCGATGCGGAACGCCTCCAGCATGATGTCGGGACGATGGTTCCGGATCGCGCCGGAGGACAGCTCCACGCCGTAGCAGACGATGTCGTACTGGTAGGCCAGGATGTCGAGCGGGTCCTTGCCCTGCAGCGCCTCCAGCCCGCCCTGCGGCATCGAGAAGGGGTTGTGGCTGAACACCACCTGCTTCTCGTTCTCGTCATACTCGTACATCGGGAAGTCGACGATCCAGCAGAAGCGGTAGATGCCCTGCTCGATCAGGCCGAGGTCCGCGCCCACCTTGCTGCGCGCCTGGCCGGCCAGCTTCGCCGCCTTCAGCGGCTTGTCGCAGGCGAAGAACACGCCGTCGCCGTCCTGCAGGCCGGCGGCCTGGCGGATCTGCGCGATGCGGGCATCGTCGAGGTTCTTGGCGATCGGCCCCTTGCCGCCGCCATCGACCATCTGGATATAGCCCAGGCCCGGCCAGCCCTCGGCGCGGGCCCAGTCGTTCATCTTGTCGAAGAAGCTGCGCGCCTGGCTGGCCGCCGCCCCCGGCGCGGGGATCGCGCGCACCACCGCGCCGTTCTCGATCGACCTGGCGAAGATGCCGAAGCCGGAGCCGCGGAACGCCTCGGTGACATCGGCGATCTCGATCGGGTTGCGCAGGTCGGGCTTGTCGGAGCCGTATTTCAGCATCGCCTCGGCGAAGGGGATGCGCGGGAACGGGCCGGGCGCCACCTCGCGCCCCTCCGCCGGGCCGAATTCCTCGAACACCCCGCGCAGCACCGGCTCCACGGCGGTGAAGACATCCTCCTGCTCCACGAAGCTCATCTCGATATCGAGCTGGTAGAACTCGCCGGGGCTGCGGTCGGCGCGGGCATCCTCGTCGCGGAAGCAGGGCGCGATCTGGAAATAGCGGTCGAAGCCGGCGACCATGATCAGCTGCTTGAACTGCTGCGGCGCCTGCGGCAGGGCATAGAACTGCCCCGGATGCAGGCGGCTGGGCACCAGGAAGTCGCGCGCGCCCTCCGGGCTGGAGGCGGTCAGGATCGGCGTCTGGAATTCCATGAAGCCCTGGTCGGTCATCCGCCGCCGCAAGGAGGAAATGATCTTCGAGCGCATCACGATGTTGCGGTGCAGCTGCTCCCGCCGCAGGTCCAGGAAGCGGTAGCGCAGGCGGATCTCTTCCGGATAGTCATGCTCGCCGAACACCGGCATCGGCAGCTCGGCGGCGGCCGACAGCACCTCCATATCCTCGATGCGGATCTCCACCTCGCCGGTCGGCAGGTTCGGGTTGACCGTCTCCGCCTCGCGCGCCACCACCCGGCCGTCGATCCGCAGCACGCTCTCGGAGCGCAGGGTCTCCAGCTGGCGGAAGATCTCCGCCTCGGATTCGATCACGCATTGCGTGATGCCGTAATGGTCCCGCAGGTCGACGAACAGCAGGTTGCCGTGGTCGCGCTTGCGATGCACCCAGCCCGAGATGCGGACGCGGGCGCCCACATCGGCCTGGCGCAGGGCGCCGCAGCTATGGGTGCGATAGGGATGCATGGTGCCGGACTCGGTCATCAAAAGCCGCCTTGGGGGTTTCCTGCGGAAGGGGGGGAAGCGCGGCTGACATGCCAGCGATGCCCGGCCCAAGTCAAGCAGAGCGCCGCTGCCGGCCCGCCCCCTCGCGCAGCGGCGCGGCGGTCATGCCCGCCCCCGTCGCGCATCGGCGCGACGATCGTGCCCATCCCTGTCGCGCATCGGCGCGACGGTCATGCCCAACACTGTCGCGCATCGGCGCGACAATCATGCATTGACCGCGGAGCCGTGCTAAAGACCCGGCATGCCCGTGATCACCGACACCGACAGCCTGGCCGCCTTTTGCGCAACCCTGCAGGGCGCCGACTATATCACCCTGGACACCGAGTTCATGCGGGAGTCCACCTATTGGCCGCAGCTCTGCCTGGTGCAGGTCGCCGGACCGGGGGAGAGCGCGGACAATGCCCGCGTGATCGACCCGCTGGCGCCCGGCCTGGACATGGCGCCGCTGGACGAGCTGCTGCACGACGAGAGCATCCTGAAGGTCGTTCATGCCGGGCGGCAGGACCTGGAGATCTTCTACCATCGCAGCGGGCGGCTGCCGGTGCCGATCTTCGACAGCCAGGTGGCGGCGATGGTCTGCGGCTTCGGCGACCAGGTCGCCTACGACAAGCTGGTGGCGCAGACCGTCGGCGCCGAGGTCGACAAGTCCTCGCGCTTCACCGACTGGTCGCGCAGGCCGCTGTCGGAACGCCAGACCAGCTATGCGCTGAGCGACGTCACCCACCTGCGGCAGGTCTACCTGACCTTGAAGGCGAAGCTGGAAGCGAACGGCCGCACCCCCTGGCTGGCGGAGGAAATGGGCCGCCTGACCGATCCGCGCACCTATGCGATGGCGCCGGAGGATGCCTGGCAGCGGGTGAAGACCCGCGGCGCCAAGCCCCGCGCGCTGGTCGTGCTGCGCGAGGTCGCGGCCTGGCGGGAGCGCGCCGCACAGGAACGCGACATTCCCCGCAACCGGCTGCTGCGCGACGAGGCGATGCTGGACATCGCCGGCCATCCGCCGACCGACGAGGCCGGGCTGATGCGGATCCGCGGCATGCCCAAGGGCTTCGCCCAGGGGCCGATGGGCAAGGCGCTGATGCAGGCGATCCAGCGCGCGCTGGAGATCCCGAAATCCGACTGGCCCGCCGTGGACCGCGGCCCGCGCAAGGCCAAGCCGCCGGCCTCGCTGGTGGAACTGCTGCGGGTGCTGCTGCGCCTGAAGGCCGAGGAGCATGACGTGGCGCAGCGGCTGATCGCCACCTCCGACGACCTGGAGGCGATCGCCGCCGACGATGGCGAGGAGGTCGCCGCGCTGCAGGGCTGGCGGCGCGAGGTGTTCGGCGAGGCCGCGCTGGCGCTCAAGGCCGGCAAGCTGGCGCTCGCCGTCGGCGGCGCCCGCGCCCGGGTGATCCCGCTGGAGGAGTAGGCACGCGGCCGCTATCATTGCCCAAGGCGGCTGTCGCAGAGAGCCATATCGGCGCAGCCGCTGGAGGAGGAGGCGACATGCTGACGGTCGAGACCGAGCAGGAGGCCGATGGGCGCTTCATAGCTGAGATTCCTGTGCTGCCGGGCGTTCTGGCGTATGGGACAAGCCGGGAGGAGGCGATCGCAAAAGTCGAAGCGCTTGCGCTCCGCACATTGGCCGACCGGCTGGAGCACGGCGAACCCACGCCCGAACTGCCGCTCATCTTCTCCGCTGCATGAATGCCTGGGGCACGCGCAAGGCGCGCCTTGTCCTTGCTGCACGCGAGAGCATTGGCTGGCGCATCGACCGTCAGCGAGGCTCACATCGCGTGCTTGCCAAGGAGGGGCATCCGAACGTGGTGTTCGCTTTTGACGACGGCGAGGAAATTGGCCCTCGCATGCTCGCAAGAATTGCCCGCCATACCGGCCTGAGGCCGGACGATCTGAAGTGACGGCCGGGACGCCAGACGTCCAAGGGCCGGCGAGCCGACGACCGGCCGTGCCAGGGTCATCGCGCTGGATCAATAGACAGCCCCTGGCTGTTGCATTTGCGATTGGCGCAACCTTGCTGCGCGCCTAAGCTTCCCGCCGGCCCTCCGCAACAGAGGCGCCCAACGAAACCGGGAGGAAGCCAGGATGTCCAGTCTGCAAGCCGTGCTCGATCGATCCGTCGCCCGCGGCGACGCACCCTTCCTGGTCGCCATGACCGGCAATGCCAAGGGCACGACCTTCGCCGGCGCGGCAGGCACGGCCGCTGCCGGCCGGGCGGCGGGCGAGGATACCGTGTTCCGGATCTTCTCGATGACCAAGGCGGTCGGCTCGGTGGCCGCGATGATCCTGATCGACCGCGGCAAGCTGTCGATGGATACGCCCGTCGCCGAGATCCTGCCGGCCTTCAAGGAGGTCAAGGTGGTGGACGGCTGGAACGGCGAGGAGCCGGTGCTGCGCAGCCCCCGCACGACCTGCACGATCCGCCACCTGGCCACCCATACCTCCGGTTTCTGCTACGAGTTCTTCAACGCCGACATCGGGCGCTGGATGGCACATAGCGGCCATCCGACGATCCTGTCCGGCCTGAAGGGCGCGCTGATGTACCCGCTGGCCTTCGACCCCGGCACGAAGTGGGACTATGGCATCGGCATCGACTGGCTGTGCCAGGCGGTGGAGGCGATCGACGGCCGCGGGATCGACCGCTTCGTGACCGAGGAGATCCTGCAGCCGCTGGGCATGTCGGACACCGCCTTCGAGTGCGAGGGTGCGCTGGCGGGCCGGCTGGCGGACCTGCAGGCACGCGGCGAGGACGGCGCCTTCGCGCCGTTCGAGCTGGCGCCGCCGCCCAGGCCGGAATTCTACGGCATGGGCCATGCCCTCTACTCCACTGCGCCGGACTATCTGCGCTTCTGCCGGATGGTGCTGAACGGCGGCGAGCTGGACGGCGTGCGGATCCTCAGCCCGCAGGCGCATGCCGAGATGTGCGCCAACCAGATCGGCGCGCTGGAGGTGGAGAAAGTGAACACCATGGCGCCGCCGGTCTCGGCCGATTTCGAACCCTTTCCGGGCCTGCGGAAGACCCATGCCTTCGCCTTCATGCGGCTGGAGGACGACGCGCCGGCCATGCGCTCCGCCGGCTCGCTGGCCTGGGCGGGGGTCTGCAACACGCATTACTGGATCGACCCGAAGAAGGATCTGGCGGCGGTGATCATGACCCAGACCCTGCCCTTCGTGGAGCCGGGCTTCATGACCGCCTACGAGGATTACGAGAAGGCGGTCTATGCCGGGCTCTGAGCGCCGGATGGCAGGTCGACGCCCGGCAGCCAGGGCTTGATGTCCAGCAGCGGCGTGCCGTCGAGGCAGTCGATGGCATCGATGTGCAGGCGTCCGGCCGGCATGTCGATGTCGAGCAGCCGCACCGCCGCCAGGGCGATCGGGTTCGGGCGCGCCGGGCTGCGCAGGGCGAAGGTGCCGGCCGGCGCCGGGCGGTGGGCCGGCGCCTGGACGATCAGGTCGCGGGGCGCCCGGTCCATCCAGTAGAGCAGCAGCAGGGTGGCGCCGGCCTGCAGCCCCTGCAGGCCGGGCCGCCAGGGCGGGTCGAGCTCGACCGCGCCGCCGCCGCCGCGCTCGCGCGCTTCGCGCAGGTTCTTCGGGCAGGCATCGAGGTCGGGCCAGGGCGAGCGGATGCGGCCGATGAAGACCAGGCCGGCATCCGGGACTGCCGCGGCCGGGTCGAACGGCAGGCGCTGGTCGCCGGGCCGGACCTTTTTGCCGCTCATATCTGGCGGCGCGCCCTGGCGGCGAGATATTCGCGCCAGGTGATGAACAGGCCGGAGGCGGTCACGATCGCCGCCCCGAGCCAGGTCCAGGCATCGGGAAAGTCGCCGAAGATGACATAGCCGAGCGCCGTGGCGGTGAGCAGCTGGCCATAGCCGAACGGCGACAGCAGGGCGGCCGGCGCATAGACGAAGGCGCGGGTGACGAAATAATGCGCGAAGCCGCCGATGAAGCCGGTCGCCGCGAACAGCAGAAGGTGCCACCAGGCCTGGATCGGCACCCAGTCCACCACGAACAGCGCGGCAATGCCGGTGATCACGACCGCCACCGTGGCGGTGAAGACGATCGAGGTTTCCGGCGGGTCGTGGGCGGCGAGCTTGCGGCTGAGGATCTGGTAGAACGCATAGGCCGAGGCGCTGCAGAACGACGAGCCGGCCGCCAGGTAGGGCGAGACCACGTCGGCGTCGGCCTGCGGCCCCGCACCCCAGGGCTGCAGGATGATCACCGCACCGGCGAAGCCGAGCGCGACAGCCGTCCAGCGATAGATCCCGACCCTCTCCCCCAGCAGCGGCATCGACAGGGCGGTGACGATCAGCGGCGTGGTGAAGCCGATGGTCACCGCGGTGGTCAGCGGCAGGGCGGTGAGCGCGAAGAAGTAGCAGGCGGTGGAGGTCAGCAGCAGCAGCGACCGCGCGAGCTGCATCCAGGGCCGCGACGGCACGTAGAGCCGCCAGCCGTAGCGCGGGGTGAAGGCGGCGGCGGTGAACAGGAAATGGCTGACATAGCGCAGGCAGACGATCATCAGGACGGGATAGAAGCCGGTCAGGAACTTCACCGACGCGTTCATCAGGGGGAAGCTCAGCACCCCCAGCAGCATGAAGCCGATGCCGACCGCGAAGCGGTCCTCCAGCCGGCTCGCCACCGCGGGCGCGACCGCCCCGATGGCGCCGATCTGCGGACCGTCCGGTGCGCTCATGCGGGGGAGTCGATGGCCGGCCGGTCGATGAAGGCGCGGATCGCCCTGCGGACGGTGTCGGGCTGTTCCTGCATCACCCAGTGGCTCGCCTCGGGCAGGCGCTGCACCTGCAGGTCCGGCACATAGTCCTCCAGCCCGTCGAGCAGGCCCGGCAGCAGCGCATGGTCCTGCATGCCCCAGAGCACCAGGGTCGGCACCCGCACCACGGTATCCGGCATCGGCGGCAGCGGGGCCTGCGGGTCCGCCTCCTCCGGCAGGGGCACGGGCATGCGGGTCGCGCGGTACCAGTTCAGCCCGCCGGTCAGCGCGCCGGGCTGCGCCCAGGCGGCCAGATAGGCATCGCGCTCCGCGTCGCCCAGCAGCCCGGCCTCGTGGTGGCGGCGGAAGGTGAAGTCCCACATCCAGGCATAATTGTCCGCCGACAGCTTCGCCTCGGCGCCCGGCTCGCGGAACAGGCGCATGTACTGGCTGGCCTCGGTCTGCGGCCGATGGCGCAGCAGGTCCCGCACGAAGGTCGCGGGATGCGTGGCGTTGATGATCACCAGCCGGTCCAGCCGTTCCGGATGGGCGATGGCATAGGCCCAGGCCACCGCGCCGCCCCAATCGTGCGCCACCAGGGTGAAGCGTTCCGCGCCGAAGCCGCGGCGCAGCCCGTCGAGGTCGGCGACCAGGCGCTTCGGCGCATAGGCGGTGATCTCCGCCGGCTTGTCGGACAGGTTGTAGCCCCGCATGTCCGGCGCGACCGCCAGATGGTCGTGGCCGAACGCGGTCAGCAGATCGCGCCACATGTACCAGAATTCCGGGAAGCCATGGACGAACAGCATCAGCGGCTGCCCGGCTTCCCCGCAGCGGGCATAATGCAGCTTCACCTCGTCCAGGTGCAGGAAGCCGTGGCTGATCTCCATCCCATGGTCTTAGCCCAGCGCCGCGCGGGTGAACAGATCCGCGGCGGCCCCCGCAGCCGGGATGTCAGACCAGCACGGCCGCTGCATGTCGGCGCGCCACGGACAGGCGATATTCCCGCCAGGTGATGAACATCCCGCTGCCGACGATGATCGCCGCGCCGATCCAGGTGTAGATGTCCGGGAAATCGCCGAACACGAAGAAGCCCAGCAGGGTGGCGCCCAGCAGCTGGGCATAGTCGAAGGGCGACAGCACCGAGGCCGGGGCATAGACCAGGGCCCGGGTCACGAAATAGTGCCCGAAGCCGCCGAACAGTCCGGTGGCGGCGAAGATGCCATAGTGCCACCAGGTCAGCACGGGCGCCCAGTCGACGAAGAAGAAGCTCGCAATCCCGGTGACCGCGACGGCAACGATCGCGGTGACGCAGATCGAGGTTTCCGGCGGATCGTGGGCGGCCAGCTTGCGCCCGGCGATCTGGTAGAAGGCATAGCACAGCGCGCTGCCGAAGGCGGACAGGGCGGCAAGCAGCGGGACCGGCCCGCCCGTCTCGGCCTGCGGCCCGCCGGACCAGGGCTGCACCACCACCACGGCGCCGCAGAAGCCGATCGCCACCGCGGTCCAGCGGTAGATGCCGACTTTCTCGCCCAGCAGCGGCACGGACAGGGCGGTGATCATCAGCGGCCCGGTGAAGGCGATGGTCGATGCGGTGGTCAGCGGCAGGGTGGCGACCGCGTTGAAGAAGCAGGCGGTCGCCCCCAGCAGCAGCAGCGAGCGCGCGAGCTGCAGGACCGGCCGCGAGGGCCAGAACAGCCGCCAGCCATAGCGCGGGAAGAAGGCCAGGCTGGTGAACACCGCATGGGTCAGGTAGCGGATGCAGATGATCATCAGCAGCGGGTAGAAGGCCGTCAGGTACTTCACCGATGCGTTCAGCAGCGGGAAGGTCAGTGCCGCAAGCACGACCAGGACGATGCCGAACAGGACCCGGTCCTGCCGCCGGTCGCCCGGCACGTCCGATGCCGCGAGATCCGCGCCGGCGGCGCCGGCCGCGCCGGCGAAGCGGCCCGGCTTGAGCTCGCGTTCCGGCATCACCGGCCCTGTTGTGGCGCCGCGGCCGATGCTCCCGGCAGGGCGGTCTGACTGAACATTGCGGAAAACCGATCCAGTGGGCCGGGGCCCCAGGGCCCGGGCAGCGATCCGGCCGGTCGCCGCCATCGGGACGGCGCCGGCTGAGCGGCCGTTCTAACCCGGCAGGGAGGGGCTGAACAGCGACCAGACGTCAGGTCTGCAATGCCTGCATGGCCGGGCTGGCCGCCCCTCAACGGGCCGGGCCCGCCCCATGTCCATGCCCGTAGTGGCGGGACAGCAGGTCCGCACCGAACCCCTCGCCGGGGCGGTGCCAGACGGAATGGACGTGATTGGCATCGTTCTGGCTGTTGTCGAACTCGATCACCGCGGTCGGGCCATGCACGCGGAAATAGTGCGGCCGGCCGGGCTGGAAGGCACCGGCCCAGGCAAGATGCAGCCGCTCCAGCCCGGCCTGGCGCATGTCGGCCTGCTGTGCCGCGGCAATGTCCGGCTGCATGGCGGCCAGGTAGCTGTCCACCAGGGCCAGCAGCAGGTCCCGCTGCGGCGGCGCCAGCCGCTCGAAGGCCAGGCCGGCCGGTGCCTTCAGGCTGTCCTCCCGCCCCGGCCCGGTCAGGATGTCGCCGAAGGTGCGCGGCTGCAGCAGGACCGCCGCGCGCTGCGCCGCGTCCAGGCTGCCGGCCAGCTGCCAGGCGATGTCCTGCTCCGCCCCCAGGGTGCGCAGGCCGGCATGGCTGTGGCCCGCCGGCACGGTGGCCGGATTGGCGCCGAAGAATGCCGGGGTGACGGCGATGGCGCCGGGATCGCCCGGCACGATCGTGACGTTCAGCGACAGGTGATGCCCTTCGAACCGCCAGGCCCAGGGGGTCGCGCCCTGCGGCGCGCCGAAGAACAGGATCGCGTAGTTCTCGGGATTGCGGAACGACAGGTTGCCGGTGATCTCCGCCAAGGCGCGTTCGGTGCGGATCACGTCGCGGGTCCGCTGCACCCCGGTTTCGCTGAGCACGGCGGCCAGCAGCTCCCAGAGCGCCGCCCGCGCGGCGGGCGGCATGTCCTGCAGGGTGAGGCCGGGCCGGCGCCGGGGCGTGTAGTGCCAGTCGCCGCGCCGGTCGTCGTCGAACGGCAGCAGCGCGGCCGCCGCCTGCCCGCCGGCGAGCTGCGACAGGAACGCCCGGCCGCCGGCGGTGACGGCCTCGATCCGCGCCCTGCCGACCGGCACCGCGCCGGCGGGCCGCGGCATGATCGACATGGCGCCTCCGGCAGCTGCGGCGCCGGCCGCCAGGCCGCCGGCGCCGATGCGCAGGATTGTCCGCCGTGATCGCCGGCGCCCGGTCATCCGGCCGGCGCCAGGCCGGTCAGCTGCCGTATTTCACGCTGCAGCCATAGGGCTGCGACACCGAGGTGCCGACCTTGCGGCCGGCCTGCAGGTCGCCCAGCGCCATGCGGACATAATTGTTGGCGTTCTCCACGGTCGACCAGCGCGCGCTGGGCTTGTCGTCGATCCCGCCGGCAAAGACCAGGACCCCGTCGGGGTCGATGACATACATGTGCGGCGTGGTGCGCGCGCCATACATCCTGCCGATCGTGCCCTCCGGATCCAGGACGATCTCGGTCGGCGCGGCGTCGCGCTCCGCGGTCAGTGCCTTTGCCTTGTCGGCGCTGACATGGCCCTGCAGGCCGGGTGCCGAGGAAATCACGCTGATCCAGGTGACGCCCTTGCCGGTGGCCGTCTTCTGCAGCGCCTGCATGTTGCCCGTGCCGTAATGCTTCTCGACATAGGGGCATTGGTGGTTGGTCCATTCCAGCACCACGGTCCGGCCCTTCAGGTCGGCCAGGTTCACCTCCTGCCCGTCGACGGTCCTGCCGGTGAAGACCGGCGCGGCCTGGCCGACTTCCGCCGCGACGGCATCGTTGGCACCGATGTCGGCCAGGGTGACGGCGGCGAAACCTGCCACCGCGGTGAGGACGAACCGGCGGGTCAGTCTAAGCATGATCGGCTCCATGGTCTGGACGGGGGGCGATGACGGGCGCGGCTTGCGACGCGGGCGGGCCGGGCGAAAGGCCGGAATCGGCCCGGTCGGCAGACCGGGCGGGGAGCCGGCGCAGGGCCGCTTCCACCACATCCTCGGTCAGGATCTGCGGCAGAACCTCGGTGCTGCCGTCCGGAGCGAACAGCAGGTAGAGCGGGACGCCGCTCCGGCCGAAGCGCTCCAGCATGCGGGTGATCTCCGGGTCCTGGTTGGTCCAGTCCCCCTTCAGGTAGGCGACATTGTCGGTTTCGAAAAGCGCCCGCATGGCAGAACTCGACAGCGCCATCTGCTCGTTCACCTTGCAGGTGATGCACCAAGCCGCGGTGAAGTTCAGGAAGACCGGCCGGCCTTCCGCCTGCAGCGCCGCCAGCCGGGCCTGGCTGAACGTTTCCCATTCGGGCCCGGCGCCGCTGCGCGAGGCTTCCGCCCCGGTTGCCGCCGCCGCCGCCGCCCGGCCGTCCGGCGGCCGCAGGGTGAAGGTCAGCGCGACCGCCCCGGCCAGGGCCGCGACGGCCGCCGCCGTGCCGGCAAGCCGCCAGGCGGAGCGGCCGCCCGCCCCGCCCCTGCCCGACCCGTTGCGGGCGGCCTGCCAGAGCCAGAGGGCGAAGGCCAGCAGGACGCCGCCGCCAAGGGCCACGATCACGCCGGTCGGGCCGGACTGCTGGCTGAGCACCCAGACCAGCCAGGCCGCGGCGGCATACATCGGGAAGGCCAGGATCTGGCGCAGGCGTTCCATCCAGGCGCCGGGCCGCGGCAGGAAGCGCAGGGCGCCCGGCAGCCAGGTCAGCAGCAGGTATGGCAGGGCCATGCCGAGGCCGACCGCCAGCAGCACGGCCATGGCGAGCGGCGCGGACTGGGTCAGCGCAAAGCCGATCGCCGTCGCCATGAACGGCGCCGTGCAGGGCGCAGCCACCGCACTGGCCAGCACGCCGGTCAGGAAGGCGCCGGCCAGGCCGGAGCCGGACCGCCCCACCTGCCCCTGGCCCAGTCCCATCAGGCGCTCGCCGACGGTGAACAGCCCGGACAGGTTCAGGCCGACCGCGAGCATCAGGTAGGCCATCAAGGCCACGAAGACCGGCGATTGCAGCTGGAAGCCCCAGCCGACCGCCGCGCCGCCCGCCTTGACCAGCAACAGCGCGCCGCCGATCGCCCCGAAGGCGACAAGCACGCCGGCGGCATAGGCCAGGCCGTGCAGCCGCACCGCGGCCGGCGCGGCCCCGGCCTTTTCCGCCAGGCCCAGCGCCTTCATGGCGATGACGGGAAAGACGCAGGGCATCAGGTTGAGGATCGCGCCGCCAACCAGGGCCAGCAGCAAGGCCTGCAGCAGGCCGATCCCGGCCAGCGCCTGCGGCAGCAGCCCGCCGCTGCCGTTCATTCCAGCCGCGCCTCCGGCCGCCGCGGCATCGCCCGGCCCCTGCGTGGAAACGGCGGCCGTGAAGGTGAAGCCCTCGACCACGGCGGTCGCGCCTTCTCCCTGCTGGTCCGGCAGATGTGCCACCAGCAGCCCGGAAAGACCCTCCGCGACCAGGCCGGCCGCATTGTCCGCCGCCGCGACGGTCAGGGTGATCCGGTCGTCGACGACCGAGAGCTTCTGCGGCGCGGGATTGAGGATCACGCCGTCCCGGTCGGGAAAGAAGACCAGGCGGGGCCCGGACTCTCCCGCGCCTGCATTGCCGTCGCGATCGCCGCCTGCGAGCGCCGCCGCCAGTTGCGGCGCGACAAGGTCCAGCCGCAACTGGCCGTCCGCCAGCGCCGCCGCGACCGGCCAGGGGCTTTCGCCCGGCAGGGCCGCGCGCGCGGCATGAAAGGCCGCGGCCCGGTCCGCTGGCGGCGGCGCGGTTTGTGCCGCCACCGGCAGCGCGGTCTCGAAGCTGCCGAACTCCGGAATGCAGATATCGGCGCAGACCAGCCATTCCGCCTCGGCCCGCAGAACCGCGGTCTCGCCGGGCACCAGGCCGGCCGGCGGATGGATCCGGACCAGCAGGTCGACCCGGCCCTCGTAGCCGAAATTCATCAGCGGCCCATAGGGAATCCGCTGCGGCACCGGCCAGGCGATCGGGTCGGCGCGAAAGCCGGGCGGCAGGTCCCAGGAAATGGATGTCGGTTGGCCCGAATCCCCCGGGTTCCGCCAGTATGTGTGCCAATGCGGAACAATATCCTGGCGCAACCTGACCCAGAATGGGTCACCCGGCGTGAGCGCCGCAGGTTCCGCCGTCAGGCTCGCCGCGACCTTCGGCCCCGCGGCATCCGCGGCTGCCCATGCCGGACCGGGATGCAGCAGAACCGCCAGGGCAAGCAACAGCCAGGCCGCAATGACAGGCAGGCCCGTCCTGGCTTGCGGGTGCGCGAAGCCGGGGCCGGGTCGCGGGAGTTCGGGATGTTCGATCATGATGGGGAAGAAAGTCCGGCAAGCCTGCCGGCGGCGCAAGACCGCAGAACGCCGCGGGCTGTCACCTTCCTGTGAGGATATCGGGCCACCGCGAGCCGGCCGGCCGCTTCGCCCGGTCAGTCTACCGGGGCGTCGTCGAGCAGCCGCTGGATGCGGGCCTGGGTGCTCAGGGTGGTCCGCCAGTCCTTGGCATCGCGCACCGTGATGTTGGAGAAGTTGAGATAGACGAGCACCCGCTTCTGCCGGCCCACCTGCCCCAGGAAGGGCAGGAAGGCGATGTGCAGATAGCTGATCCGGTAGGCAATCTGGACGCGATATTCCGCGGCCACCGGCTGGCCCTGCTTCAGCGCGGTCCGCATGCCGCAGATCAGGGCGTCCGACATTTCCGGAAAGACCGTGCTGCGCATGATCTGGCCGGTGAAATCCTCGCCCCAGATGCGGCGCACCTCCCCGCCCACCTGTGCCGCCCGGAAGCTCCCCGGCAGCGGCCTGCCGCCGTCCGGAACCGCCAGGATCATGCCCGGCAGCGCCTCCGGAACGTCGAGCGCCTCCGTATCGATCCAGAGCGGCAGCCCGCCGGCCCGGTCGCGCAGGCGGTGCCAGACCGCAAAAAGCCGCTGGCCGGTGGTGTCGGCCGGCAGATCGCGCCGTTCCACCCGCACATGCACGCCCGGCAGGTCCCAGGGTTCCGTCACCTGGCTGTCGGCCGGTCGCCCGCGATGCGTTTCGCCCCCCGGCCCGACATGCCCTGGTCCGGCCTCTCCCGCGTTGCCCGTCGGTAAGCCCCGTGGCATCGATCCCCTAGCCCCACGTCCCAAAAAAGGTCACCCGTCATTGCTACCAGCAAGAGTCGGGCCGGTTTGGCACGCACCGGCGTCACCGCTCCCTAGACTTTCGACGGATAGGCAGACGGCCCGCATTCGGTTAACTGGCATGATGACCGAAGATATGCCGCACAGGCCGACAGCCAGGCCGGGCGATGCGGCCTGCCCGGAGCTGGCGGGCGGGGATGCCCCTGCCTGCGCCGCGACGGGCCTGTGGCGGCGCCTCTGGTTGCTTCCCGACTGGTTCCTGCCGGCGGATTTCCCGGGCGACCGGCGCAGCCGGATGCGCGCCAGCCTGCTGATCGTCGTCGGGCCGCTGCTGGGGATCAGCTCGCTGCTGTGGACCTATTGGGCCGGCTTCGGGCTCGGCCTCGCCAGGCCGCCCTATATCGCGATCATCACCCTGACCCTGGTTGCACTGGCAAATGCCAGCCTGCCGCTGCTGCTGAAGCGCGGCCTGCCGCTGCCGCATCTGTCGGTCGCCCTGGTCACCATGTATTTCGCGCAAAGCGCGGCGATCTGGCTGTTCACCGGCGGGGAGACCAGCGAGTTCCTGCAGATGGTCCCCGTCGGGCTGGTCTTGACCTGCTTCACCCTGGGCCTGCGGGGCGGCATCCTGGCCGGGCTCGGCATCGTCCTCCTTCTGGGCGGGATGGCGCTGCTCCAGGATGCCGGCCTCGTTCCCCCTTCGCGCATCCCACCCGACCTGCAACAGGTCGTCAGCTATTACCGCGCCGCGATCACCGCCATCGGCGCGCTGCTGGTGACCGCCAGCGTCGCCCGCGTCAATGACCGGATGGAGGCAGGCTATGCCGCGACGCAGCGCAGGGCGGAAGCCGGGAACCGGGCCCGGTCCGCGTTCCTCGCCAATGTCAGCCACGAGCTGCGCACGCCGATCACCGGCATGCTCGGCAGTATCGCGCTGCTGGAGGGCTCGCCCCTGCAGCGGCAGCAGCGCGGCTGGCTGGTCGCCCTGCGCAGTTCCACGGAGTCCCTGTCGGAGATCCTGATCGACCTGCTGGACCTGGCGCGGCAACAGGCCGGCGAACGCCGCGACCGCCCGCTCGCCGTCGCGCCCGGCCGCTTCGTGGAGGAGGTCGTCACCCTGTTCCTTGCCCAGGCCGCGTCGAAGGGCATCTGGCTGCGCTGCGAGCTGGATCCCGACCTGCCGGCACGGCTGGCGCTGGACGGCGCCGCGCTGCGCCATGTGCTGATCAACCTGACCGGCAACGCGATCCGGGCGACCGACCAGGGCGGCGTGACCATCGTCGCGCGCTGCCAGACCGGCCGCTACGGGCTGCTGTTCACGATCACGGTCCGCGATACCGGGCACGGCTTCGACCCCGCGGACAATCCGCTGCCCGACCCGCCCGCGCCCGGCAGCTCCCTGGTCGACACGCCGCCTGCCGCCGATCCCGCGCCGGGCCAGCCGCAGCGCGGCCGTGCCACCGGCGGGCTGGCGATCTGCCAGCGGCTGACCGCCGCCATGGGAGGCTATATCGAGGCATTCGGGATGCCGCAGGCGGGCGCGAGCTTCCGGGTCACCGTGCCGGTGGAGCGGCTGCCGACACCGGACGGACTGCCGCCGCCGCCGACCCGGGACCTCTCGCCGCCGGCCATCGTCCCGCTGCAGGACAGCAACCTGGTCGTCGCCAGCGCGCGCCGCATCCTGGTCGCCGAGGACAGCGACACCAACCGGATGCTGCTCGGCGCCCTGCTGCAGCGAATCGGCCATCTGCCGATCCTGGTGGCGGACGGCACCGCGGCGCTCGCCGCCGTGCGCGCCGCCGAACGGCAGGTCAGGCGGGACCTGGCGCAGCCGCCGGATATGCCGGAGTCGAACCTGGCGGCTTCGGACATCGCGGTGCCCGACCTGCTGCTGCTGGACATCCAGATGCCCGGCCTGACCGGGCCCGAGGTCGCGCGGGCGGTCCGGCTGGTGCCCGGCGCGCTGCAGCAGGTGCCGATCCTCGGGCTGACCGCGGATGCCACGCCGGAACATCGCCAGGGCTATCTCGATGCCGGGATGGACGAGCTGCTGTACAAGCCGGTTCAGCTGCAGGAACTGCAGGCCGCCATCGACCGCCTGACACGGCAGGACGCCGCCGGCAGCGGCGCGCATACCTCGCGGGGCAGCGCCGCATTCTAGCGGCCCGCCGGGGCGCCGCAGCCGCCGATCGCGCGGCGCACCGGCCATGGACAGCCATCTGGCCACCAGCTATGCCTGACCGCCTGAGTGGCAATGACGGCTGGGGAGGATGCGAGAGATGAGAGAGCTGAAGGGCAAGGTGGCCTGGATCACGGGCGCAGGGACCGGCATCGGCGCGGCAGCCGCGCTGGCCTATGCCGCCGCAGGCATGCACCTGGTCCTGTCGGGCCGCCGCCGGGAGAAGCTGGAGGAGGTCGAGGCGGCGATCCGCGCGGCCGGCGACCCGGCGGGCGATATCGTCCTGGAGCCGCTGGACGTGGCCGATGGCGACGCGGTCGAGGCCGTGGCCGGCCGGATCGACAGCCGCTTCGGCCGTCTCGACATCCTGGTCAATTCGGCGGGGATCAACATCCCCAAGCGCAGCTGGAAGGAGGTCAGCCGGGCGGGCTGGGACCAGGTCGTGCGGATCGACCTGGACGGCACCTACTATTGCTGCGCGGCGGCCTTGCCGATGATGCGCCGCCAGCAGGACGGCCTGGTGATCAACGTCTCGTCCTGGGCGGGGCGCTGGGTCACGAAGCTGACCGGCCCGGCCTACAACGCCGCGAAGCACGGCGTCTGCGCGCTGACCGAAAGCCTGAACCAGGAGGAATGCGGCAACGGCATCCGCGCCACTGCGATGCTGCCGGGCGAAGTCGCCACGCCGATCCTGGACAATCGCCCGGTGCCGGTCAGCGCCGACGACCGGGCGAAGATGGTGCAGGCGGAGGATACCGGCGAACTCTGCCTGTTCCTCGCCCGCCTGCCATCGCATGTCTGCATCAACGAGGTGGTGATCAGCCCGACCCACAACCGGCTCTATCTGGGCCAGGTGGGCTGATCCCGGGCGACGTCGCTGCCCGGCGGGATCATTTCCCGGCGGGCGGCGCCTCCCCCGACATCAGGCCGTCCAGCACATTGCCTGCGGCATAGGCGAGAAGATCCTCTTCCATGCGGAAGCGGTCGCCGAAGACCAGCATGCTGACGGCCCGGTCCATCACCACCACCCCGAACAGGTCCATCGCCTGCTCGGGCGCGAAGATGTTCTCTGTATAGATTACCCGGTTGCCCGGCTCCGGCTCGTTCAGGGCGCGCAGGAAATACTGCACCTGCAGGTTGCCCGGCCGGGGGTTGCGCGGGCCGGTGACCAGGACGTGCAGCGTCGCCCATTCGGCGGGAGCGAGCCGGGCGCGCCAGCCGTCGACGATCTCGTCCAGCCGGCCCAGCTGGGCCTGCGCCGCTTCCATCACGTCGGTCAGCCAGAGCGGCTTGATCCGGGCCATGAGCGCGGTGAACGCCTGGCGGTCCGGCTGCCCTTCCTTCAGGGCGCCCGCGATGAATGCCTGGCTTTCGGTCAGCACCCTGCGCGACCGTTCCTCCTGCGCCGGCGTCAGCCCCAGCTTGCCGATCTGCGGCAGCAGGGTGGCGATCGCCGCGTCGATGCGCTGCAGGTCCGCCTGCCAGCCATCGCCCGGAACCCCGCCTTCCAGGACCGGCGCCATCGCGCCCGTCAGGCCAAGCACCACATGGCTGACGGCCTTGAGCTTGTGATAGATCGGCGGGATATAGCCCTGCGTGTCCCGGCCCCGGGCGGTGATCAGGGTGACCTCGTCGCCGGCCAGCAGGATCACCGGCCGGGACTCGGCGGCAAGCGCCGCGCGGCCCTCCCCGTAGATCTTCCGCATTTCGACGTTGAACCGGCTCAGTTCCGCCATCGCCGCATCGTCCGCACGGGCTGGCGCCGCCCAGGCGGCCGCACCAAGCAGGCCGACGAACAACGCGGCGCCGACCGCCAGCCGCGCGATGCCCGGCCCGGCCCCTTCATGCCGGCCATGGCGCCGGTCCCCACATCGATGCTCCCCACCCCGATGCCGCAAATGCAAAGCACGATCCTCCTTCTGTCGCGGGCGAGCGATGGCCGCCCATGCGGCGCAGATTAAGCCAGAACCGGGGCCTCGCCCATACAATCGACGGCCCCTCCTTGGCCCGCCGGGGCGCATCGGTTAGCGTCCCGGCCGTGCCATTCCCGATGCCGGTTCCCGTCATGCGCCTGCCCTCATGTTGCTGATCCTCGCCGCACTGCTCCTGCTCTGGGGCCTGTTCGCCACGGCGGTCGTTGTCATGATGATCTATGGCGTCTTCGCCCAGGTCGCCCTCAACGAGCCGGTGATGGCCGCGATCCTGGCCGCCGGCACCGCGCTGCTGGCCGCCCTCGGGTTCTTCCTGGCCTGGCTGCGGACCCGGCGGAGGCCGGCGCCATGATCCGGCACGCACCGGCCCTGGCTGTCCTGGCCCCGATCGTCCTGGCCGGTTGCCTGGCCCTGGCCCCGGCGCGGCCGGCCAAGGCAGAGGCAGCGGCCGGCTGGCCGGCCTATGGCGGTGCGGCCGGCGGCGGCCAGTACTCGCCTGCCGACCAGATCACCGCCGCCAATGTCGCGGGCCTGGAGCAGGCCTGGATCTACCGCAGCGGCGACTTCTCGAACGGCGGCAAGGGCGCGCGCGCCACCACCTTCGAGGCCAACCCGATCCTGGCGGAGAACACCCTCTACATCTGTACGCCCTACAACCGGGTCGTGGCCCTGGTGCCGGAGACCGGCGCCGAGCTCTGGAGCTATGCGCCGGACCCGCCGCTGGCGCGCGACTACGACCAGCAGCATTCGCTGATCTGCCGCGGCGTCAGCTACTGGGCGGCGGCGGACGGCAGCGAGGGCCCCTGCGACCGCCGCATCGTCGCGCCGGTGCTGGACGGCCGCCTGCTGGCGCTGGACGCCCGCTCCGGCCAGCCCTGCGCCGATTTCGGCACCGGCGGCAGCCTGGCCATCAACGACGCGGAGATCTTCGGCGAGGGGGTGCTCAACATCACCTCGCCACCGGTGATCTTCGAGGACCTGGTCATCGTCGGCACCGCGCTCGGCGACAACCAGCGGGTCGACATGCCGGACGGCGTGGTGCGCGCCTACGACGTGCGCAGCGGCGCGCAGCGCTGGACCTGGGACCCGGTGCCGCCCGCCCTGGTGGACAAGACAGGCGCCGCCAATGCCTGGGCACCGATGTCGCTGGATACGGATCGCGGCATCCTCTATGTGCCGACCTCCAGCCCCAGCCCCGACTATTGGGGCGGCTTCCGCCCCGGCACCGAACTGGACGCGGTGAATGCCGTCGTGGCCCTGGACGCGCGCACCGGCATGCGGATCTGGGCCCGGCAGATCGTGCATCACGACCTGTTCGACAACGACATGCCGGCCCAGCCGGCGCTGACCCAGGTGCATCGCGCGGGGCGCACTGTTCCCGCCCTGGTCCAGGCGACGAAGATGGGCCAGCTGTGGGTGCTGGACCGGACCACCGGCGCGCCGTTGTTCCCGGTCAACGAGCAGGCGGTGCCGCAGAGCGACGTGCCGGGCGAGCGCAGTGCGGCGACCCAGCCCGTGCCGGTCCTGCCGGAGCCGATGGCCGACCAGGGCTTCACCGCCGATCAGGCCTGGGGCATCACGCCGCTGGACCGCGACTGGTGTGCCGAAACGGTGCGCGAGCTGCGCGCCGACGGGCTGTACACGCCGCCCAGCATCCGCGGTTCGGTGCAGCGGCCGTTCTTCGGCGGCGGCAGCAACTGGGGCGGTATCGCCATCGACCCGGTGCGCCGGCTGGTCATCGGCAATGTCATGAACCTGGTGCAATGGGTGCGGCTGATACCGACGGCGGATCTCGACGCGACGGTCGCCGGGCCGCTGGGCGGCGGCGAGCGCGCGCGCCAGAAAGGCGCACCCTATGGCATGCGGCGCGGCGTCCTGACGTCGCCGCTGGGCGTGCCCTGCAACCCGCCGCCCTGGGGCACATTGACCGCCATCGACCTGGATACCGGCGCGCAGCGCTGGCAGGTGCCGTTCGGCCGTGTGCCGCTGTTCGCCGGCCTGGCAGGGCCGGCCGCCTGGGGCGGCCCGAACCTGGGCGGCCCGCTGGCCACGGCGGGCGGGCTGATCTTCATCGGCGCCAGCATGGATGCCCGGATTCGTGCGATCAATGCCTGGACGGGACAGACGCTGTGGTCCCATGCATTGCCGTTCGACGGTGTCGCCACGCCGATGACCTTCGTGTCGCGCACCGATGGCCGGCAATATGTCGTGCTGGCCGCCGGCGGCTCGTCGCTGCTGCGCAAGCCGCTGGGCGATGCCCTGGTGGCGTTCCGCCTTCCCGAAGCGCCGGAGCGGACGCCCGGCGAATAGCCCACCGGAGGTTCATGCTGCACTGCGGTATTGCATTGCAGCATGGCTGTCCTCTATGACAGGGGACTTCATGCGGACCCGGTGAGATCCCGGGTGGCTCTTCCGGCCGCCAATCCGCCGGACAACCCCACCTTTGCTCGTTGCTCCCGGCCGCGCTGCCGCCCCGCAGCCCGGAACCGCCGGAGTGAGCCGGGAATTCCATGATCTCCTTCTCGACCTATCGCGCCCAGTGGTTCGGCAATATCCGCGGCGATGTCCTGGCGGGGGCCGTCGTCGCGCTGGCCCTGATCCCGGAGGCCATCGCCTTCTCGATCATCGCCGGCGTCGATCCCAAGGTCGGCCTGTTCGCATCCTTCTCCATTGCGGTGATCTCCGCCTTCGCCGGGGGCCGGCCGGGCATGATCTCCGCCGCCACCGCCGCCACGGCGGTGCTGATGGTCACCCTGGTGCGCGACCATGGCCTGCAATACCTGCTGGCGACCACGGTGCTTGCCGGCCTGCTGCAGATCGGCGCCGGTGCGCTCCGCCTCGGCGCGGTCATGCGGTTCGTCTCGCGCTCGGTGCTCACCGGATTCGTCAACGCGCTGGCGATCCTGATCTTCCTGGCCCAGCTGCCGGAGCTGATCGGCGTGCCGATGCTGACCTATCCGATGGTGGCCGCCGGCCTGGCGATCATCTACCTGCTGCCGCGCCTGACGAAGG
This sequence comes from Sneathiellaceae bacterium, assembly GCA_040216765.1. Taxonomy (GTDB): domain Bacteria; phylum Pseudomonadota; class Alphaproteobacteria; order Ferrovibrionales; family Ferrovibrionaceae; genus Marinibaculum. The sequence continues at coordinate 49,231 of JAVJON010000061.1, read as the reverse complement.
CCGTCCCCTCGCCGCTGGTCTGCATCCTGGCGCTGACCGCGGTGGCCATCGGCTTCGGCATGGACCTGCGCACCGTCGGCGATATGGGCGAGCTGCCCGCCACCCTGCCGGTGTTCCTGGTGCCGCAGATCCCGCTCACCCTGGAGACCCTGTGGATCATCCTGCCCTATGCCGCCGCGGTGGCCGCCGTGGGCCTGCTGGAATCGCTGATGACCGCGTCGATCATCGACGACCTGACCGACACGCCCAGCGACAAGAACCAGGAATGCATCGGCCAGGGCATCGCCAATACGGCGACAGGGTTCATCGGCGGCATGGCCGGCTGCGCGATGATCGGCCAGTCGATCATCAACGTGAAATCCGGCGGCCGCGGCCGGCTGTCGACCTTCGTTGCCGGTGCCCTGCTGCTGTTCCTGATCCTGGTGCTGGGCGACTGGGTGCGGCAGATCCCGATGGCCGCGCTGGTCGCGGTGATGATCATGGTGTCGATCGGCACCTTTTCCTGGTCGTCGATCGGCAACCTGCGCCACCACCCGCGCAGCTCCTCCGTCGTCATGCTGGCGACCGTCGCCACCGTGGTCCTGAGCCACAACCTGGCGATCGGCGTCCTGGTCGGCGTGCTGCTGTCCGGAATCTTCTTCGCCTGGAAGATCGCCCAGATCTTCCGGGTGACCTCGACCCTGTCGGACGACGGCACGGCGCGGACCTATATCGTCGAGGGCCAGGTGTTCTTCGCGTCGGCGGACGCCTTCTCTGCCTCCTTCGACTTCCGGGAAGCCCTGCAGAAGGTGACCATCGATGTCAGCCGTGCGCATATCTGGGACATCTCCAGCGTGACCGCGCTGGACATGGCGGTGCTGAAGTTCCGCAGGGAGGGGGCCGAAGTCGCCATCGTCGGCCTGAACCGGGCCAGCGAGACGATCGTCGACAAGCTGGCCATCCACGACAAGCCGGGCGCGTTCGAACGCCTGATGGGGCACTAGGATGGACAAGACGGAGACCCTGGTCGCGCTGGTGGACGGCTCGGTCTATGCCGAGAGCGTCTGCGACCATGCCGCCTGGGCGGCCGCGCGCGGCGGCCTGCAGGTCGAACTGCTGCACGTGCTGGGCCGCCGTGCCGCCGGCCAGGCGCCTGCCGACCTCAGCGGCAATATGGGCGTCGACGACCGCAATGCCCTGCTGCACGAGCTGAGCGTCCTCGACGAGCAGGTCGCCAAACTGTCGCAGAAGCGCGGCCGGGCGATCCTCGCCGATGCCCGCGCCCGGCTGGAGGCGGCCGGCGTGTCGGTGGTCGCACCGCGGCTGCGCTTCGGCGACCTGCTCGAGGCGGTGGCCGAGCTGGAGCCGCATGCCGCCATGATCGTGATCGGCAAGCGCGGCGAGGCGGCGGATTTCGCCAGGCTGCATCTGGGCTCGAACCTGGAGCGGGTGGCGCGCGCGAGCCGGCGGCCGGTCTTCGTCGCCGCCCGCGCCTTCCGGCCGATCCGGCGGTTCCTGATCGCCTATGACGGCGGCGCCAGCAGCATGAAGGCGGTCGATCATGTCGCCCGCGACCCGGTGTTCGAGGGGCTGCAGTGCCGCCTGCTCTGCGTCGGCACCGACACCCCGGCAACCCGCCGCAGCCTGGAGGACGCCTGCGCCCTGCTGCGGGCCGGCGGGCATGAGGTGACGGCCGACATCCTGCCGGGCCAGCCCGACAAGGCCATCGCCGCCGCGGTGGAGGAAGAGGGAATCGACCTGCTGGTGATGGGCGCCTATGGCCATTCGCGCGTGCGGCAGCTGATCATCGGATCCACCACCGCCGAAATGATCCGGCTCTGCAAGATCCCGATCCTGCTGTTCCGCTGATCCTGGCCCGTCAGGGCCCGGTCGGCCGCGGCGCTTCGGCGTGCCGCTTCAGCGGCTGCCCCGCGACGGCCCGGACCTGCGCGCGCCGGCCTGCCGCTGCCGCCCGGCCGGCTGCCGGGCAGTGCTGCGATTGCCGGAATCGGTGCCATCGAACGGGCGGCTGCCGCCCGTCTCCCCACGGGCCCAGTGCCGCCCGGCCGCGGCCAGGGCCCTGGCATCCTCCTGCATGGATTGCTGTTCCAGCAGGCGGAGTTCGCCGGGAACGGCGCCCGGCGCGATCCTCAGGAGCTTGAGGGCATCGAGCCCCAGCACTTCCAGGCGCTCCCGCAGTTCCGCGTCCGGCTGCGCCGACGGCTGGTCGCCACCGCCGGAAGCGGCCGGCTCGCTCCAGCGGGTCCGGATATAGGCCTGGATCAGGGCGCCCAGTTCCGAATCGCCCGCGGCGCCCGCCCCTCCTGTCCCCTCGCCCCGACGGTCCGGGCGACTCAACGACCGGCCTCGCTGCCGGACTGGCCGTCGTCCTGCGCCGTGGTCTCGGTCTGGGCGCTGCCCAGCAGGGCCTCGATCAGTTCCGGGCGCAGCGACATCGTCAGTGCCGGGCCGGCTTCCTGCCCAGGCGCGTCCGCAATGGCAAAGACCGCCAGCACGGCCTGCTTGGGGTGGAAGTCATGCTCCTTCGGGGCGAAATCCAGATAGGCCGCAAAGCTGCGCCCCAGCCGCCGATAGGCCGTCAGCACCTCGGTGGCGTCGAAATCGAAGCGGCGCACCAGCTCCTGGACGGCAAGCTTTCCGTCCGGCATGCGGCCATGGGCCAGCAGCAGGGGCAGCACCTTGCTGCGCTGGTTCGCGGGCAGGTTGCCCAATGCCTCGCGATACTCCGACGCCGCAGGTACGCCGTTGACGCGGCTTTCCCGGCGCTGGGCCATCCGCGCGTCCAGCAGGTCCTTCACCGCGGCCACCGCCTCGTCCACCGTCGCCGCGGACGCTGCGTCCATCTGGCGCGGGCCCAGATAGGCGATGGCACGGCATTCGTTCTCCAACGCTCCCGCGATGATCCTGTAGGGGCCGTGCATCAGCTCGATACGCTCGTTCACTGTTGCGGCGCTGGATTTCACGGCGCTCGTCTTTCGCGAAGCCAGGGGAAGGTCCTCCGGTTGGGTTGCAAGGGCGCGGGTCGGGCCGGCAGGCGGTTCCGCCTCCGGCGACCGGCGAGGCCGGCAAGGGATGCCGCGCCTTCGGTCGATGTCCGCCGGACCCTGTCGCGCTCGGCGCTGTCGTCCTGCCTGGCCGAACCCATCGGCCGGGCTTTCAGGACCCATCGCAGGGCCGTCGCGCATGCCGGCATCAGCCCGATCTATAACCCAATATGACAACTGGCGGTGCGAATTGTTAGGGTCCGCCGCCGAAAACGGGGCCAAGACGGACCGGACAGGGACAATCCCCCTGTCTGCCTTGCCGGCGGAGGGCGCCGGTTCCGGCCCGCGGAGAGGATCGGCGCGGCAAGCTGCAGCGTCCGGCCCACCACCACACGTGGCGCGATGGTCCATGGTCGTGCCAGCCGCAATCGTCGTCGGCAAGTCACCAGTTTATCGAGGCACGGCACAGTGGATGCGCGGGACAAACCCGCGAGTGACGACCTTTTGGGGGGCAGGTCGCGCCATATCGCACAGCAGCCGACCTGAACCGGACACCAGTGGAACAAGTCCGCGCATGACGAGGGAATCGCATGACGAGGCAATTGCATGGCGCGGGGATCGGAGGTTCCATGGCGTTCCAGGGTGGTGCGGGTGCCGAACCGGACCGCCGGGGCAAGCCGGCGGTGACGAGAGAGAGAGAGAGAGAGCGGCGGCCGGCCCCTACTCGGCCATCCGGGCCAGCGCCTGCTGCAGGACCTTCAGGGCCTCCGCCCGCTCGCCTGCGGTCATCGCGTCGGGGTCCAGGTCCAGCTTCAGGTGCGCCGCCTCGGCACGGATCCGGCGGCGCGCCAGGGAGGCGGCCTCCTCCGGGTCCAGCACCCGCCAGGTGGTCACCGGCTCGGCAATGCCCTTCACCGTGATGCGGCCATGCTCCGCGCAGGGAATCTCGTCCTTCACCAGGGCATGGGTCTCGTAGGAGATCAGGATCTCCCCCGGCGGGGCCGCGGTTTCCAGCCGCGCCGCCAGGTTCACCCCGCCGCCGATGATGGTGTAGTCCATCCGGTCCTCGCTGCCGAAATTGCCGACGGTGCAATAGCCGGAATTGATGCCCATGCGGATCTGCAGCGGCTTCTCGATCCCGGATTCGCGCCACAACCGCTGCAGGTCGCGCATCCGCACCTGCATTTCCAGCGCCATCCGCACGCAGGCCATTGCATCCTCGCGCAGGCCCCGGCTGGTGGGATCGCCGAAGAAGATCACGATGGCATCGCCGACATACTTGTCGATGGTCGCGCCATGCTTCAGGGCAATCCGCGACATCTCCGTCAGGTATTCGTTCAGGATGTGGGACAGGTCCTCCGACTCCATCCGGTCGGCGGTTTCCGTGAAGCCGGCGATGTCGGAGAAGAACACCGTCAGCTTCTTGCGCTGGCTGGCGATCTTCACCTCCTGCCGGCCGGTGAAGATGCTCTCGTAGACCTGCGGCGACAGGTATTTCGCCAGCTGGCTGGACAGCTGCTCCAGCGCCTGGGTCTTCTTCGCCAGTTCCTCCTCGCGCTGCTTCAGCGCGGTGATGTCGGAATAGAGCGCCACCGTGCCGCCATCCTCGGTCTTGCGCTCCGACACCAGGATCCACAGATCCCCGCGACGGTGGATATGCGCCGGCCCGGGGTTCCGGTGCTTCGCCACCCGCTCCGCCACCCACTCCTCGACCCGGCCCTCCGCATCCTGGACATAGCCGCGCTCGGCGGAGCGGCGGATGATCTGGGCGAAGGTCAGGCCGGGCACGATCTCGCCGGCCAGCCCGGGATGCATCAGCTGCTGGTACTTGGTGTTCGCCACCACCAGCCGGTCCTCGGAATCGTAGAGCGAAAAGCCTTCCGAGATGCTCTCGATGGCATCCTGCAGCCGCGACCGCGACTGCCGGATCTCCCGCATGTTGCTCTCCTGCACCTCGATGGCAGTATCGCGGAACACGCCCAGCGCATGGGCCATGCGGCCCAGTTCGTCGCGACGGTTGCGGCCGGGAATGTCGACGCCGGTATCGCCGCCGGCCAGCGCCGACATCGCCGCCGTGATCCGCTCCAAGGGATGCAGGATCTGCGGCACGACATAGAGGCCCAGCAGGATCGCCGCCGCCGCGATGCTGAGCGCGGTGATCGCCAGCATGGCGATCTGCCCGGCGCGGATCGCATCCGTCGAACCGGCGGCCGCCGCGTCGCTCTGGGCCCGCGCGGTGGCGACCAGGCCGGTCACCTCGGCGCCGATCGACTGCGCCAGCTGGCGGCTGTCCTCCAGCGCGGCATCGGCCCGCGCAAGGTGGTGCAGTTCGTCGGCGCGGACGGTGAACAGGCTGTCCTCGCCCGCGCCGAAGCCCAGCAGGCCGTCCGTGGCGGCCCGCAGCGGCGCCGGATGCACGGTCGGCGGCAGCTCCGCCATCATGCGGTCGATCGTCGCCTGCGCCGCGGTGAACCGCTCCGCCAGCGGCCCCAGCATGCTGGGGTCCGGCACCACCGCGGCCTCCGACAGCAGGCCCCAGAGCAGGTTCCCCTCTGCCCGGATGGTCAGCAGGGTGTGCAGCAGGTTGGTGCCGATATCGATCAGCCTGGTGACGATATCGCCGCTGGTGCGGGAGACCTCCTCCGTGGCGGTGACCAGGTCGAAGGCCGCATCGTCCACCTGCGGCGCCAACTGCCGCAGCAGCGCGTCGTGCGCCTCCTGCATGGCGCCGGCCTCCGCCCGCAGGCTGCCGGTCGCGTCGCCCTCCAGCAGCGCCGCGCGCCGCGCGAACAGCCCGTCCGGCCCGGTGCCATGCTGCAGCAGGGCCTCGGCCGCAATCTCCAGCTCGCCCAGCGCACCGCCGTCTATGCCGCCCTTGGGCGCCATCGCCGCCAGGCTGCGCCGGATCGCTGCCGCCGACGCAGTGAAGCGCTCCTCCAGCGGCGAAAGCTGCGCCAGGTCTTCGACATAGGCCGCCTGGCCCAGCAGCCCGGCCACCATGTTGGCCTGCGCCTGGACGGTCAGCAGTGCATCGATCCGGCCGACGCCACCCTCCACCAGGCGCGAGATCGCACGCCGCCCCTGGGCCGCCTCCCGCTCTCCGCTGATCACCATGTCGAAGACCGCATCGTCGATCAGCGGTTCCAGGGTCTCGGCGAACTTCTGGTGGCGGCTTGCCAGGCGGGCGGTCAGCGCCTCGCGCCGGACCCGGTCGTGCAGGCCGGCCCCGACGGCCGCCGCCAGTTCGACCAGGGCCGCCGAGATCTGCGCCTGCTGCCCCGCCAGGATCTCCGCCCGCGCCGGGTCCATCCCGGTCGAACGGAGGCTGTCGACCAGCCCGCCGATATCGCTCAGGCGCCGGTCCATGCGCTCCTGCTGGCGCGCCAGGTCGGCGGCGCTATGGGCCCCCACCATGGCCGGCGCGGCCGCCGCGATCTCGGAGCTTTTCTCCTGCAGGGACAGCGCGGTCACCATCCCCGGCAGGCTCTGCCCGGTGACGCGACCCACCGCCTGCTCGATATCCAGGAAGACGATCCAGGCCACTGCGCTGGCCAGAAGGGTGAGCAATGCCAGCAGCCCGACCGCCAGGAACAGCCGGGCCTTGATGCCGAAGCGGACCGACCCGCTTCCCTGGGCCGCGGCCCCCCTCCCCGCGTTCATCACTGCGTGGCGGAGTCCGGACGCGGCAGCGCGGCCGCAGGCAGCATGCTGCGCGACAGGCGGTCGACCGCACGGTAGCTGCCGCCCTTCTGCAGGACGGTCAGGAAGACCCGGTCCAGGCCCTGGTTGTCGCCGGCGCCATAGCTCAGCCGTATGCCGCCCAGGTCGAAGCTGCCCGTGCCGGCAATGGTCTGCAGGAAGCGCTCGCGGGTCACCGGCGCGCCCATCTGGCGCAGCACCGCGACGGTCAGGCGCGCGCCGATATAGCCTTCCAGCGAGACGAAGCCGGGCTCCGCCTCCGGATCCTGGGCGCGCAGCGCCGCCTGGTACTCGGCCACCAGCGGCAGGCCGGAATCGGTCGGCAGCGGCACCACCTGGGTGACGACGACGCCTTCGCCGGCGCGGCCGAGCGCCTGCGCCAGCGCCTTGCTGCCGACGAAGGAGATGTTGATGAACAGCGGACGGAAATCGATGCGCTGGGCGACCTTGATGAAGGTGGCGGCCGGCGCATAGGCACCGACGATCACCACGGCCTGGGGTTGCGCCTTGCGGATCGTCAGCAGGGCGCGCTTCACCGCGGTGGTGTTGCGCATATAGACGCCTTCGGCGACGAGATGCATGCCGCGCCGTTCCAGCGCAGCGGTCACGCCTTCCAGCCCGGCACGGCCGAAACTGTCGTCCTGGTACAGTATGGCGATGCGCGACAGGCCCAGATCGCCGGTCAAATGCGCCACCCAGGCCTCGGTCTCCTGCGCGTAGGAGGCACGCACGTTGACCACGTTGGTCAGTGCGGGATCGCGCAGGAAGCCGGCGCCGGTGAACGGTGCGATGAACGGGATCCCGGCTTCGGTGGCGAGCGGCTGCACCGCCCGCGAGGTGGGGGTGCCGACCTCGCCGATCAGCGCGAAGACCTTGTCCTGCTCGATCAGCCGGCGGGTATTGGCGATCGCCTGGGCCGGTTCGTAGCCATCGTCCAGCGATACCAGTTCAAGCTGCCGCCCATCCACGCCGCCGGCCAGGTTGGCCTCGCGAAACGCGGCCAGGATGCCTTCGCGCATGTCGCCGCCCAATGCGGCGGCCGGCCCGTCGAAGGCGGCCGACTGGCCGAACAGGATGGTCCGGTCGGTGACGCCCGGGGACACGGAGTCCTGCCCCTGCGCCGCACCGGCGCAGGCCATCCCCAGGATCGTCAGAATCGCAATCAGTCGCCGCATCGCCCCTGCCGTCTGCTGTCGCAGCCGGCGGCAGTCTATCGGATAAGCGGCGGCGATGGCATCCATCCGCCGACAGCGGTCATCCGGTGCGGTCCGGGAACAGGGCATTGGCGGCGGCATAGGGCAGCGCATCGTCGAACAGCCGGCTGCAATCGCCGGCGAGCAACGCGGCCGCCAGGCCGCGGACATGCCCCAGCGCTGCCTGCGCCAGCGCGCCCCCCGCGCTCAGGCGGCGCACGCCAAGCTCCGCAAGCGCAGCCGCCGGCGGCAGGCCGGGCCGCGCCATCACGTTGAGCGGCAGGCCGGTGCCGCCGCATACCGCCGCGATGCCTGCCGGGTCCAGCAGGTTCGGCACGAACAGCCCGTCGCAGCCGGCCGCGGCGTAGCGCGCCGCCCGGTCCAGCACCTCCTCGACCTCCCGGCCGGGGGCGAGGCCCTTCAGGTAGACGTCGGTGCGGGCATTGACGAACAGGTCGACACCGGCGCGCAGGCCGGCGGCCTTCGCGGCCTCGATCTTGCGGCAGGCCAGGTCGGGCGCGGACTGGCCGTCCTCCAGGTTGATGCCGACGGCGCCGGCATCGATGAAGCGCGCCACGACCTGTCCGACCGAACCCGGCTCCGCGCCGTAGCCGCCCTCGATATCGACGGTGACCGGCAGGTCGACCGTCCGCACGATGTTGCGCACGGTCGCCAAGTGCAGATCGACCGGCAGGCGGTCGCCGTCGCGATGGCCCAAGGACCAGGCCACGCCGGAACTGGTGGTCGCGATCGCCGCGGCGCCCAGGTCGGCGACCAGCCGGGCCGTCCCGGCATCCCAGGCATTGGGCAGCACCAGAAGGCCCGGCCCCGCGTGCAGCTTCCTGAAATTCGCGTCCCTGGTCATGCCCTGCCCCTCCCGCCGTCGCGCCGCGTTGCCCTGCCCTGCCTCCGGCAGGCCGGCAGACTTGACCATATCCGCGCTGCCCTGTCGCGCGGGTTTCGGACCTGACAGGAGCCGCCGGCAGCGGCAGTGCCGGCCGCCCAGCCACCGCGCCGCGCCGCGCCGCGCCGCAGGACGGCCAGCTCGGCCAGCGCGATCACGGCACAGCAGATGCCCATCAGGACCACGGACAGCGCCGCCGCCGCGGGAAAGTCGGAGCCGGTCTCCGAGATCCGCGAATAGAGCAGCAGCGGCAGGATGTTGACCTGCGTGCCGACCAGCGCCAGCGCGGTGCCATAGGCGCCGATCGCCACCGCCGCGGTCAGGCCGAAGGCGGCGACCAGGCTGGGCAGGATCTGCGGCAGCAGGATGTCCAGATGCGCCCGCAGCCGGCCGGCCCCCAGGGTGCGGGCGGCCGCGATCTGGCTCGTGTCGAAGTTCAGCAGGGCCGGCAGCACCACCAGCACCACGCGCGGGATCAGGTAGTAGGCATAGGCGGTGCCCAGGCCAAGCGGCGAATAGATGAAGCCGCCCACCACCGCGGGATCGGCGCCCAGCCCGGCCAGGGACAGGGTGACGAAGCCCGCGCGGCCGAACACCAGGATGAAGCCATAGGCAACGATCAGGCCGGAAAAGGTCAGCGGCAGCGAGATCACGAAAAGCATGGCCATGCGGCGCCCCGGCGGCAGGCGCGCCAGGTGCATCGCCACCAGGGTGCCGACCAGCAGCGAGGCCAGCGGCGCGGTGATGCCCAGCAGCAGGGTGCCGCGCAGGCCGCGCCAGAACACCGGGTCGGCGAACAGCCGGCCGAAAGCGCTGCCGCCATCGGCCATCGCCTCGACGACGACGACCGACAGCGGCAGCGCGAAGAACAGCAGCGCGATCGCGGCGCCCGGCAGGGCCATGCCGGCCCGCAGGGCTGCGGGTGCCGCGGTCACGCCTCTCGTTCCTCCTGCGCCCGGTTACTGGCCCAGCACCTGCTTGGCCCAGGCGGCATCGATCTCCGGCTTCGCCGCCTTCGCCTTGGCGACGTCGAGCGGCCGGATCTGCGGCGCTTCCGGCAGCTTGGCCAGAACCTCCGCCGGCAGGGCGACCCCGGGCACCGACGGCCGCACGAAGCCCTCGGCAAAGGTGGTCTGGCCCTCGTCGGTCATGATGTAGTTCAGCCAGAGCTGGCCGGCATTCGGGTTCGGCCCGCCCTCCACCAGGCTGATCGCGTAGGGCGCCGCGGCGGAGGCCTCGGCGGGGATGACGACCGCAACGTCGTCGCCCATGCCGTCGGTATATTTCGCCTTCAGCCCGTCATTCTCGTAGCCGATCCAGATCGGGATCTCGCCCTTGACGAACTGCGCGTAGGGCGTGGTGCCGACCACCCGCAGCACGTTGCCGGACTTGTGCAGCTTCGCCAGGTAGTCGATGCCGGGCGCCACATCGCCCATGTCGCCGCCATTGGCAAAGGCCGCGGCAAAGGTCACCACCTGGCCCTGGCCGGTGGAGCGCGGGTCCAGGTAGACGATGCTGTTCTTGTAGTCCGGCTTCAGCAGGTCGGCGAAGCTCTGCGGCACGTCCTTGACCAGCTTGGTGTTCACCAGGAAGGCCACGTTCAGGCTGTGGATGGTGAACCACTTGCCCTCGGGATGGCGGAAGGCTTCCGGCAGCCGGTCGAAATTGACCGGCTTGAAGGCCGCCGTCAGGCCCTTGTCGGTGGCGTCCAGGGCGGAGCCGGCGAAATAGTAGGCGGTATCCGCCTGCGGCCGGTTGCGGGACTTGTCCAGGGCCACCACCGTGGCGCCGGAGCCGAGGTCGTTGTAGACGATCTCGACTTCCGGGTAGCGCTGCTTGAAGCGCTTGAACTGGCTGCCCCAGTTCGCCCAGGTCGGCCCGGTGTCGAAGGACACGACCAGCCCTTCCTCGGCCGCGGCGGCATAGAGATCCTTCTCGCCCGGATAGAGCTCCGGGCCCTCGAAGGCATGGGCGGCAAGCGGCACGGACAGCAGTGCCGCGGCCAGCAGGGCTGACAGACGGTTCATGACGGGTCTCTCCCCTCGGGTTTCGGGTCTTGCGGAGGAAGCAGCCGGATCGCCTCCGGCGGGATCGCGACGGCCTGCGGCGTGTCGCGATGGCGGCTCTCGACGCGCAGCACGCCGCCTGCGACCCGGAAGTCGAAGCGGCGGACGGCGCCGAGGAATCGGTCCTCGCCCAGGATGCCGGGCAGCAGGTTGGCGCGGGCGGCGCCGGCAGCGGGCTCGATCCGCTCCGGCCGGACCAGCACGGTGACCGGCAGCCCCGGCGCCAGCGCCATGCCCGGCGCGGCGGAGGCGGCGCCGGCATGGCGCAGCGGTCCCAGCGCGGTCTGCACCATGTCGCCGGCGCCCAGGACGCCGTCCAGGAAGTTCGCCTGGCCCACGAAGCCGGCGACGAAGCGGGTGCGCGGCCGGTCGTAGATCTCCTGCGGCGCGCCGACCTGCTCCAGCCGGCCGTCGCGCAGGACCGCGACCCGGTCGGCGATCGACAGCGCCTCCTCCTGGTCGTGCGTGACATGGATGGTGGCGATGCCCGCATCGCGCTGCACCCGCCGGATCTCGTCGCGCATGGCAACGCGCAGGCCGGCGTCCAGCGCCGAAAGCGGCTCGTCCAGCAGCAGCGCGCTCGGCTCGAAGATCAGCGCGCGCCCCAGCGCGACCCGCTGCTGCTGCCCGCCGGAGAGGGTGGCCGGGGAGCGCGCGCCCAGGCCGGCCAGGCCGACCCGCTCGAGCATCGCGACCGCCGCCTGCCGCCGGGCCGCCCGCGCGACGCCGCGCACCTTCAGCGGATAGGCGATGTTGTCCGTCACGCTCATATGCGGGAACAGGGCGTAGCTCTGGAACACCACGCCCAGCCGCCGGCGCTCCGGCGCCAGGGCGACGACATCCCGGCCGTCGACCAGGATGCGCCCGGCGCCCGGCCGGTAGAACCCCGCCAGCAGCTTCAGCAATGTGCTCTTGCCTGACCCGGAGGGCCCGATCAGCGCCAGCAGTTCGCCATCGGCAACCGCCAGGTCGATGCCGTCGACCCCTGCCCCGCCGGGATAGCGGAACCCCACCGCGTCGAAGGCGATCGCCATGGCTCAGGCCCCGGCCCTGGCCGCACGCGCGGTCAGGGCGCCGGCCACGGCGGCAAGCATCGCCAGGGCCAGCAGCACCACCGTCGCGGCGCAGGCGAAGCCGGTGGCGCCATAGAACGCCTGCAGCAGCACCACCGGATAGGGCCGGTTGAGGAAGCCCGCCACCAGGTTCGACAGCTGGAATTCGCCGATCGAGATCGCCGCCACCGTGATCAGCCCGGCCAGCAGGCTGTGCCGCAGGCCGGGCAGCACGATGTCGAAGAACCGCGCGCGGAAGCCGGCGCCCAGGGTGGCGGCCGCCCGCTCCATCTCGTCCAGGCCCAGGGCCGCCATGTCGGCCAGCAGCACATTGAGCAGATAGGGCAGGGTCAGCACCACATGGCCCATCACCAGCAGCCAGGTCGCGCCCAGGAACGGCAGCGCGTCGCTGGAAAAGACCAGGATGAAGCCGAAGGCCAGCACCAGCTCGGGCACCGCGATCGGCATCAGCGACACCAGCCGCGCCGCGAAGCGCACCCCCGACCGGGCGGCGCCATGGATCGCATAGGCCAGCGGCACGCCGACCAGCGCATTGACCAGGCAGGTCGCGGCGACCACCACCAGGCTGGTCTCGAAGGCGCGGACGAAGCTGGGATCGGTTGCCAGCTGGACATACCAGTCGGTGGTGAAGCCGGTCGGCAGCAGGGTGTTGCTCCAGCTCGCACCGAAGGAGCCGACCAGCAGGAGGGCGATCGGCGCCGCGAGATAGAGCAGGTAGGCCGAGGTGACCAGCCGCAGGGTCATGAGCGCTTGCCGCCTCCATCCCCGATATCGCGTGTTTCGATTTCTTCCATATCAGCCATGAATGATCGTTTTATGACAAACATAGCGGTCACGCATCGCGCGCGAACAGGCGGGCGGCCACGGCCTCCAGCGCCGCGTCGACGGTGTCGCAGCGCACCGCCCCGGGCACCTGGGGCGCGTCCTCCAGGGCCACCACCAGGCGGTCGAAATGCAGGCCGAAGGCCATCTCCGACAGGGTGCCATATTCCCCGCCGACCGCGACCAGCGCGAAGGCGGCGCGTGCGATCACGGCGTTGCGCGCCGGCCCCAGGCCGGTCGCCAGCGGGATCGACACGAAGTCGTTGGCGGTCTGCCATTCCCCGTCCGGCAGGATGCCGATCGGCATGCCGCCCGCCTGCAGGCAGCCGCGCGAGGCGGCCTCCATGACACCGCCGCGGCCGCCGGTGATCAGCGGCACCCGCAGGGCGCCCAGGCGTGCGCCGAGTTCCTCGGCCACCGCAACCTGGGTCGCGGATGCGGCCTTCGGCCCGATCACCGCCACCGGGACCCGCCGGGCATCGGCGCGGGCGAACAGCCAGGCCATGGCATCCAGCGGCGCGATGACGGTGGCGGCCTCCCGCGCCCCGGCGTTCTCCCGCCAGGCCAGGTGCCAGGGGTCGAAGGCGGCGCCCTCGCAGAACAGCATGTCCCGCCGGGCACAGCGGAAGAGGGCGGGCAACGGGGCGGAGGGGCGCGCAGGGTCGGGCATGGCGGCTCGCGAACGATTGGTGCGGGAGGGGGTTCGTGCCAGGATGGCCGGCAAACGCAGTGGATGTAAATAATCTTACATGCTTCCCGGGGATTGTCATGAGCCCGACCGCCGGAACCGCCTCGCCCCGCGCCGCCGAGGCCGGCCTGAACGACAGGCAGCAGCGCATCCTGGAACTGGTGCGGGCGACCGGCTATGCCAGCATCGAGAGCCTGGCCGAGGCTTTCGCGGTCTCCGCCCAGACCGTGCGCCGCGACATGACCCGGCTGGACGATCTGGGCCTGCTGCAGCGCTTCCATGGCGGGGCCGGCCTGCCGGAAGACAGCGTCCGCCTGTCCTATCGCCAGAAGCTGGGGATCGCCGTGGCGGCGAAGACCCGGATCGGCGCCGCCGCCGCCGCGCTGGTCCCGGACGGCGCCTCGATCTACCTCGACGTCGGCACCACGGCCGAGGCGGTGGCGGAAGCGCTGCTGCCGCGGCGGCTGACCGCGGTCTACACCAATTCCATGGGGGCGGCGGCGATCCTGGCCCGGGCGCAGGGCATGGAAACCTACGTCACCGGCGGCCAGGTGCGCGGCGCGGACGGATCGCTGGTCGGCGCAGGCGCCACGGCGATGCTGGCCGGCATTGCGGTGGATGTCGCGGTGATCGGCTGCTCGGGCTTTGCCGCCGATGGCGGCGCCACCGATTTCGACCTGCAGAAGGTCGCGGTGAAGCAGGCGGCCCTGAAGCATGCGCGCCTCGCCCTGCTGGTCGCCGATGCCGGCAAGTTCGCCCGCCACGCCGTGGTCCGCATCGCGCCGCCCGGCCGCTTTGCCCGGCTGGTGACGGACAGCGCGCCGCCGGACGCCCTGGCGCAGGCGCTGGCGGCGGCCGGCACCGAGATCGTCCTGGGCTGAGCATGCCTATGGAAGCGGCACTATTAGTGCGAATACACTCTCTGTACCATCGGAATTCGCAGTTGTTCCACCGAAGCGCTGGACTAAGGCGGCCGCACACGAGAGCCTGAACTGATCGTCTTTTCCGACATTCCGATTCATAGCGTGATGCGCCCCTGCTTCAGACGATTCTGGCTAGCCTGCGCCAAGTTGACTGTGTTCTTCACAAAATCCAGCCTCGCTACCGCGGTATGGTATTTGCGAAATGCGTCGCTGAGGGTTTCGTCGGTAATCTCCGGCGACACTTGGTCGTCCCGGCCGGATGTGAGCGGCACATCCGCTAATGACATGCCTCGCCCGGCTAGGAATGTCGTGACGATGACCTCGAAGGTCATCGGTGGGCGATGGTCCATATGGCCAGTGTCGCGTGGCACTCGATCACCAGTCACTGCGCAAGACACACACCCGTCGCCACCGACGTGAGAGGCAAAGAATGAATCCCGCGCGCGATAGAGGTCGAACCGCACCGCCCGTCGGAAGGCCTGACTCACCTCCTGCTTTCTAGTGGGCGAGCGTTGCGCGATGCAATGCGGATACGAGAAGTCCGTTCCGCTGCCATCGGTCCGCACGATTCGGAAGCACTGCGTGCCGTGATCGGTCAGCATGACCTCGAAATGGCTGACGCCACAGCCCACCTTGGCGACATACTCGGTGTGTCGCTCAAGCAAAGCCGCGAGATCGAGACTATCTTCATCGTTGACGCGCTCACCAGGCCGATAGCGGTTCAACATCGCTTTGAAGAACGACGTTGCTTCACCTTGCTTCTCGAAGCTGCGCGTGGCCAGCTCAACCGGCTTGGAACGACCCATCAGAATTGCTCGTCATCTTCCACGATACGAAACACCGTGACGCCACGGATGATCTCCGAACAGCGAACCTTGCCAACGACGCACACCTTGTCATCCTCCTGGACGTGCTCGCCCCACACGCGTCGAATCACCTCTCTCGCGTGCGCGGCTGCATTCGAATCGCTCCGTTTGGGTTCGCCTGCAATGGACCTTAGCCAACTAGTGTTGCCAACTTTCAGCATGGCGCCGTCGTGCTTGAGAATCAAAGCCACGTTTTCGGATATCTCGAAATCTTCGTAAAATTCCTTCGGATGAACATCGTCTACATCTTCGTCGTATCGGAACTCACCATCGAAACTTATCGCAAGCTCCGTCACAGACCGTAGGCGATCTTCGTATTCGCTCGCCGTAAGCCAGTCAGCCCCCCCACTTGATAAACTTTAGAGTTCCCATGTCGCCCCCGCACTCGAGCACGACTTTTGCGGATCGCTTGATGTTCCTCATCTTTCACAGAATCTACGATTAATTCAGCTTGCCTAGATGCCCACTGTACAAGAGCCTCCTTCGAGGCGATCGGCTGAGCGGAATCCCGGGCGGCAGTCACCGCCTCGCCCAGCAGCACGCCTCCCACATTATGAAGTCGCGCTGCGCGAAGCCCGGAGATCGTCACCCAACCTTCCCCTGAGAACGAGTATCGCGAAGGAGAAATAAAGCCTCGACCAAACACCTCACAGCTCGCGTCTTGTATGGGCTGCATTAACGCCCGATCGGCTATCCGCGCATCTTCTTCTGATCTGTCGAGGGTCGGATTCAGTCGCAGCGATGTCCCAAAGAGCGTCCAGGTGACTGATGTCGTGCACCGTCATGCCCGGCAGATCGACTGCAATTCGAGAAACGAGCTGTCGCTCTCGGATCGAGAGGTATTGTGTCCTCAAAACTCTTGCTCTTCGGTTGTGCTATCCGAGCGCGGCGTTTGAAATGCCTGCCGCCAAAGCCATGTCTGACGAAAGTCCGGGCCGCTAACTGTCATGCGGTCCTCGACGAAGAAGTGGGGATGTTCTCATTTAGCAGGCGCCGCCGCGAACTCGAACTGGGCCTCGCAACCGTCATGCGCGCAGACCGGCCTCTTCAGTGTCAATGGCCGCTGAAACTTGGTACGGCTGCACTTTTTGCAGGCAAACTGGCTGCGGAAAGCCTTGAACTCCTCCCAGCGCGCCTTCTCGTCACCGACTGAACCGTTGCCATAAGGCCCGTCCTGAAAGTGGCTACCGAAGTTCTCGATTTCCCCCTTCACCAGGCTGTCGAGGAATCGGTTGTTGACCCCTGGCACCAGCGCCGGTACCAACTTGATGCCTTTGAGCAGCCCGGCGAGTGCCGAGGCCAGCTCACTGCGCTCGTAGGAGTAAGCCCGCTCCAGCGGCCGAATACGCACGCTGACCCCGAAGTCCCGACAGATGCCAAGAAGCCATTCTTCCTCGGCTTGGCGCATTTCGTTCGCCGCCGACTGACCGTCCGCCCAGCGCGCCTCGATCATTTCGTCGCTGACCTTGTGGTCGGCAAAACGTGGTCCATAGGCCGGGTCGACGCCAATGATGCGGGTGAAGTGCCACGTCTTCGTCTCGAGCTGATCCTGCAGATAGTTGAAGAACCGCTCGTCATGGGTGGTGATCAGGATCTGACAGTCGCCGAACATGGTAGCGATCAGGCCGGCGATGGTGCGTCGGTGATCGGCATCGTAGGAAGTCACGATGTCATCTAGCGCGATAATGGGCGCACTCGTGTTGAACAGCTTGATCGCCGCCATTCGCAGCGCCAGCGCCACAGAATGGATTTGGGAGTCGCTCAGATAGCCGGCCGGTTGCACGCCTGGACGGTTCTGGGCGAAATCGATCACAAGATTGAGACGTTGCTGGTTCGTGTCGTCCTTGGCCGGCAGTTCCAACCGAATCGGGATAGCGTCGGCGCCCTGAATCAGCTTGTAGATGTCGTTCATCGGCGTCTGAAGCTTGTCGAGCAGGGCCTGCACCTTCTTACGGATTTCGGCAGAGGTTATTGCCGATTGGACGGTCAGGGCATCGGAGAGCTTGGCCAACTCCTCGGCCGTTCGCCCCGCAAGATTCCGATCCGTCTGCAACTCCAGCAGCCGATCAATCTTTGCCTTGGCCTTGATGTAGGTGTGGTCGCCTTGCTTCGATTCTATGTCAGCGATTACTACATTGTACGTGGCGGCCAGCTTGACGAGTCCCCCAGCAATCTCAGCGGACGCCGGCACTGCACCCTGCCGCCAGCCGGCGAGGCCCGTCTGATACGCAACCAGATCGGCCTTGAGTGTCGTGTCTCCATCACCGAGCAAACCTGTTAGCGCCGATAGCGCCGCCGCCAATTGGGTGTGCGCCTTGTTGGCCGCAGTCCTAGCCTCGTCCAGTGCCTTCTTGGCGACAGCATAATCGGCCAGTTCCTCGAGGTGCGTTGCGATATGTTCCCGGATCGCCGGGACGCTGCCAGCGGCAGTATCCGCAACGGGTGTGGCACAGACCGGGCAAACGTCGAGGATCGGCACTCCGTCGCCGAAAAGCGGTTCGGCGGCTCTCCACAAGGCCTGAAAGACTGTGTTCGCCGCCTTCCCGCGTTCCTCCGTCTCCTTGGTCTCCGCCGCCGACACTGCTTCGACAGCAGCCTCGAAGGTCGGAACCGCGCCCTTCGTAACGGTCGCGCCGCTGTCTACATCCTGCGCCTCAGCCCAGAGAGCAACAGCCGCGTTGCGAATCTGGCGCAGACCCGCAAGCCCGATCTTGTTTTCTTCGGCCTTGGCCCGCGCTTCCAGCTCTATGTAGACCGGATCGCCAGCAGCCAGTGCCGCCAACGCCAGCGTGGCATCAAGCGGGGCCAGGACCGAAGCGTTGGCGTAGGCGAGCACCGCCACCTCATCCCAGGCTTTAACCGCCAACCCCGTCTCCTTAGCGAGCTGGCTGTCCACCCGCCGCAACGGCGCCTCGTCCTCGGCCGCGGTCTTCACCTGTGTGCGAAGCGCACGAAAATTTTTCTGCACCTCTACCAGCGGGCCGAGCTGCAGCCAGTTGGCGACATCCGTGTAGCGCTGTTCGGGCATATGCACCTCGACGAAAGTGCGCAGCGCGTGCCCACGGATGATTGGCGGCACCACGAAGCAAGCGTTCACAGTCGTGGCTACTGCCGGCATCGGCCGCTTCGCCCCGGACGCTGGCCGGCTACCGGTCGCGACGTCCTTGCCCGAGACAATGCCGACCATGACCTCTGGCGCGATCTTCGTCTCCTCCGCCAGATTATGCGCAAGCGCGACGGGACCGGCCTGGTTATTGATCGCGCGCCGCCCCAGTCGTTCGAGCGTCCCGTCCTTGGAGAGCATGAATTCCAGCGCATCGATGACGCTCGACTTTCCGCCTCCGTTGGGCGCGAAGATCGCCAGGCAACGCTTCGTGCTGAAGTCGAATGTCTTCGGCTGGAGATAGGCGCGGAATCCGGTGAGGCCCAGCGATTGGAGGAAATAGGGATCAGCCATCGCTCACCTCCGGCTTCGGCGGGTCCGCCCGCGCCACCGCAAGCTTCACGATGGCTTCCTTGGCCTTCGCAACGGCATCGACGGCCGGCGTCGCGGTGAGAAGGTGTTTGGCCAGGATGTCGGCCAAATCGGAATCCATATTCTCCTTTTCGCGAAGCACCTTGCCCAGATTTTTCAGAAACTCGGCAATAGATTCCGTTTCGGCCGCCGCCGGCACCTGTTGTTCTCCTGGCGTGTCCATACGCGCCTCCTAGCAGTAATGTTACAATTACTACATGGATAGTTGCCTGGCGACACCATCCTAATCCCAGCTCAGAGCGGCATGGCCACGCCCGCCCCCGCGGGGGGTGCATGGCCTCATCTGTCAGGTGATTACCCTCTCAGCACACTCTGTATCGTTGGACGTATAACGATGCCTAGCCTACCGCCCGCGCCAGGCGCGGTGCCATGATGCGGTGCCAGAGCGGCGGCACCGATGCCAGCAGGACCGATCCGGCATAGCCGCTGGGCAGTTGCGGCATGTCGGGCGCGTTGTACAGCGACGGGTATGTGCGCGACGCTTCCAGGTGATGGGCGGAGTGCAGGCCGAGATTGTACAGGCCGATATTGGTCGCGGCCTGGCCGGCATTCCAGCAATGGCGGCCGGCCAGCGGCTCGTAGCGCCCCGGCTTGCCCGGCAGCGGCTGGCGGACAAGCCCGTAATGCTCGATATAGTTCACCGATTCCAGCAGCCAGACCGCGACCAGGGCCTGCGCCAGGAAGACCGCCAGCCCCGCCCAGCCGAACAGCGCCAGGACGCCCAGGTCCAAGGCCAGCTGGAAGCCGAGATACTGGATCATGCGGTTGCCGATGCCATGGGCAGGGCGGCCGCGGCGGCGCATGCGCTCCGCCTCGATCCGCCAGGCGCTGCGATACTGGCCGACGAGGCTGCGCGGGATGAAGGCATGCAGCGCCTCGCCCGCGCGGGCCGTGGCCGGGTCCAGCGGCGTGCCGACATTGGGATGGTGGTTATGCACATGCTCGATGCGGAAATGCGGGATATGGGCGAACAGCAGCAGGACGATGCCGGCCGCGCGCTGCCAGCCGGCGCGGCTGTGCACCAGCTCATGCGCGGCGGTGATGCCGTAGCTGCCGCCCGTGATCCCAAGCAGCAGGGCGATGGCGATCCAGTCCAGGGTCGCCACCGGGCCCGGCATGGCAATCCCCTCCGGCGCCAGGGTCAGCCGCCACAGCCCGAAGGCCAGGATCGCCGCCTGCAGCGGCAGCACCAGCACGAGGGCCAGGGTGAAAGGCCAGGCTTCGGCCGGCGGCGCGGCGTTGCGCGCCGGGAAGCGGTTGCCCATCGCCCATTCCAGCGCGGCATGGCCGAACAGCAGCCAGCCCGCCAGGACCAGGGGCCAGGCACCGCCGCCGGCGATGCAGGCCAGGGCCAGCAGCATCACGACCGGGGTGTAGAAATAGGGCGCCGCCGGCATGGCCGCCGCCACCCCGGTCGCGGGTTCAGCCACGCAGGGCCGCCAGCGGGGCGCGGGCCGCCGCCCGGCCCGGCATCTCGCCGCGGATCACATAGGCCAGCGCCTGCACCACCTGGTCCGGATCGCGCGCCACCGCCTGGGCGGCGGCATCGACCTCCTTCAGCGCATGGTCGTGCTCCGGCGGGTGCAGGATCACCAGCGGCTTGCCCAGCGCGGCCGCGAAGCCGGCATCGAAGGCGGCGTTCCACTGCTTGTACTTCTCGCCGAAGCGCACCACCACCACATCGGCATCCTCGATCAGCCGCCGGGTGCGGATGGCGTTGAGCTGCGCGCCCTTGCGGTCGTGCCAGAACTTGTCCGGCTCCGCCCCGAAGATCGCCACGCCGCAATCGTCGGAATCGGCATGTTCGGTGACCGGCGCGTCCAGCCGCACCGGCAGGCCGGCATTCGCCACCCCGTCGGCGATGCGTTCGCGCCAGTCGCTGTGGATCTCGCCCGACAGATAGACTGTCCAGAGCCGCTCGGTCATTGCCTGTCCTCCCGTCGCTTCGTCGTGCCGCAGTCAAACACGGCCGGCCCGCGCCCGCTACTGGCCGCGACCGGTCCCGGCGTCCGGGCGCTAGGAACAGGCGCTGCCATCCAGGGTTTCCGCCCGGCCGCTGCCGTCGAATCGCGCCTCGCCTGCCGCCCGGTCCGGGCCGGCGGCGAAGCGCACGGCAAGGCTGGCGCCGGCGAACTCCCCCGGCTCGATCACCGACTGCAGCATGCCGCCGCCGCTGTCGTCGACATCGATGGTGAAGGCATAGCGGGCCCCCGCCGGAAAGCCGTCGAACCGCAGCAACAGGCCGGTATCGCCATCGCCCACCGCGCTCGCGCCGGCCAGCACTGCGCCACCGCCGCGGGGCTGCAGCGGGTCCGCCATGCTGACCCCCGGCCCGCTTTCGGTGGGGTCGAAATAGAGCCCGCCCAGCGCGCCGCGCAGGTCGATCCGCACATCCTCGATATGCCAGCCCGGCGGGCTGCGGTTGACGATCGTGAAGCAGTCCGGCGCACCTTCGGCGAACTGCACTTCGGCGCGCGGGCCGCAGGCCTGCGCGGCGGCGGCCCCAAGAAGCAGGGCCGGAAGCAGGGCCGGAAGCAGGGCCGGCAAAAGGACCGGCCGGCGGATACGATGCATGCGGACCTCCCTCGGTTCGGGGCGCCCACCCGTCCGCCAGTCTACGCCGGCGCTGCCGCTGCGTGTAGCGGCGGGCTATCCTGGCGCCGTCCCGCGCGTCCCGCCGGGACCCGTGAGCCGGGGATCTGCGCCATGGCCGAGACAAGCAGCGAAGAGGCGGACCGGCGGCTGCGCCGGGCCGGACCGCAGGACGCCGCCGCCGTGCGGGCGCTGACCCGCGCGGCCTATGCGAAATGGGTGCCGCTGATCGGCCGCGAGCCGAAGCCGATGACCGCCGACTACGACCATGCGGTCGTGGCGCATCGCATCGACCTCATGTACCGCAACGGCGACCTGGTGGCGCTGATCGAGACGATCCTGCATCCCGACCACCTGCTGATCGAGAACCTGGCCGTGGCGCCGGCGGCGCAGGGCCAGGGCCATGGCCGCTTCCTGCTGGGTCATGCGGAGGCGCTCGCGGTCGACGCGGGCCATGACCTGCTGCGGCTCTACACCAACAGGCTGTTCGCCGCGAACATCGCGCTCTACGCCCGCCACGGCTATGCGCTGGAACGGGAGGAGGCTGTGGCCTCCGGCACGGTCGTCCACATGTCGAAACGGCTCGCGCTGCCCGCGGCGCGTCCGGGTGCACCATGCGCGGGACCCGACCGGTGACCCTCCTCGCCCGCCTGCTGCGCGGCCTGGCATTGCTGCTGCTGGCGCTCGCCGCCGGCTTCTTCTACGCCTATTCCTGCTGCGTGGTCTGGGGCCTCGACGACACGCCGCCGGCAGCGGCGATCGAGGCGATGCAGGGCATCAACCGTGCGGTCCGCAATCCGATCTTCGCGCTCGTCTTTTTCGGGGCCCTGCCGCTGACGGCCCTGGCCTGCCTCAGCTTCCGCCCCTGGCGCCTGCGCGCGCCGGGCCTGCTGTCCCTGGCGGCGCTCCTGGCCTATGGCGGCACCTTCATTGTCACCGCGGCGATCCACGTGCCGATGAACCAGGCCCTGGCCGTGGTGGATGCGCCGGCGCTGGCCGATCCTGCCGCCGCCTGGCGGGCCTATGCCGATCCCTGGCTGCTCTGGAACCATGTCCGCGCCGCCTGCGCGACCCTCGCGCTGGTGCTGCTGGCCCTTGCCGCCTGGCTGCATCGCGGCGGCGCCCCGCCGTCGGGAGGCACCGCCTGAGCCCGCCTCAGCCGGCCTGCCGGCCGATGGTGTCCGCCAGCCGCAGCGCCAGCGCCGCGATGGTCAGGGTGGGATTGACGCAGGCCGCGCTGGAGAACACCGACGAGCCGGCGATGTAGAGGTTCGGATGGTCGTGGCTGCGGCCTTCGCCGTCGACCACCGAATCCTTCGCATCCGCGCCCATGATGCAGGTTCCCATGATGTGGGAACTGCCGGTGAACCCCTCGCCATGCGTGACCTCGGTGCCGCCCAGCAAGGCGGCGATCCGGTCATAGGCCTGCCGGGTATGGGCCGCACTGTCGCGGACATAGCTGCCGATCGAATAGCTGACCTCGGGCCGGGGGATGCCGATGGCGTCGCGGTGCCCGGTGCTGGGCCGGATGCGGTTCGCCGGGTCCGGCAGCTGTTCGTGAAAGGACGAGATCGCCACCTTGCGCGCCACCCGGTCGCGGATCCCGCGGTCCAGTTCCGGCCCCCTGCGGCCCGCGGCGAGCAGCGCCTCGGTCACCCCGCGATAGTCGGCGACATTGCCCAGATGCAGCTTCTTCGCAGCCTGGGTCGCACGGAACCCGCCATCGCGAAAGTTGACCACCGAAGTCATTTCCTGCGGGCCGCGACCGGGAAAGACCGGACGGTCCCACAGGAAGCTGACGGCGATGGCGGGATGGTCCATCAGGTTGCGGCCGACCATGCCGGAGCTGTTCGCCAGCCCGCCGGGCAGGCGCTCCGACGCCGAGAGCAGCATCAGCTTCGGTGTCTCGATGCCGTTGGCCGCCAGCACCACGATCTTCGCCGCGATCGCGTGGCTCTGCCCGTCGGGGGTCTTGTAGCGCACCCCGGCGACCCGGCGGCTGCCGGCATCGACCAGCACCTCATGGGCCACGGCATTCTCGATCAGCCGGGCGCCGGCCTCCTCCGCCTTGGCGACATGCACCTCCGCGGCGTATTGCGCGCCGATCGGGCAGATCGGCATGCAGTTGTTGTTGCCGCAGCAGGGCGGCCGGTCGTCATAGATGTCGTAGTTGCGGGCGACCGGCTCGGTGACCACCTGGAAGCCGTTGCCGTTCAGCCGCTCCGCGAACTGCCGGTCCATGTAGCTCAGCGGCAGCGCCTTCTGCGGGTAGGGCGCGGAGCGCGGCGAGCCCAGGTCTTCCGCCTTCGGGTCCGGCCCGGCCACGCCCATCGCCAGCTCGGCGCGCTGGTACCAGGGTTCGATATCCTCATAGCCGATCGGCCAGTCGCGGCCGACGCCATGCGCCGATTTCAGCCGGAAATCGACCGGCAGCAGGCGCCAGCTCGCGGCCGCCCAGTGCCAGGTGGTGCCGCCGACGCCGCGGATATACTGCGTGCCGTAGCGGTCCGGGCCGTTCTCGACGATATAGTCGGAGCCATCGCCGGCCTCCGGCGCATGGGGCTCGCCAGGATAGGGCGCCATGTAATCGTCCTTGTCGACGAGCTGCCGGTAGCGCTCCACCAGGTCCGACCGGTCCAGCCTGGGGCCGGCCTCCAGGATCGTCACCTTGCGGCCCTGCCCGGCCAGGCGCCAGGCCACCAGGCTTCCGGCCACGCCGGAGCCGACGACGAGGATGTCGGTTTCTTCCATGCTCATGGCGGTCACCCCCGGGGCCGAAGCGGCAGGTCGTCGAGGTCCGGCGGCTCCGCCCAGAAATGCGGGTCGCCGCCGCAGAACGAGCGCAGCGGGATGACATCCGCCAGCACCGCGCCCATCAGGACATCCTCGTAGCCGACCAGGCGGTCGCTGCCGTCGGGCATGCGGACCAGGCCGACATACCAGCCCCGCAGCAGCGCCCGCGCCGCTGCGTCCTGGCCGGCCGCCGCGGCCGCGATCGCCGCCTCATCGTCCGGCGCCGCCTTGGCCACGGCGCCATAGAGCGCGACCAGGCCGGTCCCGTGGCCGGCGTCCGTCAGGGCGGCACGCAGGGACCTGCCGAGATCCTCGTCGAGATCGTCATGCCCGGTCAGGCGGGTCGAGAGCGCCAGGAAGGCGGCGCCGTCCAGCACCCCGCCAGGCAAGGGCGGCAGCGGCATGGCGGCGCGGGCGGCCGGCAGGCCGCCAAGGAAGAGGGCCGCGCCGAGCGCGAAGCCTCCGGTGACAAAGGCGCGCCGGTCGATGCCGGCCCGTGCTGCTTCGGTCATTCGTGCTGCCTCCCCGCAATCCGACAGAGACCAGTTTCCACCGGCCCCGCGACAGGGCAAGTCTTCGCACCCAAAAATGGCAGTCGCATGACCGGATCGGGACGATCCTGTGTGTCGACGGCCCGGTCCCTGTGCCGGTCTGCCACACCCGGCAGCGGCCCCTGGTCTATGTGACTCCTTGCATGTCGTATCGGCCGACGTCGGCGTGATTTGTTTCCGTCGGGGCCTACGGGGTGCAAGCGTCGCCTTGCCCCTAGCCTGGGCTCTCGTGATCGTAGAGCTTGCGACAGATGCCGATTTCCAGGGCCCGGACATGGCCGGCCCAGAGGCCGTCATGGAGCGGGGCGCCATCGCGCGCCACGGCCAGGCTGTCGGCGGCATCGGCCTCGCAGATTGTCAGCCAGGCCTGGCCGCGCGGTCCGAGATCGTTGGCATCGGGCTCGAGCTTCAACCGCCAGGCGCGGCGGACGCCCGGAGCGGCGGCAAGCGCCGGCAGGTGCCGCGCGTCGGACCAGCGGTTGAATTCCGCCTCGCCGGCGGCATCCAGGCCCTGCAGGTCGACCCGCTCGACGCTCCAGAAGCCGCCCTGCCCGGCTGCCGGGGGCCGCGGCCCGCCGCGCGCGCCCAGCAGGCGATAATAGGTGCGCTGCCAGTCCCGGATCCGCGTCTCCCAGTCTTCCCAGGGATGGCTTTCGGCATGGTCGCGGTCCAGCGCGGCATTGAAATCCGCGACGGCATCGACCTCGTAGATCGCCTGGTAGCGCTGCCCGGGATCGCCGCGCTGCGCGGCATGGTCCAGCCGTTCCAGCCGCCAGCCGCGCCGGAAGGCGGGCTGCCGGATGTAGCGCGGCGCGTGGGAAGCGTTGTACCAGGCGTTGAAGGCATCGGCGGTTTCCGGGTCGACCAGGTTGCACTTGATCACCGCCCAGAACATGGCGCTCAGTCCTCGTCGCCGACCACCATCCCCGGCATCTGCGCGGAGATGTTGCCCAGGTCGCCGGACGACAGGCCGACCTCGCGCAGCAGGGTGTCGATGATCGGCGCCTGGGCGCGATAGCGCAGCGCGGAATTGATCACCTGGTCGGACAGGCTGGCGGGCCCCTCGCCGCCCAGGCCGCCGCCCCCGGCAGTGCCATAGCCATAGCCGCCGCCCAGACCGTCGACCTGGACGATCTTGATCCCCTCGATCCGCTCCAGCGGTTTCACGCTCTCGCGCACCAGGGCCTCCAGCCGCTCGATCACGGCCAGCTTCACCCGCATCGCGCGGGCCTCGTCGGTCATCACGTTGTCGGCGGCGTTCAGCGCCTCGCGGCCCTCGGCGTCGACGGCGTAGCGCAGCTTGGCGGCGGCCGCGCGCAGGTCCTCGGCGACCCGCTCCGCCTCGGCCAGGGTCTTCACCGCCTGGCCCTTCGCTTCCGCGGCCTTGCGCTCGGTCTCCGCCGCGCCCAGGGCGGCGATCGAGCCCTTCTCCGCCTCTGCCCGGGCGGCCACCACCTCGACCGCGGCGCGGCGCTCGGCACGCTCCACGTCGCGGGTGGTGATCACGCCCTCTTCTGCCTTGGCGGCGGTGGCGCGCGCCCGCTCCGCCTCGGCCAGGGCCGCCGACTGCTTCTTGGTCATCTCCGAGATGGCGATCTCGCGCTCCTGCTCGGCGATCTCCAGGGCGCGGCGCTTGTCGATTTCTGCGATCTCCAGCGCCCGGCTTCGGGCGATCTCCTGTTCCTTGACGGCGCGCTCGCGGGCGATGCGCTCCTCCGCCACGGCGGCGTCCGACGCGATGCGCGCGCGCTCCACCGCCTGGCCGGCCTGGATCTCATGCTCCTCGGATTCCCGCTTGCGGGTCGCGGTCTCCTGCGCGATCTGCATCTGCTGCTCGGCGCGCCGCGTGGCGATCTCGCGCTCCTGGGTCAGGCGCGCATATTCCTCGTCGCGGGCGATCTCCAGCATGCGCTGCTCGGCCTGCAGGTTCTTCATCTGCACGGCGACCTGGCTGTCCTGCTCGATCTCGTTGCGGGTCTTGCGGCGCGCCTCGATCTCCTGCGTCAGCCGGGTCAGGCCCTCGGCATCGAAGGCATTGTTGGGGTTGAAATACTTGCGGTCGGTCTGGTCGAGCCGGGTGACCGAGACGGAGTCCAGGTCCAGGCCGTTCTTCGCCAGGTTGGCGGCGACGATGCCCTGCACCTTGCGGGCGAAGTCCTGCCGCTTCTCGTGCAGCTCCTCCATGCTCATCTCGGCGGCCACCGCGCGCAGCGCGTCGATGAACTTGCCCTCGATCAGCTCCTTCAGCGCGTCCGGCGACATGGTGCGGGCGCCCAGGGTCTGGGCGGCCAGCGCGACGGCGTCGCGCTCGGGCGAGACCCGGACATAGAAGTCCGCCTCGACATCGGCGCGCATGCGGTCGCGGGTGATCAGCGCGCGCTCGTTCTCGCGGCGCACGCCGAGCCGCACGGAGTTCATGTTGACCCGCAACAGGTCGTGCAGCACCGGGATCACGACGGCGCCGCCGGAGATCACCACCTTCTGCCCCATCAGCCCGGTGCGCACGAAGGAGATCTCCGTGGAGGAGCGCTGGTACAGCTTGGCGAAGACGAACCAGAGGATCGCGATCGCCACGATGACGACGATGATGGCGATCACGAGGATCCCGAGACTTTGCATCCTTGCCCTGCGCTCCTAGTCTGCCCGGGCTCTCGCCCCACTGTCCCCGACGGATCGCGATGACCCGCCTCTACCGCACCTTCACGTCACAGGAAGAAATCGACGCCCAGTACGATGTCGAGGCGATGGTGGCCGATTTCGCGCCGGTCGCGGCGTTTTTCGTCGACGGCAGCGCCGCCGCGCGGCGCGACCTGGACCCGCGGCTCGGCCTGCGCTTCGGCCCCACCGTGGACGAGTATCTGGACTTCTTCCCCGCCGCGGCCAGCGAATCGCCGGGGCGCGGGCCGGCGGGCCGCGGCCGCAGGCCGCTGCTGGTCTTCATCCATGGCGGCTATTGGCGGATCCTGTCGGCGCGCGAGTTCTCGCTGGTCGCCCGCGGGCCGGTGGCGGCCGGGATCTCGGTGGCGGTCACCAATTATGCGCTCTGCCCCGGGGTCACGATCGACGAGATCACCCGCCAGAGCCGCGCGGCCCTGGCCTGGCTCTGGGCGCATGCGGACGAACTGGACATCGACCGGGAGCGGATCTTCGTCGCCGGCCATTCCGCCGGCGGCCAGCAGGTCGGCATGCTGGCGCTGACCGACTGGGCCGGCCGCTACGGCCTGCCCGGCGACCTGGTCAAGGGCGGGGTGGCGATCAGCGGCCTGTTCGATCTGGAGCCGCTCGCCTATTCCTGGCTGGCGCCGAAGCTGCTGCTGGACCATCAGACCATCCTGCGGCAGAGCCCGCAGCGCTGGATTCCCGGCACCGGCGCCAATCCGCCGGCCCGGACGCCGCCGCTTCTGCTGACCCTGGGCGGCGACGAGAGCGCCGAGTTCCACCGCCAGACCGCCGACTTCGCCGCCGCCTGGAAGGCGGGCGGCCATCGCGCGACCCTGCTGGAGCAGCCCGGCTGCGATCATTTCACCGCCATCCATGGCTTTGCCGAACCGGGCTCCCGCCTGATGCGCGCGATCGTGGAGATGGTAGCGGCCCCGCAGGTCGACACCGGGCAGGTGCCGGACCGCCCGCGGGGCAGGGCGGCACCGGCCGCATTTCCGACCTTCGGCCCGCCGGCGCGGCCGCTCGCCGGCGAGGGCCCTCGCTGAGCGACGGCGCATGCCGGCCGCGGACCTGCCGCCGCCTTCCTCCGGATCCATGCCCCTCGCACCTGCCCGCCCCCGATTTGCTGATGGCTTGCGTTGACACGCTATAGGGCGGTTATGATCGTATCAACATGCAGCGGCCCGTTCGCACCGGTCCCTGCAAGCGAATGCATCCGGGGGGCAAGCGTCCATGCGGCAGCGTCTGACAGCATCGACCCTTCCGGCGCCGAAGTTCCGCTACAGCCCCTGCATCCGCTCCGGCGATTTCTGGTTCTTCGCCGGGATGGTGGCGATCGACCCGGCCAGCGGCACGGTGCTGCGCGACGATCCCGGGGCGGAGGCGGCGCGTATCCTGGCCAACCTGACAGGCGCCCTGCCCGAGCTGGGCCTGAACCTGGACGATTGCGTGCGGGCCACGATCCTGACCACCCGGTTCGACGCCTTTCCGGCGATCAATGCCGCCTGGGAGGCGGTATTCGCCGAGCCGGTGACCCCGCCCGCGCGCACCGCCGCCGGGGTGACGGCCCTGCCGCTGGATGTATCGGTGATGATCGACTTCACTTTCCATCGCCCGGACTAGATGGATGAACGGACGGGGGGATCTTCGGTGAGCGACGGCAACAAGGGACTGGTTGCGGGCAAGGCGAAGCCGCGGGGGCGCTATCCGCATGTGAAGCGCGCCGGCGACTGGCTGTTCGTGTCCGGCACCTCGGCGCGGCGGGCGGACAATTCCATCGCGGGCGCGGAAGTCGACGAGATGGGCACCACCCGGCTGGACATCGCGGCGCAGACCCGCGCGGTGATCGGCAATATCCACGACATCCTGGCCAGCGAGGGCGCCGCGCTGTCCGACCTGGTGGAGCTGTCGGCCTATCTGGTGAACATGAACGATTTCGGCGGCTACAACACCGCCTATGCGGAGTTCTTCGACTATGACGGGCCGGCCCGCACCACCGTGGCGGTGCACCAGCTGCCGCATCCGCACCTGCTGATCGAGATCAAGGCGGTCGCGTTCAAGCCCGCCCGATAACCGAAGGACCGAGGAGGACGAACATGGCGAACGGCGAGATCCTGGCCGGCTTCCTGGCGCCGCACCCGCCGCACCTGGTCTATGGCGAGAACCCGCCGCAGAACGAGCCCCGCTCCGAGGGCGGCTGGGAGCCGCTGCGCTGGGCCTATGAGCGTGCCCGGGCGAACCTGGACGCGCTGAAGCCGGACGTGCTGCTGGTCCATTCGCCGCACTGGATCACCCAGGTCGGCCACCATTTCCTGGGGGTCCGGCATCTGAGCGGCAAGTCGGTCGACCCGATCTTCCCCAACCTGTTCCGCTACAGCTTCGAGCTGGATGTCGACGTGGAACTGGCGGAGGCCGCCTGCAAGGAAGCCGCGGATCGCGGCCTGGTGGCCAAGATGATGCGCAACCCGAACTTCCGGGTCGACTATGGCACCATCACCACCCTGCACATGATCCGCCCGCAATGGGACATCCCGATCGTCGGCATCTCCGCCAACAACTCGCCCTACTACCTGAACACCAGGGAGGGGCTGGGGGAGATGGACATCCTGGGCAAGGCGACCCGGGCGGCGATCGAGAAGACCGGACGGCGCGCCGTGCTGCTCGCCTCCAACACGTTGTGCCATTGGCATTTCCACGAGGAGCCGGCGATCCCGGAGGACATGTCGCAGGAGCATCCGCAGAACTACGAAGGCTATAAGTGGGACATGCGGATCATCGAGCTCCTGCGCAAGGGACATACGAAGGAGGTCTTCGACCTGCTGCCGCAGTTCATCGAGGAGGCCTTCGCGGAAGTGAAGTCCGGCGCCTTCACCTGGATGTTCGCCGCCATGGGCTATCCGGAGATCCCGGGCGAGCTGCATGGCTACGGCACGGTGATCGGCACCGGCAATGCCGTGATGGAATGGAACCTGAAGGCCCACGGCCTGACCTCCGCCGCCGGCCCCGGCCGCTCCCTGGCTGCGGCGTGAGCGGTCGGCTGCAGACGATGACCGCGCCGAGCATGCGCCCTCCACGGCGCGCCACCCGCCGGTGCCTGCTGCAGCCCGTCTCCCCCCTCTCCGTCATCCTCGGGCTTGACCCGAGGATCCATTCCTCAGGCGCAGCGGTGCCTCGCCGCTGGCGGAATGGATCCCCGGCTCGGGGGCCGAGTATGACGATGAGGGACGGGCCTGGGACGGGCTCTGTTGCGGCTCCCGCATGACCGTCGTCGCCGCCGTCCTGGTCCCGGGCACGCCGCTGCCGCTGCTGAAGCCGGAGAACCTGCCCTGGGGGCGGCTGGCGACCGCCTGCCAGCGGGCGGGCCGCGCGGTCGCGGCGGCACGGCCTGAGACCCTGCTGGTCTATTCGACCCAGTGGATGGCGGTGCTGGACCAGCTCTGGCAGACCCGGCCGCGGGTGACCGGCCTGCATGTCGACGAGAACTGGCACGAATATGGCGAGATGCGCTTCGACATGCAGATCGACACCGAGCTCGCCTATGCCTGCGTGGCGGAGAGCGGGCGCATCGGCGTGCAGTCCAAGGCGGTCAACTACGACGCCTTCCCGATCGATTCCGGCACCATCGCGGCGAATGCCTTCCTGAACCCGGACGGGCGGTTCCGCCTGCTGATCGGCTCCAACAACCTGTATCACGACTGGGACACCACCGAGAAACTCGGCGCCCTTGCCGCCCGGGTCGCCGCCAGCCAGGACCGCAAGGTGGCCGTGGTCGGCATCGGCGGGCTGTCCGGCGCGATGTTCCGCGAGCCGGTCGACATCCGCGAGGACCGGATCAGCCGCGATGGCGACGACAAGGCGAACCGCAGGCTGCTGGACCTGATCGAGCGCGCCGACATCGCCGGCATCCGGTCCTACCTGCCGGAATATGCCGAGACCGCCGCGCCCGACATGGGCATGAAGCATCTGGCCTGGATCCTGGGCGCGCTGGACGGCCGCTTCTTCGGCGCCCGTACCCATGGCTACGGCCCGGCCTATGGCGCCGGCGCCGCGGTGGTGGAATTCAGGCTGTAACCGTCGTTCGACAACGCGAACCGAGACAAAAAAAGGGAGACTGGAAGATGCGGAAGTCCATACCCGTCCTGACGGGGGCCGCCCTGGCCGTGAGCCTGGGCGCGGCCATCGCCTGGTCGCCGGTGCCGGCGGCGGCACAGGATGAATGCGTGATCAAGGTCGGCCGGGTGGTGCCGATCACGGGCGCCCTGGCCGCGGTGGGCAAGATGACGCCCTGGGTCGACGAGAACAAGATGAAGGTCGTCAAGGAGATGGGCGGCATCAAGGTCGGCGGGAAGACCTGCACCCTCGACTTCACGATCTACGATTCCAAATCGACGGTGGCCGGCTCCGCCGAGGCGGCGACAAAGGCGATCCTGGACGACAAGGTCGACGTGCTGATGGCCCAGGGCACGCCGGATTCCACCAACGCGCCGTCCGACCTCTGCGAGCGCTACGAGATCCCGTGCATCACCTCGAACACGCCGATCGAGGCCTGGCTGTTCGGGCCGGACGGCAAGCCGAAGAGCTTCAAGAACACCTTCCACTTCTTCTTCGGCGTGCCCGACCTGGTGACCAACCATATCGGCATGATCAAGGCGCTGCCGGGCGGCTTCAACGGCAAGATCGGCTTCCTCTACCCGAACGACCCGGACGGCGTGGTCTTCGCCTCGCTGTTCGACCCGGCCTTCAAGGCGCAGGGCTGGGACCCGGTCGACCCCGGCCGCTTCGAGCAGGGCCTGCCCGACTTCTCCGCCATCATCAACCAGTTCAAGCGCGGCCGGGTCGAGGTGGTGACCGGCGTGCTGGCCCCGCCGGACCTGCAGAACTACCTGCAGCAGGCCGCCCAGGCGGGCTTCAAGCCGAAGATGTACGTGATCGACAAGGCCACCGGCTATCCGGACGCCATGCAGGCGATCGGCGAACCCGGCATCGACGTGCTGAGCGTGAACTTCTGGTCGCCCGCCTATCCCGGGCAGTCGCAGTTCGGCGGCTGGACCGGCCAGGAATTCGCCGACAAGTACGAGGCGGAGAACCAGCCGCTCTACTACACGCCCACCGGCGGCTACGAGGATGCCTCCTATGACGTGCTGATCGACGCGCTGCAGCGCGCCGGCTCCACCGACAAGGCCGCGATCATCAAGGCCCTGTCGGAAACCGACCTGAACACCATCGCCGGCCAGGTGAAGTTCAACGAGCAGAACTTCTCCGTGCAGCCGCTGGGCGGCGCCCAATGGCGGGTCGACGAAAAGACCGGGCGCTGGGTGAAGGACAATGTCTATAACGAGGTCTATCCCAGCGTGAAGAAGACCAACGAGATGCGCGTCTACCAGGACTGACGAAGCATCGCCCGCATCGCCCGCATCCGTCATTCCAGGGCTTGACCCTGGAATCCATTCCGCAGTCCGTGCAGCGCTTCGAGGATCGCGGAATGGAGTCCCGCTCAAGGCGGGAATGACGGGTGTGGGTGGGCGCGGCCGAAACAATGATCCGCCCGACCGCCCCTCACCCGATGGCCGGAGCTCCATGAAGCCGCTCTACCGCCAGTTCCAGACCCAGGCCGAGCTCGATGCCGCCTATGATGTCGAGGCCGCGGTGCCCGACTTCATGGCGCATGCCCGGCATTTCGGCGATCAGAGCGCGCTGGCCCGGCACCGGCTGAAGACCCGCTCCGACATTCCCTACGGCGCCACCCTGGCGGAGCATCTGGATATCTTCCCCGCCGCCGCGACGGGCGCGCCGGTGGTGCTGTTCCTGCACGGCGGCTATTGGCGCATGCTGTCGTCCAAGGACTTCTCCTGCGTGGCGCTGGGCATCGTGCCGGCCGGCTTCTGCCTGGTGAACGTGAACTATGCGCTCTGCCCCGCCGTCACCCTCGACGAGATCGTCCGCCAGGCCCGCGCCGCGCTGGCCTGGACCTGGCGCAACATCGCCAATCATGGCGGCGACCCGCGCCGCATCGTCCTGGCGGGCCATTCCGCCGGCGCCCAGCTGGCGGCGATGTGCCTGGCCGCCGACTGGCCGGGCGAGTACGGCCTGCCGGCGGATATCGCGAAGGGCGCGCTGCTGCTCTCCGGCCTCTACGACCTGCGCCCCCTGCCCTATTCCTTCGTGCAGCCGGCGCTGCAGCTCACCTCCGACCAGGTGCAGCGCAACTCGCCGGCATTGGCGCCGCCGCGCTGCGACACGCCCGTCACGATCGCCTGGGGGGCCGCGGAGCCGCCGGAATTCCGCCGCCAGTCCGCCGACTTCCTGGAGGCCTGGCGCCGCGCCGGCAACGAGGGCCGGGCGCTGACCCTGCCGGAGGCCGACCATTTCACCGCCCTGTACGGGCTGGAGGAGCCCGGCGGCGCGCTCTGCGGCGCGCTCCGCACCCTGGCAGGCCGGACCTGATGCGCACCGCGCTGGCCGTCCGCAACCTCGCCAAGTCGTTCGGCGCCCTGAAGGTGACCGACGATGTCAGCTTCGACGTGGCGGAGAACGAGATCCTCGGCATCATCGGCCCGAACGGCGCGGGCAAGACCACCCTGTTCACCCTGCTGGCGGGCAATGTGCCGGCCAGCGCCGGGCGCATCGAGTTCCGCGGCCAGGACATCACCGCGCTGCCGCCGGAGGCCCGCGCCCGCGCCGGCCTGGCGCGCACCTACCAGGTGCCGCGCCCCTTCACCCACATGACCGTGTTCGAGAATCTGAAGGTCGCCGCCCAGTTCGGCGGCGGCATGAGCGACGAGGATGCGGCGCAATGGTCCGAGCAGGTGATGGTGACCACCGGACTTGCGCGGGAGGGCAACAGCCTGGCCGGGCGCCTGCCGCTGCTGCTGCGCAAGCGCCACGAGCTGGCCCGCGCCCTGGCGATGAAGCCGAAGCTGCTGCTGATCGACGAGGTCGCCGCCGGGCTGACCGACCAGGAGGTGAACGAGTTCATCGCCCTGGTGCAGGGGATCCGCAAGTCCGGCATCACCATCGTCTGGATCGAGCATGTGATGAAGACCATGCTGACCGCGACCGACCGGCTGCTGGCACTGCATTCCGGCAGGGTGCTGGCGGTCGGCACGGCCGACCAGGTGATCAACCTGCCGGAGGTGCGGCGTGTCTATCTCGGCGCCTGAGGCGACAGGCCGGGGCGGCAGCGACCGGCAGCCCGTGCTGTCGGTGTCGCGGCTGAGCGCCTATTACGGCGAGCTCCGCGCGCTCTACGACATCGGCTTCGAGGTCTATCCGGGGGAGATCCTGTCGGTGATCGGCGCCAATGGCGCGGGCAAGACCACCCTGCTGAAGTCGATCGCCGGCATGATGAACCGCGGCGCGGCCGCCCATATCCGCGGCGAGATCGAGTTCCGCCAGCGCCGCCTGGACCTGATGGATACCGCCGGGATCGTCGATGCCGGGGTGGCCATGGTGCCGGAGGGCCGCCGCCTGTTCGGCCGCATGAGCGTGGAGGACAACCTGCTGGCGGGCGCCTTCCTGAAACGCTGCCGCGCCACCGCCCGCGACCGGCTGGGGGAGATCTACGACCTGTTCCCGAAGCTGAAGGACCGCCGGCAGCAGCTGGTCTCGCAGATGTCCGGCGGCGAACAGCAGATGGTCGCGGTCGGCCGCGCGCTGATGTCCTCGCCGGCCCTGGTGCTGTTCGACGAGCTGTCGCTCGGCCTGGCGCCGGCGGTGGTGGACGACATCTACCACAAGGTCGACGCGATCCACGCCCAGGGGGTGACCTGCATCGTCATCGAACAGGACATGCGCCGCGCGCTCGCCGTCGCCGACCATGTCTGCGTCCTGCTGGAAGGCAGCCTGGTGCTGGAAGGCCATCCCCGCGACCTGACCGAGGAGGCCGTGACGGCCGCCTATTTCGGCTCCGAGGTGGGGGCCGCCCATGGCTGAGCATCTCCATCGTGCGCCCCCGCCACATGCGTCATCCTCGGGCTTGACCCGAGGATCCACTCCGACAGCGGTGGAGCGCCGCGAGGTTTGCGGAATGGATCCTCGGGTCAAGCCCGAGGATGACGGGGGAGGGGCAAGATGACCGAGGAAGACTGGTACTGGACCTTCATCGACATCGCCAACGGGCTGCTGTCGGGCACCATGCTGGGCGGCTATTACGCGGTGATCTCGATCGGCCTGGCGCTGACCTTCGGCGTGATGCGGCTGGTCAACCTCGCCCATGGCGACTTCCTGATCTTCGCGGCCTATGTCGCCACGGTGATGCTGAGCCTGGTGCCGATCTCGCCGTTCTACACCCTGATCCTGGTGGTGCCGGTGATGTTCGCGGTGGGCTATGGCCTGCAGCGCTTCCTGCTGAACCGGGTCTCCGTCCAGGCGATGGAGCAGAAGGGCATGTCCAGCAATTTCGGCCTGATGTCGCCGATCCTGGTCACCTTCGGCACCTCCATCGTGGTGTCGCATGCCCTGCTGGGGATCTTTTCCTCCGACACCACGTCGATCAGGAATTCACTCAGCTATTCCGCGATCCGGCTGAGCCAGGACCTGTCGATCTCCTCCCTGCGGCTGATCTTCTTCTGCCTGGCGGTGGCGATCCTGCTCTTCGTTCACCTGTTCCTCAGCTACACGCATACCGGCCGGGCGATCCGCGCGGCCTCCGACGATGCCGAGGTCGCGCCGCTGATGGGCATCGTCACCGACAGGGTCTATGCGATCGCCACCGGGATCTCGCTGGCGATCGCCGGGGTGGCCGGCGTGATGATCGGCATGTCGCGCCCGTTCCAGCCGTTCGACGGCCCGCAATTCCTGCTGATCGCCTTCGGCGTGGTGATCATCGGCGGGCTCGGCTCGATCATGGGCGCGCTGGTCGGCGGCGTGCTGCTGGGCATCGTGCAGATCCTGGCCGGCACCTATTTCGGCCCCTCCGCACAGCTCGTCGCCGGCTACATGCTGATCCTGCTGGTGCTGGCCGTGCGGCCCCAAGGTTTGTTCGCGCGATGACCGGGCAACCGTCAAACACCGCCGTCATCCCGGCCTTGAGCCGGGATCCATTCCGCAAGCCCAGCGGCGCTGCGCGGCTGGCGGAATGGATCCTTGGGTCAAGCCCAAGGATGACGGCTTTGAGGTTGGCGCGATGACCCCCGCCTTGTTCGAGCGGCTGTTCGGCGGCTGGCGGGGGCCGGTCTGGCTGGCGGGGCTGGTGGTGGTGCTGCTGCTGGTCCCCTTCGCGGTGGGGGCGGAAAGCTACCTGCTCTACCTGTTCTTCACCTTCTTCGTCTTCGCGGTGTTCGGCCATGCCTGGAACCTGCTGGCGGGCTATTGCGGCCTCCTGTCCTTCGGCAACCAGGCCTATGTCGGGGTCGGCGGCTTCGCCATGGCGGTGCTGTTCT
Organism: Sneathiellaceae bacterium; assembly: GCA_040216765.1. Classification (GTDB taxonomy): domain Bacteria; phylum Pseudomonadota; class Alphaproteobacteria; order Ferrovibrionales; family Ferrovibrionaceae; genus Marinibaculum. The sequence continues at coordinate 12,501 of JAVJON010000061.1, read as the reverse complement.
ACTATGGCGGGCTGAACGTCTGGCTGGCGCTGGTGCTGGGCGCGGCGGTGGCCGGCGCCTTCGCCTGGCTGCTGGCGATCCCGGTCAGCGAACGGCTGGCCGGCCGCGCCTTGTGGAAGCCGGTCGGCATCGCGGTGCTCGCCTGGTTGCTCTACGAACTCGCCATCGCCTACAACCCGGCTCTGGACCTGTTCGGCGATTCCTATGTCCGCCGGGTCGTCATCCTGCTGCTGATCTTCCTGGGCGCGCTGCCGCTGCTGAAGCTGCAGGGCGCCTATTTCGCGGTGGCGACCTGGCTGATCGCGGCGGCCCTGGGCTCGGTGTTCAACGAATGGAAGCTGGTCGGCGCCGGCGGCGGCATGCAGGTGAAGACCGACACCAGCCTGGTGGAGCTCTACTATGCCGGGCTGCTGGTGCTGGTGGTCGCGACCTACGTGATCTGGCGCCTGCTGCGCAGCCGCTATGGCCTGGCGCTGACCGCGGTGCGCGACGACGAGGAAGCCGCCCGCACCGTGGGCATCGACATCCGCCGGGTGAAGATGCTGGTCTTCGTGCTGGCCGGCACGCTGACCGGGCTGGCCGCCGGGCTCTACTATATCGACGCGGTGATCATCACCCCGCCCTCGGCGTTCAACATCTTCTGGTCCGCCGCCTTCGTCTTCGTGGTGGTGGCCGGCGGCATGGGCACCCTGGCCGGGCCGATCATCGGCGCGGCGATCTATGTCGCCGTCGACCGCATCCTGGCCAGCTTCCTGGACCAGGGGCTGCTGGTGCTGGGTGCCGTGGCGATCCTGCTGATGCTGTTCCTGCCGGAAGGTGTGATGGGGGTGATCGCCTATCTGCGCCATGGCGGGCGCGACAGCCGCTTCGCCTCGCCGGCCGCCGCCGCCCTGCGGCTGCTGTTCGGCACCGCCAGCCGGCGCGGCGGCCAGGCGGCCCGGCGCGGCCCCGGCGTGGTGGCGGCCTTCCTGGTGCCCGGCAGCCCGCTACCGCTGATGCGCCGCGACAACCCGCCCTGGGCGCCGCTGGCCGAGGGTTTCGAGAAGGCGCGCGACAGCCTGCGCGCAGCCAAGCCCGACGTGCTGCTGGTCTATTCCACGCAATGGCTGGCCGTGCTCGACCAGCTCTGGCAGGAGAAGCCGCGGATCAGCGGCATCCATGTCGACGAGAACTGGCACGAGCTCGGCAACCTGCGCTACGACATCCGGATCGACACCGCGCTGGCGCGCGACTGCATCGACGCCTGCCGCGCCGAGGGGATCACCGCGCGCGGCGTGAACTACGATGCCTTCCCCATCGACAGCGGCACGATCACCGCCTGCGCCTTCCTGAACCCGCATGGCGAGACCCCGGCGGTGATCGCCGCCAACAACCTCTACACCGACTTCGAAAAGACCCGCCAGATGGCCGAGCTCGCCGTCGCCCAGGCCGTGGCCCAGGGCAAGCGGGTCGCGGTGATCGCCGTCGGCGGCCTGTCGGGAACGGTGTTCCGCGAGCAGATCGACTTCGCCGCCGACCGCATCGCCTCGGACGGCGACGATGCCTGGAACCGCGACATTCTGCACATGCTGGAGAAGGGCGACGTGGCGGGCCTGGCCGAGGCCGTGCCCCTGTTCGCCAAGGACGCCCGCGCCGACATGGGCTTCAAGCATTTCGCCTGGCTGCTGGGCGCCATGGGCGGCAGCTTCAGCGGCGCCAAGGTGCTGGCCTACGGCCCGACCTACGGCGCCGGCGCGGCGGTGGTGGAGTTCAGGCTGTAGCGGGCCCGGCCGTCACGCGGCCAGCCGCTCGTCGAGCCAGTCGAACAGGATGCGCTCCATGTAGGCGGTGGCACCGGCCTGGCAATGCGCGCCATAGCCGTCCGCGGCCACCATCGACACCAGGGTCTTGTCGCAGGTCAGGCCGTCATGGAAGGCATTGCCGACCACGGAGACCGTGTCGCCGGGATTGTCCAGCACCAGGGTCGGGCAGGCGATGTCGCCGAGCCGGCCGGCCAGGGTGAAACGCTGCAGCTCGTTGCAATAGTCGAAGACGCTGTCGATGCCGTGCACGGCCATGCGGCTGCGGAAGTAGAAGCGCCGCATCGGGTCGCGCGCGAACAGCTCCGCAAAGGCGGCGTCCATGCCGGCGCGGTCGCCCCTGTGCCACATCTCCGCGATCGGCGGCGGCAGGCGGCTGGCCAGGCCGCTGCCGATATCGACCTGGCCTGGATTGGCCACCAGGGCCGCGAGGCGCCGCTCGGAGGCCGCGGCCCGCGGCGCCAGGTAGCCGCCGAAGCTGAAGCCGCAGAGCACGATCCGCGCGGGATCGATGCCGGGCTGCGCCGCCAGCCAGTCGATCACCGGCGCCACCACGGTCTCGAAGTCGGGCCGCATGTAGAGCCGGCGGGCGATCAGGGCGGTCCCCTGCCCCGGCGCATCGAAGGTCAGCACCGCATAGCCGCGCCGCACGCCGCCGCGACCGAGCATGCCGTACATCTCTTCCGCGAAGGAATCGTAGCCGCCGGGCACCAGCAGGACCGGCCGGGCCGCGCCGCTGTCGTCGGGGCGGTGCAGCCAGCCCGGCAGGCTGCCGCCTTCGAAGGGGATCTCCACCTGCTCCGCCGGCGCATCGGCCAGAGCCGCCGCCGCCCCGAAACAGTCCCGCAGGTCGGCCAGCCCGCGCTGCAGGTCGGCATTGTCCAGGTCGTCGCGCCGGAACCAGATGGCCTGGCGATGATATTCCGTGGCCCGCAGATAGCCATCGCGCGCCGAAACCCGGTGGCCCCTGCCGCGGCTCTCCGCCGCGCCGGCCTGGACCCGCTCCGCCGTGGCCCGCCAGGCCGCCGACCAGCTGTCGATATCGCCATCGGCGATCCGGCCGGCGGTGGCGAAGCATTCGCCAATATCGGCACAGCCGTTCCACACCGCACTCAGGGAGCGCCAGAACTGCTGCTGGAAGTCGATGCTGTCGAACCCCGTTGCCAGCATCTCCCCTTCGTAGGTCATGGCCTTCCTCCCCGTCTTTGCGTTTCGCCTAGTCGTAGTTGGGCGGCGCCTGGAAGCCGCCGATCACATGGCCGATCAGGTCGGCGAAGGCGATGCACATGCGATCGCCGTATTCCGGGCCGATCGCCTGGATGCCGACCGGCAGGCCGCCCGGGGTCGGCCCCGCCGGGAACACCGTCGAGGGCAGGTTCGCCATGCCGGTGATGCCGGACCAGAAGACCTGGCGGAAATAGGCGCGGTCCTGGCCGTCGACCTGCATCATGCGGGTCGCCATCTCGCCCTCGTGCTGGTGCGGGAAGGCCGGGGTCGGGCAGACCGGCGCCAGCAGGATATCGACATCGGCGAAGAACGACGCCCATTGCGCCCGCAGGCGGTTGCGCCGCTCGTTGTGCTGCGCCCAGTCGCGGAACCGGCTGGTGGCGCCGCGCAGGCCCAGCGCGCCGTCGGACGCATCCCCCGGGGCCAGGCCGGCGGCCATCTGCACCAGCCCCGCATAGGGCTCGTCCGGCTGCATCGAGGCCATCACCGCGAACAGCATGAACTGGTAGACCTGCCAGGCCTCGGCCGTGTCGAAGGGCGGCCGCTCGATCTCCACCACCTCCGCCCCGGTGCCGCGCAGGGCCTGCACCACATGCTCCAGGCGGGCGGCGACCTCCGTGCCGATCGGCATGACCGGGTCGTCGCGCCAGACCGCCACCTTCATCTCCCGCAGGCTGCGGGTGCGCGGCGCCGGCAGGTCGATCCGCAGCCCTGCCGCATCCAGCGGGTTGGCCGCCACCATCAGCTCCATCGCCAGCGCCAGGTCGGCGGCGCTGCGCGCCAGCGGGCCGACCACGCCGATCTCGGCGGGAACCAGCTGCGGCCCCAGCTCGTGCCCCAGCTGCGGCAGGACCCCCCAGGTCGGCTTGTGACCGTAGACGCCGCAGAAATGCGCCGGGTTGCGGATCGAGCCGCCGATATCGCTGCCCAGCTCCAGCCCGGTCAGGCCGGCCGCCAGGGCCGCGGCCGAGCCGCCGGAGGAGCCGCCCGGCGCGCGGGCCGGGTCCCAGGGATTGCTGGTCGTGCCATAGACCGGGTTGTAGCTCTGCAGGTCCGACAGCAGCACCGGCACGTTGGTCTTGCCGAAGATCACCGCGCCGGCGCCGAGCAGGCTGTCGACCGTCGCGGCGTTGCCCTGGATCGGGCGCTCCTTGAGCTCCGGCAGCCCCCAGGTCGTCGGCAGGCCCGCGACGTTGAACGCCTCCTTCACGGTCATCGGCACGCCGTGCAGCGGGCCCCATTCCTCGCCGCGGGCGAGTGCGGCATCGGCCGCCGCCGCCCGCGCCCGGGCACGCTCGAAGTCGCGCACCACCACGGCATTCAGGGCCGGGTCGAAGCGCTCGACCCGCGCCAGGTAATGCTCCAGGAGCTCGGCCGCGCCGACCTCCTTGCGCCGGATCGCCGCCGCCAGGTCGGTTGCGGATCGAAAGGCCAGCTCGGACAAGATCGGTTCTCCTTGATGCGGGGCGTTCGGGGGGCCGCTCTCAGTCGTAGCCGGGCGGGGGCTGGAAGCCGCCGATCACCTGGCCGATCGCGCGGGCGAATTCCAGGCACATGCGGTCGCCATATTCCGGGCCGATCGCCTGGATGCCGACCGGCAGGCCGCCGGGTGTCAGGCCGGCCGGGAAGACGGTGGAGGGCAGCAGCGCCACGCCGGTGATCCCGGCCCAGAAGATGTGGCGCCAGTAGGACTGCGCCTTGCCGTCCACGTCCAGGGTGCGGTCGGCCGGCTCGCCCTCCTGCTGGTGCGGGAAGGCCGGCACGACGCAGATCGGCGCCAGCAGGACATCGACCTTGCCGAAGAACTCCGCCCAATGCGCCCGCAGCCGGGCGCGGCGCTCGTTGTGGATGGCCCAGTCGCGATACCGGCAGGTGCCGCCGCGCAGCATGATCGCGCGGTCGGAATTGTCGTTCGGGTCGAGCGCCTCGGCCTGCTTCACCAGTTCGGCATAGCGCGCGTCAGGCTGGCGGGAGAGCAGCACCGCGAACAGCAGGAACTGGTAGATCGCCCAGGCCTCCGCCACGTCGAAGGGCGGCCGCTCGATCTCGATCACCTCCGCGCCGGCGGCCCGCGCGGCCTGGACCACATGATCCAGCCTGGCGGCCACCTCTGCGCCGACCGGCATGATCGGGTCGGTGCGCCAGACCCCCACCTTCATCTCCTTCAGCGCACGGGTCCGCGGCGCCGGCAGGTCGACCTTCAGGCCGGGCGCATCGAGCGGGTCGCGGGCGGTCATCAGCTCGACGGCCAGCATCAGGTCCTCGATGCTGCGCGCCAGCGGGCCCACCACCGAGATGTCGGTCGGGCTGATCACGTCCGCCAGCGCATGGCCGCGCGGCGACAGGATCCCCCAGGTCGGCTTGTGGCCGTAGACGCCGCAGAAATGCGCCGGGTTGCGGATCGAGCCGCCGATATCGCTGCCGATCTCCAGCCCGGTCATGCCCGATGCCAGGGCCGCGGCACTGCCGCCGGAGGAGCCCCCGGGGCCGCGGCTCAGGTCCCAGGGATTGTTGGTGGTGCCATAGATCGCGTTGTAGCTCTGCAGGTCCGACAGGAGGTAGGGCACGTTGGTCTTGCCGAAAATCGTCGCGCCGGCGCCCAGCATGCGGTCCACCGCCAGGGCATTGGACCGCGCGATATTGCCCTTCATCTCCGGCACGCCCCAGGTGGTCGGCAGGCCGGCAACGTTGTAGCTCTCCTTCACGGTCATCGGCACGCCGTGCAGGGGACCCCAGTCCTCGCCACGCGCGCGCGCCGCATCGGCCGCCTTCGCCCGCTCCCGCGCGCGGTCGAAATCGCGCACCACCACCGCGTTCAGCGCCGCATCGTGGCGCTCCACCCGCGCCAGGTAATGTTCCAGCAGTTCCAAAGCACCGATCTCCTTGCGGCGCAGGGCGGCAGCAAGGTCGGTTGCGGAGCGGAAGGCCAGGTCGGACATGCAGTTTCCCCCATTCGGCGGCGCACGGGCGGCGCAGCCGGCGCAGTCTAGCGGCGCGGGGGAAAGGTGGCGAGACGGAAGCGGCGGTCCCGCCGGGCGGCTTCAACCGGCCACGAACACGCGGTTGCGGCCGGCCTGCTTGGCGCCGTACAGCGCGGCATCGGCCTGGCTCATCGCCCGGTCGATGCCGCCGGGCTCGTTGTCCACCAGGGCCACGCCGCCGGAGATCCTGAGCACCAGGTCGGCATCCAGGTGGCGGATGGACTGGGACTCCGTCGCCTCGCGCAGCCGCTCGCCCACCGTGCGGCCGCCATCCAGGTCGCATCCCGGCAGCAGCGCGCCGAATTCCTCGCCGCCGATCCGCCCCATGATGTCGTTGGGCCGCAGCACCCGGCGCATGATCTGGCCGAAGGACTGCAGCGCGAAGTCGCCGGCGGAATGGCCGAAGGTATCGTTGATCCGCTTGAAATGGTCGATATCCAGCAGCAGGAAGCAGTTCGTCGTACCGCTGAAGCGGGCGCGCTGGCGCATCCGCTCGCACAGTTCGATGAAATGGCGGCGGTTTGCCAGGCCGGTCAGGTAGTCGGTATTGGCCAGCAGTTCGACCTGCTGGCGGGCGGTTTCCAGTTCGACATTGGCACGCTCCAGCTGGCGCACCACCCGCCACTGCTTCAGGCTGTAGCGCAGCGAGCGTTCCAGCAGCGCCGGCGACAGGGTGTTCTTGTCCAGGAAATCCGCGGCTCCCAGGCGCATGCTCTCCAGGTCGACGGCACGGCTGCCCTGCCCTGTCAGCACGACGATCGGCCGGTCGAGGCCGGCCAGCCGTGCCTCGTCCACCACGTCCAGGCCGCTGCGCGGCCCCAGGCGATAATCCACCAGGAAGATGTCGGCAGAATTGCCGCGCAGGGCATCGTCGCCCTCGTCGGAACCGGCATAGAGCCTCACCCGGTAGCGGCCAGGCGAGACCTCGTCCAGATAGTCCTGGTACAGCTCCGCTTCCTCGCCATCGTCGTCGAGCAGGCCGACCCGCACCACGTCGACGGCGGCGGCCTCGTTAAGCGTGCGGGAGGCTGACCGTTCCGAACCAATAGCGATCGACATTCTTCAGGATCCTGACAAGCTCGCCGAACGAGCCCGGTTTCTGGATGAAGGAATTGGCGCCGAGGTCGTAGCAGCGATGGATGTCGCGCTGCGACCAGCCGGTGGTCATCATCACCACCGGGATGCTGCGCAGTTGCGGGTCGCCGCGGATCGCCACCAGCGCCTCCCAGCCGTTCATCCGCGGCATATTGACGTCAAGCAGTATGATCGACGGCCACGGCGCGTCCGCCGCCTCCGCAAAGCCGCCGGTACGGGTCAGGTACTCGACCAGTTCCCGCCCGTCGCCGACGAACCGCAGTTGATGATCGAGCCCGGCCTCGGCCAGGGCGTCGCGGGTCAGCAGGCGGTCGTCCTCGTCGTCTTCGGCCATCAGTATAGTGGCCATCGGCAGCGATACCCCCTCTCGCAACCGCGAGGCGATCCGCGGATCCTTCCTCATGATGGTGATACATGACCGTACCGGCGCGGCAATTTGACGATGAACGCGGCGCCTTCGCCCGGTCGGCCCTCCACGATCAGGGTGCCATTGTGCCGGGAAACGATCTTTTGGCAAATCGCCAGGCCCATCCCGGTACCCTCATAGGCTGTGCGCCCATGCAACCGGACGAAGGGTTTCAGGATCCTGTCCGCGAACTGCGGCTCGAAGCCGATCCCATTGTCCTCCACGGCGATGCGCAGATGCTCGGCGTCGAACGACGCCGCGATCCGGACAGTCACCGGCCGGTCCGGGGCGCGGTACTTCAGGGCATTGCCGATCAGGTTGGCGAACAGCTGCGCGAACTGGGAGGCATCGACCTCGATGGCGCAGAAGCGGCCCTCGATCGTCACGGCACCGCCGCTGTCCTGAATGGTGTGATCCATATCGGCAACGACCTGGTAGATCGCGGCGCCAGCATCCAGGGTGCCGGGCCGCATCTCCTGCGACCCCGCCAGGGAGAGCGCCATGAGGTCCTGGATCAGGTCGCGCATCCGGTCGACGGCAAGCTCGATCTTTTCCAGGTATTGCAGGCTTTCCGGGGCCAGGTCGTCGCCGGCCTTCAGGCGCAGCCGGTCGGCGAAGGCGCGCACCTTGCGCAGCGGCTCCCGCAGGTCGTGGGAGGCGATATGGGCAAAATGCTCCAGCTCGAGATTCTTCTCCTCCAGCAGGTGATAGGCAGCCTCCAGGTCGCGATGGGCGCGGTTGCGCTCCGTGACATCGCGCATGACGGAATAGATGCGGGCGAAATCGCCATGCTCGTCGCGCTCGGCGGTGGCGGACAGCAGGACCTCGATCAGCCCGCCATCGGCGCAGATCAGTTCCAGCGGAACCTCGTCCACCCGGTCCTGCTCCAGCATGGACGGCACGATGACCTCCCGTGCCCGCACCATCGCCGCCTCGGTCATGAAGTCGAACGGCAGCCTGCCGATCACGCGGTCCCGCGCATAGCCCGTCACCTTCAGCCAATAGTCCGACACGCTGACGATGCGGAAATCCGGGCCAAGGGTGTAGAGCATCGCCGGGGTTCGGTCGTAGCGCAGGCGCTCCCGCGCCTCGCGCGCCGCGATCTCCCGGTTTGCCGCGTCCAGTTCGCGAAAGGCGCGGTTGCGCTCGGTGACGTCGACCATCACGGTGTTGCTGCGCAGTTCCCGGTCATCGTCGTCCATGACCAGGGTGGAGGACAGCAACACCTCCATCACCGTCCCGTCGGCCTTGACGAATGCGTAGGGAATGTTGCGGATCGCCCGCTCGCGCTTGAACTGCGGGATCACCACGTCCCGTGCGTGGCGGGCGGAAGCCGCGGTCATCAGGTCCATCGACGTCTTGCCGATGACCTCCTCGCGCGCATAGCCCATCACCTTGAGCCAGTAGTCGGAGACGCGGACGATCCGCCGATCCGGGCCGACCGTGGAGAGCATTGCCGGCGTGCTGTCGTAGACCTCCTGGTTCAGGCGCTGTGCCTCGTCCAGGCGCATGACGGTCGTTGCCAAGGCCCGGTTGGCGCGATTCAGTTCGGTGACTTCCAGCGCGACGAGATTGTATTCGGCGATCTCGCCATCCAGGTTCCGGATGGCCGAGACCGAGATCAGCACGTCGACCTCTTCCCCCTCCCTGGTCAGCAGGGTGTAGGGAACATCGTGGATCTCGCCCTCCTGCTGGGTCTTGGGGACGATGTGGCTGCGCCCGCGTTGCGCCGATTCCGCAGTCATGAAATCGCCGGACAGGCGCCCCAGCATTGCCTCGCGGGCATAGCCCAGGCGCCGCAGCATGTAGTCGGAGACCCGGGTGATCAGGCGCTGCCGGTCCAGGGTCAGCTGCATGACCGGAGTCCGGTCGAAGCTCTGCTGGTACATCAGCGCCTGGGTCTCCAGGGCTTTCTGCGCCTCGACCTCGGAGGAAATGTCGAGGGCGGAGCCGATCAGCCGCACGATGCGGCCGGTGGCCGGATCGCGCATCGGCATCAGGGTGGTGCGCCACCAGCGCGGGCCGGAGGGGTGCTCGATCCGTTCCCTGTAGTCGATCGGCGCATCGGCCGCGATGCAGGCCCGGTAGCGCTCTGTCACCGCCTCGGCCACCGCAGGCGGCAGGCAGTCCTGCGGCGTGCGGCCCGCCACATCGGCGCTGCGCATGCCGGTCAGCTGCTCATGCGCCGAATTCAGGCCGCCGAACCGCAGGGTCCCGTCGGCGTCGACATCGACGATGAACATCGCCGCCGCGACCAGGTCGAGCAGGTCGCGGATCGCGTCAGTCGACGCCATCGCGAGCGCCGGATGCAGGGATGCACCGTTCATGCCACAGCCCTATCACCCCGGCCCGACAGCGACCATTGTACGAACGGCGGCATTCCGGTCGGCCGCGCCGCATGGCAAACTATCCCGCGTCTGGGACATTCCAGGCATCCCATCGGGACCGATTTTCCCTAGTTTGAATTCGTATTCCAGGTTTGTAAGAAGCGGCGGCCCCCGGATATGGCCGGGGACCGCCAGTCCGCCGAGGCAATGGTGGTCGGCGACACCCGCGCCGTCCGTGCAGTGCGCCGGACCGCTCGGGTCCGGCGCGAGCTGTCCCCGCCCCCATCGCCCCCCACACGCCTTCAACAGCATCGCGGCCAGGAGATGACAGCAAGGCATATCGATCGCGCCCCCGCGACAGGGCTGCTGGCGGGTCCGTCGCCGCTTCCGTCGCTGTCCGGGGAAGGTGCGTCCGCCGGTCTGCGTGCCAGCGCAGCGCGCCAGCACAAGCGCAGCTTCCTGCTGATCGCGGGCATGTTCATCGGGCTCCTGCTGATCTCGCTGGCGGCAAGCTGGGCGGCGATCTCGGTGGTCAATGCAACCCGCGCCTATGCCAGCGGAGAGGGCTACTACTCCAAGAGCCAGAAGATCGCGGTCCTGAACCTTCACCGCTATGCCTATGGCGGACAGGAGGCGGACTACGCGGCCTTCCTGCGGGCGATCGACGTGCCGCGGGGCGACCGCGATGCCCGGCTCGCCCTGGAAGCCGCCGTTCCCGACCTGGAGGCCGCCCGCGCCGGTTTCCTGCGCGGCCAGAACCATCCCGCGGATGTCGGCGACGTGATCCGGCTGTTCCAGCTGTTCAGATGGTGGGGCCCCTTCGCGGCCGCGGTCGAGGACTGGCGCACCGGCGATGCCCTTGTGGCGGAGCTGATGGCGGCGGGCGCCGACCTGCACCGGCTGGTCGACAGCGGCCGTATCCAGGATGCCGACCGCCAGCACCTGCTGCGGCGCATCGACCGTATCGATGACGCCCTGACCGGGCTGGAGAACCGGTTTTCCGCGCATATGGGCGAGGCGGCGCGTGCAGCCACGAGCATGGTCGTGCTGGGCCTCGGCGTCACCACGATCATCCTCTGGGCCGCGGGCATGGCATTCGCCGCCCGCCTGATGCGCCAGCAACTGGCCCTCGATCGACAGCTGACCGACAGCGAGCGCCGCTTCCGCGACTATGCCGAGGTCGCCTCCGACTGGTACTGGGAGACCGACGCCGATCACCGCATCGTGTTCATGTCGGAGCGTTTCTACGAGGCCACGCAGTACGGCCCCGGCGACACGCTTGGCCGGCAGTCTGCGGCCTTCCTGGGCGCGCATGCGGCAGCCGGCCTGCCGGCGGACAAGATCGCCGCGTTCCTGCGTCGCCAGCCGTTCCGCGAGCTTCACCTGCAATTGCCGCGGCCGGGCGGGGATATCGGCTACTGGTCGCTGGCGGGACGGCCGCGGTTCGATGCCAATGGCCGGTTCCTGGGATATCGCGGCGTCGGGACCGACATCAGCGATGCGGTCGAGGACCGGCTCTCCCTGCGGGACGCAAAGGAGCGCGCCGAGATCGCCAACAAGGCCAAGTCGGAATTCCTGGCCAATATGAGCCACGAACTGCGCACCCCGCTCAACGCGATCCTGGGTTTCTCGGAGGTCATCCGGGAACAGATGTTCGGCGAGACCGCCGGCAGGCGCTATTCCCGCTATGCGGCCGACATCCACGATTCCGGCAGCCACCTGCTGTCGATCATCGACGACATCCTGGACCTGTCGAAGATCGAGGCGGGCCACAGCGCGCTGGAGGAGGAGGAAATCCGGGTCGTGGACCTGTTCGCCCGGACGCAGACCCTGCTGGGCAACCGCGCCGAACGCGCCGGACTGACCCTGAACGTGGAGAAAGACGAACGCGACCTGCGGCTTTATGTCGACGAACGGAAACTCAAGCAGGCATTGCTGAACCTGCTCGCCAATGCCCTGAAATTCACGCCAAGCGGCGGCACCGTGACCCTGACGGTGCAGGATTCCGAAAGCCGCGGGATCGGGCTTGTCATCCGGGACACCGGCATCGGCATGGCCGAGGCGCATTTCGAAACCGTCCTGGCGCCGTTCGGGCAGGTGGAATCGGCATACCGGCGACAGCATAACGGGGCCGGCCTGGGCCTGCCGCTGGCGCGCACCCTGATCGAGCAGCATGGCGGCCATCTGGTGCTGGAAAGCACCCTCGGCGCCGGCACCACCGTCACGATCTGGCTGCCGCATGGCCGTGTTGCCGGCCGCCGGCCGGAGCCGCTGCCCGAGCCGCGGCAGGACAGCCCGCAGGCCGCGGGCTGAGCCTGGAAACGACCCTTGTCACCCGCGGGTCGATCCTGCCGGCCCCCGATCGATCGAGGCCGGCATCGAGATGGGCCACCGGGACAGGCCCGGTGGCGACGAAGGGCGGATGTGGCGGCATCCAGCACCAAGGACCGCCCCTCACACGTCACCCGCGGGCTCGACCCACTGCTGTCCGGTTAAGTGCTGTTCTCCGGCCTCATGCGTTTTATAGCTTCGTCATGCGCGGGCTTGTCCCGGTCGCCGGGCGATGCCCGGCAACCCATCGCGCCGCACCTCAATGAAATCAGGCCATTATTGAACCTGGCGGCACCATGGACCACCGCGACGAGCGCGGTGGTGACGATTGGGGG
>JAVJON010000057.1:0-80818 GCA_040216765.1 Sneathiellaceae bacterium | reverse complement strand
CATCCGTGTCCAGCGTCAACGCTTGACCCCGCAAGCCCGGCAAAGTCGCGGCCTTGAGCGAATGCCGGCCATGCTCAACCGGACAGCAGTGGGCGCGACCCGGCGGTCCATCCCGAGGCGAGACTCAATAGCGGCAGAACGTGACGGAAACCGTTGGGCCGCGGCACCATGGACTCGCGGGACAAGCCCACTGCTGTCCGGTTAAGTGCTGTTCTGCGGCCTCGTGCGTTTTATAGCTTCGTCATGCGCGGGCTTGTCCCGGTCGCCGGGCGATGCCCGGCAACCCATCGCGCCGCACCTCAATAAGATCAGGCCATTATTGAGCCTGGCGACACCATGGACCACCGCGACGAGCGCGGTGGTGACGATTGGGGGAACGCAAGGACATCCGTGTCCAGCGTCAACGCTTGACCCCGCAAGCCCGGTAAAGTCGCGGCCTTGAGCGAATGCCGGCCATGCTCAACCGGACAGCCGCGGGACAAGCCCGCGAGTGACGGCTTTCTGGGGGCAGGTCGCGCCATGTCGCACAGCAGCCGACCTGAACCGGACACCAGTGGCCTTGAGCCGGCCATCCACTCCGCCAGCCTCGCGGCGCTGCACCGTTTGCAGCATGGATCCTCGGCTCGGAGGCCGAGGATGACGCGTGGGGAGGAGGGCGCGCGTGCGGAGCCGCGCGGCAGATGCCGCAGCTGCTATGCCGCCGGGCGCGGCGCCCAGCTGTTGGCCAGCAGCGCCATGGCCAGCCGGTAGGGGACCAGCAGGGCCGCGGCCATCAGGAGCTTGACCCCCAGGTCGCCCGCCGCCCAGGTGATCCAGGGCAGGCCGGTGCCGGCAAAGGCCAGGCTGAAGAAGAGGGCGGTGTCGAGGGTCGAGCCCAGGGTCGAGGAGGCCAGCGGCGCGCGCCACCAGCCGCTGCGCCGCAGCCGGTCGAAGACCTGGATATCGGTCAGCTGGGCGGCCAGGAAGGCGGTGCCCGAAGCAAGGCCGATGCGCCAGTCCGCGGCGACCACCGACAGGATCACACCGAGCAGGAAGCCGGCATAGACCACCTGGCGGGCACGGCGCGGGCCGAACTGCCGGTTGGTCAGGTCGGTGACAAGGAAGGTCGCCGGATAGGTGAAGGCGCCCCAGGTCAGCCAGTCGTTGATCGGGATCTCGACCAGCAGGTTGGAGGCAAAGACCGCCGCCATCATCGCCAGCACGGCAATGGCGAAGCCGGCCCAGGGCATCCGGGCAAAGCCAGTTGTCATGTCTGCCTGCCTGTCACCCGTCATCGGAAAAAAGCGCTACGGCGGTTCAGGCCGTCGCGGCAGCGGCGTCCGTCGCCTTGCGGATCTTCCGCTTCATCTGCAGGGCCTCGACCGACAGCCGCTCGTTCTTCGTCTTCAGCAGCCAGGCGTCCAGGCCGCCAGCATGCTCGACGCAACGCAGGCCGTGCGCCGACAGGCGCAGTTTCACGGACTGGCCGAGCACGTCCGATTGCAGCGTATAGGGCTGCAGGTTCGGCAGGAAACGCCGACGCGTCTTGTTGTTTGCGTGGCTGACATTGTTGCCGGACTGAACGCCCTTGCCAGTCACAGCGCAGCGCCGTGCCATATCGTGTTCCTTTCCGTCGATCATGGCCCGCAGCCCGCAGCCAAACCGGCAGCGCGGGACGCGGCGGCCGGTCGCATCGCCTGCCGCGTGGCGGCGGCGACCGGGCCAGTGTTCCAGGAAGGCGGGTGTTTACGGCACCGTTCCCGTTGCGTCAAGCGTTGCGCCGCAGCGGTCCGCCGGTCCAGAAGAGGCGGAGACGGCGCAAGCCAGCGGTGCCGATGCGGAACGGCGGCCGCTTCGGCCTAGCGCAGCGCCGCCTCCGGCCCGCGGCGCAGGAACGCCCGCAGCAGGCGCTGCGCCGCGGCCATAGGCGTGGCGCGCCCGGCGCGGACCGCCTGTTCCTGTGCCTCGGCCTCGGCGCGCAGGGCGGCATCGGCCTGCAGGCTTTCCACCACGGTGTCGGTCAGGTCGCGCCACATCCAGCTGACGGCCTGTTCGGCGCGCTGGCCCTCGAAGGCGCCGCTGTCCTGCAGCGCGTCCCGGAACGCCAGGATGCGCTGCCAGACGGTGTCGATGCCCTGCGCTTGCAGGGCGGAGGCGAGCAGCACCTCGGGCTTCCAGGCGGCGAAGCGCGGGCGCATCAGGCCCAGCGCACCGCGATAATCCGCCTGCGCCGTCTTCGCGGCAGGCAGCAGGTCGCCATCGGCCTTGTTGATCACGACGAGGTCGGCCAGCTCCATCACGCCGCGCTTGATGCCCTGCAGGTCGTCGCCGCCACCGGGCGCCAGCAGCAGCAGGAACAGGTCGACCATGTCGGCGACGGCGGTTTCCGACTGGCCGATGCCGACGGTCTCCACCAGCACCACGTCATGGCCGGCGGCCTCGCAGAGCAGCAGCGCCTCCCGCGTGCGGCGGGCCACGCCGCCCAGGCTGCGGCCGGCGGGCGAGGGGCGGATGAACGCTTCGCTGCGGCGCGACAACAGCTCCATGCGGGTCTTGTCGCCCAGGATGGAGCCGCCGCTGCGCCGCGAGGTGGGGTCCACGGCCAGTACGGCCAGCCGCTGCCCTTCATCCACCAGCTGCAGGCCCAGCGCCTCGATGAAGGTGGATTTGCCGACCCCCGGGGTACCGCTGATGCCGATCCGCAGGGCGCGGCCGGCATCCGGCAGCAGCGCGGCGAGCAGCGCCTCGGCGGCTTCGCGATGGTCGGGCCGCGTGGATTCCACCAGGGTAATGGCGCGCGCCAGCATGCGCCGGTCGCCATCGCGGATTGCGGCGGCGAAGGCCTCGGTGTCGGGCAGGGCGCGGCGGCCGGCTGGGCGCGGGCCGGCTGTCGGGGCGGGCGGGGTATCGGACATTGCCTGGATATAGCCGATGCGGCAGGGAACGAAAAAGGGGCCGCCCCGGCAGGGGCGGCCCCGAAGACATGCCGGGCCGGTCGGCCCGGCATCAGGTCGCGGTCAGCGGATCGCGACCGGGTTGATGATCATCTGCACGGCGCCGGAGATCTTGCCTGCGCCCAGCGTGAAGAAGAACTCCTTCACCCCGTCCTTCGCCAGTTCGCGGGTGTCCATGTTCTCCAGGATATAGACACCGTGCTGGCCCAGCAGGATGACATGGCAGGGGAACACGTCGTTGCCCTCCATCGGCGGGATCGCGTCCAGGCCCCAGGTATCGGCGCCGACCGCGACCGCGCCCTTGGCCGCGAGATCCTCGCAGATCGCCGGGTCGACGCCGGGCTCCGCCGACCCGAAGGTCGCCGGGTCCTTGTCCAGCATGTTCATCCAGCCGGTGTGGAACAGCACCACGTCGCCCTTGCGGATCGTCAGCCCGCTATCCTTCACCGCCTGCTCATAATCCGCCATCGTGATGCTTGGGCCGGGGTCCAGGATGTCCTTGCCCTTCTGCTTGGCGATGTCGAGCAGGATGCCACGCGTGGCGATCGGCGGGATGTTCTCGACACCGAGCTTCTTCAGGCCGCTGACATCCGCGAAATCGGCGGCCTTGTTCTGGTTGTAATAGACGTTCTGCACGCCGACATGGCCCAGCCCGTCGATCTGGGAGCCGATGCCCAGCCAGCCGCTGACGATATCGTCGTTGTAGGTGCCGCCATTGGGAAACGGCACCGTGCCGCCCTGCTGGCCCGGCTGCACGACATAGGTCTTCCAGCCGCGCGGCGGGTAGGCAGGGGTCAGCGAGTTGGTTTCGATGCCCAGGCTGTAGACCTTGCCTTCGGTGATCAGGGCGGCGCCTGCCTTGACAACTTCCGGTGTCAGAAGGGTGCCGGCCGCGCCGGCCTCGTCATCCGCCCCATAGGGCGACTTCTCGATCGTCCGGCCGTGATTGTCGGCCAGGGCAGCGCCGCTGGCGACGAGGCTGGCCATGACCGCCAGGCCGAGGAGTCGGGTCGTTCCACGCATGAATTATCCTCCCTAGGTTCAACCGGTTGCTTCCGGCATTCGTTCACCCCTGCGTTGTAGCATGACCGGACGGCCGGCAACCATGGGGTCGGGCCGGCGAGGGGTTTCAGGGCTGTGGATCGTCGAGCGCCGCGCGGATCCGCGCAGCCAGCGTCTCCCGGTCATAGGGCTTCGCCAGCACCGGGCAGTCCGGCGGGATTCCCGCCGCCTGCAACAGCATCCGGTCGGCCTGGCCCGAGGTGAACAGGATGCGGAGGTCCCGCCGTCCCTGTTTCGCCATCGAGGCGAGCTCCGGGCCGCTGATCCCGTCCGGCATCATGATGTCGGTGAACAGCAGGGCGATGTCGCTCTCCGCCCTGAGGATGTCCAGCGCCTCCTGCCCGGAGCCGGCGCGCCGCACCTTGTAGCCGAGGGCCGCCAGCTGCGCTGCGGCGACCTCCCGGACCGAGGGGCTGTCCTCGACGACCAGGATCTTCTCGCCCTTGCCGACGGGCGGCGCCAGGCCGGGCAGCTTCCTGGGCGCCACGACCGCGCCGGACGTGTCGAACGGCAGGAACAGGCTGATGCAGGTGCCGGCGCCGGGCTCGCTGTCGGCGTGGATCTGTCCGCCCGACTGCTTCACGAAGCCATAGACCATCGACAGGCCCAGCCCGCTTCCCTTTCCGGCCGGCTTGGTGCTGACGAAGGGCTCGAAGATCCGTTCGCGGATCTCCGGCGGGATGCCGGTGCCGGAATCGTCGACGGTGATGCGGGCATAGGATGCGGTCGGCAGGTCGAGGCGCGCCAGTTTCAGCCGGTCGGCCGCCACCGCGATTGCGGTCCCGATGATCAGCCGGCCGCCATTGGGCATGGCATCCCGGGCATTCAGGGTGAGGTTCAGCAGGGCCGATTCCAGTTGTCCCGGGTCCACGCAGATCGGCGCCAGGCCGGGCGCGAGGTCGAGCTGCAGGCTGATCCGGTTGCCGAGCGTGCTTTTCAGCAGGTCCGCAAGGCCGGACAGCAGGTCGTTGACGTCGACCGGGCAGGGCGCGAGCGGCTGGCGGCGGGCAAAGGCCAGCAGCCGGCCGGTCAGGTCCCGGCCCTGGCGCACGGCCTCGATGCCCGCGACCGCCCGTTCCCGGGCCACCGGATTGTCGTCGAAGCCGGCATGCAGCAGCTCCAGATTGCCCAGCACCACCGCAAGGATGTTGTTGAAGTCGTGGGCCAGCCCGCCGGTGATCTGGCCGACCACCTCCATCTTCTTGGCCTGCAGGAGCTGGCCCTCCATCCGCAGCCGGTCCGTGATGTCGATCAGCACGACCATGGAGCGCAGGATCCGGCCGGCCTCGTCATGCTCCACGAAGGCCGAGAGCAGCGCGTCCAGCACCTCGCCGCTCTTGCGCCGGAACTGGAAATGCAGGTTGCGGGCAAAGCCGGTCTGGCGGACGTCGGGGATTCCCGCCTCGATCGCCAGGCGACGGGATTCCGGTGTCATCAGGTCGATCGACCGGCTTCCGATGACCTCTTCCCGGCGATAGCCCAGCAGGGTCAGCCAATGGTTGCTGACGCTGAGCAGCCGCCCGTCGGGGTCCACGGAATACAGGGCCACCGGGGTGTTGTTGTACAGCGACCGGTAGCGCGCCTCGCTGTCGCGCAGCCGCCGTTCGGCCAGGCGCGCGTCGGTCACGTCGTGGAAGGTCACCACCGCGCCGAGACGGCGGCCGTCGCCATGGAGCATCTGGCGCCCGCTCGCGATGACGGTGCGCGGGCCGGCGCCGCGGCTGTCCAGCAGCAGCTCCATCTCGTCGATCTCCTCGCCTGCCAGGGCGCGCTGCAGGGGATGGGCCTCCCGCGGGATCACGCGGCCGGATGCGGGGTCCAGCAACCGCAGCCCGGACGTGCTGCCGGGCGCCGGGTTCGCGTCGGCGGGCTCCATCCCCGCCATATCCAGCAGCGCGCGGTTGCGGAAGATCACCTGCCCGGCGGCATTGCAGGCGGCGATGCCGTCGCGGACATTCTCGGCGATCGCCTTCATGAAGGTGCGGTTCTGCTCGAGCGCCTCGGCGGTGCGCTTCCGCTCGGTAATGACATCGGCGAAGATGATGACGCCGCCGACCGTGCCATCGGCTTCCCGCCAGGGATGCAGCGCCCAGCGCAGCCATTCGGTCGGCAATCCCGGCCGCGGATAGCTTTCCTCGTCGCATTCCAGGACCTCCCCCTGCAGGCAGCGCTTGTGCAGCCCGGCCCAATGGGCCGGCTGCTGGGGAAACACCTCGTAATGCGTGCGGCCGATGATCTCCTGCGCCTGCAGTCCCAGATCGACCGACCAGCGCCGGCTGGCGGACAGGAAGCGCATCTCCCTGTCGAACATCGCGATCGCCGCCGGGGCATGCTCCACGAACAGGCGCAGCCGTTCCTCGGTGGCCGCCAGCCTGCCCTCGGTGGCCTGCCGGCTGCGCCGCTCGGCGGCCGCGGCGCGCGCGGCGATGCGCAGCTCCATCTGCTCCACCACCAGCGCGGCATAGTCGCCGAGAAGCGCCTGCTGATCGGCCGTGATGTCGTGCCTTGGCCTGAAGTCGACGACACAGAGGGTGCCCAGCCGATGCCCGCCGGGCGTGGAGAGCGGAACGCCGGCATAGAACCTGGCCCCGCTGGCGAGCACGAAGGGATTGCCGGCAAAGCGCGGGTCGAGGTGGGCATCGGGGATCAGCAGGATGTCCGGCTGCAGGATGGTATAGGCGCAGACGGCGTGGTTCCGGTCGATCTGGGCAAGGTCGGTCCCGACACAGGCCTTGACCCATTGCCGGCGCTCGTCGATCAGCGAGATCATCGCCACCGGGGCATCGAACGCCCGTTGCACCATGGCGGCGACCCGATCGAAGCAGGCTTCCGGCGGCGTATCCAGGACATCCAGGTCGCGCAGCGCCCGCAGCCGTCCGGCCTCGTCAGGCGGGAGCGGCGCGGGGCGGAACGGTTGGCTGTGCGGATCGTCCGACATCTCTATCCACCGGGAAGGCCTGGGCTGCGGTGCTCAGGCAATCAGCAGGAACTGCAGGCAGCGCAACAGGAGCAGCGCGGCGGCGCCCAGGATCGTCAGCCAGGTCAGCGTGATGCCGGCGAAGCCGCCCGTCGACGCGGCACCGCGGCGCCCGACATCGACCGCGTGGATCACCCGCGCGGCCAGCAGCAGCAGCCCCAGCACATGCACGACATAGGGGCTGACCGCCATCAGGTCGCAGAGGATGAGCAGGAGAAGGGCCAGCGGCACGCTGCCGGCGAAGTCCGCCGCCGCGGCCTCGGCGCGTTCCAGGGCGGCCTGCGTGGTCGCGTTGCGCGCCGCCCGGTGGCGCACCCGGGCGCGGATCTGGCGCAGCGACAGGACCAGATAGAGCAGCCCGAGCAGGCCGGCATAGACCGCGGCGTCGACGACTGCGGATACCGGCATGGCCGGTCCGGCCCTACTCGGCGGCCTCTGCCTGTTCGCCCCGGATCAGGTGGAGGATCTTCTCCGCCGCCTTCGGGATGTTGGTGCCGGGGCCGAAAATCGCCGCGACGCCGGCGGCACGCAGCATGTCGTAGTCGCGCGACGGGATCACGCCACCGGCCACCACGATGACCTCTCCCGCGCCCTGTGCCTTCAGCGCCTCGATCATCGCGGGAATCAAGGTCTTGTGGCCGGCCGCCTGGGACGAGACGCCGATCACATGCACGTCGTTCTCGACCGCCTGCCGGGCAGCTTCCTCCGGCGTCTGGAACAGCGGCCCGACATCGACGTCGAACCCGATATCGGCAAAGGCGGTGGCGATCACCTTGGCGCCGCGGTCATGGCCGTCCTGGCCCATCTTCACGACCAGCATGCGCGGCCGCCGGCCTTCCTCGGCGGCGAAGGCCTCGACGGCGCGCTGGATCCGCTGATAGTCGGCATCGCCCTCATAGGCCTGGCCATAGACGCCGGAAATCGACCGGATCGTCGCCTGGTAGCGGCCGAAGACCTGTTCCATCGCGTCCGAGATCTCGCCCACCGTGGCGCGCGCCCGGGCGGCGTCGACGCAGAGCTCCAGCAGGTTGGCATCGCCCTTCGCGCCTTCGGTCAGGGCGGCCAGCGCCGCGGTGCAGCGCGCATCGTCGCGGCCGGCACGGACCGACTTCAGGCGCGCGACCTGCTGCTCGCGGACGCGGCTGTTGTCGACCTCCAGCACGTCCGGCGAATTGTCCTCCGGCGTGGCGTACTTGTTGATCCCGACGACGATGTCCTCGCCGCGGTCGACCCGCGCCTGGCGGCGCGCGGCGGCCTCCTCGATGCGCAGCTTCGGCATGCCGGACTCCACCGCCCTGGTCATGCCGCCCAGCTCCTCGACCTCCTGCATCAGGGCCCAGGCCTGCTCCGCCAGCGAATGGGTGAGCGCTTCCACGTAGTAGCTGCCGCCCAGCGGGTCGACCACATGGGTGACGCCGGTCTCCTCCGCCAGGATCAGCTGGGTGTTGCGGGCGATGCGGGCAGAGAACTCGCTGGGCAGGGCGATCGCCTCGTCCAGCGCGTTGGTGTGCAGGCTCTGGGTGCCGCCCAGCACGGCCGCCATCGCCTCGAACGCGGTGCGCACGACATTGTTGTAGGGGTCCTGCTCGGTCAGCGAGACGCCGGAGGTCTGGCAATGCGTGCGCAGCATCTTGGAGCCCGGCTTCTTTGCCCCGGCCTCCGTCATCACCCGGTGCCAGAGCAGGCGGGCGGCGCGCAGCTTCGCGATCTCCATGAAGAAGTTCATGCCGATCGCGAAGAAGAAGGACAGCCGCCCTGCGAAGGCGTCCACGCCAAGCCCGGCGGCCATCGCCGCGCGGACATATTCGCGGCCGTCGGCCAGGGTGAAGGCCAGTTCCTGCACCGCCGTCGCACCGGCTTCCTGCATGTGGTAGCCGGAGATCGAGATCGAATTGAACCGCGGCATGTTGCCGGCGGTATAGCCGATGATGTCCGACACGATGCGCATCGACGGGCCGGGCGGGTAGATATAGGTGTTGCGGACCATGAACTCCTTGAGGATGTCGTTCTGGATGGTCCCGGACAGCTGCGCCGGCGCGACGCCCTGTTCCTCGGCGGCGACGATATAGTTCGCCAGGGTCGGCAGCACCGCGCCGTTCATCGTCATCGACACGGACATCTTGTCCAGCGGGATGCCGTCGAACAGGATCTTCATGTCCTCGACGGAATCGATCGCCACGCCGGCCATGCCGACATCGCCGGCGACCCGCGGATGGTCGCTGTCATAGCCGCGGTGGGTCGCCAGGTCGAACGCCACCGACAGGCCCATCTGTCCGGCCGCCAGGTTCCGCCGGTAGAAGGCGTTGCTCTCTTCGGCGGTGGAAAAGCCGGCATATTGCCGGATCGTCCAGGGCCGGTTCGCATACATCGTGCCGCGGACCCCGCGCAGGAACGGGGCGAGCCCCGGCAGGCTGTCCACCGCCTCCATCCCTTCCAGGTCGGCGGCGGTATAGAGCGGCTTGATCGCAATGCCTTCCGGCGTGTTCCAGGTCAGCTCGTCCAGGCGGCGGCCCTTGAGCTCCTGTTGCGCCAGTTCGGCCCATTGTTCCAGGCTAGTCATGTCAGTCTGCGCCGTCATGGCGATCCATCCGCACTCAGCGATTCCCGTGTCCGGGGAGTATGTGTCTGGGGTCCGGGCAGGTCAAACCGGCCGCAGGCCGCGCTGCCGGCCGTCATCCCGCGTCCCGGGACGGCCGCACTTGCAACCGGTGGCCGATCGCCAAGATGATCGGGATGGACTGCCGGCCCGGCGCCCGACCTGCCCGGCCGGCCCTTTGTCGCGGCCCGTTTTGAAGGGGCGAAGGTTTTGTGGAAGCCGACCCTGCCGACCGAAACGCCGGACCTTTCGGGCCCGGCCGTCGCCAATGCCGGGTCGGGGCGGGGCATGGCGGACCGCATCGTCGGCGGCCGGGTCACCGCCGTCCTGGGCCCCACCAATACCGGCAAGACCCACTATGCCATCACCCGCATGCTCGGCCATGCCAGCGGCATGATCGGCCTGCCCCTGCGCCTGCTGGCACGCGAGGTCTATGACCGGGTGGTGGCCGAGAAGGGCGCCGCCGCCGCGGCCCTGATCACCGGCGAGGAGAAGATCCTGCCGGCGCATCCGCGCTGGTATGTCTGCACGGTGGAGGCGATGCCGCAGGATCTGTCGACCGCCTTCCTGGCGGTGGACGAGATCCAGCTCTGCGCCGATCCGGAGCGCGGCCATGTCTTCACCGATCGCCTGCTGCGTGCGCGGGGCACGGAGGAGACCCTGTTCCTGGGCGCCGATACGGCGCGGGACCTGATCCGCGGGCTGGTCCCCGGGGTGCAGTTCCTCAGCCGCACGCGGCTTTCCACCCTGAGCTATGCCGGGCAGAAGAAGCTGTCGCGCCTGCCGGCGCGCAGCGCGATCGTCGCCTTCTCGGCTGCCGATGTCTACGCGCTGGCAGAGCTGGTGCGGCGCCAGAGGGGCGGCGCCGCCGTGATCCTGGGGGCGCTGAGCCCGCGCACGCGCAATGCCCAGGTGGCGCTCTACCAGAACCGGGACGTCGACTACCTGGTCGCCACCGACGCGATCGGCATGGGGCTGAACATGGATATCGACCATGTCGCCTTCGCCAGCATGCGCAAGTTCGACGGCGAGCAGCTGCGCCAGCTCCATCCGGCGGAGGCGGCGCAGATCGCCGGCCGCGCCGGCCGGCACATGCGCGACGGCAGCTTCGGCACCACCGCCGACCTGGGCCCGCTGGAGCCGGAACTTGTCGAGCGGGTCGAACTGCACAGTTTCGACGCGCTGCGCCGGGCCAGGTGGCGCAACCCGGCGCTGGATTTCCGCAGCCTGGGCGGCCTGCGCGACAGCCTGGACCGGCCGCCGCCCCATGCCCGCCTGCAGCGCGGCAGGGAAAGCGACGACGAGCGGGTCCTGCGCGGCCTGTCGCAGGACGGCGAGGTCGCGGCGCTGACCCGCTCGCCGGCCCGGGTGCGCCTGCTCTGGGAGGTCTGCGGCGTCCCCGATTTCCGCAAGACCATGCCGGAGGCGCATACCCGGCTGCTGAAACGGCTCTACCTCCATCTCGCGGGGCGGGACGAGGTGCTGCCGGTGGACTGGGTGGCCCGCAGCATCGCCAGGCTCGACCGCACCGACGGCGATATCGACACATTGGCGACCCGGATCGCCCATATCCGCACCTGGACCTATGTCTCCCACCGCCGCGAATGGCTGGCCGACGCCGCGCACTGGCAGGAACGCGCCCGCGCCATCGAGGACCGGCTGTCCGATGCCCTGCACGAGCGCCTGACCCAGCGCTTCGTCGACCGCCGCACCGCGGTGCTGATGCGGCGCCTGCGCGACGGCAGCGACCTGCAGGCGGTGGTGCGCAACGACGGCGAGGTCACGGTGGAGGGCGAGTTCGTCGGCCGCATCGCGGGCCTGCAGTTCCAGGCGGACCGCAGCCTCGCGGAGCATGGCGCGGCCGGCTCCGATGCGCGGACCGTCCAGTCCGCCGCCCGGCGGGTGCTGCACGGGGCGATGCAGCGCCGCGCCGCCCTGCTGGACCGGGCGCCGGACGAGGCCCTGAGCCTGGACCCGGATGCCGGGCGGATCCTCTGGGACGACGGCAACCAGACGGCGCCGGCCGCGGCCCTGGCGGCGGGCAGCGCGCCGCTGCGGCCGGCCCTGCGGCTGCTGGCCCACGACCTGCTCGACGGCCCGGCCCGGGACCGGGCCGCCGCCCGCCTGCTGGCCTGGCTCGAGGGCCATGTACGCGCGGTCCTGGCGCCGCTCGCCCGGCTGCAGGACCCCGGGCTGGACGGCCCGGCGCGGGGGCTGGCATTCCGGCTGCACGAGGCGCTGGGCGTCGTGCAGCGACGGGAGGCGCAGGACCTGCTGCGCGATATCGGCCGCGAGGATCGCCGGCAGCTGCGCCGGCTCGGCGTGCGGATCGGCGAGCAGGGGGCCTATCTGCCGGCGCTGCTGAAGCCTGCGGCGATGCGGCTGAAATGCTGCCTGTGGGGCGTCCATGCCGGGCTGAATCCGCTGCCGGCCGCGCCCCGGCCGGGGCTCACCTCCCTCCGGACCGGCGACCTGGAGGACGGTGCGAGGCCGCCGCCGGCCTGGTGGCTGGCTGCGGGTTTCGTGCTGTTCGGCGACCGGGCCGTACGTGTCGACATGCTGGAGCGGGTGGCCGATGCCGCCCGCGAGAAGGCGCGCGAGGGGCCGTTCGCCATGGATCCGGGTTTCATGTCGCTGCTGGGATGCGGGCCGGAGGAGATGGCGGCGGTCCTGGCGGGGCTCGGCTATCGCCCCGCGACGGGTGCGGATGGCGAGATCCGCTTCGCGCGCCGCGACCGCGGCGATCCGGCGGGGCGGCGGCGCGGCGGCGGCAAGCCGAAGTCCCGCACGGTGGCGCCCGCTTCGCCCTTCGCACAGCTGCAGCATCTGGCGCTGCCGGCGCGCGGCACGCAGGCCCGGCAGGGCAAGCCCGGTGCGGGCGGGGCCGGGGGCGCTGCCCGAAAGCGCCGGCGCGGCAAGCAGGGCCCGCCGAAGCCTGTGCAGGAAGAGGCGTCCGGCAGTGCCGGGGCGAAGCCGGCGGGCAACGCCATGAAACGGCCGTGACGGCCGGCCAGGCACCGCCGCCGGGCGAGGGGCCGGGAACCCTGCGGCTCGACAAGTTCCTCGTCTTCGCGCGCTTCTTCCGCACCAGGGCGCGCGCCCAGGCGCTGATCGGCGGGCGGCGGGTGCGCATCAACAGCCAGGCGGTGGACAAGGCCCATGCGCTGGTCCGGCCGGGCGACGTCCTGACATTTCCGCAAGGCCAGCAGATCCGCGTGATCCGGATTCTGCGCCTGCCCCGGCGCCGCGGTTCGGCGCCCGAGGCGGCGACGCATTACGAGGAGGTGCCGCCGGCCGAAGCCGCACATGCGCCCTGACCCGGCGGCCGGGAGAGGATTGACTTGCCTGACCCGCCTGCTATTTGGGGCTGTCACGCCGCGACTGGTAGCGCGCCCAAGCGGGGTTGCGGCGCAACGATCCACGACCTGTCCGTGGGAACCTGACCTGTCCGTGGCGGGCGCGGCAAACAGATGACCGGGAATACCCGGCGTGCCGGCCAGTAACGGCAGATGGATGACGGAGAACGCGAAACATGACCTACGTCGTGACCGAGGCCTGCATCAAGTGCAAATACCAGGACTGCGTCGAGGTCTGCCCCGTGGACTGCTTCTACGAGGGCGCGAACATGCTGGTCATCCATCCGGACGAGTGCATCGATTGCGGCGTGTGCGAGCCGGAATGCCCGGCGGAGGCGATCCTGCCGGACACCGAGGGCCAGGCCGAGAAATGGCTGGACCTGAACCGCGACTATTCGACGAAATGGCCGAACATCACCCGCAAGGGTGAAGAGCCTGCGGATGCCGAGGAATTCAAGGGCGTCGAGGGCAAGTTCGAGAAGTTCTTCAGCGAACAGCCCGGCGAAGGCAGCTGAGCCCCCCGCGGCGCAGCCGCAGGCAGGGCGGCCTGCCGCCATCGTGGCGGCGGGTCCGCGGGCCGTGCCGCCGAGGATCGCGAGATCGTGCGGTGCAGCGATGCGGCACTACTGCATCTTGAAATTCCGCTGACCGGGCCTATGTCCCGGAAATGTTTGATTTTTCCAGTCGAACTGTGATAATTTGGCGGCTACCGAAGACGCCGTGAGGATCTGACCATCCTGCGCTGCGGCATATCCAGGTGCTGGAGTGCACCTATATGCGGTTTCGGTGCGCGGCGGCGTGTCAGTCGACGAAAGCAGCCTGTCAGCGGTGTGCGGTTTGCGCGCAACACCGACGGGGGCGTCGTGTGTGCTGTGGCTGCTACGTTGCGCTATGCCGACGGGTTCTGATCAGACCAGGAAACGCAAGCACCATGCAGACTTCTTCTGTTGCGCCCGGCTCGGCAGCACAGGCCGAAGCGAGCGACGAAGCTTCCGCGGCGTCCACCGGCAGACCTGCCCGGTCCGTGTCGCGGTCCGCAACCCGGTCACCCAAGGCCCGGTCGACCAAGGGTGGCGCCGTGGGTCGGCGCGCCGGCGACTCGGCCAAGGCGAAAGTCGCTGAAAAATCGTCGGCAGGCAAGGGCCGAGATACGAAAGCGGCAAAAGCGTCGGGGGGGAAGGTTTTTGCGGGGAAGGCTGTGACGGGAAAAACATTGGCGCAGAAGCCCGCGGCCGGCGGCATGGCGCGCTCCGGGACCGCCGGCAGGGCCGCGCAGAAGGGCGGGGCGGCGGGGTCCGCGGGACATAAGCCGGCCGGTTCGAAGGCGGCCGGTTCGAAGGCGGCGACGCCGAAGGCAGCGACGCCGAAGGCAGGGACAGCCAAGGCAGCGGCCGGCGCGCGCGCCGCGCCGGCACGTCCGGCGCCGGCGACCGGCAAGGCCGGCGGCGCCGGTGCCGTGGGCAGGAAGGGAACCGGACCCAAGACGGCCGGGGCCGGTACCAAAGTTGCGAAGACAGCCCGCGTGAAGGACGCCCGGGGCACCGATGTCCAGGGCAGGGCGGCACCGGGGAAGACAGTAGCGGTCGAAGGCAGGGCCGGATCGGTCAAAGGCAAGGCCGGGGGCGGCCGGTTGGCGCCGTCAAAGGCTGCAGGCGGCAAGCCGGTCGCGCGGGCGAAGAACACCGCGGGCGCGGGCGAGGCCAAACGAAACACTTTGGCGGCCGGCAAGGCCGCGACCACGGGTAGCGTAGAAATGGAAGATGTGAAGACGCGCAGTGCCACCGCGCCTGCCGCGAAGTCGAAGTCCGGTGTGAAGACCGTCAAGGCGCCCGAAAAGGCCGCCGAGAAGGCCACAGTACAGGCGCCCGCGAAGGCGCCGTCCAAGACGGAGGCCAAGGCCGCCGCGAAGCCGAAGGCCAAGGTTGCCGACGCGAAGGCGGCGAAGGCGGACACTGCGAAGTCCGGCGATGCCAGGGCGTCCAAGCCCGCCACCCAGAAGGCCGCCACCCCGAAGGCCGGGGCTGCGGCGCGCGCCGCCAAGCCCGCCAACGATTCCCAGGCCGCCGACGGCAAGGTCGCCAGCAAGGCGATGATCGTGCCGGCGCGGGCGACGCAGCGCCGCACCGAGGATCTGGCGAAGGCAGCCACTGCACGGACGGAAGCTGCCGCGCGCAAGGCCTCGCGGCCGGCGAACGACACCGACGACAACCACGAATTCGCGCCGGACG
The DNA here is from genome assembly GCA_040216765.1 of Sneathiellaceae bacterium. Classification (GTDB taxonomy): domain Bacteria; phylum Pseudomonadota; class Alphaproteobacteria; order Ferrovibrionales; family Ferrovibrionaceae; genus Marinibaculum. Next base: position 65,666 of record JAVJON010000057.1, on the reverse strand, counting down.
ACTATATCGTCTACCCGACCCATGGCGTCGGCCGGATCCTCGCGATCGAGGTGCAGGAGATCTCCGGCCACCACCTGCGCCTGATGGTGATCGAGTTCGAGAAGGACAAGATGACCCTGCGGGTGCCGCTGACGAAGGTCGACAGCGTGGGCATCCGCAAGCTGTCCTCGCCGCAGAAGATGAAGACGGCGATGGAGACCCTGAAGGGGCGCGCGCGGGTGAAGCGCACGATGTGGAGCCGTCGCGCCCAGGAATACGAGGCGAAGATCAATTCCGGCGACCCGGTGTCGATCGCGGAGGTGGTGCGCGACCTGCACCGCAACGCCGGTCAGCCCGACCAGTCCTATTCGGAGCGGCAGATCTACGAGGCCGCCCTGGATCGCCTGGCCCGCGAACTTGCCGCGATCGAGCGGATCGACGAGGTGCAGGCCACGCGACGGCTGGAGGAAGTGCTGGCCGCCTGATCTTGGCCCTGTCGGCGCCGTCCCGCCCCGGCGGGCCGGACGGCGCGACAACCGGCTCCCTGTTTCGTCCTGACCCCGGCTCCTGCCGGCACACCGGCGGCCGGTCGCCGGCGGCCCCTTGTCATGCGGGGCCGGGCGCTGCTACAGGCCAATCCTGCCCGGGCCGGCATTCGCCGGCTGGGGAATGGCTTCATGGCATGAGCGGCGGTCGATGAGCGACGAGTCGGTCTTCGGGATCCTGCGTCACGGTCGGCGCATCTGGGCGGTGGCCTCCATCCATGGCGAGGCCGGGCGCCTCGCCGGGCTGCACCGGGCGCTGGGCGAGCGGGTGACGGCGGGCGACCGCCTGGTCTATCTCGGCAATTTCCTCGGCCATGGACCCGACGTGCCCGGCGTCCTGGACGAATTGCTGTCGTTCCGGCGGGAATTTCTCTGCCTGCCCGGCGTGGAGCCGGAGGACATCGTCTATCTGCGCGGCCAGCAGGAGGAGATGTGGCGCAAGCTGCTGCAGATCCAGTTTGCCTCCGCGCCGCGCGACGTCTTTGCCTGGATGCTGGAGCATGGCATGGCGGCGACCCTGGACGGCTACCGCATCCCCGCCGCGACCGCGCGCGGCGCCTTCGCGGAAGGCGTGGTGGCCACCAGCCGCTGGACCCGCGACGCGCGGGAGGCCGTGCGGGCCCGGCCGGGCCACGACCTGCTGCTGAATGCGATTCGCCGCGCCGCCTATACCGAGGATCGCCGCCTGCTGTTCGTGAATGCCGGCGTCGACCCGAACCGGCCGCTGACCGAGCAGGGCGATACCTTCTGGTGGGGATCGGGCTATTTCGACCGCATGGACCGTCCGTTCGACGATTTCGGGCTGGTCGTCCGGGGTTTCAGCCGGCGGCCCGACGGCGGCGGGGCCGATGACCGTCCCGCCAATCCCTTTGCCGTGACCCTCGACGAGGGCTGCGGCTTCGGCGGGCCGCTGGTTGCGGCCTGCTACGCTGCCGATGGCAGCCAGGTCGACGAACTGCGCGTCTGACCGTCGCAGGGCGTCGCCCGCCCCGGCGCATCGCCGGAAATCCCGTCCGGCCGGTGATCCGGATCGCCGGCCTGCCCGTATCCCCTTGTGGCGGTGCCCCACGACGCCGCCCCTTGCAGGCGATCGGGAGGCCGAACCATGTCCGCAGTCGCGCACCACCAGAGCCACGATGCCGACAGGCGCTTCATCCGCAGGGCGATGCATGCGCCGCTGCTGTCCGCCGAGCGGGAGCGGATGCTGGCCGGGGCCTGGCGCCGCGAGGGCGACGAGGCCGCGCTGCACGAACTGATCAACGCCTATACCCGCCTGGTGGTGGCGGTCGCGGGCCGCTACCGCCATTACGGCCTGCCGCTGTCGGACCTGGTGCAGGAAGGGGTGGTCGGCCTGATGCAGGCCGCGGGGCGCTTCGACCCGGAGCGCGAGGTCCGTTTCTCGACCTATGCCGGCTGGTGGGTGCGGGCGGGCATCCAGGACTTCATCCTGCGCAACTGGTCGATCGTGCGCACCGGCACAACGGCGGCGCAGAAAACCCTGTTCTTCAATCTCCGCCGCCTGCGGGCGCAGATCGGCGACACCGTCGACGGCCCCCTGGGTCCGGACGGCCGCCGGCGGATCGCGCAGGGCCTGGGCATCCGGGAGGTGGATGTGGAGCGCATGGATCTTCGGCTCAGCGGGGCCGACCAGTCGCTGAACCGGCCGATCGGGGAAGCGGGCGAGCATGAATGGCAGGACGTGCTGGCGGACGAGCGCGCGACGCCGGAGCAGGCCGTCCTGGAGATGCGGGATGCGCGCACCCGGGCCCGCTGGCTGGAATCCGCCCTGCAGGGCCTGACCCCGCGGGAGCGGATGATCATCGCGGAGCGCCGCCTCGCGGAGGACGGCGTGACCCTGGAGAGCCTTGGCCAGGTGCTGGGCATCAGCAAGGAGCGGGTGCGCCAGATCGAGCATCAGGCGCTGACCAAGATGCGGGTGCAGATCGCGCGGGACGCCGGGCTGGAACCTGGACAGCCGATGGAGTTCTGAGCCGGTCCGGGCCTCGCCGCTACAAGACCGTCTTCACGCGTTCCCCCGGCGCGATTTCCTCGCCCGCGCGCAGGCCGTTGAGCACCCGGAAACGCTCCAGCTTGGGGGCATCCAGCGCTGAACGCGCCGCCAGCCCGGCGGAACTGTCGCCCCGCCGCACCGGCACCACCCGAAGCCGCAGCGGCTGCAGGTCGCGGGCCTGCCGCTCGGTCAGGAAGCGGAAGCTGCGTGCGATCTCCTGGAACTGCCTGTCCAGTGCGCCGGACCGGTTGGCGGGGGCGGTGAACTGGAAGCGGTAGAAGCTCTTGCCGCCGCGAATGGCCACCAGCCGCACCGTGACATTGCCGGAGGATGTCCGCATGTCGACGGTCCCGGTGGCCGCCGGCAGGCCGCCGATCTCGACCCGCTCCAGGTTCCTCACCGCCTGCTGCGGCGCCCAGACGTTGCGGATATAGCCGACCGGGTCGCCGCCTGCCGGGACCGGATTGGTCCGGGGATCGCCGTCGAAGATGCCCTGGCTGTTGTCCGGGCCCTTCACGATCACCGCCTCCGGCGTGTTGGTCAGGTCGAAGCCCTGCGGCACGGAGAAGGCGATCCGCAGGTCCGGATGCTCGAAGCGGCGGTCGCGGACATAGCCCTGTTTCGGGCCGTCGCCATAGACGATGCCGTCGATCCGGTCGAGGAACACGGTGCGGCCGAAGCCCAGCGGGCCCTGCCACGCCGCGTCCGTGTTGCCGCCGGCCTCGGCAACGGCACGTTGCACGCGCTCGGCGTTCTGCGGATGGGTCGCCGTCAGCGCGAAGGCGCCACCGCGGCCGCCGTTCAGCGCTTTCTGCATATCCTCCATCTGGCCCATCGTCCCCAGGAAGGCCCCCACCGCAATCGGCGGGTAGCCGGCGGCCCGCAGGTAGCGCAGGCCCAGGCTGTCGGCCTCGCGTTCCTGGTCGCGTGAATAGCCGCTGAGCCACAGGCCCGCGCCGGAGCGCGCCAATGTGCTGGCGATCGGGCTGTCGAACACCGAGCCGAGGATCGCGGTGCCCAGTTCGGCGATCATGCCGCGGCTCATGCGCTGGGTGCTGTGCCGCGCGATGACATGGCCCATCTCGTGCGCCATGACGCCGGCCAGCTCGGCCTCGTTGTTGGCCAGGGCGATCAGCCCCCGGGTCACATAGACATAGCCGCCGGGCAAGGCGAAGGCGTTGACCACCGGGGAATCCAGGATCGTGAAGGTATAGTCCTGGCCGGTGCCGCCGGCCGCCGCCGCCAGGCGGCTGCCGATCCTGGCGACATAGGCGCCCAGTTCGCGATCCTCGTAGACCCCGCCGAACTGCTGCACGATCTGGTCGTGCTGCTGGGCACCGATCTGTGCCTCCTGCTCCTGCGGGATCAGGTTCCAGCCTTCATCCTCGCCCAGCGCCTGGGCCGGCGGGGCGATGGCCAGCGCCAGCAGCGACACGCAGCCCGCCAATCCGGCGAGAAACCGCCGCTTCGGCCGCCGGACCGTGGCTCCCGGCCGGATGGCTCCGCTCCGCTTGCGTCCGCCTGTCATTTCTCCGCCTCTCTCTCGCATGGCTCCAATGGCTCCACCTGGGCTGGCTCGGTCGCCGCGACGAGGGGGCCGTTCCAGAATTCGATCCAGCCGCGGACCAGGACGGCACAGCCGTCCAGCCTGCGCTGCGCCGCCACCTCCTGGCGGAACCGGCGCGCAGCGCCGCCCTTGAACAACACCGTAGTGTCGGTTTCGTACTCAGGGCCGAAGTTGACAAAGAATTTATCCCGCACCCGGGCCGCATTGTGGATGCGGCCGATGGCGAGCTGATAGGTGCCGATCCAGCCGGCCAGTTCGCCGACATGGCGTACCCGGTAGGGGGTCGCGGACCAGAGGCCGATGCCGCGGCGACGGGCCGTTTCCTCCGCTGCCCGCAGGCCGGCGGCCTCCGGGTCCGTCAGCGCGGCGAGGTCCAGGCGCGCCAGGCCGCGGACCAGCAGGTCGGTCTGGACCAGCCCGCCGTCGCGGTCATAGGCAAGGACCGGCAGGGCGCCGTAGCGGTCCGGTCCCGGGCCCGCCGGACGGAAGCGCACAGCGCCATCGCCGAAGGCCGCATGCAGGGCGGCCGTGCTGCGCGACTGCCAGGCCTCGACCTCGGTTGCCGCCGCGCCGTCGCCGGCCGGCAGGTCGGACATCACGTCGGGCAGGCGCAGCCAGGCCAGGCGCAGCAGGCGGCCGTCGGCCAGCCGCAGCACCGCGCCCGGCTCGACCCCGGCCAGCGGCGCGCCCTGCTGGACCGGGGGCGCCTGCGCCGCGGACCCGGCGGGTTCGGCGGCGGCCGCTTGCACCTGGCCAGTCAGCCCCCCCGCCAGACCGGCCAGCATCAGCCCCGCCGCCAGCCCGGCCAGCAGTCCGCACCGCAAGCCGGCTATGGCGATTGCAGGCAACATCTGGCTTAGTATCACCGATAGGACACCTTAGCATGGGCCATCCGCTGGCGCGGCCTTGCCGCGCCCGGTCCGGTCCCGAGCCGCCCGCGAACAGGAGGTCAGGATGGAGAACGATCCGGTATACAAGCGCATTTCGTCGTGGCGGGAGGAATTGCAAGCGATCCGCAGGGATATTCATGCCCATCCCGAGACCGCCTTCGAGGAGAAGCGCACCAGCGAGGTCGTGGCCAGCACCCTGGAGCGCTATGGCCTGGAGGTGCATCGCGGCCTGGGCCGGACCGGTGTGGTCGGCACCCTGCGGTCCGGCGGCGGCAATCGCGCGATCGGCCTGCGGGCCGACATGGACGCGCTGGACCTGCAGGAGAAGAACGACTTCGACTACAGGTCCACCCACGACGGCAAGATGCACGCCTGCGGCCATGACGGCCATACCACCATGCTGCTGGGCGCCGCCAAATACCTGGCCGAAAAGCCGGACTTCGACGGAATCGTCCATTTCATCTTCCAGCCGGCCGAGGAGAACGAGGGCGGCGCCCGGGTGATGATCGAGGAGGGGCTGTTCGAGAAGTTCCCGGTGGAATCGGTGTTCGGCATGCACAACATGCCGGGTCATCCGGTCGGCCATTTCTGTGTCAAGGCGGGGCCGCTGATGGCCGGCTTCGACATGATCGAGATCAAGGTGGTCGGCAATGGCGGCCATGCCGCGATGCCGCAGCACACGGTCGATCCGATCCTGGTCGCCTCGCACATCGTCACGGCGCTGCAGGGGATCGTGTCGCGCAACGCCGACCCGATCAAGTCGGCGGTGGTCAGCATCACCCAGATCCATGCCGGGGCGAACTACAACGTCATTCCCAACGAGGTCTTCATCGCCGGCTGCGCCCGCTATTTCGATCCCAAGGTGCAGGACATGATCGAGGCGAATATCCGTCGCACCGCGGAAGGCGTGGCAAGCGCGTTCGGCGCGCGGGTCGAGGTGACCTACGAGCGGCGCTATCCCTCCACCATCAACAGCGAGGCGGAGGCGCAGCTCTGCGCCGACGTGCTGACCCGGGTGGCCGGGGCGGACCGGGTGAACACCAACCCGGCGCCGCTGATGGGGTCGGAGGATTTCGCCTTCATGCTGCAGGCCAAGCCGGGCTGCTATATCTGGGCCGGCAATGGGGCGGGCGAGGGCAGCTGCATGGTCCATAACCCGGGCTATGACTTCAACGACGATGTCATCGCCTATGGCTCCACCTACTGGGTGCATCTGGCGCAGACCGCGCTGCCGCAGAACCAGGCCAGCCGCGAGGCCGCGGAATAGCGCGGGCGGCCCGCACCCCGCCGTCGCATCCGCGCCGATGAGCTCCGCCGCGCCGCCGGTCCTCTCGGTCCGCAACCTGCGGGTGGAATTCCCCCTGCGGCGCGGCACCCTGACGGCGGTCGACGACCTGTCCTTCGACATCGCGGCGGGCGAGGTGCTCGGCGTGGTGGGGGAATCGGGGGCCGGCAAGTCGCTGACCGGCGCTGCGGTGATCGGCCTGCTGGAGCCGCCGGGTCGGATTGCCGGCGGCGAGATCCTGTTGCATGGCGAGCGCATCGACGACCTGTCGCCGGCGCGCATGCGCCGGATCCGGGGCCGGCGCATCGGCATGGTGTTCCAGGACCCGCTGACCAGCCTGAACCCGCTCTTCACCATCGGCGAGCAGCTGGTGGAGACCATCACCGCCCATAGCGGGCTGGGCGCCAACGCGGCGCGGCGGCGGGCGATCGACCTGCTGTCGGAGGTCGGCATCCCGGCGCCGGCGGACCGGGTGGATGCCTATCCGCACCAGTTCTCCGGCGGCATGCGCCAGCGCGCGGTGATTGCGCTGGCGCTCTGTGCCGAGCCGGAACTGGTGATCGCCGACGAGCCGACCACCGCGCTGGACGTCTCGGTGCAGGCGCAGATCATCGCGGTCCTGAAGCGGATCTGCGCCGAGCACGGCGCCGCGGTGATGCTGATCACCCACGACATGGGGGTGATCGCGGAGACGGCGGACCGGGTGGCGGTGATGTATGCCGGCCGCCTGGCGGAGATCGGCCCGGTGGACGCGGTGGTGCGCCATGCCCGGCACCCCTATACCAAGGGCCTGATGGGCTCCATCCCGAAGCTGGACAGCGAGGCCGAGCGCCTGGTGCAGATCGACGGCTCGATGCCGCGGCTGACCGCGATCCCGACCGGCTGCGCCTTCCATCCGCGCTGTCCGCAGGCATTCGCCCGCTGCAAGGTGGAGCGTCCCGAACCGATGCCGACGGACCGCACGGCGATGGCCTGCTGGCTGGCGCTGGAAGGAGCCGGGGCATGACGACGGCCGGGCTGGCGCCATCCCGGGCAAGGAAGGGCACGCAGCACGACGATGCGGCGCCACTGCTTCAGGTGCGCAACCTGCTGCGCGTGTTCGACGTGTCGAAGCCCTTCCTGAACCGGGTGCTGGAGCGGGCGCCGCGGCTGCACCTCAAGGCGGTCGACGGGGTGACCTTCACCGTCGAGCGCGGCGATACCTTCGCGCTGGTCGGCGAATCCGGTTGCGGCAAGTCGACCGTCGCACGGCTGGTGGTCGGGCTGATGCGGCCGACGGCGGGCGAGATCGCCTTCGAGGGTGTGGATATCGCCGATCCCGACAATGCCGCCGCGCTGGGCCGCCTGCGGCGGCGCTTCCAGATGATCTTCCAGGACCCCTTCGCCAGCCTGAACCCGCGCTGGCGGGTGGCGGATATCGTTGCCGAGCCGATCCGCGCCTTCGGCCTGGCGCAGAACCGGGCGGAAATGGCCGAGACCGTCGGCGGCCTGTTGCGCACCGTCGGTCTTGACCCGGCGGACGGCGCCAAGTTCCCGCACGAATTCTCCGGCGGCCAGCGGCAGCGCATCTGCATCGCGCGCGCCCTGTCGAACCGGCCGGAATTCATCGTCTGCGACGAGCCGACCTCGGCGCTGGACGTCTCGGTGCAGGCGCAGATCCTGAACCTGATGCGCGACCTGCAGGACGAGTTCGGCCTGACCTACCTGTTCATCAGCCATGACCTGGCGGTGGTGCGCCACATGGCGACCCGGATCGGCGTGATGTATCTCGGCCGCCTGGTCGAGGTCGCGCCCGCCAAGCAGCTGTTCCGCCGGCCACAGCATCCCTATACCCGGATGCTGCTGGATGCCGTGCCCGACCTGGGCATGTCGGGCCGCGCCCGGCAGCCGGTGAAGGGCGAGGTGCCGAACCCGATCAACCCGCCGTCGGGCTGCGCCTTCCACCCGCGCTGCCCCTTCGCCAACGATCGCTGCCGCAGCGAGCGGCCGGAAGCCCTGCAGATCGGCGGGGAGGCGGGCACCCTGGTCGCCTGCCATGCCGTGCAGGAAGGCCGCCTGGAGGAAGCGGTGGCCCGGGCCCGCGCGGCGCAGGCGCAGGCGGTTTCTTGACCCTTCGCCCTGTCGCGGCGGCGGCGGTGCTGGCCGGGCTGCTGGGCGCCTCGCTCCCCGCCCTGGCGGCAGGCTGCCCGGGCCTGCCCCCGGTCGGCGGTGTGGCAGAGCAGGATGGCCGCCGGGCCTGGCTGGCGGCGCCGCGCGACAGCTACCACCATGGCGTGTTCGGCGAACCCCGCGAGCCCGGCGCCCTGGTCCTGCAGGGTGCCGCGGCGGGCCCGGACGGGCTGGACTGCCAGGTCGTCGTGCTGCCGCAGGACCGGGTGTTCGAGGACCGCCAGCCGCGCTTCTGGGATGCCGATGGCGACGGCGGCGCCGAACTTGTCCTTGTCGAAGCCCAGCTCGACAGCGGCGCGCGGCTGGTCGTCTACGGCCTTGGCGACGGGGTGCCTGCGCCGGCTGCGGAAGCGGCGCCGCTGGGCTTTCACCGCTGGCTGTCGCCGGCAGGCGTGGTGCCCTGGGACAAGGCGGGCGGGCCGCTGCTCGCGGTGGTCACGACGCCGCATATCGGCGGGGTCCTGCGGCTGTACCGCTACCGGCCGGGCACTGACCGGCTCGAGGAGGTGGCGCAGCTGGCCGGCTGGTCGACGCACCGCTTCGGCAGCGGCCTGCCGTCCACGGCCCTGGTGGACCGGACTGCCGGCGGCGATGCCTGGATCGTGCTGCCCGACCGGGCCCGGCGCAGCCTGTCGCGGGTGCGCTGGCGGGAGGGTGCCTGGCAGGTGCAGGCGCTGGGCGACCTGGAGGCCGAGATTGCCGGCGCCATCGCGGTCGCTCGCGACGGGTGCCATTATGTGGTGCCCGCTGCTTCGGCTACCCTGTCCGTGCCGCGCCCGCCGTTTCCCGGAGAAGCGGCTCCCGGGGAGGTGCCGCGCGCAGGCTGTCCGGCCGTCCAGTGAGGGCCGGCAACACCGCGACGGAGGGTTCAGCGATGACGGAGGCACCGTTCCGGGTCGGCTTCCTGTTGTATCCCAACCTCACCCAGCTCGACCTGACCGGCCCGTGGGAGGTCTTCAGCCGGGTGCCGCAGAGCGAGGTGCACCTGGTCTGGAAGGACATGGACCCGGTGACCGCCGACGGCGGCATGCGGATCACGCCGACCGCCACCCTGGCCGACGCGCCCGCCTTCGACCTGCTCTGCGTGCCCGGCGGGCCGGGCCAGGTCGCGGTGATGGAGGATGCGGCGGTGCTGGAGTTCCTGTGCCGCCAGGCGGAAACCGCCAGCTATGTCACATCGGTCTGCACCGGCTCGCTGATCCTGGCGGCCAGTGGCCTGCTGGCGGGCCGCCGCGCCGCCTGCCACTGGGCCTCCCGCGACCAGCTCTCCCTGTTCGGCGTGACACCGGTGGCGGCGCGGGTGGTCGAGGATGGCCGCTTCATCAGCGGCGGCGGCGTGACCGCCGGCATCGATTTCGCGCTGGTCGCGGTGGCGCGGATCTGGGGCGAGGAGATCGCGCAGGCGATCCAGCTCTCCATGGAATACGACCCCGCGCCGCCCTGGCCCGCCGGCAGCCCCGGCGGCGCGCCGGCCGCGGTGACGGCCCGGGTCACGGAGGCGATGGCCGGCTTCCTGGAGCATCGCCGCGAAGTCAGCGTGCGGGCCGCACGGCGGCTGGCCGACCGCGAGGGATAGGGCGGACGGCGCCGCCGGGCATTCTGCCCCGTCCCATCCCCACCACCGTCATCCTTGGCCCCCGAGCCAAGGATCCATTCCGCCAGCCTCTCCGTCAGGCCGGCGGAATGGATCCCATGGTCAAGCCATGGGATGACGCGGGGGAGGTCGCCGCCGTCCCCCCTCTCACAGATCCAGCTCCATATGCGGCCGCCCGTCCGACGTGCGCTCGGCTGTGCGGCCGTGGCGGTCGACGGTGCAGGTGACCCGCTTGCGGAAGGCCGAGAAGCTGTCGAAGGTCACCACATCCACCGGCGCGTCGAACCGCAGGGTGATGCGGAAGCGTTCGCCCGCCTGCTCCTGGACGCCGATCACCTCGCCCTCGAAGCGCTGGCTCAGATAGCGGCCGCGGACCCGGTCGCCCGGCATGACCGGGGCCGGCGGCGGGCGGTTGCCGGCGGCGGCATGCAGCACGTTCCAGTCGCGGCAGCCATATTGCCGCGCCAGCAGCTCCAGCGACCGGGCATGGCCGACGGGCGTGCCGGCGGCGGCCAGGGTCTCGCGCAGGCGGCGGGCCTGCTGTTTCAGGGCCTCTACAGGGGGAATCCGGACGGAACCGTCCATGGCGTCACCTCGTTCCAGGTTCGCATGCGGATTGCGTCCGGGCGCTCGCATTGCCGGCCTTCCGCATGCCTGGTCGGGCATCGCAGGGGGCGGATCCAGTCGATCGAGGCTTCACCATGGGCAGTTCGCCCGCGAGCGGCAGGGGCCTCGTCCCTGGCCGGGGGCATAGCGCGATGCCGGTAGGCTTGTCAATCGGCGCATTGACCGGGCCCCGAAGGGGGTCGATCCTGGGGCCGAAAAAATCGACAGAGCCGGCTGGAGGGAAGCATGAGCGCCTATGACCTGGTGATCCGCGACGGGCAGATTGTCGACGGGACGGGCGCGCCCGCTTTCGCCGGGGATGTGGCGGTGAAGGACGGCCGGATCGTCGCGGTCGGCAAGGTCGGCGGCGCCGGTACCCGCGAGATCGCGGCCGGCGGCCGGCTGGTCACGCCGGGCTTCGTCGATATCCACACGCATTACGACGGCCAGGTCACCTGGGACAGCCACTTGAACCCGTCCTCCAACCATGGCGTCACCACCGTGGTGATGGGCAATTGCGGGGTCGGCTTCGCGCCGGTGCGGACCAGCGACCATGACATGCTGATCCGCCTGATGGAGGGGGTGGAGGATATCCCCGGCACCGCGCTGGCCGAAGGCCTGCCCTGGACCTGGAACTCGATGCCCGACTATCTGGACGCGGTGGCGGCGATGCCGCACGACCTGGATGTCTGCGCCCAGCTGCCGCACGGCGCCCTGCGGGTGTTCGTGATGGGCCAGCGCGGCGCCGACCGGGAGATCGCCACCGACGCGGATATCGCCGAGATGGCGCGGCTGGCCGCCCAGGCGGTGGAGGCCGGCGCCTTCGGCTTCACCACCTCGCGCAGCCTCAACCACCAGACCAGCGACGGGAAGTCGACGCCGTCCTACGGCGCCGCGGCGCGGGAGCTGATCGGTATTGCCGAGGGGATCGGCCGCACCGGCAAAGGCGTCCTGCAGGTGATCTCGGACGTGGTGGCCTGGGCGCGGGTCGGCGATGCGGATATGGACGAGGAATTCGCCATGCTGCGGGAGATGATGCGGGTCTCCGGCCGGCCGCTCAGCCTGTCGCTCAGCCAGACCGACCCGGCGCCGGAGATCTGGCGGGAGATCCTGCGCCGCATCACCGCCTTCAACGACGAGGGGCTGTCGATGAAGGCGCAGGTCTGCGGCCGGCCGATCGGCACCCTGCTGGGCCTGCAGGGCTCCGCCCATCCGTTCATCTCCCATCCCAGCTACCAGGCGATCAAGGACCTGCCGCTGGCCGAACGGGTCGCGGCGATGCGCGACCCGGACTTCCGCGCGCGCCTCCTGGCGGAGGAGCCCGGCCGCCTGCCCAGCCTGGTGCGCCATATCCTGACCCGCTTCGACAAGCAGTTCCGGCTGGGCAACCCGCCGGACTACGAGCCGCGGCCGGAGGACAGTATCGCCCACCAGGCCGCCGCCCAGGGGCGCGACCCGCAGGCGATGGTCTACGACATCCTGCTGGAGGACGAGGGCCGCGAGTTCATCTATGTGCCGCTGTTCAACTATGCCCAGTTCGACCTGGAACCGGCGCGCGAGATGATGCTGCATCCGCACACCGTGCTGGGGCTGGGCGATGGCGGGGCGCATTGCGGTATCATCTGCGACGGCAGCTTCCCGACCACGATGATGACCCATTGGGGCCGCGACCGGACCCGGGGGCCGAAGCTGGGCCTGTCGTGGATCGTCAAGGCGCAGACCGCGGACACCGCCGCGGCGCTCGGCCTGCACGACCGCGGCATCCTGAAGCCCGGCTACAAGGCGGACCTGAACGTCATCGACTTCGACCGGCTGACCCTGCGGCCGCCGCACATGATCTACGACCTGCCGGCCGGCGGCCGTCGCCTGATGCAGGAGGCGGAAGGCTATTCGGCGACCATCGTGTCCGGCCAGGTGATCATGGAGGAGGGCAAGTCCACCGGCGCCCTGCCCGGGCAGCTGGTGCGCGGTGCCCAGGCGGCGCCGGCGGCGTGAGCGCCGCGGCAGGGGTCCCGGTTATGCGCGGCAACGGACCTGCATCCCCGGTGAGGCGGCCCCGGGCTTGTCTTGCTGCGCTGCAAGATTCTCCTACAATCGTCACCTTCCTGGCATTGCGCCCGATCTGGAGGCTGTAAGTGGCTGAGGCTCAGAACATCCGCGTGGCCGTCGATATCGGCGGCACCTTCACCGACATCTATGTGCTGGACGAGGCGACGGGGGCCCTGCGGGTGGCGAAATCCGCCTCCACCCCGAACCCGATCGACGGGGTGATGCGGGGCCTGCAGGAGGCGAAGGTCGACCTGGCCAATGTCACCCTGTTCTCGCATGGCACCACGGTGGCGACCAACGCGCTGATCCAGCGCAGCTATCCGCGCGGCGCGATGGTCTGCACCGAGGGTTTCCGCGACGTCATCGAGATCCGCCGCGCCGACAAGAACGACCTCTGGGACACCTATCACGACGTCGCGCCGCCGCCGATCCGCCGGCGCGACCGCCTGACCGTGGCGGAGCGCGTCGATGCCTTCGGCGAGATCGTCACCCCGCTGGACGAGGCCGGCGCGCGCGAGGTCGCGCGCATCCTGAAGAAGCGCAAGGTCGCCTCGGTCGCCGTCTGCTTCATGAACTCCTACGTGAACCCGGCGAACGAGATCCGCATGAAGGAGATCCTGGAGGAGGAGATGCCCGGCACGCCGATCTCCACCTCGTCCGGCGTGCTGCCGGAGATCTTCGAGCATGAGCGGTTTTCCACCACGGTGGCGAACGCGGTGCTGACCCCGGTGGTCAGCAGGTATGTCGAGGAGCTGGGCACCAAGCTGGCGCAGGACGGCTACAAGTCCGACCTGCTGCTGCTGCATTCCGGCGGCGGCGTGATGACCGCGCATACCGTGAAGGACTTCTCCGCGCGGCTGGCGGCATCGGGCATCGCGGCCGGCGCCATCGCCAGCCGGCATATCGGCATGCTCTGCGGCTTCCGCAATTCCATCGGCCTGGACATGGGCGGCACCTCGACCGACGTCTCGATGGCCTATGACGGCGAGACCCGGGTGACCAAGGACTGGTCGGTGGAGTTCGGCTATCCGATCCGCTTCCCCTCCATCGAGGTGCTGACGATCGGTGCCGGCGGCGGCTCGCTGGCCTGGATCGACGATGTCGGCGGCCTGCGGAACGGCCCGCAATCGGCCGGCGCCAATCCGGGCCCGGCCTGCTACGGCAACGGCAACGCCGTGCCCACCAACACCGACGCGAACGTGATGCTGGGCCGGCTCGGCACCAGCCTGGCCGGCGGCCAGATCACCCTGGACTACGACAAGGCGAAGGAGGCGGTGAAGACCGGCGTCGCCGAGCCGCTGGGCCTGGGGCTGGACGAGGCCGCCCTGTCGATCGTCTCGGTCGCCAATGCGAACATGGCCGATGCCGTGCGGCTGATCTCCATCACCCGCGGCTACGACCCGCGCGACTTCGCGCTGATCGCCTTCGGCGGCGCGGGCGCGCTGCACGGCGCGGCGCTGGCGAAGGAGCTGTCGATCCCGGCGGTGATCGTGCCGCCGGCGCCCGGCGTCACCTCGGCGCTCGGCTGCCTGCTGGTCGACATCCAGCACGACCTCGGCTTCTCCTATATCAAGCCGGTGGCCAATGCCGATGCCGGTGAGATCGAGGCGGAATTCCAGGCCCTGGAGAAGGAGGCGGTGGAACGCCTGTCGAAGGAAGGCGTGGCGCCGGAGGACATGGTGCTGCAGCGCAACATCGACATGATGTACCAGGGCCAGTGGCGTTCGCTGTCGGTGAGTGTCGGCGCGCCCTTCACCGACCTTGACGCTGCGGTGGAAGCGTTCCACCGCGAGCATCAACGCGGCTACAACTTCCGCCGCGACGGGGCGCCCGTCGAGCTCTATCGCCTGAATCTGCGGGCGATCGGCAAGACCCCGCATGCCGAACTGGCGAAGCATCCGACGGGCGGCGCGCTTCCGGCACCGAAAGCCACCCGGATGGTGCGCTTCGACGAGAGCGAGAGCCGCATCGACACGCCGGTCTACTGGCGCGACGACCTGCCGGCCGGTGTCGCCTTCACCGGACCGGCGATCGTGGAACAGCTCGACTCCACCACGGTGATCCCGCCGGGGGTGAAGGTGGAGATCGATGCGTACATGAACATCATCATGCGGATCGAGGAGGCATGACCATGGCTACCGAGACCGAACTGCATCCCGTCACCTTCGAGGTGCTGAAGAACGCGTTCATCAACACCGTCGACCAGATGGCGGAGCAGGTGCTCAGGACCTGCTACTCCTTTGTGATCTACAACCGCGACTTCTCAAGCGCGCTGCACGACGCAGAGGGCAACACGATCGCGCAGGGCAATTACGACATCGCGGTGCATGTCGGCACGCTGCACTACAGCTGCATGGACGTGATCCGCGTCTTCGGCGGGAAAATGCGCGAAGGCGATGTCTTCATCGTCAACGACCCCTATTCCGGCGGCACGCATTTCAACGATGTCCGCCTCGTGCGGCCGGTCTTCGCCGACGGCGAAGTGATCGGCTATGCCCAGTCGAACGGCCATTGGGCCGATATCGGCGGCTCGGTGCCCGGCTCCTTCGACGTGATGGCGAAGGAGATGTTCAAGGAGGGTTTGCGCATCACGCCGATGCGGATCGTCGAGCAGGGCGAGCTCCGCCGCGATATCGCCAACATGCTGGCCGGCAATACCCGCGACCCGGCGGCGATCATCGGCGACATGGAGGCGCAGATCGAGGCGACCCGGGTCGGCGAGCGCGAGATCCTGCGACTGGTCGCCAAGTACGGCAAGGATGTCGTGAAGGCCGGCATGGCCGCTGTGCAGGATTATGTCGAGCGCGCGATGCGCCAGCGTCTGGCCGCCCTGCCCGACGGCACCTGGGAGTCGGTCGACTTCATCGACCAGGACCCGGACGACGGCGAGGGGCTGATCCCGATCAGGTCGAAAGTCACCATCAAGGGCGACAGCATCGTCTACGACCTCACCGGCAGTCACGGCGTGATCGGGACGCTGTACAATTCCGCGTTCGGCGCCACCTTCTCCGGCATTGTCGGCGGCCTGAAGACCTTTTTTCCCGACCTGCCGCTGAATTCCGGCTTCTACCGGGCGATCAAGATGGTCGCGCCGGAGAACTCGATCGTCAGCGCCGAATGGCCGGTCGCGGTGACCGGCTTCCTGATGGTCTACGAGAAGATCATGAACGGCGCGTTCGAGATTTTTTCGAAGATCATGCCCGAGCGTGCGATGGCCGGCACCTTCAACATCGAATACCTGCTGACCGGCGGCCGCAACAAGCGCACCGACTCGCTGTTCATGCTGTACGACTGGCTGCCCGGCGGCTGGGGCGCGCGCAATGGCCGTGACGGGGCCGGCCCGATCACCGCCTGCTTCGGCACCGGCCTGCAGGCGCAGCCGGTCGAGGGGCAGGAGCGTGCCAACCCGATCCTCACGGAGCGGTTCGAGATCCTGACCGATTCCGCCGGCCCGGGGCGACATCGCGGGGGCATGGCGACGATCAAGTCGAGCCGCCTGACAAAATGCGAGAAGGGCGTCATCTCCTATATCTGCGACCGAGAGCGGGCGATCGTGTTCGGCATCGAGGGCGGCCTGCCGTCAATGCCGCATGGCCTGACCCTGCGCCGCAAGAAGGACGGCACCGACACCTGGATGGGGGCGATCTTCTCCGACGTGCCGATCGCCGAGGGCGACTGGTTCTCCAGGCCGACCGCCGGTGGTGGCGGCTATGGCGACCCGCTGGAGCGGGACCCGGAGGCGGTGAAGGAGGATGTCGCCGACGACCTCGTCTCGATCCGCCGCGCCGGCATGGACTATGGCGTGGTGATCGAGACGGTCGATGCCGACCTGGCGGAGTACAAGGTCGACTATCCCGGCACGGAAAAGCTGCGCCAGGAGCTGCGCGGCCAGCGCCGCGGCTGGCTGAAGCTGGACCCGGAGGAAGTCTCCCGCCTGTACAAGGCCGGCGAGATCGACGCGATGGATTGCTGCCGCCGCTATGCCGTGGTGCTGGAATGGGAGACCGGCAACCTGCTGCCGAAGTCGACGGCGCAGTTCCGCGAGATGGTGAACATCCGTTCCGCGGCCTATTGGAGCGACACCGCCACCCCGGCGGAGGCCGCCGCGGAATAACTGCGGCCGCCCGGCTCCCGGTGCGTTGAGCCATGGAGCCGGGCGGACCCTTCACGCTCTATGGGCGCCTGCCCAACCGATCCCGGCTGGGCTGCCGACCTGCAGGGTAGCGTTGATGCTGCAAGCCTCGGGCATGTCGCGCTGGACTACGGGACGTGCCGGACTGGCGCGGTCCGGCCACCTCCCGGGGATGTACGACCGGGAAATCGAGCCGGCGGGTCAGGGCCGGCTGTTCATGCTGCATGGGGATTGGCCGTCACGGGGGCCCTGACGATGGAGCCGCTGTCCCATCCCGGGGGCAAGCCGCTGCAGCAGCCAGGCCAGGGGCAAGGCGACGGGAAAGGCGAGCACCGTCAGGATGGGGGCGATCACAAGGGCAGTTCCGGGCAGGTCGTCGATGCCGCCCAGGATCAGGCAAACCGCCAGCGCAGCAAAGTAGAGGAACGCCAGCAGGGGGGCGCCGAGGCGGCCACCCGGCCAACGGCGTCGGCTTCGGTCCGGGCAGTTGGTCATGCGCGCTCCCGCGGTGAAGCGCTTCGCTGTAGGCCGCCCGGCGTCGGGGCCGGCAGATGATGCGGATGGCCACAGAAAGGTGACGAGGAGCCCCGTCACGACAACCCCGAAGATCGGCAGTGGCGAGAGAACGATGGCAGCCGCGAGCGGGTCGAAATGACATCGCAGGACCGCCGCATCATCGGTGGCAACCGCCAGGCCCAGCGGCTGCCCGGGCAGGGCCTCGAAATAGCTGCAGAATAGCGTGCCCTCCTTGGCAAGGTCGCCCAGGCCCGGCAGGAAGAGCGCCAGCCCTGGCAGCCAGGACAGGCCGATCACCAGCAACTAGAAGGCCAGCTTTGGCGAGCCGCCGGCCATGGCGCGCGCCGGCCAGCCCGACAGCCGGCTGCCGAGCAGGAGCAGCGGATGCACCAGTGCGAACAGCGCCGGGAGCGCCAGCGGCGCGCCGCCCAGCCAGAGGTAGAGGGCATGACCGGGATCGCCGGTCAGCCCGAAATCGATGGCGGCGAAGGCTCCCCAGGCGAGCCAGAGCGCCAGCAGGGTCCGACCGGCATGGTCGCCGAAACGCATTCCGGCGGCTGTCACCGGGACGGATCCCAGGATTGCCGGCCCTCCGGCCCGTAGCGAGGTACCCTGCCCGGCGCCCGCGCGTGACGGGCTGCGCTTGACGGCGCCTCGAGCCATGGCTTTTCGCGATACGCACGCGCGACCGCGGCGCCGAAGTCGTTGTGTTGCTCGCGCCCTGCGGAATTCCATATGGAGCCGATCTCTGCCGGCCCTGCGCCGGGCGTCCGGTCGGCGATGCGCCGCAACAGCTCCAGCCCGGCACGTATATTGGCGTCCGGCTCGAATACATTGTCGGAATCCAGCCCAAGCGGCCCCCCTATCCCGGCCCGGATGTTCATGGGCAGGACCGACGGGTCCGTGGCCGCCCCTTTGGCGCGGTCGAGCTCTCGATCCAGCCAGTTTGTCAGGGATCGCAGTTCAGGGGCATCCGGTCGCAGGTTCAAGCGCCAGTCCCATCCTTTCGCTTCATCCCTCAGGCTGCCGGGCAGCCGCACCTGAAAAAAATCGGTGAGATGTCCGTAATGTCCGCGTGCGTTTTCTGTATGCATGATCGCGCGCGCCACATCCGGATCGATGCCAATCCGGTCGGCCGCCAGGTTGACGATCGGCAGGGTGCCCGATGGCGGTTCGACGCCGCTGCTGCCGAAACGACCCCAGGGCGGCGGCGTGGTTGCCAGGCCATGGCCCATGCCGGCAGGAGGGTCGGGCCTGTACCCGACCGGCGGCGCGGGAGCATGCCCTGCGTGGGAGCCGGGCGATGAACTCGGGCGCTCATCATGGGATGCATTGCCGGGACCCGATATGGCGTGCAGCGCTGACGGTCGATGCTTCCCGCGGCTCATGAGGCGTTTCACAAGGCTCATGCGACTCTCCGTTGGGAAAAGTCGAGATCCAATGTTTATGATATGTTCTTTTCCTTGTCAAGGCGCGGCACAACCAGTGCGGGAATGGGGGAGGTTCGGCAGGTGCTGGATTGCGGTGCCCGGACATGATGTGGCGCTGGCGCTGCTGTCATTGTGCCGTGCCGTGCCGGTCGCTGCCGTTGCCGCGGCCGGAGATCGAGCCTTCGAGCCGATCAGGGCTTCGACACACCGGCCGAACTGGCCTTGGCAAGGCCGCGGCGCAGCCAGATGACCAGCCGGACCAGGGCCCAGACGAAGGGAAAGGCGATGGCGGTCGCAAAGGGGCCGACGAGGAGGATTGTCCCGGGCAGTGTGTCGATGCCGTTGACCGCCGTCAGGGCGACTGTCACGGCGAGGTAGAGCAGTGCCAGGACCGGCACGGCGACGCGACCAGGCGGCTGGCTCCGGCCATCCCGGTCGCGCGGCGGGCCAGGGCGGTCCAGCAGGCGGACGGCCATGACGACCAACACCGCGAATACCGTCACGACGCTAGCCAGGGGATAGAGCAGCAGGTTGACCAGCATGACTTCGGGCCTGATCCGGCAGAATTCGCCAAGCTCCTCTTCCACCGGCTCGACATCGTGGACGCGGATCACCAGGCCGGGATCTTGGCCCGGCACGGTATTTTCGAAGGCGCAGGCGTCGAACGCCAGACGGTCCATGCTGCCGATCAGCGACAGGTAGAACAGCAGTTGCACGGCCATGCACAGCCCGAAGACCAGCAGGACGAAGGCCAGGGCCGGGCGGCGGGACGCGGCCTGCGGTCGCGACCAGCCCGCGGTTCGCCCCGCGAGCAGGATGCAGGGATAGGCCAGGCCGAACCCCGCCGCCAGGACCACGGGGCTTGCGATCAGCCAGAGCGAGACTGCGTAGCCGGGATCGCCGGTCAGCCAGAAGTCGATCGAGGCGAAGCCGGCCCATGCCAGCCAGAGGCCGAGCAGGGTCCTGCCGACCAGGTCGCCGAACAGCAGGGGCCGCCGACCCTTTGCCAGGCGGGCGGCGGGATCCCTGGCGACCCGGGCCAGGATCATGGCAATGCGGTTCATGGCGGCCACGGCAGTCTGTCCAGGGTCTCGCACAGCCGTTTCCCGGCCCTGTCGGCGGTCCCGGCCATCGCAGCGACAGCGGGATGTGCGGCCGCCGAACGGGGGCCAGGAGCCATGCATCCCGGCGCTGCCACTGTCAGGCGCATGGGCTGCCTACCGGCCCGGCGGAGGGGCGCCCGATCCTCTCCGATTCTGTTGCCACAGATGCGCTGTCAGGCGCCAGAGGCCAAAGGGCAGCAGGATGGCGAGTGCGGCGGCCAGCGCCAGCGGCAGGCCGATCGCAACGGTGTTGAACCCGAGCTCCGGGGCATCCAGCAGGCAGACGAGCGTCTTGCCATGCTCGATCCGCAGGGTGAGGCCCGGCAGCGCCGCCCCGCCGCCATCCTCCTCCAGCACCGGCCGGCAGAAATCGTTCATCGGCACGTCGCCGGCGACGATGCCCGTGACGAACCAGCCGAGCGGCAGGAGAAAGCCAAGGCCGAGTGCGGTAAAGGCGAAGGCGAGTTTCGGCCGTCGCCCGGCACTTGCGGGGGCACGCGGCCAGCCTGCGAGCCCGGCGAGTGCCAGGGCGGGATAGTAGAGCATCACGAACAGGATTGGCGTCAGGACCAGGGTGCCCAGATGCAGCAGGCCTCCCACCTGACCGGGCGGGCCGTCGTGCAGCAGGGACAGGAGTCCGGGGATCAGTGCCGGCAGCCAGGCGAGGCCCATCGCCGGCCAGACATGGTCGCCGAACCGCATGCCGGCCAAGCTCACGGCCGGGAAGGCCGGTAGCGGGCGGCGGCGGGTCCACGTGGCGGCGTGCGGCGATCGGCTGCCTCCGGGCCGGCGGGATCCTGCCATGGCTTGTCCCGATAGGCCTGGCCCACAAGCTCCCCGAAATGATCGACATTCTCGTTACCGGTGAAATGCCACATCGAGGCGATCTTGGCCGGCGTCGGGTCCGGCGTGCGATCGATCAGGCCGCGCAGCACAGTGGCGGCTGCCTCGATATTGCGCTCCGGCTCATAGGCCGTCCGGCGGTTCAGCCCGGCGGTATGCCAGAGGTCGGGGTTGATGTTCGCCGGCAGCACCGAGCCGGGCTTGCGGAGCAGGTCGATGAGTGCGCGCTCGCCTGAATAGGGCCGCGTGAAGTCCCTGGCCTCGGTAAGGCCCTGCCGCAGCCATTCCGGAACCTGCTCGCGAACCGGGTCGGTCAGTCGGCCGTAGTAACCCCGGGCGTTCTCCATGAAGACCACAGCGCGCAACAGATCGGGGTCGATGCCTGTGTCGGCCGCGTGGCGGCGGATGGCCTCGTCGTTCTGTTTGACGGCGACCCGGCCACGCTGGTCCCACTGCGCCTGGTCGCCGACGAAGTCGCGCAAGCCGCGTTCGGCCGGCGCGCTGTCGTCGATGCGGAACTGAGCCGGCGTGCCGGCGTTGATGCTGGCGATGCGGTCTGCGGAGCGGTCGACCTGCGGCAGGGCGCCCGGCGGCGGCTCGACCCCGCTCCCTTCGAAACGGCCCCAGGCCGGTGCCCCTTCGGCGAGGCGGTAGCGGGGGCCGGGCATGCCGGGAGGGGGCCCGAAGCTGGAATGGCCGGACGGTCCCGGCCCGTGGGGGCCAGACCCGGGCCCGACCCCGGGGAACGGCGCGGTCGGCGTTGGCTGCGGCCCGGGGGTGAGCAGCGGGTCCGCCCAGATCGACGCGGCCTGCCGGCCCGACGGCTGCTGGGGCCGCCGCCGTGCGGCCCTGCTCATGACACGGTCTTTCAGGTTCATCGGAAGCGTCCCTGCGTAACCCGCCAGAAGTTGTGTAAATCACTAAATGTTCTGGTTTTGTTTACTCTATGTATACAAAATTGTCAAGACTCCCGCCTGCCCCGACCGTTCGCGGCTTTGCCGGGCAGCCGGGCAGCCGGGCAGCCGGGTCAGCCGCCGGGGCGGCGGTTCCGGAGCCGGCGGAGGCGGAGCGCGACCGGCAGGGCTAGCAGGCCGCCCAGCGGCAGGCCGAACATCAAGGCCTGGCCGGACAGCATCGGCAGGCCCGGGCCGCAGTACGGCATCGGGCATGAGGCGGGAAGCCGCGCCAGCGGGTCGCCCCCTGAATCGAGTGCCAGTGCAAGCATGGCCGCGGCGACGCCGAAGCCGATGAGACCGGCGAGCAGGCGGCGGTCCCGCCGCACGGGATCGGGGTCGCGGGGCGGTCGGCCGAACCGCCGGCCGCCGACCTCCAGCAGGGCGAAGGCAGCCGGCAGGGCGGCCACGGCCAGGGCCGGTGGCAGCCAGAGCAGGCTGCCGGCGACATTGCCGCTCCCGTCGGGAAAGGCCAGGAGGAGGCAAGCGGCGGCGAGCCCGCCAAGCCCCCAGAGGGCGAGCCAGACCGGCCAGTCGCGCGCGAGAAGCCGCACAAGAAAGAGCGCGGGCACCAGAACGCCCGCGAACAGGAGGCCGCCGCCCAGCATGGCATTGCCGAGGGTCGAAAGATCCAGCTGGCAGGCCAGCGGCGGGTCCTGCCCGATCCGGATGACGATGCCCCCCGGTGCCGCGCTGCCGGGTGCAAAGACCTCCGCCGGATCGCAGAAGTCCTGCACCGGCATCGCCTCCGGCCCCGCCAGGGCCCATAGCACGCCCTCGACCAGGAACGGCGTGCAGCCGAGCCCGAACGCGGTCGCCACGATCGCATAGTTCGGGTAGCGCCGCCCCGTCGCCGGCCGCCTCGGCCAGCCGGCGATGCGCGCGCCGAGCAACAGGGGAATGTAGAGCCAGGCGAACAGGATCGGCGTCAGGGCCAGGGTGCCCAGGCGCAGGACGCCCTCGACCTGTTCCCAGGTCCCGCCGAGCAGCAGGGCGGCGAGCGCCGGCGCCAGCGCCAGCAGCCAGAGCAGGCCCATCGCCTGCCAGACATGGTCGCCGTAGCGCATGGCCCCGGCCTCGTCGGATCCTGCAGGGGCCATCTCCCCTCCCGGTCGCAGCACTGCGAAGTTCCCGGAACGTTCCATGATCGGTCGGGAGTGTCAAGAGAAATACACGCATGAAGTGCATTGCAGCGCCTGGACGGCGCGTCCTGTGCCGCTGGCCCATGGATGGAGCGGGTCGCGGGCAGGAAGCCGCCGGTTCAGTCCGCACCGGCCGGGTTGCGCAGATGGCCGGCCTTCAGCCAGACCCGCGCACCCCCGGCCCCGGCCCGGGCCTGCAGCGCGGCGCCGGGCGGCAGGCGCAGCCAGGACAGCGGCAGGAAGGTCTCGCCGCTGTCCCGGAAGCTGCCCTCCAGCACGAAGAGCTCCATGCCGCCCGGGGCCGCAAGGGCCAGGGCGGTATCGGGCGCCCAGCTCTCGATGCGGACCTCCTCCCGGGCATCGGCGAACAGCGGCAGGACGGCAACGCCTGCACGGCCGGCGGCCGGCACCGGCTTCATGTGCCGGGTCGCGACGATCACATGGGTCCGGTCGGCGGGATCGAACTGGTGCAGCTTGACCAGGATCGTGCAGCCGGGCGCGGAGGCGGGCGTGTGACGGGAGGTCGGCGGGTTGCGGACATAGCTGCCGGCGGGAAAGTCGCCATGCTCGTCGGAGAACACGCCGTCCAGCACCAGGAACTCCTCGCCCCCGCCATGGACATGGGCCGAGAAGGCGCTGCCGGGCGCATAGCGGACGATGCTGGTGGCGCGCGCCACCTCGTCGCCGATGCGGTCCAGCATGCGCCGCTCGACCCCCGCCATCGGCGAGGGGATCCAGGGGATTGCGGCGCCATGCACCGCCGCCCGCTGCGTGAAGTCGGCGTTCAGCTCCATCGGGGTCCTCCGGCGCGATCCGCCGCCGCGATCCGCCGCCGCGATTCGCCGCCGCGATTCTCTGGGTGCTCAGTACGGCGTGTTGTCGCCGCGCTTCCACAGGTTGAAGGCATCCAGCGAGGTGGCGGTGGTGGCCTGGCGGCTGCTTATCCCTGTGCGATCGCGATAGGGCCGCGCCAGTTCCAGGTAGAGCGCCTCGTCGGAGAAATCGACACCCTGCACCGCGGCATCGTAGCGTGTGGCGGCAAAGACCAGCTTCGGGATGCGCGCCCAGTAGATCGCCGCATAGCACATCGGGCAGGGCTCGGCGGAGGCGTAGAGCAGGCAATGCGACGTGGCGCCGGTCTGCGGCAGCAGCGCTTCGTCCCGCGCGATGACGCCGAGATTGAAGACGCCCAGTTCGCGGGCCGCGTCGCGGATCGCGGTGACCTCGGCATGGGCGGTCGGGTCCTTGTCCGCCGTCACCCGGTTGCGGTTGCGCCAGTAGCGGATCACCGCGCCGGTCTCGTCGTCGACCTGCAGGACCACCGCGCCGAACGGGCCGCCGCCCTCGGCCACCGACAGGCGGGCTTCCTCCGACGCCATCTCGATCCAGCGGTTGCTGCCGGTCTCGATGCCGTCATAGCCACCGGCCGGCTTGATGTTCGCCGTCTGCGAGGGCAGGCGGGCACAGTCATGCGGGTCGGGCCGGGTGCAGGGCGGGTCGAAGCCGCTCCAGGGCTGCAGCCAGCCGGGCTCCCGCGGCGCGGCCAGGGGGGCCGGCTCGCCCTCATAGGGTTCGCCGCAGGGGATCGCGGTGATCTCCGGGTCGCTCATGCTGCTCTGCCCTTCTTTTGCTGCTCCGGCGGCATTGGCCGGGCCTGGGATCTGGCGTGCCACGGCGCCACATGATAGGCGTCGGCGCCCGTGGGTGAAGGGAGCATCTCCGATCGTGACAATAGAGAGCCTGGGCGAGAAGCCGGGACACACCCGGCAGCAGGGTGCGCCTGCCGCGGTGCCGGAGCCCGAGGGCCTTGGCCTGGACCCGGCCTTTTCCCGCAGCCAGCTGGTCATCAACCATATCGTCGCCGGCCTGCGCGACGGCCGCTACGGCCCTGGTCAGACCCTGGTGGCGGCCGAACTGATGAAGGAACTCGGGCTCAGCAAGGCGCCGGTCCGCGAGGCCCTGCATCTGCTGGTCGGCGAGGGCATGATCGAGCTGCTGCCGAATCGCAGCGTCCGGCTGACCCGGCTGGATTCCCACGACGTGCGCGGCTTCCTGGATGTCTGGTCGAGCCTTGGCGGCACGAGCCTCCGCCTGGCGGCGCATGCCATCGGCCGCGGCGCGGATGGCCGGGTGCTGGCGGCGCGGATCGGCGGGGTCTCGGCCGCCGCCGGCCGCGGCATCACCTACGAGTTCCTGATGTCGATCGCCGACTATCACCGGGCCGCCGCGGAGCTGGGCGGCAACCGGTTCGTCCAGCGCTTCATCGGCCTGGCCCATTTCGAGCACACCTACAGGCACTTGGTGACCCTGATGCCTGTCCTGCCGTTCCGCGAATATGCCGACCGCTTCGCCGGCGTGCATGAGGCGGTCACCGCCGGCGACGGGAAGCGGGCGGAGCGCCTGTTCCGCGCGCATATGGACTGGGTGGCCGGGCTGCTGCGGTCGGCCTGAATCCCGCCCCGACCCCGAGATTTTCCGAAGGCACTGCCGAGGTCCAGCTTGACCCTGTGTTTGCCATGGTCGACTATTTGGTCGACCAGATGGACAACTTCACGAGGGGGTGAGGGTGATGCAGCGGATTGGACGGCGCGGCTTTCTGATGGGGGCGAGTGCGATCGGTCTGGCGGGCGCCGCCGGGCTGGGCCTGCCAAGACCGGCCTGGGCGGCCTCCGCGGAGATCGGCATCGCCAGCCCGGATCCGATCTACTGCGTGTCCTACATCGCCTTCCAGAAGGGTTACTTCAAGGATGCGGGGCTGGACGCCAGCTATATCGATACCCAGTCGGGCCCCCGCGGCAAGCAGATGCTGGCCGCCGGCCAGGTCTTCGCCACCACCAGCGGCACCAACGACGCGATCGCGCTGACCCTGGCCGGCAAGCCGGCCAGGATCGTCTTCAGCCTGGATACCCGGATCACCTATGCCAACCTGCTGGTGCGCAAGGACGACCTGGAGAGCGGCAAGATCACCAAGATCTCCGACCTGGCCGGGCAGACCATCGCGGTGACGCAGCCGCAATCGGCGACCTGGCTGATGGCGACCTACATGTCGGACAAGGCAGGCATCCTCGACAAGGTCGATATCCGCGGCCTGGGCGGCCTGTCGACCATGCTGGGCGCGCTGAAGTCGGGCCAGGTCGGTGCCTCGATCGCCACCCTCGGCATGGTCGAGGCGGCGGTGGCGGAGGGCTGGGCGGTGCCGCTGTTCGACGTGACGGAAGCCGCAGCCTGGTCGGGCACCTTCGGCGGCGACGTGCCCGGCCTGTCGACCTACGTGCTGGAGGAGACCATCGAGGAGCGGCCGCAGGACGTTCAGGCCTTCGTGACTGCCCTTTGCAAGGCGCAGGACTTCCTGAACAGCGAGAGCGCGGAGACCATCGCCGGGGTGGTCCGCGAGCCCTACCTCTCCTCGATGTCGATGGAGGGGCTGGTGAAGACCATTGCGCTCTACAAGCGGGCGGTCTGGAACAAGACCAACATGCTGACGCCCGAGGCCTATGCCCGCCTGGTCGACATCATGGGCGATGGCCGCCAGTACACCAACGAGGAGCTGGCCAAGGTGCCCTACAAGACGGCGGTCGACATGTCCTTCGTCGAGAAGGCGCGCGGGCTCTAGCGTCGGGGGGCCGCCAGGACCGGGCCGGCCCTGCATGCCGGAGATCCGCCTCGACGGCATCGGCAAGATCTACCAGTCCGCCGGCCGGCAGGTCGCCGCCGTCGGGCGGGTCGACCTGTCGATCGCCGACGGAGAGTTCGTCACCCTTGTCGGCCCGTCGGGCTGCGGCAAGTCCACCTTGCTGAACATGATCGCGGGCTTCCTGCCGCCTTCGGCGGGGAGCATCCGGGTCGACGGCACCGAGGTGGCAGGCACGATCCCGGCGCAGCTGGGCTACATCTTCCAGAAGGACACCGTGCTGCCCTGGTACACGGTGCGTCGCAATATCGGCCTCGGGCTGCGCTTCCGCGGACGGCGCAGGTCGGAGATCGACGGCCGGGTCGACGACCTGCTGCGGCTCGGCAAGCTGGAGGGCTTCGGCGATGCCTATCCGCACCAGCTTTCCGGCGGCATGCGCCGTCGCGTGGCCTTGCTGATGAGCCTGGCCTGCGACCCGCGCATCCTGCTGCTGGACGAGCCGTTCGGCGCGCTGGACACGCATACCAAGACGGTCCTGCACCAGGAGCTGATCCGCATCTGGCGATCGCTGGGCCAGACCATCGTGATGGTGACCCACGACCTGGACGAGGCGATCACCCTGTCGGACCGGGTCGTCGTCCTGTCCGGCCCGCCGAGCCGGGTGATCCTGGACGAGCGGATCGACATCGCGCATCCGCGCGACGTCTACAGCCTGCGCGAGAGCGAGGCCTTCGCGCAGGCCTATGGCCGGATCTGGCATGTGCTGGGCCAGGAATTCGCCAGTGTCGAGGCAACGGGATGAGCGCCCGGGCAGTCCCGGCCGCCGCTCCGGCCCCGACGGGAATGCCGCTGCTGGACGCGGAGGCCATCGAACGCCAGGCGCGCCGGGCGCAGCGCCGCGAGCGGCTGCGGGTCGCGTTCTGGCAGTTGCTGATCCTGGCGAGCGTGCTGGGGATCTGGGAAGGGCTGACCCGGATCCCCTGGTTCAAGAAGAACACGATTTTCGATCCGTTCTTCATCAGCCAGCCCAGCCAGGTCGCGGTGAAGCTGTGGGACTGGACCTTCGGCGCCCAGGCCGGCTTCATCTGGCCGCATCTGGGGGCGACCCTCTGGGCGACCTTCCTGGGCCTGGTCGTGGGGGTCGGGACGGGCTTCCTGGCCGGCCTCCTGCTGTCGCAGAACCGGGTCCTGAACCGGGTGCTGCATCCCTTCATCGTCGCCACCAACTCGATGCCGCGGATCGCCTTCGTGCCGCTGATCACCATGGTGTTCGGGCTCGGTGTCCTGTCGAAGGTGGTGACCGCCTGGTTCGTGGTGTTCTTCCTGGTGTTCTTCAACGCCTTCAAGGGGGCGGTATCGATCGACCGGGAGATGGTGGATTTCTGCCGCACCCTGGGCGCCAGCCCCCGCCAGGTGACCCGCAGCGTGCGCATCCCGATGGCGCTGGCCTGGACCTTCGCCTCGCTGCCCAACGCGGTATCCTTCGCACTGATCGGCGTGGTGATCGCCGAGTTCGTCGGCTCCAACTTCGGCATGGGGCATCTGATCATCGTCTCGCTGGCGATGCTGAATGCCGCCGAGATGTTCGCCGCCCTGGTCCTGCTCAGCCTGATCGGGCTGGCGCTGGTGATGCTGTTGCGCATCGTCGAGCGGCGGCTGCTACGCTGGTCCAACGAGTTCCGGGACGACGCTTGAGAGGGGCCGGCGCGCCCCCGCAGGAAAGGCAATCATGGTCGAGACCCTCCGTTCCGCATGCCCCCACGACTGTCCCAGCGCCTGCGCCCTGCAGGTCGAGCGGCTGGCGCCTGACCGCATCGGCCGGATCCATGGCGCCCGCGACAATCCCTATACCCAGGGCGTGGTCTGCGCGAAGGTCGCCCGCTATGCGGAGCGGGTGCATCACCCGGACCGCCTGACCCGGCCGCAGCGCCGGGTCGGCGCGAAGGGCGAGGGCCGCTTCGAAACGGTGTCCTGGGATGCCGCGCTGGACGAGATCGCGGAGGCCTTCACCCAGGCCGCCCAGCGCCATGGCAGCGAGACGGTCTGGCCCTATCATTCCGGCGGCACGATGGGGATCGTGCAGCGCTGGGGCATCGACCGCCTGCGCCATGTCATGCGCTATTCGCGGCAGAAGACGACGATCTGCGTCACCCCGGCGGAGAGCGGCTGGCGCGCCGGGGTCGGCGCGCTGATGGGCCCCGACCCGCGCGAGATGGGGGAGGCCGACCTGATCATCGTCTGGGGCGGCAACCCGGTCTCCACCCAGGTCAACCAGCTGACCCATATCCAGCGCGCCCGCAAGGAGCGCGGCGCGAAGCTGGCGGTGGTCGACTGTTACCGCACGCCCACCGTGGAGCAGGCCGACATCCCGATCGTGCTGCGACCCGGCAGCGACGCCGCCCTGGCCTGCGCGATGATGTGCGTGATGCTGGAGGACGGGACGGCGGACCGCGACTTCCTGGCGCGGATGACCGATTTCGACGCCGAGGCCGAGCGCCACCTGCGGACCCGCACGCCGGCCTGGGCGGCGCCGATCACCGGCCTGGACGAGGGCACGATCCGCGACTTCGCCCGACTCTATGCCGGCACCGAGCGCGCGTTCATCCGCCTGGGCTTCGGCTTCACCCGGTCGCGCAACGGTGCCGCGGCGATGCATGCTGTCACGGGCCTGCCGTCGATCGGCGGCAAGTGGCGCCATCGCGGCGGCGGCGCGTTCTTCATGAACCTCGACAACTGGAAGCTGGACACCCGCCTGGCCTATGGCCTGGATGCCATGGACCCCGGCACAAGGGTGCTCGACCAGTCGCGGATCGGCCCGGTGCTGACCGGGGCGCCGGATGCCCTGGCCGGCGGCCCGCCGGTCACCGCGATGCTGATGCAGAACGCGAATTCCGCCAATGTCGCGCCCGACAGCCGGCTGGTGCGCCAGGGGCTGACGCGGGAGGACCTGTTCGTCGTCGTGCACGAGCAGTTCCCGACAGCGACGGCGCAGCTTGCCGATGTGCTGCTGCCGGCTGCGGTCTTCCTGGAATATGACGACCTCTATTACGGCCTGGGCCATACCATGCTGACCGCGGGACAGCGGGTACTCGACCGGCATGCGGAGAGCTGGACCAACCACGAGGTGATCTGCGCGCTGGGCAAGCGGCTGGGCGCGGAGCATCCGGGCTTCGACATGAGCGCGGCGGAGCTGCTGGATGCGACCCTCCAGGCGTCCGGCCGCGGCAGCTGGGCGGAGGCGGTGGAGCGCGGTTGGGTCGACTACACCCTGCCCTTCGAGGAGGCGCATTTCCTGGACGGCTTCCCCAACCCGAGCGGCCGCTTCCGGTTTCACGCCGACTGGGCCGCGCTGGGGCCCTATGTCACCGGCCTGCCCGCCCTGCCGGACTATGCCGATATCGTCGAGCGCGCCGACCCCGACCATCCCTTCCGCATGGTGGCGCCGCCGGCCCGCACCTTCCTCAACACCTCGTTCACCGAGACGCCGGGCTCGCGAAAGCGCGAGGGCCAGCCCACCGCCCTGGTGCATCCCGACGATGCCGCGCGTCTGGGCCTGGCATCGGACGGGAATGTGCGGCTGGGCAACCGGCGCGGCGAGGTGCAGCTTGCCTGGCGCGCCTTCGCCGGGCTGCAGCCCGGGACCGTGGTGGTGGAAGGCATCTGGCCGAACCGCGACTGGTCCGGCGGCATGGGCATCAACCAGCTGATCGGCGCCGACCCGGTGCCGCCGGCCGGCGGGGTCGCCTTCCACGACACGGCGGTCTGGCTGGTGCAGTGAGGGCCGGGCGCCGGTGCGCTATTCGGGATAGTCGGCGAAGGCGGCCTTGATCATCCGGCGCAGCCAGATATTGGCCTCGTCATGGTGCACCCGGGGGTGCCAGTGCTGGCGCAGGCTGAACGGCGGCAGCGCCACCGGCGGCGGCAGCACCCGCACCGCCTCGTAGCGTGCGAACACCGTGCCCAGTTCCCGCGGCACGGTGGCCACCAGGTCCGGGAAGCGCTCCAGGAGCAACGGCACCACCAGGAAATGCGGCGTCGTCAGGAAGACCTCGCGGCGCAGCCCATGGGCTTCCAGCTGCACTTCCAGCGCCCGGTCGTAGGGCTCGTCGCGGTCGGACAGGGTCACCACCACGTGGTCCATGCGGGCGAACTGCGCGAGGGTCAGCCGGTCGCCCACCTCGGTGTTGCGGGCGCTGACCAGGGTCACGAAAGGGTGGCGGAACAGTTCCTGCTGCATCAGGCCGCCGGGCACCAGATGCATTGAACCCAGTGCCAGGTCCGCCTCGCCCGTTTCAAGGGCGGCCGGCACCGCCTCGGTCGGCACCTGCAGGGTGCGGATCCGGCAATGCGGCGCCAGCGCGCGCAGGCGCTCCACGATCGGCGGCAGAAAGACAAGCTCGCCCATGTCGGTCATGCAGAAGCTGAAGCGGCGCTCCGCCACCGCCGGGTCGAAGCCGGCCGGGGCCAGCAGGTCGCCGCGCACCCGGGCGACCACCGCCAGCACCGCCGGCGCCAGCTGCTCCGCCTTCGGCGTCGGCTGCATGCGCGCACCGGCCTTGACGAACAGCGGATCGCCATAGAAGCGCCGCAGCCGGCGCAGGGCATGGCTCATCGCGCTCTGGGTCAGGCCCAGGGCCTCCGCCGCGCGGGTTACCCCGCCTTCGCGCAACAGCGCATCGAAGGCCAGCAGCAGGTTCAGGTCCAGCCGTCGATCATGAACATCGTACATGCCAATCATGATCGCCATGACGTCGACGCATGGGCAAGGGGGATCTAGCCTGGGGGAAACAGATCGATCCCGGGAGGACATCATGCTGCTGAGGAACTGCTGGTATGTCGCCGGCTGGTCCAGCGAAATCCCCGCCAACACCGCGGATGGCCTGCTGGCCCGCACCATCGTCAACCTGCCGGTGGTGCTGTGGCGCGACACCGGCGGCGCAGCCATCGCTTTCGAGGACCGCTGCTGCCATCGCGGGGCGCCGCTGTCGCGCGGCCGGATCGAGGGCGATGCGCTGCGCTGCATGTATCACGGCCTGAAGTTCGACCGGGCCGGGCAGTGCATCGAGATCCCGTCGCAGGACCGGGTGCCGCCGCAGGCGCGGGTGCGCAGCTTTCCCGTCGTCGAGCGGCACGGCTGGGCCTGGATCTGGATGGGCGACCCCGCGCTGGCGGACGAGGCTCTGATCCCCGACACCCATTGGCTGGACGATTCCGGCTGGCGCAGCCTGGAGGGCTATACCCACTACCGCACCAGCCACCTGCTGATCGCCGACAACCTGCTGGACCTGGCGCACCTGCCCTATGTGCATCCGACGACCCTGGGCGGCGACGAGGCCTATTCCCGGTTCCCGCCGCGGGTGGAGCGGATCGACCGCGGCGTCCGCATCACCCGCTGGGCGACCGACATCGCGCCGGCGGGCTTCGCCCAGGCGATCATGAACTGGCCGGGCAATGTGGACCGCTGGAACATCTACGACTTCGTCGTGCCCGGCATCTTCCTGATGTATTCCGGCATGCAGCCGACCGGCACCGGCGCGCAGGAGGGCCGCAGGGTCGATGCGGTGGAATTCCGCGGCTGCCAGGCGCTGACCCCGGAAACCGACGACAGCACGCACTATTTCTTCGCCCATCCGCACAACTTCGCGCTGGACCGGCCGGAGGTGACGGAGGCGATCCATGCCAATGTGGTGAAGGCGTTCGCGGAGGACCATGCGATGATCCACGCCCAGGACGCGATGCTGAAGCTGGATCCGGAGTTCCGCATGGTGCCGATCGGCGCCGACCAGGCGCTGACACAGTACCGGCGGCTCGTGGCGAAGCTGGCGGCGGCGGAGGCGGCACAGGCGCAAGCGGCGGCGGCTGCGGAATAGCAACACGGCCGCCGCGGTCACAGATGGTCGAACGAGACCTCCGCGCAGGAGCCGCCGAAGCTATCGAGCGCGGCTTCCAGATGGTCGGCCAGCAACGGCATGCCCAGCAGATAGGGGCCGGCGGGCCGGTCCGCCTCGCGTGACGCGGTGTCCAGCAGGTCGGGCCAGTCCTCCAGGCCGCCATCGCCGCGGCCGAGCCAGGCCATCGCCACCAGTGCGGCGCGCTCCTCGTCCGTCAGGGCCGCGATGAAGCGCTGCAGTTCCTCGGCGACCGGATCGCCACCGTCCTCCAGCACCCCCCGCATGGCATCGTCCGTGGGGTTGGAGCTGTCGCCGGGATCGGTCAGCACGTCCTTTGCCTCAAACTCCCGCGCCTTCACGATCACCCAGCAGATCTTGTCCTCCGCCAGGGGCAGCTCAAGGTCCGGCTGCGCGGCTTCGATACGGGTGGGCATCCTCGCCTCCTCGCTGTCTGGCCGGCATGGCGGGGGCCATGCCTCGGCGATGCGGCGAGGTAACGCGCGGGCGGCGGCCGCTGTTCCCGGGAGGGTGAGCGCAGGGCCGGCCCGCCGCCGGGCGCCGAGGCTGGCTCCGGGCTGCCGATGCCGGATAGGCCGCCGGCCGGGTGCCGGATCGGTCGCGGCCGGTCAGCCGGGCGCGCTGCCCTTCGCCGCCATGCGGTCCGGATACCAGGTCGTGAAGCGGAAGGCGGCGATGAAACTGAGCATCGGAATTGCCCAGGCGAGCCAGCCGGGCTCCTGCGGGATCAACGTGCTGGCCGCAGCCGAGGCGGTGTTGACCAGGAAGGCGGCCAGCCAGACCAAGGTGATATGCAGGTTGACCCGGTAGAACAGCGGGCTGCCCCAATGCTCTTCCGGCACCGTCTCCTTCGCATACTGGATGGTGAAGGGCCGGCCGAGAGCCAGCGAGACCAGCACGATGGCCGCCAGCCCGCCATCGGCAATGGCCTTCATCCAGGCGTGCAGCCAGGGCGGCGGGCCCGCCGCGAAGACCAGTGCGAAGGCGGCAAAGAACAGGATCGTGCCGATGTCGAGGATCTTCGGCCGCCCGCGCCGGAGCGCCGGCACGCCCAGCGCCAGCGCGACGAGCGCGGCAAGCGCGGCCGCCGCCACGGCACCCAGCGGATGGACCAGCACGTAGAACAGGATCCAGGGGGCGAAGCCGAAGAAAATTGCCATGGCGGCTCCTGCTGCCGGCGGCCTGGCGCTAGCCGCCGACCTCCTCCAGGAAGGCGGCCAGCAGCGGGTTGAACCGCTGCGGCGCCTCCCAGAACGGCGCATGGCCGATCCCGGGCAGCACGAACACCGTTTCCCGCCACAGATTGCCGTAGCTGCAGCGGCCCAGATAGTCGTTGTTGACGAAGGATTCGTCGCCGCCGGAGATCACCGCGACCGGCACCCCGGTGCCCGCCACGACGGCGGCCTGGTCGGCCATCTCGAGGGCGAGGACGCTGTCGAACATCGTGGTGCGCGCCCGCCCGTCGGTGCGGGCATAGCCGGCGACGATCTCCGCATCCAGCGGCACGCCAAGGCCGCAGGTATGGCGGCAGTACAGCTCCGCCTGTTCGGCGGTGAAATGGGCCGCGCCGGTCAGGTCCATCACCGGGCTGGTGTGGAACGCCCGGCCGATCGCCGAGACGTCGTTGGGCACCGGCGGCGTGCCGGTCAGCACCATGCCGGTCAGTGCCAGCTTGCCCTGGTGGATCATCTCGATGCCGATATGGCCGCCCAGCGACCAGCCGAGCACCGCCGCCGTGGCGATGCCGCGGGCGGCCAGGATTTCCGCGGCCAGTTCGGCATAGCCCGCCCAGGTATAGCTGCGTTCCGGCTCGGCCGCGTCGGCGGAGGCGCCGTGGCCCGGCAGGTCGAAGGCCAGCAGCCGGTAGCGCGCCGGCAGGTCGCTGGCGAACTGGTGGCGGAAGATTTCCTTGCGGGCGGAATTGCCGTGAATCATCAGCAGGGCCGGCCCCGTGCCGCCGGTATCGGCAAGCGAGATCGCGCCATGGCTGGTGGACAGCGTTTCGGCCTGTAGGGGCATGGGCGGTCCTCGGTCTGGAAAAGCGAAGCCGGCAGTATTCCCGCCGCGGCCCGACGCAGGCAAGGCATGACGTCGGAGGTTATACCATCGCAGGACCCCTTGTGGTGCCGGCCGGGCGCCTGATCTAACAAGGGTGCAGGTCTCAGGCGCCGCCGGATTGCGGCCAGGACCCTGGGGAGATGGCGATGGTCATGCGGATCGACAGGCGGATGCGGCAGAACCTGCGCATCATGGCCCTGCTGGCGGTGACGGCGGGCGGCATCTCGCTGGCCTTTTCCTGGCTGCTCAGCGAGCTGCTGCCCTTCCGCTATACCTGGGAAGAGGCGCTGCATTCCGTCCGCACCGGGATTGTCCTGGGCGCGGCGCTCTACGGGCTGCACCAGTTCTACCTACAAGGCCCCGGCGGCGCATGGATCCGCCGGATGGGCTTCGTCCAGGGCATGCTGATGCGCGAGGCGATCCTGTTGGCGGCGATCGTCGTCCTCCTGCTGCTGAACCGCGCCATCACCGGGACCTACATCGCCTGTGCCGGCGGCTGCACGACCTGGGATTTCTTCCGGTCCTATCTGGCGGTCGAGCTCTGGCGCGACACCGGATTTGCCGCCGTCATCTTCGTGGCCCTGGTCTACATGCTGCAGGTGCGGCGCATCGTCGGGCCCGGCGTGATGTCGCGCCTGCTGGCGGGCCGCTACGCGAAGCCGGTGCGGGAGGAGCGGCTCTACCTCCTGCTGGACCTGAAGGGTTCCACGGCGCTGGCCGAGCGCCTGGGCGACGAGGCGGCGCATGCCTTCATCTCCCGCATCTTCTTCGACCTGGACCGGCCGATCGTTGCGCATGGCGGGCGGGTCGAAGGCTATGTCGGCGACGAGCTGATCGCCTGCTGGCGGCCGGAGGAGGGCATACGCGACGGTGCGGTCCTGCGGGCCTATGTCGCGATCCGCGAGGTGCTGCGGCGCAACGAGCTGGCCTATCTCCGCACCTTCGGCGCGCGCGCCGGGATCCGCGTCAGCCTGCATCTGGGCCCGGTGGTGACGGGCGAATGCGGCGACAGCCGCCTGGTGATCCTGTCCATCGGCGATACCCTGAACACCGCGGCCCGCCTCCTCGACGTGGCACGGGCGGAGCAGGTGGACGCCGTGATCTCCGCCCCGCTGCTCGCCCGCCTGGCGGTGCCGCCGGACCTGGCGGCGCTGCCGCTGGGCCGCCGCGCCCTGCGCGGGCGGGAGGAGGGCGTGGAGCTCTTTGCCCTGCAGGAAGCGGCCGGCGCGGCCGTCCTGGCGGCAGAGTGATCCGCCGCCTTCAGCCTGGCGGGCAGGGCCGCCGCCGCCAGACCTGCGTGCGGCAGAGGAACAGCAGGCAGCCCTCCACTTCCAGTTCCTCCACCGAGCGCAAGCGGAGCTGCGCGTCGTAGCTCTGGCCGTCTTCCGGATCCTGTGCCCGGCCACCGGCATAGCGCCCCGCGCCGGCGGGACGGAAATCCGACAGCACCTGGCGGCCGAGCAGGTCGCTTGGGCGGCCGGCCGCATCGGTCGCCTCCCACAGCCAGACGATCCGTCCGCAGAGCCGTGCGGGATCCGCCGTACAGGGGGCCAGGGCCACGCGCGCGGCATGGCCGGGGGTCACCCATTCGCCCAGAATCGCCGCGTCATGGCCGCCGGCCGCGCGGGCCTGACCGGCCGCCAGGGCAAGGCCGCCGGCAAGCAGCGCTGCCAGCAGCGCCGCCCCGGCCGGACGCCGCCCGGCGGGCTCCGGCCCGCCGCCTGTGCCGGGGGCACCGGTTGCCGCCGCGAAGCGCGCCCGGTAGGCCGGATGCTCGGTGCCCATCGCCCGGTCCCAGAACGTGAAGTAGAGGCCGTAGTTCAGCCGCCCGGTTTCGTGATGCAGGTCGTGATGGGTGGTCGAGGTCAGCCAGCGGAAGGGCCGCCGGTCGAACCAGCTGGCCGGGTAGACCTCCACCCCGGCATGGCCGATCGCGTTGCGCAGGATCATGTGCAGGCTCCAGAGCAGCAGCATCAGCGGGTGGCTCGGGACCAGCAGCACGAACAGCGGGACAAAGGCGATCTGCAGCACCGCTTCCGCCGGCGCCATGGCATAGGCGGCCCAGGGTGTCGGGGTGCGCGACAGGTGATGCGTCCGGTGCATGCGCGCCATCAGCGCCGGCTGGTGCATCAGGCGATGGATCCAGTAGAACCACGCGTCGTGTACCAGGATCATCAGCACCAGGCTGAACAGCAGGTAGCCCCAGCCATCGCCGACCGGCCCGGCGTAGAGCCGGTTCCAGCCGGCCTGCGCCGGCAGGATGACCGCCAGCAGGCTGACGCTGGCAAACAGGATCGCGGTGACCAGCGACAGCGCGACCTCGCGCCGGACCTGCCGCCCCGACGGACGGCGCGACTGCAGCCGGCGGTGCGGCCGCAGGCGGCCGACGCCCAGGGTCAGCAGCAGGTAA
Organism: Sneathiellaceae bacterium; assembly: GCA_040216765.1. Lineage (GTDB taxonomy): Bacteria > Pseudomonadota > Alphaproteobacteria > Ferrovibrionales > Ferrovibrionaceae > Marinibaculum. Next base: position 28,844 of record JAVJON010000057.1, on the reverse strand, counting down.
GCCAGCCCCGCCGCCGCGCCGTACTTCGTTACGTCATGAGCAACAATTCCGAGCCATGAATCGAGCATCTTCCCCTCCCTCTGCGGGCACCCCATGTGCCGCTGACCTGGTCATGCGGGCGGCGGCGGCTGCGGTCTTGCCGGAAGGTCCAGGGCGATGGCTGTTTCCGGAATCGGCCCTGGTTTTCAGGAATCGGCGCTGATTTTCAGGACGCGGTCGGGTTGCCGGCGGCCTGGCTTCCTGGCCCGTTGCGCAGCGCGGCCTGGCGGAAGGCGGAAGGGGTCTGCCCGGTCCGCTCCTTGAAGGCGCGGTTGAACGGCCCGATGGAGCCATAGCCCAGGTCGAGAGCGACAGTCAGGACCGGAAGGGCGGCCAGCGCCGGATCGGCCAGCGCCCGCCGGGCGGCGGCGATCCGGCAGTCGTTGAGATAGGCAGGGAAATTGCGGTAGCCCAGCTCGCTGTTGATTGCGCGGCGCAGCCGGTATTCCGGCACGGCGGCGAGCTCCGCCAGTGCGGCAATGGTCAGCCCCTCCTGGCGCCAGGCTTCCTCGACCTCCATCAGCTGCCGCAGGCGTCCCAGCAGCGCCGGATCGGTATCGTGCTGCTGTGACGGCGGCCGGTTTTGCGCCGCTGCCGCTTCAATGCCGTGCGGTCCGGCGGCCGCCAGGCCGGCCGGCGCCGGCAGCAGGCTGCGGCGCAGGCGGGCGAGGTAGAGGGCCAGCGCGGCGACCAGGGCCAGGATTGCGGTCGCGCCGGCCAGGCTCCAGGGCGCCGGGACCGCCGCTTCGCCGACGCTGAGCTCGGTCGCCAGGACCAGCAGGATATAGCCGCCGACACCGGCCGCGAAGACCAGGCGAAAACGCCGCCGGGCCGGCAGCAGGTCGCCGCGGCGCCCCGTCCAGGCGACGAACAGGGCATGCAGCACCAGCGCGATGGCCAGCACCTTGCCGGCCGCGCCGGCAAGGGCATGGGCCTGCGGGACAATGTCGAGAGCCCCGGCGATGCGCGACAGGGCGAGCGCCTCGAGCAGCAGCAGCGGCAAGGCGTCCCAGGGCGACAGCCGCATGGCGTCGTCGAACAGGCTGCGCGCGAACAGCCAGAACAGCGCGGGGTTGGCGATGCAGCCGATCACGACGGGCAGGCGCCACCAGCCGGTGGCCGCCCGGAAGGGCGGCGCGGCGCAGACCAGATAGGCGACCACACCGAGCGCAAAGGCGGCGCCCAACCAGGCGGCGAGGCTGCGTCCGGAATCGCGCAGCAGCAGGACGATCGTCAGCAGGGCGATCGCCGCCGCTGCGGATCGGATCCCGGTGTCGATCAACTCCATAAAGGCCCCCCCCCCCCGGATCCGGCCATGGCCGCTTGTGGCCGCGGCTCAGGCGGCGATCCGCAGCGGTTGCCGGGTCACGCCATTCGCGCCGTCAACCTGCACCAGGGTGTTGGGCGGCACCGGCTCCCAGTCGCTTTCGAAGGCGGTCAGCGGCTCGGAGGCGACGATCACGGAGTCAGGCGCGCCGGTTTCCGCACGCATGACGCGGAAGCGGCCGTTCTCGTCGAGCTGCAATGCGCCGGTGGTGCTGTACAGGCTGTGCGGCTCGCGCGCCGGGTCGGAGACGAAGCGGGTGGCCACGAGGTCCCGCCCGTTGCTGACGGCGAAGTTCATGAAGCAGGGCGAGACGATGCCCAGGCCGCGGCGGATCTCCAGCAGTTCGGCGATAGTGGCGGTCATCGTCCGGCTCAGCAGCGCGGCGTCGGGATCGGCCACGAAGCCGAGCCGGTCCAGGAACAGGGCAAAGGCCAGCTCGGTATCCGTGCTGCCGGTGATCCAGTCATAGGCCCGGTCCGACAGGCGCTGGGTCAACGGGCGGCGCATCCGGTCGAACTCCTCCAGCGCGCCGTTGTGCATCCAGACCAGGCGGCCCCAGCTGAAGGGGTGGCAGTTCAGCTGGCTGACCGGCGACCCCGCCGTGGCGTCGCGGACATGCGCAAAGAAGCAGTGCGAGACCACCTTGTGCGCCAGGGAGTTCAGGTTGGCATTGCTCCAGGCGGGTTCCACGCTGCGGAAGATGCCGGGCTCGGGATCGTCATGCAGCGGGAACCAGCCGACGCCGAAGCCGTCGCCGTTCACCGGCTTGTTCCACATATGGGCATTCTGGCTCTGCACGATCAGGGAATTGCGCGCCCGCACCAGCAGATCCGCCATTAGCAGCGGGCGGCCCTTGTAGGCCAGGAAACGGCACATTCGGTCTTCCTCCCAGGGGCGGCGCGACGGGATCGCGCGCGCCAAACGACAGGGCCAGTCTGCCACCGCGCCATGGGCCTGTCAGGCCTTCCGGGCGGCAGACCGGCGACAGCCGTGGCGGAGGACGACAGGCGGCACGGTTGAATTGACAGCAAATATTTTGCGCTGAATGGCAATAGACTTTCGTTGGCCTGCTGTGGAAGCGGCACGATATGGTCAGGCGTGACTGATGATGCATCTTGAGCCCGCCGGCACGGCGTACCGGACGGCCCATCCTGGACCGCGCGTCCCGGACCGGGCGACCGGGCAAGCCGGCGCCCGCGAGCCGGGGAGATGGGCCATGGCAGGCGCTGGATCCGCAAGCTGTCCCGGCACGGGCGACCGTGCCGACGCCACGGGCGACGGGAGTGGCGGGGCATTGCCGCTTCTGACGGCGGCGTTCGCGGCGGCGGAACGACAATATGGCGGGCGGGAGACGGCGTCCGCGATGATCTCCATCGTCGTGGCCCATGCCATGGGCTGGCGGCTTTCGCGCCTGTACAGCGAGATCTTCCGGGCCAATGCGGCGATCCTGGACGACTGCGCCGACGATTTTCCCGATTAGGCGGATGGCCGCTGGCTCTGCAGGTGCGGCGGTGCCGCCTCAACCGGGTTCGGGAGCGTCCTGCTGCAGGCAGGCGCGCAGCCCGGTCCGGACCCGGTCGATCAGGTCGGCTTCGCTGCGGGTCGAGTAGACCGCGTGCACCGAATAGGAGAATTCCGGCGCATCCATGACGCGCTGCAGCTTGCCCGCCGCCAGGTAGCTCCGCACGGCGCCGAAGCGAAAATAGCCCGCTCCGCCGACCGCCAGGAGGTAGTTCAGCGCCAGCGGGCCGAGGGAGACCACCACCCCGGGATTGGCGAGCGCCGGAAACGCCGCCTGAAGGCTGGCGGTGAAGGCCGAGCCCCAGTCCACATGGATATAGCGGTCCGGATCCACCGACCCGTCCGCGGCGGTCGTCACCATGACGAGCTTCTCCTCCGTCAGCAGTTCGACAGCCAGATCGGCCTGCGGCGGCGGCGAGTAGAGCACGGCAAGATCCAGGGACCCATCCTGGATCCGGCGCATGAGACGGCTGGGGACGTCGATCTCGGCCCGCAGGGCGGTTTCCGGGCTTTCCCGGTGCATCCACGCCAGCCAGTCGGTCAGCAGCGGATTCCAGAGGCTCAGCTCGCCACCGATCGCCACCACATTCGCGCGGCCCGGGGGCAGGGCAACGCGCTGGCGGGCACGCTCCCAGACCTGCACGAGCGTAAGGGCATCCCGCTGGAAGCGTTCGCCCGCCGGGGTCAGCCGGGCACCGGCCCGGTTCCGGATGAACAGCCGCCTGCCGAGCTGTTCCTCAAGGATACGGATCCGTGCGGAAACCGCGGTCTGGGTAACATGCAGCCGCTCGGCGGCAGCGATGAAGCTGCCGCTTGCGACCACTTCCAGGAAGGTTCGGGCGAGATTGATATCCATGCCCGATTAATAGCAAAAAAATAGCGCTCAAATTGCATTAACATTCGCTTGTCTGCGGTGAACGGGACTGCGAGATTGCCAGCAGGAGATCGGTACGACCGTCCGTTCCGGCAGGATGAAGATCTGCCGGTCGCCCATCTGTGGAGGAGAAGCCATGACGGCCGTTGCACCGCAGGATCGGGAGTCCGCACCGGTATCGGCACAGCGGCGATCGCTGGATGCACCGGTCGCGACGCTCCGAGCGGACCAGGCTGCCTGGCTCAGCGGCTATTCCGCTGCGCTTGCCCATGCCCGGACCGGGGTTGCATCCCACCGGGCGTCCCGGCAGGAGCATGACGGCAGGGACGATGGCACCAGGTGCTGGCTGGTCTTCGGCGACCGCAGCTTCGGCTCGGATTTCCTGTATCGGACGGACTGGCAGGCATTGCCGAATGTTGGCGTGCGCCGCCAGGCAGGCACCGCCTTCTCCCGCGACGGGGCCGACGGCCGGACCTGCGTACGGCAGCGGCAGCGCGCCCAGGCTCGCGGCGTCTTCGCCTGGCTGAAGGACGGGGCGCATGTCTTCCTCTGCGGCGATGCCAGCAGCCTGGCGCCGGGCGTTCACGGCGCATTGCTCGAGATCCTGCAGCAGGAGGCCGGGATCGAGCCCCAGGCAGCGGCGGCCTATCTCGCCGGCCTGCGACGCAACCGCCGCCATCGGATCGATGTATATTGAGGCCTCGTGACCAGGATCGATGCGATCCCTGTCCCGCACCACTTGACCGGCGGGCCGGTCGCTGTCCGGACGAGCGATCGATCGGTTGCGATTCCCGGCGCTGCGTCAGGCAGTCATGGCCGGTCGGCGTTCTGACACCGGTGCCAAGGGCGTAGGATGCCCCGCGACCGGCCGCCGTTCGTCGCGGATCGGCAACGCCTGGGGGAGGCGCGATGACGGCGTTCTATCCGGAGATCCGCCTGCTGCATGTCGTGGCAGTGATAGCAAGTGGCAGCCTGTTCCTGCTGCGCGGCCTGGCGATCAATGCCCGGGCCTGGCAGGCAGCGGGGCTCGGCACCGGCATCCGCCGCGGCGGCCCGCGCTGGGCGATGGCGGCGCCGCTGCGGTATCTCTCCTACGGCATCGACACGGTTCTTCTTGCTTCCGCCGTCGCACTGGTAACGATCGTGCAGGCCTATCCCTTCGTACATGCCTGGCTTACCGCCAAGCTGCTGCTGCTGCTGGTCTACATCCTGCTCGGCCACCTGGCGCTGAAACGCGGCAGGACGCCGTTCGTGCGTCGATCCGCCTTCGTGGCGGCGCTGCTTGTCTTTGCCTTGATTGTCGGGGTCGCCAGGGCGCATCACCCCCTGGGTTTCCTCGAGGGCCTGGCCGGGACCTGAAGCCGGCTGCCAGGGCATCCGCCGCCGCATCCGTAACCGTGACGCGGCATGACCGTCGCATGCGCCAAGGCCTCCTCGGATGCCAGCCCTCCAGGACCGGTGATCCCGTCGGCTGGTTCAGGCCGCCGTCAGGGCAGGCAGCTCTCGATGCCTTCCGCGGCACAGCGCAGGGCCGGCAGGTAGGTCTCGAGCATGAAATCCGGCGTGACCCGGCTGGCATGGCCGCTGACATTCATCGCCGCCACCACGCGGCCGCTGCGGGCGTGGATCGGCACCGCGATGGAACGGACGCCCAGCTCCAGCTCCTCGTCGACCAGGGCGTGGCCCTGCTGCCGCACCTCGGCCAGGCAGCGCTCCAGCCCGGTCCGGTCCACGATCGTATGGGGGGTCAGAGGGCGCAGTTCCATGCGGTCGAGCAGGGGCTGCAGCTCCTGCTGCGACAGGCCCGCCAGCAGCACCCGGCCCATCGACGTGGCATAGGCGGGCAGCCGTGTGCCGATGCTCAACGACACCGACATGATCCGCTTGGTGGGCACGCGTGCGACATAGACGATGTCGTGGCCGTCCAGCACGCAGGCGGAACAGGATTCCTGCACCGCCGCGGTGACCTGCTCCATGAACGGCTGGGCGATCTCCGCGAAGCTGAGGGACGCCAGATAGGCGTAGCCCAGGTCCAGCACCTTCGGCGTCAGGCGGAACCGCTTGCCCTCCAGCTCCGCATAGCCCAGCGCGGTCAGGGTGTGCAGGAACCGGCGCGCGGCGGCCCGCGACATGCCGGTGCGGCTTGCGACCTCCGTCAGGGTCTGCTCCGGCGCCTCCCGCCCGAACGCGCGGATCACCGCCAGGCCCTTGGCCAGCGAGGCGACGAAGTCTCTGTTCTCTTCCGGGCTTGACATGGAGGGAGGCTGGATCCAACATATTCGCTATACGCACAAACGTTCGCACATCGCACAGTTCGACATGCGAACAACCCGTGGAGTGATGGCGCAGCCGGCGTTTGCCGTCAATAGAGGAGGCGCCGGCCCGCCCCCGGCGTGGCAGGCAGGCGATGCCTGGTGGTAAAATGACGAAATCCGGCCAGCCGGGTTGCCCGGCCCGATCGAAGGCGGGGCCCGCGAGAGAACGGATCGTCAGGAGGAGGAACGCATGTCGGACTACAAGACCGAACTCGGCAGCCTGAAGGAGTACAGGAAGGGCGGCATCGACGTCATCGAGGACAATCCCAAGAACTATGTCTTCTCGAACGTCTTCGAGGTCGCGGAATCCTGCACCCCCTATGAGCGCGTCGCGGTCGGCATCAACCTCGAATACACCATCGAGGCGACCCGCGCCGAAGGGGATTCGCCCTGGTTCGCGGCGGATCATGACGAGTTCGCGCTCTGCATGGATGGCGAGGTCGAGGTCCATCTGGTGAAGCTGGACGATCCCCGTTCCGTGGTTGCCGAAGGCGCAAACGGCGCCCACCTCGTGGGCGATGTGCCGGACGGCCGGAAGATGGGCCGGATCATCCTGAAGCGCGGGCACCAGGCCTTGCTGCCGCGCGGTGCGGCCTACCGGTTCTCCGCCAAGGCACCTGCGGTGCTGCTGATGCAGACCATGAAGGGCCCGGTGACGGTCGAGAAATGGGCTGAGATCTGCCAGACGGCGGACTAGGCTGCGGGGCCTGACCCGCTGGTATTCGTGCATGCGGCAGGGCCGAGGCTGCCGCCAGACAAGGGGCTTCGGGGCCGGCTTTCGATCCGCCCGGCACGGAACCCGATAAGGAGGAAGCGATGAGCGAGCTCTGCCACGATTTCGAGATTTTTCCGCGTGACAATGTCACCGGCTACAAGTCCTACCGGTTCGGCGATTTCAGGGTGCGGCGCGACGAGTATTTCGCGCACCTGACCTGGCCGAAGGGCGAGCATATCATGCCGATCGACGCCTTCATGCGCGCGCTGATGCGCGCGGTGGCGTGGAAGTTCTTCTACGGCACGGTCAGCTTCGACGCGGTGTTCGGCACGACCAACCATTACGGCGAGGTCGACCTCTTCGCCGGCTCCTACCACGAGGTGCTGAAGAAGGCCGGCCGCGACCACATGCAGCGCTTCGATTCCGACGAGCTGCACGGCATCTTCGCCGACATGGTGCGCGACTGGACCAACCAGGGCTACGACCCCTTCGCGGCGCCGGGCGAGACCGGTGGCGCCTGGGGCCGCAAGAACGGCGAGAACGATGCCGCCGTGAACCGGGTGCGGGTCACCGCGGAGCGCATGGTCGGCATGGCCGGCGACGTGCCGATGCGCACCGACGGCAACGGCTTCCCGAAGAACCGCATGCTGGCCGACGTGGAGAGCGACGCGCCGGTGGTGGAGGCCGAGCCCGGCTTCGAGGACGAGGTCGCCGCCTTCAACCTGTTCGACTATCTGGCGCGCTCGGACGTGACGTGGAACCCGTCGGTCTGCTCGGTGGTGAAGGAAAGCCTGTACTGCCCGACCTCGGAGGAGTTCACCCTGCCGGTCGAGCATGGCAACGACCGGGTGGAATGGTTCATCCAGCTGTCCGACCAGATCATCTGGGACGTGAAGGACAAGCATACCGGCCGCCCGCGCGCGCGGGTGACGATGCGTCCGGGCGACGTGGCCTGCATGCCGGCCGATATCCGGCACCAGGGCTACAGCCCGAAACGCTCGATGCTGCTGGTCTGGGAGAATGCCTCGCCGCGGATCCCGGAGATGATCCAGAAGGGCGAGGCGCCGGTCGTCCCGGTGCAGTTCTGAGGCCTGCCCGGCTCTAGGGACAGGCGCCCGGCGGCACAGGCGCCCGGCGGCACAGGCACCCGGCGGCACAGGCACCCGGCCGCAGCCCGCGAAGGGCGCGGCCGGGCTGCCGCCGGCGGCAGGTCGCGCCGCCGGCGCGGGAGGAAATCACCCGGCGAACGCCCGGAAACAGGGGAGGGCTGCATGAACGTGCCACGCGCGGAGGGGGAAGCCATAGCGCCCCCCGATCCGTCCGGCATCCAGAACCGCCTGTTCATCGGCGGCAGGTTCGTGGATGCCGCCGACGGGGCGGTGATCGACGTGTTGAACCCGCATGACAACAGCCTGATCACCCGGATCGCCGAGGCCAAGGCCGAGGATGTCGACCGCGCCGTCGCGGCGGCGCAGGCCGCCTACCCGAAATGGCGCGACATGGCGGCGATGGATCGCGGCCGCCTGCTGCTGAAGCTGGCGGATCGGATCGAGGCGGAGCAGGCGCAGCTCGGCGCGCTGGAGTCGCTGGATACCGGCCATCCGTTCCGCGACACGCAGATCCTGGACGTGCCCCGCACCGCGGTGACCTATCGTTATTTCGGCGGCATGGCGGACAAGTTCGAGGGTTCCGTGATCCCGGTGGAACAGGGCTTCCTGAACTACCTGATGCGCGAGCCGCTGGGGGTCGTGGGCCAGGTGGTGCCGTGGAACTTCCCGCTGATGTTCACCAGCTGGAAGATGGCGCCGGCCCTGGCGGCCGGCAATTGCGTGGTGCTGAAGCCGTCGGAGATCACGCCGCTGTCGACCCTGCGCATCGCCGAACTGATGGCGGAGGTCGGCTTTCCGGACGGCGTCGTGAACATCGTTCCCGGCTATGGCCAGACCGCCGGCCAGCACCTGGCGGAGCATCCCGAGGTCGCGAAGATCGCCTTCACCGGCTCCACGCCGGTGGGCCGCCGGGTGGTCCAGGCCTCCGCCGGCAACCTTAAGAAGGTACAGCTGGAACTGGGCGGCAAGGGCGCGAACATCGTCTTCGGCGATGCCAACCTGAAGGCCGCCATCGGCGGCGCGGCCTTCGCGATCTTCCACAACCAGGGCCAGGCCTGCATCGCGGGCTCCCGCCTGGTGCTGCACGAGAGCATCGCCGATGCCTTCCTGGAGGGCTTCGTCGCGCTCGCCCGCTCCATCCGGCTGGGCAATCCGCTCGACACGGCGACCGAAATGGGGCCGCTGACCTCGCGCCTGCACCAGGAACGGGTGCTGAAGTATTGCGGCATCGCGGTGGAGCAGGGCGGCGAGATCCTGACCGGCGGCGCGGCGCCGGCGGATCCGGCCCTGGCGGCCGGCTGCTATGTCGCGCCGACCGTGGTGCGGGCGCGGCCGCAGGACCGGGTCAGCCAGGAAGAGGTGTTCGGCCCGTTCGTCAGCGTCACCACCTTCGCCACCGAGGAGGAGGCCCTGGCCATCGCCAACGGCACGGAATACGGCCTGGGCGGCGGCCTGTGGACCGGCGACCTGTCGCGCGCCCACCGCTTCGCGCGGGCGATGAAGTCGGGCATGGTCTGGATCAACTGCTACAAGCGGGTCAATCCCGGCTCGCCGTTCGGCGGCACCGGGCAGTCCGGCTATGGCCGCGAGATGGGCTTCGAGGCGATGCGCGAATACACCCAGGCAAAGTCGGTCTGGGTGAACGTGGACGCGCAGATCCCGCCTTATTATCCGCGCTGACGGCGGCGCCGGGACCGGGCCGAACGAGCAAGAACGCAAGGAAGAGGGGAAACCGGGCCGGATGGCTGAAATCATGCACCTGGAAGAGGCGGTGCGCCGCTTCGTGAAAGACGGCCAGTCGCTGTCGCTGGAGGGATTCACCCATCTGATCCCCCATGCCGCGGGCCACGAGATCATTCGCCAGGGCAGGCGAGACCTGACCCTGTACCGGATGACGCCGGACCTGATCTACGACCAGATGATCGGCATGGGCTGCGTGCGCAAGCTGGTCTTCTCCTGGGGCGGCAATCCCGGCGTGGGGTCGCTGCACCGGTTCCGCGACGCCGTCGAGCAGGGCTGGCCGCAGCCGCTGGAAATCCGCGAGCATTCCCATGCCGCGATGGCGAACGCCTATGAGGCCGGCGCCGCCAACCTGCCCTTCGCGGTGTTCCGCGGCTATCTGGGCACAGACCACCAGAAGCACAACCCGGACATCCGCCGCATCGCCTGCCCCTATACCGGCGAGGAACTGGCCTGCGTGCCGTCGATCCGCCCCGACGTGGCGGTGATCCATGCGCAGCAGGCGGACCGCGAAGGCAATGTCCTGTTGTGGGGCATCGTCGGCGTGCAGAAGGAGGCGGTGCTGGCGGCCCGCCATGCCATCGTCACGGTGGAGGAGATCGTCGACGACCTGGATGCCGCCCCGAATGCCATGGTGCTGCCCGCCTGGACCCTGGCCGCGGTCTGCGAGGTGCCGAACGGCGCGCATCCCTCCTATGCCCATGGCTATTACAAGCGGCACAACCGGTTCTATACGCAATGGGACCCGGTGGCCCGCGAGCGCGACAGTTTCCGCGACTGGATGCAGCGATATGTCATGGACTGCCGGGACTTCGGCGAAACCTGGTCCCGCCTGCAGGAGGATGGCCATGTCTGACCCGGCGCGCGCAGATGCACAGGCCGTTTCCGGCTATTCCGCGGACGAGATGATGTCGGTGGCCGCCTCGCGGCTGCTGGACGACCGGACCGTCTGTTTCGTCGGCATCGGCCTGCCCAGCGAGGCGGCGAACCTGGCGCGGCTGATCCATGCGCCGAATGCCGTGCTGATCTACGAGTCCGGCACGATCGGCACCCGGCCCGACGTGCTGCCGCTGTCGATCGGCGATGGCGAACTGGCCGATACCGCGCGGACAGTCGTGTCGGTGCCGGAGATGTTCCGCTACTGGCTGCAGGGCGGCCGGATCGATGTCGGCTTCCTGGGCGCGGCGCAGATCGACCGCTGGGGCAACATCAACACCACGGTGATCGGCCCCTACGACAAGCCGCGGACCCGGCTGCCCGGCGCCGGCGGCGCGCCGGAGATCGCGACCTCGTCGGGCCGGGTCTACGTCATCCTGCGGCAGAGCCCGCGCGCCTTCGTGGAGGAGCTCGACTTCGTCACCTCGCTGGGCGGCGGGCCGCGGCGCCAGGGCCTGGCGGTGCCGGGCGCGGGGCCGCAGAAGCTGATCACCGACCTGGGGATCCTGGAGCCCCATCCGGAGACCGGGGAGCTGACCCTGACCGCGCTGCATCCCGGGGCCACCGTCGAGCAGGCGAAGGCAAAGACGGGCTGGGCGCTGCAGGTCGCCGACCGGCTGACCGAGACCCCGGTGCCCTCCGCGCAGGAACTCGAGGTGCTGCGCGCCCTGAAGAAGCGCACGGCGGAGGCGCATTCCGGCGATGTCTGAACCCGAACGCCGTTTCGTCTACGACCAGCTGCCGGGCCGGGTGGTGTTCGGCGCCGGGCGGCTCGCCGACCTGGCCGCCGAACTGGAGCGGCTCGGTTGCGGCCGCGCCCTGGTGCTCTGCACGCCGGAGCAGCGCGACACGGCGGACCGGGTGGCGGCGAGCCTGGGCGCGGCGGCGGCGGGGGTGCATGACGGTGCCGTGATGCATACCCCCGTCGAGACGGTGGAGAGGGCCCGAAAGATTGCCGCCGCGCTGCGCGCCGATGCCTATGTGGCGGTCGGCGGCGGCACCACGATCGGCCTCGGCAAGGGCATCGCGCTGGAGACCGGGCGCCCGGTGATCGCCGTGCCGACCACCTATTCGGGATCGGAGATGACGCCGATCATCGGCCTGACCGAAGGCGGCGTGAAGCGGACCCTGCGCGACCTGAAGGTGCTGCCGGCGACGGTGATCTACGACCCCGACCTGACCGCCAGCCTGCCGCCCGCGATCGCCGGTCCCAGCGGGATGAACGCCATCGCCCATGCGGTCGAGGCGCTTTATGCGGAGAATGCCAATCCGATCAGTTCGCTGATGGCGGAGGACGGGATCCGCGCGCTAGGCCGGGCCCTGCCGCGGGTGGTCGCCGACCCGGGCGATGACGCGGCGCGGGCGGAAGCGTTCTACGGCTCCTGGCTGTGCGGCGCGGTGCTGGGCTGTGTCGGCATGGCGCTGCACCACAAGCTCTGTCACACCCTGGGCGGCAGCTTCAACCTGCCGCATGCGGAAACCCATACCGTGATCCTGCCCCATGCCGCCGCCTACAACAGCGCGGCCGCTTCCGCAGCGATGGCACGGGTCGCCCGTGCCCTGGGCGGGGCGCGGGCGGAGGATGCCGCCCCCGGCCTGTTCGACCTGGCGGCCTCGGTATCGGCGCCGACCTCGCTGCAGGCGATCGGCATGACGGCGGACGGCCTGGACCGTGCCGCCGACCTGGCGGTGCAGAACCCCTATTTCAATCCGGCCCCGGTCACCCGGGAGGGCGTCCGCGCATTGCTGGACGACGCCTTTCACGGACGGCGCCCGAAGCCGTAACCTGTGGCCCCGGCCCGGGACGCCCGGGCGGGGCAACGACCCGACCGGCCATACCGGTCGCAAGGATCCAGAGGGAGGACCTAGAGATGGCGAAGAAGGATCTGACCGGACCGGCCCGGTCCGGCGGGCGTTTCACGATCGACCGCCGCAGCGCGCTGAAGCTCGCCGGTGGCGCGGCAGGCGTTGCTGCCCTCGGCTCGGTGTTCCCGGCACCGGCGGTGCGCGCTGCCGACACCCTGAAGCTCGGCTGGGTCAGCCCGAAGACCGGCCCGCTGGCACCGTTCGCGGAATCCGACGAATTCACCATCGCCGCGGTGCGCAACGTGGTGAAGGACGGCATCAAGTCCGGCGGCAAGAGCTATCAGGTCGAGATCGTGGTGAAGGACAGCCAGTCCAACCCGAACCGCGCGGCCGAAGTGGCCAGCGACCTGATCCTGTCCGACGAGGTCGACCTGCTGGTGGTGGGCAACACGCCGGAGACGACGAACCCGGTCGGCGACCAGGCCGAGCTGAACGGCGTGCCCTGCATCTCCTCCCTGGCTCCCTGGCAGCCCTGGTTCTTCACCCGCGGCGGCGATCCGGCGAAGGGCTTCAAATATACCTGGCACTTCTTCTGGGGCCTGGAGGACGTGATCGGCGTCTTCACCAACATGTGGAACTCGATCCCGACCAACAAGATGGTCGGCGGCCTGTTCCCCAACGACGGCGACGGCAATTCCTGGGGCGACGCGAAGCTGGGCTTCCCGCCGGTGCTGGACAGCCAGGGCTTCAAGCTGCTCGACCCCGGCCGCTACCAGAACCTGACGGACGATTTCTCCGCCCAGATCGCGGCGTTCAAGGGCGCCAATGTGGAGATCGTCACCGGCGTGATGATCCCGCCGGACTTCACCACCTTCTGGACCCAGGCACGCCAGCAGGGCTTCGTGCCGAAGATCGCCTCGATGGGCAAGGCGATCCTGTTCCCGGTGGCCGTCGAGGCGCTCGGCAAGCAGGGCAACAACCTGACCAGCGAGGTCTGGTGGTCGCCGAACCATCCGTTCTCCTCCTCGCTGACGGGCCAGTCCTCGATGCAGCTGGCGCAGGCCTATACCCAGTCCACCGGCAAGCAGTGGACACAGCCGATCGGCTTCGCCCACGCGCTGTTCGAGGTGGCGATCGACGTGCTGAAGCGCAGCGCCGACCCGAAGGACGCGGAAGCGAACCTGGCGGCGATCGCGTCGACCGACCTGCAGACCATCGTCGGGCCGGTCGCCTGGGGCAGCGGGCCGGTGAAGAACGTCGCCAAGACGCCGCTGGTCGGCGGCCAGTGGCGCCTCACCGACGGCGGCAAGTTCCCCTACGAACTGCTGGTGGTGAACAACCAGACGGCGCCGCAGATCCCCGCACAGGGCGAACTGCAGCCGATCAGCTGACGCCGGAGGGGCGGCCGGGGCAGCACGGCCCCGGCCGCCCCCTCGCGTTCGCGCTCGCATGGGTGAAGGGGCAGGCCTTGGCGCCACTGCTGCGACTTCAGACGGTGTCCAAGGCCTATGGCTCTCTGGTGGTCACCAACAGGATGGACCTGGACCTGATGCCGGGCGAGGCGCTTGGCGTGATCGGCCCGAACGGCGCCGGCAAGAGCACCATGTTCAACCTGATCACCGGCGATGTCCGCCCCGATTCCGGCAAGGTGTTCTTCGGCGAGACCGACGTCACCGCGATGCCGCCCTACCAGCGCTGCCGGCTGGGCATCGGGCGGTCCTACCAGATCCCGCATCCCTTCGTCGGCATGACCGTGTTCGAGAACCTGCTGGTGGGCGCCTGCTTCGGTACCGGCCGGCGGGAATCCCAGGTGACCGACGATTGCGCCGAGATCCTGGAGCGCACCGGCCTGCTGCCCAAGGCCAACCTGCCTGCGGGCAAGCTCAGCCTGCTGGAGCGCAAGCGGCTGGAACTGGCCCGGGCCCTGGCGACCGGTCCGAAGGCCCTGCTGCTGGACGAGATCGCCGGCGGCCTGACCGAGGCGGAGTGCCAGGACCTGGTCGCGACGATCCGGGCGATCCATGCCGGCGGCACGGCGATCATCTGGATCGAGCATGTCGTGCATGCCCTGCTGTCGGTGATCCAGCGCCTGGTGGTGATCAATTTCGGCGCCAAGCTCGACGAGGGGGACCCGCAGACGGTGTTCAACTCTCCCCAGGTGCAGGAGATCTACATGGGGATCAGCGCGGAATGAACCGCTTCCCGCACCTGCCACCCTCGTCTCCGCCGGGCTTGTCCCGGCGGTCCATCCCAGGGCGAGTCTCAATCGTCGGGAAGGATGCTGGAAGCCGTTGGGCGACGGCACGATGGACTCGCGGACCAAGTCCGCGAGTGACCAAGGGTCGGGTGGCGGGGGCACCGTCCTGTCCAGATGTCGCTCCACGCCCGGCCGCGACGGGCGGGGCGGCCGGGTGTCGCCGCAGGACCGCCGCATGACCCTGCTGGAAACCCATGGCCTGACCGCGTTCTACGGCGACTTCCAGGCGCTGTTCGGCATCGACATGGAAGTCGCCGAGGGCGAGACCATTGCCATCATCGGCGCCAACGGCGCCGGCAAGACCACCTTCCTGCGCTCGCTGACCGGGCTGCTGCGCAACGCCCATGACGCCGTGCGCTTCGACGGCCGGCCGATCGGCGATGCCCGCGCCAATGCCGTCGTGGCCCTGGGCATCGCCATGGTGCCCGAGGGGCGCAAGCTGTTCCCCTCGCTGAGCGTCGAGGAGAACCTGTTGATCGGCGGCCATGCCGGGCGCAAGGGGCCCTGGGACCTGGGCCGCATCTTCGCGCTGTTCCCCGTGCTGCAGGAGCGCCGCGGCGCGCCGGCGACCGCGCTCTCCGGCGGGCAGCAGCAGATGGTCTCGATCGGGCGCGCGCTGATGTCCAACCCGCGCCTGCTGCTCTGCGACGAGATCAGCCTCGGCCTGGCGCCGACCATCATCCGCGACATCTACGACAGCCTGCCACAGGTCACCGACACCGGCTGCACCCTGATGGTGGTGGAACAGGACATCAACCAGGCGATGGCCGTCGCGGACCGCATCTACTGTTTCCAGGAGGGCCGGATCACCCTGGAGGGCCGGCCGGCCGGGCTGACGCGGGACCGGATCCGCCAGGCCTATTTCGGAGTCTGACCGTTGGACGAATGGCTCAACAGCATCATCCAGGGCGTCCTGCTCGGCGGGCTCTATGCGCTGTTCGCAACGGGCATGTCGCTGATCTTCGGCGTCATGCGGCTGGTGAACATCGCCCATGGCGACCTGATCGTGCTTGCGGCCTATCTGGCCCTGATCTGCGTCGACGCCACCGGCATGGCGCCGCTGACCAGCCTGCTGTTCGTCGTGCCGGTGATGGCCGTCATCGGCTATGTACTGCAGCGGGGCGTGCTGAACCTGACCCTGGGCGACGATATCCTGCCGCCGCTGCTGGTGACCTTCGGGATCTCGATCATCCTGCAGAACCTGCTGCTGGAGCTGTTCTCCGCCGATTCCCGGAAGCTGCAGTCCGGCTGGCTGGACACCGCCTCGATCCAGCTGGGCGACACCATCGCGATCGGCCTGGTGCCGCTGATCATCTTCGGCGTGGCGATCCTGGTGATCGGCGGGCTGCAGCTGCTGTTCTACCGCTCCAAGCTGGGCCGGGCGTTCCGCGCCACCTCCGACGACCAGGACACCGCGCGGCTGATGGGCATCGACAATCGCCATGTCTTCGCCCTGGCCATGGCGATCTCGCTGGCCGTCGTGGCGGTGGCCGGCGTGTTCCTGGGGATGCGCACGAACTTCGACCCGTCGATCGGGCCGCCGCGCCTGCTCTATGCCTTCGAGGCGGTGATCATCGGCGGGCTGGGCAGCCTCTGGGGCACCTTCATCGGCGGCATCGTGATCGGCGTGGCGCAGTCGATCGGCGCCAAGATCGATCCCGGCTGGCAGATCCTGGCCGGCCATATCGCCTTCCTGGTGATCCTGGTGATCCGGCCGCGCGGGCTGTTCCCGCGCGCGGTGGATTGAGGGCGCGGCGATGTCACGGTTCACCGTCGAGCGCACCACCCGTACCGCCCAGGCCGGTCTCGGCATCTTCGTCGTCGGGCTGGCGGTGCTGATCTCGCTGCCGTTCTGGGCCGGCCGCGCGGACATGCGGCTGGTGATGGAGATCTGCTATTTCCTGGCGCTGGCGCAGATGTGGAACCTGCTGGCGGGCTATGCCGGCCTGGTGTCCATCGGCCAGCAGGCCTTTGTCGGGCTGGGCGGCTATGCCTTGTTCGTCGGCGCGATCTACCTCGGCATCCACCCGCTGCTCTGCATCCTGCTGGCCGGGCTGGCCGCCGCGCTGTTCGCGGTGCCGACCGCCTTCGTCGTGTTCCGGCTGCGTGGCGCCTATTTCGCCATCGGCACCTGGGTGGTGGCGGAAGTCTACCGCCTGGTCTTCGCCCAGGTCTCCGCGCTGGGCGGCGGGTCGGGCATGAGCCTGCCGATCGGCATCGTGCGCGACCTCGGCAGTTCGCCGCTGCAGCGCGACATGATCTTCTATTTCATCTGCATCGCCCTGGCGGTGGGCACCACAGGTCTGGTCTACTGGATCCTGCGGGCGCGGCACGGGCTGGCGCTGACCGCGATCCGCGACAGCGAGATCGCCTCGCGCAGCCTCGGTGTCGACGCCTTCCGCACGAAGTTCGGCGTCTATGTGCTGGTGGCCGGGATCACCGGCATGGTCGGCGCGCTGATCTTCCTGCTGAAGCTGCGCATCTCGCCCGACGCGGCGTTCAGCCTGCAGGATTGGACGGCCAGCGTGCTGTTCATCGTGATCATCGGCGGCATCGGCCGGATCGAGGGGCCGATCGTCGGGACATTGGTGTTCTTCGCGCTGCGCGGCCTGCTGGCCGACCTGGGCAGCTGGTACCTGATCGTGCTGGGCGCGCTGGCGGTGCTGGTGATGCTGTTCGCGCCGCAGGGCATCTGGGGCCTGGTCGCCGAGCGGCTGGGCTGGCATTTCTTCCCGGTGCGTCGCCGCCTGAAGGTGGGCGGCGGCGAGGCCGGGGACCCCGCTTGAAGAGAGGATGGACCATGGCTGAAGCTTTCATCTGCGATGCGGTGCGCACACCGATCGGGCGCTATGGCGGTGGCCTGGCGAAGGTGCGCCCCGACGATATGCTGGCGGTCGCGATCGCCGCACTGATGGCGCGCAACGACCGGACCGACTGGGGCCGTGTCGACGACGTCTATGCCGGCTGCGCCAATCAGGCGGGCGAGGACAACCGCAACGTGGCACGCATGGCGGCCCTGCTGGCCGGCCTGCCCGAGGAGGTGCCCGGCGCGACCCTGAACCGGCTGTGCGGCTCCGGCATGGATGCCACCGCCACCGCGGCGCGGGCGATCAAGGCGGGCGAGGCGAGCCTGATGATCTCCGGCGGGGTGGAGAGCATGACCCGCGCGCCCTTCGTGATGGGCAAGGCGGAGACCCCGTTCAGCCGCGACGCGAGGATCGAGGACACCACCATCGGCTGGCGCTTCGTGAACCCGAAGATGAAGCAGCTCTACGGCACCGATTCCATGCCCGAGACGGGCGAGAACGTGGCCGAGGAATATGGCATCGGCCGCGCCGACCAGGATGCCTTCGCCTTCCGCTCGCAGATGAAGGCGAAGGCGGCGATAGAGGGCGGACGCCTTGCCGCCGAGATCGTTCCGGTCGAGGTGCCGCAGCGCAAGGGCCCGCCGCAGATCGTCTCGGTCGACGAGCATCCGCGCCCCGACACCACCCTGGAGGCGCTGGCGAAGCTGCCGGCGCCGTTCCGCTCCGGCGGCACGGTGACGGCGGGCAATGCCTCCGGCGTCAATGACGGCGCCTGCGCGCTGGTCCTGGCGGACGAGAAGACGGCCGCCGCGAACGGCCTGTCGCCGATGGCCCGGATGGTTGCCGCCGCGACCGCCGGGGTGCCGCCGCGGATCATGGGCATGGGCCCGGCGCCGGCGTCCCGCAAAGTCCTGGAGAAGGCCGGGCTGACGATCGGCCAGATCGACGTGATCGAGCTGAACGAGGCCTTCGCCGCGCAATCGCTGGCGGTGATGCGGGAACTGGGCCTGCCCGACGATGCGGAGCATGTAAACCCCAATGGCGGGGCGATCGCGCTGGGGCATCCGTTGGGGGCCAGCGGGGCGCGGCTGCTGACCACGGCGGCCTACGAACTGCAGCGCCGCCAGGCGCGCTATGCGCTGTGCACCATGTGCATCGGCGTGGGGCAGGGGATTGCCGTCATTCTGGAGCGGGTGTGATGCGGGACTTCGACGAACATAATATCACCGAGATGGCCATCGAACGGATGGCCGGGGCCGGGGACGCACGGCTGAAGGAAGTGATGACCAGCCTGGTCCGGCATATCCACGACTTCGTGCGCGACGTGGAACTGACCGAGGCGGAATGGATGACGGCCATCCAGTTCCTCACCGCGACCGGCCAGAAATGCGACGACAAGCGGCAGGAGTTCATCCTGCTTTCGGACACGATGGGCGTCAGCATGCTGGTGGATGCGATCAACAACCGGAAGCCGGCCAGCGCCACCCAGTCCACCGTGCTGGGCCCGTTCTACCGGCCCGGCGCCAGGCTGTTCGCGGCCGGCGAGAGCATCGCCGGCGACACCCCGGGCGAGGAGGTCCATGTCAGCGGCCGGGTGACCGATGCCGGGGGCCGGCCGATCGCGGGCGCTATCCTGGACGTCTGGCAGACCGCGCCGAACGGCCTCTACGAGGTGCAGGACCCGGACCAGCCGGAATTCAACCTGCGCGGCAAGTTCAGCACCGATGCGGAAGGCCGCTATGCGCTGCGCACGGTGAAGCCGGTCAGCTATTCGGTGCCGGACGACGGCCCGGTGGGACAGCTGATGGAGGCACTGGGCCGGCACACCATCCGGCCGGCGCATATCCACTTCATCGTCTCCGCCGAAGGCTACGAACCGGTCACCACGCACCTGTTCACGGACGGCGATCCCTATATCGACAGCGACGTGGTGTTCGGCGTGAAGTCGCCCCTGATCGTGTCCTATGCCCCGGTGCAGGACGCCGGCGAGGCCGCGAAGCTCGGCATCACGGCGCCGGGCTGGAAGGTCGCCTACGATTTCGGGCTGAAGGCCGCATAGCCGGCGGGCCGCCGGCGCGCTCCGGTCACGGCCGCCAGGTCTGGCGCTCCGTTGCGTTGGACCGCAGCGGGATGATGTCGGCGCCGGAACTGCCGTTCAATGCCAGGGGCTGGGCGGTTCCGCCCTGCCGGACCGGGCCGCTGCCCAGGCTGGTCACGTTTGCGCCGGCCGGCAGGACCCTGTGGGCCGGGAAGATCAGGGTGACCGTCGTGCCGCGGCCCGGAACGCTGCGGATCGTCAGCCGCCCGCCATGCAGCTCCATCATGGCGCGGGATAGTGGCAGGCCGAGGCCGGTTCCCGAATAGTCCCGCGACTGAGCCCGGCGCACCTGGCCGAAGGGGGTCAGTGCGATCCGGATATCGTCCGGTGTCATGCCGATTCCGGTATCGGCAATGGCGATCGCCAGATTGCCGTTGGGGCGCAGTTCGGTCGCCAGGGTGACGCGGCCGCCCGGCCCGGTGAAGCGCGTGGCATTGGACAGGATGTTGATCAGCACCTGGCGGACCATGCGGTCCATGGCGCGCAGGCGCAGGCCGTCGGCCGGGGCATCGGCACTGACCTGCACGCCCAGGCGCAGGGCCTGCGGCGCCACCATCATGCTGGCCTTCCCGATCGCGTCCCTGATGTCGCAGATCGCGTCCTCGTCGATATGCATCTCGCCGGCCTCGATCTTCGCGAGGTCCAGGATCTCGTTGATGATGCCGAGCAGGTGCAGGCCGCTGCTGTTGATGTCGCCGGCATAGTCGCGATAGCGCTGGTTGTTCATCGGGCCCAGCCGCTCGCTCATGATCATGTCGGAAAAGCCGATGACGGCATTCAGCGGGGTCCGCAGCTCGTGGCTCATGGTGGCCAGGAAGCGCGACTTCTCGTCGTTCGCGCGCTCCGCCCGGTCGAGCGCCCAGACCAGCCGCTCGGCCATCCGCCGCTCGGTCTCCCGCGCCCCCCGCAGTTCGCGAATGAGCTTCTGCGCCGAATAGATGGTCGGCCAGGACACGACGATGGTGATGCCTGCGGCGAAGAAATAGATGTCCGGGGTGTCCGTGCTCGCGCCGGATTTCAGCAGCACGAAGACGGCAAGGTCGGCAAGGACCGTCGTCCCCAGCACCAGGATCGTCGTCGCCACGGCAAGCGGCAGCCTGCCGAGCCAGCGCGCAAGCCTCATCAGGGCGGAGCGCTCGCGCCCGTCCAGCAGGCCATCGGCCTGACCCTCGCGCGGATTGGAGTTCTCTGGCACCAGGTATGCTCCGGGCACGGGCTTCCGTGCGTGACGTTTGCGGTCAGGGTAACCTGAAAATGATTAAGACAGGCTTACGGCACCGCCGGACCGTCGGCGGGCCAGCCGCGACAGCCATGGCAATGGAGGGAAGCAATGTACTTCGTCGTTTTCGGCACCGACAGGCCGGGCACCGAGCAGGTCCGCGCCGACACCCGGCCGGCCCACCAGGCGCATCTGCGCGACCATCCCGATCCGGTGACGGTGCTGCATGGCGGGCCGACATTGACCGCCGATGGCGCCCGGATGAACGGCTCGATGCTCGTGGTGGAGGCCGAGCGCCTGGAGGATGTCCAGGCCTTCATGGCGAACGATCCCTACAGCAAGGCCGGACTGTTCGAGACGGTGGAGATCAGGCCCTGGAAGTGGGGAATGGGGGCGCCGGAACGATGAGGCAAGCGCCCCGGCAAATAGACCTGCTGGCAGGGCAGCTATAGCCTTGTCGCGGGCAAATCCGCCCGATCGCTTGCAAAGTCACCGATATTGGAAATGATGGTCACGGATCCGGCGCGCGCTGCGCCGGTCCGGGCCAGATAATAACGGATCGTTGGGGAGGATTGCGGGATGTCCAAAGAAAATCAAAAAGGCGGGACGGGTTTGTTCGAAGTTTCTCGCAGGTCTTTTTTGTCTGGGGCATCTGTTCTTGGCGGCGGCGCAGTCGTTGCGCCATCTCTTCTTCGGCCTGCTTTTGCACAGGACATGAAGCCGAAGCGTGGGGGCACCCTGAAGGTTGCGGTCGGCGGCGGCTCGTCGACCAACAGCTTCGACCCGACCACCTACGACGATTTCGTGATGAACGACATCGCCTTCCAGTACGCCAACCGCCTGACCCAGGCCAATGCCAAGGGCGTCATCGTGCCGGACCTGGCGGAGAGCTGGGAGGCGACGCCCGACGCCAGGGTCTGGCGCTTCCACCTGCGCAAGGGGGTGGAGTTCCACAACGGCAAGCCGCTGGAGGCGGAGGATGCCGTCTGGTCGATCAACCTGCATCGCGGCAAGGATTCGAAATCTGCGGCAAAGGCGCTGCTGACCGCGGTCACCGACGTCCGTGCCGAGGGCAAGAACGTCGTGGTGGTGGAGCTGGATGGCGGCAATGCCGACCTGCCGGCGATCATGGCGGACTATCACCTGATGATCCTGCCGCATAACCTGCCGGCCGATGCCGGCGTGGGCACCGGCGCCTTCGTCAAGGAGATGTTCGAGCCCGGCGTGCGCTGGGCGGCGACCCGCAATCCCAACTACTGGGACGGCGACCGGCCCTATGTCGATGCGGTCGAACTGTCGGTGGTGAACGACCCGACGGCGCGGCTGGCGGCCCTCCGGTCGGGGCAGGCGCATATGATCAACCGGGTCGATGCCAAGACCGTGTCGCTGCTGAAGCGCGACGACAATGTGCAGATCCTGCGCTCGCCGGCCTGGGCGCACTACACCCTGCCGATGCATTGCGACAAGGCGCCGTTCGACAACCAGGACCTGCGCCTGGCGATGAAATACGCCTATGACCGCGAGCAGATGCTGACCCAGATCCTGCGCGGCTATGGCAGCCTGGGCAACGACACGCCGATCGCGCCGACCAACCCCTATTTCAACGCCGAGATGCCGCAGCGCACCTACGATCCCGACAAGGCGGCGTTCCACTACAAGAAGTCCGGCCATGAGGGGCCGCTGCAGGTGCATACCTCGGACGCCGCCTTTGCCGGCGCGATCGATGCGGCGGTGCTGTTCAAGGAGAATGCCGCCAAGGCCGGCATCACCGTCGACGTGGTGCGCGACCCGGCCGACGGCTACTGGTCCGACGTCTGGCTGAAGGTGCCGGCCTGCTACGTGTTCTGGGCCGGGCGGCCGACCCCGGACATGATCTTCTCCACCGCCTATGCCAAGGATGCCGCCTGGAACGAGGCGAAGTGGGACAATGCGGCGTTCAACGAGCTGCTGATCAAGGCCCGGGCGGAACTGGACTTCGACAAGCGCAAGGCGATGTACGCCGAGATGCAGACCCTGGTGAACACCGACGGGGGCACCATCGTCCCGGTGTTCAACGACTGGCTCGATGCCGGCACCACCGCGGTGAAGGGCTACGAGCCGCATCCGCTGTTCGACTTCTCCGGCCACAAGGCGGCCGAGAAGGTCTGGCTGGAGGAAGGCTGAGGCAGGAGCAGGGCGGCACCAGGCCGCGATGACGTCACTCCTGCTGCTGGTCGGGCGGCGGCTCCTTTACGGGATCGTCACCCTGCTGGTGGTGTCCTTCCTGATCTTCGGCGGGACCGAGCTGCTGCCCGGCGATGTGGCGGATGCGATCCTGGGGCAGGGCGCCACGCCGGAGGCGGTGGCCGCGATCCGCGCGGACCTGGATCTCGACCGGCCGGCCTGGGAACGCTATGCGGGCTGGCTGGGCGGGATCCTGTCGGGCGACCTGGGGACCTCGCTGACCAGCAAGCGGCCGATCGACGAGATGATCGGCGCGCGGCTGGGCAATACCCTGACCCTGGCCGCGGTCTCCGCCGTGGTGGCGGTGCCGCTGGCGCTGTTCCTGGGCCTGCTGGCGGCACTCTACCGCAACACCGCGTTCGACCGGGCCCTGTCGGTGGCCACCGTGTCGACCGTGTCGATGCCGGAATTCTTCGTCGGCTACCTGCTGATCCTGGTCTTCGCGATCCTGCTCGGCTGGCTGCCGCCCAATTCCAATGCGGTGGCGAACCCGAACCTGGGTTTCGGCGACCACCTGATCGCCCTGGCCCTGCCCTGCGCCACCCTGACCGTCGTGGTGGTCGCCCATATGATGCGGATGACCCGGGCGGCGGTGATCAACATCATGACCGCGCCGTTCATCGAGATGGCCACCCTGAAGGGGGTCAGCCGGGCGCGCCGGGTGTTCCGCCATGCCTTCCCGAACGCCCTGTCGCCGATCATCAACGTGGTGGTGCTGAACCTCGCCTACCTGGTCGTCGGCGTCGTGGTGGTCGAGGTGGTGTTCGTCTATCCCGGCATGGGGCAGCTGATGGTCGACCATGTCGCCAAGCGCGACGTGCCGGTGGTGCAGGCCTGCGCGCTGATCTTCGCCTCCACCTATGTCGTGCTGAACATGTCCGCGGACATCCTGGCGATCCTCGCCAATCCGCGGCTGAGGCACCCGAAGTGACCCGGCGCTACCCCGTCTCGGTCTGGATCGGTGCGGTCATCGTGGTGCTGTTCGCCTTCCTGGCCGCCTTTGGCCCCTGGCTGGCGCCCTATGGCGAGGGCCAGATCGTCGGCGATGTCTGGGAGCCGCTGTTCGGCACTTACTTCCTGGGCACCGACAATCTGGGCCGCGACATGCTGACCCGCATGCTCTATGGCGCGCAGACCACGGTCGGTATCTCGCTGGCGGCGACAACCGTCACCTTCCTGTTGGGCAGCCTGCTGGGTTTCCTGGCCGCGACGGCCGGCGGCGCCATCGACCAGCTGGTGTCCCGCGGGGTGGATGCCATCCTGGCGATCCCGCCGTTGATCTTCGGCCTCGTCGTCCTGTCGGTGATGCCCTCGTCGATCCCGATCCTGATCGCCGTGATGGGCGTGTTGTTCGCAGCCCCGGTGTTCCGCGTCGCCCGCGCCGTGGCGATGGACATCACCGTGATGGAATATGTCGAGGTCGCGCGCCTGCGCGGCGAGGGCCCGTTCTGGGTGATGGGGCGGGAGATCCTGCCCAACGCCCTGACCCCGCTGGTGGCCGAGTTCGGCCTGCGCTTTTCCTATACAATGCTGTTCCTGTCGGCGCTCAGCTTCCTGGGGCTCGGCGTGCAGCCGCCGACGGCGGACTGGGGCGGCATCGTGAAGGAGAATTCCGCGGCGCTCAGCTTCGGCCTGGTCGCGCCGCTGATCCCGGCGGCGGCGATCGCGATCATGACGATCGGCGTGAACCTGGTGGTCGACTGGGTGCTGAACCGGACATCCACCTTGCGGCGAGGGAGCTGACGATGGCAGCGGTTGAAGCAGACAGCCCGACATTGCTCGACGTCCGCGACCTGCGGATCGAGACCAGTCAGGCCGACCCGGCGGATCGCAGCCAGCTGGTGAAGGGGGTTTCCTTCACCGTCGGTCGCGGCGAGGTGCTTGGCCTGATCGGCGAATCCGGTGCCGGCAAGTCGACCATCGGCCTGGCCACCATGGCCTATGCCCGGCCCGGCACCCCGATCAGCGACGGCGAGGTGATCCTGGACGGCGACAATGTGCTGGACATGGCGCCGGTCGCGGTGCGCCGCCTGCGCGGCCAGCGGGTCGCCTATGTCGCGCAGAGCGCGGCGGCCTCGTTCAACCCGGCGCTGCGGCTGGGCGAGCAGATCGTGGAACCGGCCGTGATCCACGATGTCAGCAGTGCCGAGGAGGGCCGCGCCCTGGCCGGCGAGCTGTACCACCGCCTGGGCCTGCCCGATCCCGACCGCTTCGGCGAGCGCTATCCCCACCAGGTGTCCGGCGGCCAGCTGCAGCGGGCGATGACGGTGATGGCGCTGGTCTGCAAGCCCGACCTGATCGTCTTCGACGAACCGACCACGGCGCTGGACGTCACCACCCAGATCGAGGTGCTGGCGGCGATCAAGGACGCGATCTCCGACCTGGACACCGCCGCGCTCTATATCAGCCACGACCTGGCGGTGGTGGCGCAGATCGCCGATTCCATCATGGTGCTGCGCTATGGCGAGACGGTGGAATATGGCGAGACCGGGCAGGTGCTGCACAGCCCGCGCGAGGACTATACCCGCGCCCTGGTCTCGGTCCGCTCGATCGGCCATCCCGGCGGCGCGGCACCGATCCCCGCCAGCGCGCCGGAACCGGTCCTGCTGATGTCGGGCATCACCGCCGGCTATCGCCGCGGCCAGACCATCCTGGACGATGTCACCGTCGCGGTGCCGCCCGGCCGCACGGTGGCGGTGGTGGGCGAGTCCGGCTCCGGCAAGTCGACCCTGGCGCGGGTGGCGATGGGCCTGCTGCCGCCCTGGGCGGGCGAGTTGCGCTTCGACGGCGCGGCCCTGACCCCGCACCTGAAGCGGCGCCGGCGGGAGGAGCTGCGCACCCTGCAGATGATCTACCAGATGCCCGATGTCGCCCTGAACCCGCGGCAGGAGGTGAAGGAGATCATCGGCCGGCCGCTGACCCGCTTCCTGGGCCTGCGCGGGCGCAAGCGGATGGACCGGGTGGTGGAGCTGCTGGAGCATATCGACCTGGATGCCAGCTTCGCCGACCGCCTGCCGGGCGAGCTGTCGGGCGGCCAGAAGCAGCGGGTCTGCATCGCGCGCGCCCTGGCGGCGGAGCCGAAGCTGATCATCTGCGACGAGGTGACCTCCGCGCTCGACCCGCTGGTCGCCGACGGCATCCTGGAATTGCTGCTGCGCCTGCAGCGCGAGGACGACCTGTCCTACCTGTTCATCACCCACGACCTGGCGACCGTGAAGGTGATCGCCGACGATGTCGTCGTGATGTACCAGGGCAAGGTGGTCTGCCAGGGGCCGCGGGCGGAGGTGATGAGCCCGCCGCACGATGCCTATACCGACCTCCTGCTGAAGTCGGTGCCGGAGATGAAGCTCGGCTGGCTGGAGGACGTGCTGGAAGGCCGCCGCATGGAGGCGGCCGGCAACTGATCGGCGCCGCTACCCGTTCGGCCGGCGGGGCGCAGCTCCTGGGCATCGGGCTGATGGCTGCGGCCATGCTCGCCATTCCCGCCGTCGACGGTATCGCCAAGCATCTCGGCCAGAGCCACTCGCCGCTCTTCGTGGCCTGGTCGCGCTATGCCGCCGCGACCCTGTTCGTGCTGCCGGTGGCGCTGTGGCGCTACGGCCCGCGCAGGGCCCTGCCGCGCCGCGACCTGGGGGCGCACCTGCTGCGCACCGCCTTCCTGATGGCGGCGATGAGCTTCTACTTCCTGGCGATCGCGCGGATCCCGATGGCCACCGCGGCGGGCGCCTATTTCGTCGGGCCCGTGGTGGCCGCCCTGCTGGCCATGCTGCTGCTGCGGGAGCGGGCGCGCCGCCTGCGGCTGCTTGCGGTGGCGCTGGGCTTCGCCGGCGCGATGATCGTCGTGCGCCCCGGCACCGGAATCTCCACCGGCATGCTGTTCGCCCTGGGCAGCGGGCTCTGCTTCGCCTGCTACCTCATCGCCACCCGGGTCGCGGCACGCGGCAGCGCGGTGCTGCCGACCCTGGCCTTCCAGTGCCTGGTCGGCGCCCTCCTGCTGACGCCGCAGGCGATCTGGACGTTCGCGATCCCCGACCGCACGGCGCTCATGCTGATCCTGGCGATGGGCGCCTTCTCCGCCCTCTGCCATGTCCTGTCGATCAACGCCTTCCGCTACGCCGACGCCTCGGTCCTGTCGCCCCTGGTCTACCTGGAGCTGGTCGGCACGGCCGCCATCGGCCTGTTCGTCTTCGGCGAATTCCCCGATGCCGTGACCTGGGCCGGCATCGCCGTGATCGTCGTCGCGGGCCTGCTGCTGACCAGGGACCGGGGATAGCGGGGGTCGCTGCCACATGCCGGCGCCCGTCCTGGTCCGAAGTGCTCCGTCATGGTCGGCCTTGAGCCGACCATCCATTCCGCCAGCCATTGTGCCCGGCCTCACCGCAAGCGGAATGGATCCCGGCTCACGGCCGGGATGACACCGTCTTATGGGCTCGGGAACTCCACCTGCGCCTCGCCGGTGGCGACGGTCTCGCCGCGCTGGTTGCGCACCGTGACGTCGACCACGACCCAGCCGGCTTTGGCGCTTGTGGTCTTGCCCTTCACGATGCCTTCGGGCCGGATCGTGTCGCCGGGATAGACCGGCTTCAGCCAGCGGGTCTCCAGCCGGCGGTGGGTCGCGCCCAGCGCATAGGCCCAGTCGGTCAGCATGCGGGTCATCAGGCCGAAATTGTTCATGCCGTGCATGATGACGCCGTCGAACTGCGTCCGGCCGAAGCTGCCCTTCATGTAGTCGTCGTCCAGGTGCAGCGGGTTGTAGTCCAGCGAGCCGTCGCAGAACAGACGGATGCTCTCCCGCGAGACGGCGAAGTCCGGCCCGTCGATCCGGTCGCCCGGGGCAATGGTCGCAAAGGGCGCGATGGTCGCGAAGCTGTCGGTCATGTCGCTGTCCTCACATCGGCCGGATGGTCCAGCCGCGGCCGGAGCAGATCACCGTGCCGTGCTGGTTGAAGAAGACATTGTCGTGGACCACGAACAGCCGGTCCTTCTTCACGAACTTGTCCAGGGCGCGCGCCTGCAGGGTGATCGTGTCGCCCGGCCGGGCGGGGATGTTGTAGCTCCAGGACTGGCCGGCATTCACGGTGCCGGGGCTGCGCATCCAGTCGTCGACCGGGGTGCAGGCGAACATCAGCATGATGTGGATCGATGGCGGCGCGATCAGCCCGCCATGGGGCGAGGCGCGGGCATAGGCCTCGTCGAAATAGAGCGGATGATCCTCGCCGACCGAGCGGCAGTAGAGCTGGATCGCCTCCAGGGTCAGCAGGTAGGGCAGGGTCGGCCGCGGTTCGCCGGGCACGATATCGTCCCAGCCCTTGCGCAGGCCCGCATCCTTCCAGAAGTCGGTCTCGAACGCCTCTTGCATCGCCATGCCTCCCTCGGCTCTGTCCGCCTGGCGGAGATTATGTCCGATTCTGCGGCGGTATCACCGCCGGCCGGCACCCGCTCAGGCCGGCCGCGGCTGCCGGACGGCTGTTTTGACGTCTGCTTCGGCGCTCATGTCATTGCCCGCATCGACCTGGAGAGGCGGTCCGCGCAATGATGCAACCCGTCCACCATGTCTCCGAACAGGTGTCCACTATCTCCTCGGGCCAAACAACGAGCGCGGTGGTGACGATTGGGGGAACGCAAGGACATCCATGTCCAGCGTCAACGCTTGACCCCGCAAGCCCGGCAAAGTCGCGGCCTTGAGCGAATGCCGGCCATGCTCAACCGGACAAACCTGGGCGCGACCCGGCGGTCCATCCCTGCGCGAGGCTCAATCGCGCCGGAACCTGTCGGAAACCGTTGCGCAGCGGCACCATGGACTCGCGGGCCAAGCCCGCGAGTGACGACTTTCCGGGGGCAGGCCGCGCCATATCGCA
>JAVJON010000049.1:0-36890 GCA_040216765.1 Sneathiellaceae bacterium | reverse complement strand
ACGGGTTCAGGCCCCGTCCTGAACCCCTGCCTCGTGGCGAACAGCGGGGTAGCAAGCGGAGGTCGGAATCGACGGCGGGCGCAGGGAGCGCAGCGACTGAGCCTCGGGAGACCGTCGATTGTGATCGAAGCGCGCGAGGGCGGAGCCTTTAGGGAACCCTTGAATGTGGGGCTGTGGGTCGTCCGGAGGCCGGCCCTCTGTTCTGCCGGGCCCGCGCCCGAAGGCAGGGCCCTGCAGCCGCCCCCTACCCTGCCGCCAGCTCGTCGATCGCCGCGACCTGGCCACCGGCGACGTCACAGCCCATGCGCCCGATCGTCACCCGAAGGGGCCGAGACCCGGCACGGGGCTCGGTGGAGCCCGGCGGGGCGGGTCGGCGCAGCCGGCCCGGGCCGCCTGGCGCAATAGAGCGGGTTGCCCCCGGCCTACCGGGGTCGCCTGAGAAACATCACGTAAACAGATACTACTTCTTCGAAGACTCTGGTTCTGACGGGCCAGGCTTTTTTTTCAAAGACAGTTCGCGAAAGCCAGTATTAGTCTTCCCTTCTGTCAAATTGTCAGTCCATGCTTTATTGAAAATGGCGGCAATCCAGGGGTTGGACGTCGCGGAGGTCCCTAAGTAGACTGTATTGGCACTCGCTTCTGCACCCGCGATCAGCTTGCCGAGCTCTCCGTCCGACCGATACATGAGCTGTTTCAACTGGCTCCTCTGGTCGTCGGAGACCCCCTCCAGGGCAGAGATCTTCGCATTCAGTTCAGAATCCCGCATGGCCAGTGTCTGCTTCAATTCGACAACACTTTCGACGACGTTTTTGCTCGACATCTGCAGCGCCTTGAAGAAATCCTCCGGATTCTCGTAGTCGCTCGGCCCATAGAGTGCTGTCGGTTTTAATAAAAGAATGCCGAAAAACGTTGAAATGACACCAACCGTCAGCACCATGAAAAAGATCAGGTAGATAAGAAAATACACTTCCGGCACAGCGGCCATGCCAGCGGTCAACGCGACCTCCAGCAGAATGCAAAAGAGCCCGATGACGGTCAGCGGATTGCGGATATGGCCAGCTTTCACGATCATGGCTCCCCTGTCGCGATAGGTTGCAGAGGCGAGTATCAGGGAACCGATCGTTTTAGGCCAATGCGATCGTGTCGTGCCGACATGCCGCCATGTAGTTGTCTCGACATGTCGACGATGCCACATCGGGGCACCGCGCTTGTGGGAATAGCCCACGGGATATCGCCGCGCTCCGCGCGCAGCCATGTTGTGCCCCGAAGGGGCTCCGCCCCCTCCCGGCCCCCGGCCGCTGCACTGGGGCCGTTCACCCCCGGCGCCCACCAAGGTCCAGGACCGCAGAGCCGCGCTTGACGGGGTCTAGGGCTGTCGTGCTCGCCGTCCAGGGTGCGCGGCTTCGCCACCGACCCGAAGGGCCGCCCTTGACGGCTGCGGCGCGCCATCCCTGCCCGACCCCTGCGCGGCTCCGAGGTCCAGGACCAGATCCGGGACGTCAGGATCGACGACGACAAGCCCCGGAACATTCACCACCAGGGAATGGCCAAGGACAGGCCTGCGTCGCTGGCGCCTGGCAGCACAGGTCCCGGCCGGGCGGCAGAGCTGGACCGCTACCACGGCCTTCATCTGCGCCAGCAAAGCCCACGAGACTACGACCCATCACCCCGCACACCGGACGCCAAGACCTGCCGGTACCACCAGGACCATGACAGCAACGACGCCGACCCGACCGGGACGTTCGTTGCGTTGGACCGCGCCTTCAACGCCATTCCACACCCCACACTGCGCCGGCAGCTGAAGCAGGCCGGTGTCCGGCCCGAAGGATTGATCAGCGGGGCGCTGGGCCAACCCCGTTAGCCGGCCCTCCGTCCACAGCTGTCATCCCGGCGGGGTCCTTGCCTGGCGGCGCAGTCCGACGGCCGGTCAATCGCAGAGCTGACAGAACGATCAGACCGCCTTCTTCCTGGTCCGCCGCTTCGCCGGTGCCTTCGCAGCTGCCTTCGCCTTGGGCGTCCGCCCAAGGCCGATCTGCCTGGCGAGGTCCGACCGCGAGGCGGCATAGTTCGGCGCGACCATCGGATAGTCCGCCGGCAGGTTCCACTTCTTCCGGTAGTCCTCGGGCGTCATGTCGTAGCGTGTCCGCAGGTGGCGCTTGAGCATCTTGAGCTTGCGCCCGTCCTCCAGACAGACCAGGTAGTCCGGGGTGACAGACTTGCGCACGGGCACAGCCGGCGCGGCAGCCGCCTCAGGTGCGGCCGGACCGGCGGCGACACCTTTGAGCGCCTTGTAAACCTCGTCGATCACCTGCGGCAGCGCGTCTGCCGTCAGGCTGTTTTGCCGGACGAAAGCGGTGACGATCTGCGTGGTGAAGTCGAGAAGCTGGCCGGTATCGGCCGCCTTGGAGCTGGTCTCTGTCATGAGGGTCAGGTCCCGGGTTTCGTCGCGGGGCGCGGCCGGGCGCCAGTGCAAGCCCTCGTCGCGCGTGCGGAGATTTCGCAGCCATGCAGGCCTACACGGCGCAGGCAGCGATCACAAGCGCGCCAGACCCGCCGCCGGGCCCCTGCCCCGCGCCTCTCTTCCTCGGGAAGAGCGTCAAACCCCGGCTGAACCGTCGTAAACTCGTATGAATTCAGTATCTTGCGCCAAAATCGCCAATTGGCAATCGCTCCTCCGACGGCCCGATCGGGACCCGCTCAGCCGCGCTTCGCAAACCGCGTTGCCGCCGCCATTTATCTAATCAAAACAATAGCTTGTCCCGGAATTGCCAATTGGCAATCTCAGCGCTTCCGTGGCAGATGCGCCTCCAGGGCCTGCCGGCAGAGCGCCAGCAGTTCGTCCAGTTCCGCGCCCGACGCGATGTCCAGCTGGACCCCCCTGCCCTTCCGCCGCGCTGTCAGAGCGACCTTGCCGTCCTGCGACCGGTACTCGCCGAGAATGGTGCTCCGCGTCTTCTGCGGCTTCTGGGCCGCCGCCTTCAACTTCTTCAGGACCTCCGGGCCCGGCAGCAGCGGCTGGCCGCCGGCCGCCGCCTGCTTCTGCTCCGCGGCAATCGCACGGGCCGCCTCGAGCACCCTCTCCCTCTGCCGCGCATCGCCGAGCAGCGGGCGGAGCTCCCGCGCGTGATGCTCCCGCAGCTCCGTGACATCGGCATAGGCGTCGATGATCGCCTTCGGCAGCTTCGCCAGAAGCAGGAAGCGGCTCAACCAGGCTTCGGAGACCTCCAGCCGCTCGGCCATCGCCTTCTGCCGTCCCTCATAGTAGCGGCCGAGCGCATCGGCATAGTCGGTCGCGCGCTCATAGTCGCTGATATCCTCGCGGTCGCGGTTCTCGATGTCGCTGAGCCGGAACGCCTCTTCGTCGGTCAGCTCGCGGACCTCGATCAGGAAGCGGAACTGCGGATAGTTGTGGGCGCGCAGCCAGCTGACGGTCCAATGCCGGCGTGCGCCGCAGATCACCTCGAAATCGTGGTCGGGATCGTCCTTCAGGCGCCGTACCACGGCCGGGAACTCCTGCCGCCCCTGCGCCTTGAAGCCCTCGATCAGATCGGCGCAGCGTCGGTCGTTCAGCAGCTCGTAGCGCCGGTTGTGGCGCGGCCACATCCTGCAGCGATCCGGCGCCACCCAGCGCAGGACCTGGTCGACCACCTCGCCGCTTGCGCGCTCGGCAATCGCGTTGCTGCGTTTGAGGAAGCGCTGTCCGCCGCGGTTCGGCGCCTCGCCCCGGGCCTGCTCCGGGCGCGGCGCCTCGGCCGGCAGGTCCTTCAGGACATCGTCGAACAGCGCGTCATGGCGTTTGGTCATGGTCGGATCCCCTTCAGAGGAGGCCTTCGCGCCGCAGCGCGTCGTAATGGCTGGGCCAGGTCTTGCGCATCAGGATCTCGACCTCACGCCCGACCTGGTCGAGATAGGCGCGGCAGCGCTTGTGGGTATCGCTGCGGGTGGCAGGCCCGGTGATCTCATAGACGGTCCGCAGGTTGGCGGTCGCATTGTCGATCTCCGCGGAATCCTTGAGGGTCGTGGAAAGCATGTCCTGCGGGAAGACATGATCCATCATCCGCTTGATGGCGGTCTGGGCGCTCTTCGTCTCGTGCAGCTTGGTCGCCAGGATCCGCACGAACTTGTAGGCGGGGAGGGCACCCTGCTGCTCGCTGATCGACTGCAGGGTGGAGACCATCATGCGCAGGAAATGCACCGTCGAGCCGAAGTCGATGTTGTTCGGCGGGGCTGGGACGATCAGCGCATTGGCCGCCCGCAGCACCGAGAGCGAGATCATGCCGAGCGCTGGCGGCGGGTCGAGCAGCACAATGTCGAACCGGTCCTGAATGCTCTCGATCCCCATGCGCAGGCGGTCGAGCACATGGGCATCCTCGCGGACCAGCCGGGCGGCGAACTCGTACTCGGCGTCGTAGAGCCCGAGATTGGCCGGGATCAGAGCAATGCCGTCCCAGTAGGTGGCGCGCAGGGTGTAGACGAGGCTGTTCGGCCCGTCGCTGCGAAAGAAGGGATAGAGGGTCTCTTCCTCCTCGTTGACGTCGACATCCGGATTGAGCCCGAAGATCGAGGTGCTGCTCGCCTGACTGTCGCAGTCGATGACGCAGACCCGATAGCCCTGCAGGGCGAGATACTGGGCCAGATGGCAGACGACGGTGGACTTGCCCACGCCGCCCTTGAAGTTCTGCACCGCCAGGACCAGGGGCACGTCCGTGTCCGCCCGCCAGGGGCGCGTGCCGAAGACCTGCCGCATCCGGTTCACGTCGACCAGGGAATAGCCGGTGCGCCGCCCGGTCTGCGGGTCCTTGACCGGCTCCGGCAGGCGGCCGTCGGCCTCGGCGTCGCGGATCAGTTTCTCGGAGCGTCCGACCATCTCGGACGCGGCCCGGACGGAGAAGCTGAGCTCCAGGGTCTTGCGGGCGTCCGGCGAGAAGACTTTCTCGCGCAGCCGCTCCACGACGGTCGCGGCGCGGTCGGCCATCAGGGTCAGCTCGTCGAGGCCGACCGGCGGGAGAGGGGAAGGGGCGTCGAGATCCAAGGAGACATCCTCCGGCAGTATCGGATCTCTCTTTGTACCATCGCGATTCTGCAGTGTCGCGACGCAGTTCCCGTTTTTTGGACCTGCACACCAAAAAACCGGAACTCAGATCAGAACGGCGCGAAGTCCCGATATCCCCTGGAGACCATCTGACCAGGCCGCCGCGCCATCCCGAAACGTAAGTGATTCGCGCACGGACGGGCAGGGCAGGGGCCTGCCGCGGAACCGGAAATGGGGCAAGGCATTGGCCAACCCTGTTGTTCTGCTATTCGATGATTCCATGTTCGCCGGAAAATCTCACGAGATATCAATCTGTTAGATGCTTTGCGCTTACCTGGCGGGTGACTTCGCCTACCGATCGGGTGGGCTGGCGCTACATCCGGGGCGCCCGGAAACTACCTCCGGGGTGGCCGCGATCGCAGCGCATCGCGGAGCGGGGCAGGGGGAAAGGCCCGGTGCAGGGAATCCGACCGCCAGGACGCCTCCGAGAGCCGGTCCGGGCTCCTTGGACGCAGTTCCAGCCAGGTCCCACGCCTTACATCCTGGGATGCCAGTGGAGGGGCCGGCTGTTCGATCAGCGGGCGCCGGTCGCCTACATCCCGGGTGAGGGCAGACATGAGGTCCGGATTCGCCCGGAAGGTCAGCGGAACCGCCACTTCCCGACAGGCCACCCCAAAGGTATCGCTACGTTTCGGGTGGGGGAGGACGGAGAGATCCGGCCGCACTTGCCAGCAGCGCCAAATCGGCCGATAGCTTACATTCAGGACGTACAAATGTAAGAGTTCGAGGTATGGCGCAGAGGCTGCCGCAGGCAGGCGGTGTTTTCCGGACGGTTCAGGCGCGGCCGGGACCGACATCTCTGATCAAGCCGGGCGAGCTGGTCGACCTGGTCGAGGTCACACCGCTGACCCTGGCGGATCGCAGGATATACAATCTTCTCCTGGAGAATGCCTGGGACGCGATCGACAGGCCGGTCACCCATACCGTCGCCAAGAGCCAGCTGCGCGGCAGCCACAATTCCAACGATCGGATCGGGGAGTCGATCGAACGCCTGATGGGCGCGATCGTGAAGGTGCAGGTGACCCGCGAGGGGGAGACGACGATCGAGCGGGTGCAGCTGCTCGGCGGCAATATCGAGCACCAGGCACCGGACGGCCTGCTGCACTACGAGATCCCGCCGCGGCTGCGGCGGATCATCAAGGACAGCACCATCTTCGCGCGGCTGCAGAAGCAGGTGATGTTCGCCCTGACCAGCAAGTACGCGCTCTGCCTCTACGAGATGGTCCAGAAGCGGGGCAATCTCAGCTACAAGACCTCGGAGGACTTCTCGCTCGCGGCCCTCCGGGCGGTGCTCGGCGTGCCGAAGGGCAAGCTCACCACCTGGAGCAACCTCCACAACCGCGCGATCGCCAAGGCGGTGCAGGAGGTGAACGAACTCTCCGACTATATCGTCCAGGTCGAGCCGCTGAAGAGGGGGCGACGGGTTGCCGGTGTGCGGCTCCGCTGGTGGCGGAAGGATGCGGACGGCCTGCAGGCGGCCGCGCGCGAGCTGCAGCGCCCGAAGGTGGGCCGCGCCGCGCGGCTGCAGGGCAGGGTGGAGGCGGTGCAGCCACCGCCGGGCGCCCTGCCGCCGCCGAAACCGAAGCCGCGCGCACCGGACGGCCCGGCGCCCCTGCGATCGGTGACCTACGAGACCGCCCGCCTGCGCTATCCGGGATATGACATCTACGTCGTCGAGCAGGAATGGCGTGGCTGGTCGATGGACCATGAACCACCCCGCAACCCGGACCAGGCCTTCCTCGCCTTCTTCAGGCGTTTCGCGGAGGAGAACCCCCTCTGGTAGTGGACACCATCGCACGCCAAATGGCTCAGGAATCGGCCTCGGGCAGAATGCTGCAAAGCATGAGAGACCAGGCGCATGTCTTCTACCGGCCGGACTCTTGTATCCCCTCGGCAATGTCGGAGACCCTTGTGCGCGATGGGATCCCTTGCGCCACGGCAGTTCCGGGGACCTCTCAGGCCGCGACCAGACTCAGGCCTCGGAAATTGGAGATAGAGGGCCACTGGGAGCCGCCCCCCTCGGGACACCGGGCGGCAGCATGTAAGGTGGCGCCTCTTGAGCGCAGAGGAGCGCCGCGGCGACGACCGCGTTCTTGGGCGCAT
This sequence comes from Sneathiellaceae bacterium, assembly GCA_040216765.1. Taxonomy (GTDB): domain Bacteria; phylum Pseudomonadota; class Alphaproteobacteria; order Ferrovibrionales; family Ferrovibrionaceae; genus Marinibaculum. Next base: position 29,695 of record JAVJON010000049.1, on the reverse strand, counting down.
CGTGCAGCCGCTGAAGCTCCGCGAGAGTGTGCGCTTCCTTCGCCTCAAGGACGACCCAGAGCCGCGCGTCGCGCGCCGGCAGGGGCGGCAGGCGAGGACAGGTACAGAGCAGCCGCAGCCCGATGGGAAGTGCCGGGAGCCAGGGTTCCAGGCAAGCCGGCAAGCGCATCCGGATGCGGCTCGACGTCATGGAGCAGTCGCCCGCATTGCGGATCCGGAGCGCCGACCGGCAGGACGTGCCTCAGAAGGAGCGCTCGGGGGGCTCCGAAAGCAGCACATCGAGCGTGTGACGGACTTCGGCAAGGGCCTCCCGGATGGCTTCTGTCGCCTGGCCTCCGGCTGGAATCTGATACCCGAGATAGGCTTCCAGGGCGCGGCGGGCAGCCTCGTTCGGATCGGAATCTGTGTAGAGACACCAGGCGCGCCAGTGTTTCCAGAGACGGCGGGTAAGCTTCGGCCTGAGTTGCGTGAGCCGATCCGGATGCATCTGGAGATGCGCTTCGCGGACAAACCCGCCGGCAGGGGCGGGGAGGGCCTCATCGGCTGCCCGCGGTGGACGGGTGCTGCCGTCATGATTGGCATAGAGGGTCGCGAGCGCCTCGAGTTCCGCCAGCTTCGCAGCTGCCCGGCGCAACCTGTCCAGACGGCCGGATGGCCGCTGCGGCGGCGGCTCCTGGAGCCAGTCCGCAAGGGAGTTCTCCAGCGCTTCGCTGACAACGTCGGTGACGTCGCGACGGGTTGCGACCGCATGGACGCGCACGCGAAGCCAGAGGTGGTGCGGTAAGCGGAACGCCGTGGCGATCGCGTCGGCCATGTGCTCCAGGAGCGTGGTGGGACAGACGTTCCATTGTAGGCCCGTTGGGTTAGACGCTCTGCCTGCACAAATGCGGAATACGTAGCTGTATTTGCAAGACACAGCTGTTATTGCATATTTTCGCTTCTCTGACGAACTCCCGCTATCGCGGTATTGCCTGTGTGAAATGGGCAGTGCAGTCTGAGCCCTGAGAGGTCGCAACAACCAAGGGTTTCCGGCAGATGTGGACGGTTTCTGATTCATCCAGGCGCACCGCGGCGCTCCTCGTCGCTTTCGCGCTGGTTGCAGGGCTGGTGCCAGAGCTGGCTCTCGCACAGGCAGAGGACCCCTTCGCGAAGTCGACCACGTTCCTTAACGAGACGGCAACATCCGCCAGGAATGTCGTCACGGCACTGGCCGGGGTCGGCCTGGTGATCGTGATCGCGATGGCGATGGTGGGGAAGCTGGCGGTCGGTTGGGCCGTCAAGATCGTCGCGGGGCTGATCGTGCTGACAGGCACGGGCTGGATCGTGACGACGATCACCGGGTCGTAGGCGGGCAGGGCGATGCGCAGGTCGCCATTGCGCAAAGCCGTGGCGTCGCCGCTGCGGATCGCCGGCGTATCGCCGGTGACAGGCTGCCTGGCGGTCCTGGCAGCCTTCCTTGGCGGCATTGTCTCCGGCGAGGTCCTCGCCGGCGTTGCGATCGGCACGATGGGCTACGGCCTCGCGGCGCTGGCCAGTCATCGCGAACCGCATATCGACATCGTTCTCCAGGAGTGGGGCCGGCGCCTGCTTGCGGTACCGGGACGCGGCATGCGGGGTTACCCGCCCGCAAGGATGCCCCGGCTCTGGGGCGACCGGGCGAACCGGTACGATGCTTGAGACGGCTGACATTGCCCGCGCGTTGGCGCCGCTGGGAGTCGCAGCGCTGGGCTATGGGCTTGGCAGTTGGGCGCTGCGGCAGAATGGCGGCCCTCAGGCCGATGGCCGGTTGGCAGACTATTTGCCGTGGCTGGGTCTGGACGAGGATGGCCGGACGCTGCGTCTGGACCGGGGCGGCCTGGCTCAGGTGCTCGAACTGGAGGGCACCGTCTATCTGGGCCGTTCCAGTGATGCCGTTGAGGGCTTGATCGCCCAGCGCAGCGATTGGGTGCGATCGCTGGAGCGTCAGGGCGTGACCATCAGAAGCCTCTCGCGGCAGAGGCCGCTGGCGTTCGGGGCGGTCGACGAAGGGGAAGGTTATCTGGGGGCGGTCAATGCCGCCTGGAGTGACTATCTCGCCGGATCCTTCGAACGCAGCCACCACCTTATCGTGACATCGCCGGCGGGTGAGAAGGCCGCTCTGGAAAAGGCGGTGGCCGGCATTGTCGCGCTGCTCAGCCCCTACGGGCCAAGAGTGCTGGACAGAGGGAAGGGCGGGGAGCGGTCGGAGCTGCTGTCGTTCCTGGCCGAGCTGGTGGGCGGGTTCGATGCCGACATTCCCGCCGACGCGCCGTTCCCTGCGGCAATGGCAGGAGTCTCGCTGGAGTACCGGCCGGACGGTGTGTGCATTGCCCGGGACGGCTCCCGGGAGCGGTGGACATCCGTCCTGGGTGTGCAGGGTTGGCCGGAGTTCACCAGTGGTGACCTGGTCCGTGGAGTGATGCGCCGGCGACTGGACGTGTGCCTGGTGGTTCGCGGGCACCCGGTGCCGCACGGACAAGCGGTGACATGGTCGCTGTACCGGGCGCGCCAGGCGAAGATCTTCAGGACCAATCGGCTGACGACGGAGGAATGGGCGGAGACCAGCGACGAACTCGGGGCCGGGAAGACCGCTCTTGTCAGAGCCGAAGTGCAGCTCTTCGTAACCGGCGGGAGCGAGGAGGAGATGCGCGCCTCTGTGCGCGAGGTGCGTGAAGAGCTGGGCCGCGCGAGGGTCGCCGTGGTCCCGGAAGGTCAGTTCGGGGAGCGGGGCAGCTGGGCCAGGCTCCCGGGCTACGACTATCCGGTGCGACCCTACGAGCTGACGGCCCACAATGTCGCTGACCTCCTGGTGTGGGAAGCGGAACCGAAAGGTTCGGCGAGCTGCGACTTCGGGCCGAGGCCGGCTCGGGTGATCCCGACCGCCTACGGCCGGTCCCCCTACAGCTTCGTCTTCCAGGCCAGTCCGGCCGATCTGGCGCCGCCGCATTGGATGCTGTTCGGCGGAACGGGCGGTGGCAAGACCGTCGCCGGCGGATTCCTGTTGTCCGGCGCGCTGGGCGCCTATCCGGACCTGCGCATCTATGCGTTCGATCGGGACGCAGGCCTTGAGGTCCTCTCCCATGCGCTGGGCGGCCGCTATCTCATGAAGCGCGACGGGCTTGAATTGAACCCCTTCGACGTGGCGGACACCGCGGAGCACCGCGCCAGCCTGGAGCGCTTCCTGGCGCTGCTGGCGGAGGTCGAGGACGACAAGAGCCTGCGTGATCTCCAAGACGCGGTCCGCGACATCATGGAGACGACGAGGGGACCGAAACGGCGGCTCAGCGAGGTCTTCGATCAGGCGTTTCCGGCGGGATCGAGCGTTGCCAAAGGGCTGCGGAAATGGGCGCGGGGCGAACGCTATGGGCATGTCTTCAACGGGCAGCGGGATGCGTTCGACCCCGATGCCGGGCGCTGGACGTGCATTGCCCTGGATGGGGTAGCGAATGATCCACGGCTCGCCGGGGCGCTGACCTACTACCTGTTCGAGCGGATCCAGGTGGCCGTGGCGAATGCAGGCCAGCCGCATGTGATTTTCGTCGATGAGTCGGCGACCCTGCTGCAGGAGCCGAACTTCCGGTCCCGGATCGAGGCGTTGTTGCGCACCGCGAGAAAGAACCGCGGAAGCGTCGGCCTGGCCTTTCAGGAGGTCTCGGGGCTGCCCGAGGAGATCGCGCCCACGATCCGGGGGAATGTCTCCACCATCCTGTTTCTGCCCGGCTCGGCGAAGTACGCCGAGGAGCTCCGGCCGTACGGGCTTTCCGATGCCGAAATGGAGTTCGTGCTCGGACGGGTCGAGGGGGCAATCCCAAAGGATATCGCGCGGTACCCGGTCCTGCTGAAGCGGGCCGGCGAGACCGTGTTCCTGGATTTCGATCTTCAGTCTTTGGGGCCGTTGCTGCGGCCGTTTCAGGGCGGGCCGCCAGCGGCGGCGCGCATGGTGAAGCTGATTGACGAACTGGGAGACGACAGGTGGCTGGATGCATTCATTCACGGCTGATCTGTGCCGCTGTTCTGGCTGCGATCGGGATCGGGGCGCCCTGGAATGCGGCCCGGGCAACGATGGAAGTCCACGACTCGCAGAACATCATCGAGAGCGCCAAGGCGGCCGCGGAAGCGGTCAAGCAGACCAAGGAGCTGGTCGCGATCAAGGGCTTCATCACCGATGCCAGGGAGACGCTCGGGCCGGCGGTGTCGCTGGCCATGTCGATCCCCGGCTGGGTGCGGGAGAGCCGGACGATCCTGCAATGCATCGTACCGGATCCGGGGACCTGGCTGCCGAAAGGCGATGGGGGCCTGGGAAGCCTGTGCGACGCGCAGGACGCTGTGCGGGAGCATCTCGGACTGCCGACGTCCGGGCAGCTGCAGGGCGTGATCGACAGCGCCTCCGGAGAGGTGAGGGGGGTCTTCACTGTCGGGGGCGCCAACAAGGGCATGTGGTCCGACGAGGCTGACGCGCCGATCGACCGGACGAAGGTGGCGGTTATCGAAGGCCGTCGAAGAGTGGCCTACGAGGACGCGGTGTTCTCGGCTGCGGCGACAGCCCTGGCCCTGCAGAACTCCGTCGGGAGCGTGTCCGGCGAGGTCCAGGCGATCGTCAGCGATACCGCCGGCGTGGACAACATAAACGCCCGGATCGCGCAGACGAACAGGGCGCTTGCGTCGATCCTGCAGGAGCTCGCAGCGACCCGCGCGATCATGGCGAAGATGCTGGAACTGCAGGCCCTCGAACAGCTGAACCGGTTGCCGGTGGTCTATCGCGGCATGCCGGCCTTCGTGAGGGCAGACCAGTGATCGGGCGATGGGCCCTGGCCATGGCCCTGGCAGTGGCGGCCGCGGGCTGCTCCGACACGCAGGGGGTCGTCCGGCCTGGCTCCGGTACGGACGACTACAAGCAGAGCCCCTGCGCCTGCGGGCCGGCAGTTCCGCAGCCCGGCCTCGAAAAGTATCGGCGGGAAACCGATGCGCTCCGGGCATGACGATCTGGTGCCCGCCGCGCTGCCGCCGGCGAAGGGGCGCGTGCGCGGAAACCGGGTTCGCACCCAGGACGAGGCCTATGTGCGGCGGCTGGAACGCCTGGTGAAGGCGAGCTGGGCCCTGGCCGGCCTGGGCGTCGGCCTGGCCGGGGCGATGGGCTCGCTGGTGCTGGGGCTCTACCCGCTCAAGAGCGTGGAGCATGTGCTCGTGCAGTTCGCGGAGCCAGAGGCGCAGCTGGTGCGGCTGATACCGGACCGGATCGATCGGCGGACCGAGGAGCTGCTGATCGAAGACGTGCTGCGTCGATATGTGGACGACAGGGAGACGATCAACCTGGTGGACGAGGAGGTGCGCTACGGCTGGATCCAGGCGCATTCGACGGACCGGGTCTACCAGGAATTCCGGGACCGGATGACCACCTCCAATGCCGGGAGCCCGCTGAACGAGTTCGCGGAAAAGAAGCTGGTTCGAGAGATCCACATCCTTTCGGCGGGTCCGGTGCCCGGCTCGTCGGGCACCTGGCAGGTCGAGTTCACGACGATCGATCGCCGGGACAAGAGGGCGGTGCAGCGGGGTGAATGGGTGGCGACGATCCGGGTGTATCGGACGGCGATCGAGGGAATGGCAGACCGCATAAGGCTGAACCCGCTTGGGGTGCGGGTGGCTGGCTACGCGGTGCGCAAGCGGAGCCTGGGCGGGGAGGCAGGGCAGTGAGGCGGCGGTGGGTAACCTTGGCCGGTCTCGCGCTGGCCGGTCTCGCGCTGGTTGTCGGGGCTGCGGCCGTCGGGCCGGCGAGGGCGCAGAACCTGTCTCCGCCGCAGCCCGGATCGGCGGGGCAGGGGGTGCAGGAACTCCCGCCGCTGCCACCGCCCAATCCAGCGGTCGAGGCACAGATGCGGGGCGAGTTTCCCGCGATGGATTCCGATACCGGGCCGAGCGGACTGATCCAGGAAGCCTGGACCACGGCCCGCCCCGAGCGCGGTGTGTATCGCCCGAAATGGGCGCCGACACGGGTGGTGAAGGTCCACCTTCGGGAGTTCATCACGACCACGATCGCGCTGCCGCGCAATGAGCGGATCGCGGAATGGGTGATCGGTGACGAGACGCATTTCGGGACAAGAGCGGCGAAGCTTCCATACCAGCAGCATGTCTGGGTGAAGAAGGCCGGCGCGGACTCCAACCTCAACGTCATCACCGAAGCCGGAACAATCTACAGCTTCTACCTCCGCGGCGAGACCTGGAACTCAGGGAACATCGGCTACCAGGTGGTCGAGATCGACCCGGTCGTGCCTGGGTTCAGCACCGAAGAAGTCGAGCCGGAAAGGAGCCGGCAGGACATCGGGCCGGCAGAGCCGGCACGACCTGGATCCTACATGGAAGCGAGCCTGTCCACTGGCGCCAGCGCGGGCGATGGCGAATGGCTGGCAGACAATCCCTATGACCCGGCGAAGATCCGTCTGGACCGCGTGATGTTCGGGGATGCGTCGATCGCGCCGCAGGCAGTCTTCCGGGACGATCGCTTTACCTACCTCGACTATGGCGGCAACACCGGGCAGCCCTGGCCCGCCGCCTGGGCTGTGTTCGACGGTGTCGACCAGCCCGTCAACACCAGAAAGTCGAAGGATGGCCGGTTCTTCATCGTGGAAACCGTGCAGCCGATCACCTTGCGGCACGGCCAGCAGGTTGTCTGCATCCTGCCGGCTGAGGAAGCGGCCCGGCGGGATGCTGACAAAGCAAGGGGCCGGGCGCCTGGCAGCTACGCTCCTGGTGGGGTGGCCGGGCTATGAGCAGGGGCACCGGCATCGGCGGCGTTCTGGCGCTGGGCCTGGTGTTGCTCGTGGCCGGCTGTGACTGGTTTGGCGATGAAGAGGAGAGGCCGGCGGAGGATGTAGACGCAGCGCTGAACGCCGAGCTCTACGAGGTGCCCGAGCTGCCCGAGCCGGCGCCTGAGCCGCGGATAATTCAGCCGCCGGCTCCCGCGCCGCCGCCGGTAATCGTCATGCCGGCGCAGCCCGAGCCTGCGCCGAAGGAAGTGAAGAGGACACCGCCTCCGCCCCCTCCGGAGCGGGTATCGCCGCCGGCTCCGCCGCCGCAACTCGATCTTGCCGCCCAGAGGCGTGCTGAAACGGCGGCGCAGCGGTTGGTCCAGCGCCGGCAGGCAGGGCCTGGCTTCGGGGAAGTGGCTGCGGCTGCGGCGACGGGGGCAGGTGTGCCGCCCGAATGGGTGAACACCGATCCGGACTATCGTCGGGAAGATCCGCCGTCGACCATATCGAGCTTTCCTGTGGATCGGTCGTACATCCTGACCCAGGACAGGGTGGTAACGGCTGTCTTGCAGTCGCCGATCAACTCGCAGATCGGCGGCTATGTCCGCGCGATGGTGGACATGGATGTCTATGGCGCGGACGGCCGCTACTTGTTGCTCGAAAAGGGTGACGTGGCACTGGGGACCTATGAGGCGCTGGAGAAGCAGGGCGAGAGCCGGCTTGCGGTGCAGTGGTACCGCATCATCCGCGCGAAAGACGGAGCGCATATCTACGACGACGAGGATGACCAGCTCGCCCTGGCTGGCGATGCAATGGGCCGTGCCGGGCTGGTCGGGGATGTCGATCACCGGATCACAGAGCGGTACGGCTCGGCCTTCGTCACCTCAGTGATCGCCGCCGCGGCCGCAGCCGCAGTCCCGCCCGACACCGGCAATCAGAATCTCGCGGCAGCAGCTCAGCAATTCGGCCAGTCGGCCGGCCAGATCACAGCTCAGGCATTGGAGGCGACGGTGGACATCGCCCCCGTGATCAGTGTCGCGGCGGGCGAACGTGTTGTCCTGACTTTGAACCGTGACGTGTATCTGCGCCGACCGGAACGGGTCGGAGAGAACGTTGCGGCCATGACGGAGCCTGGCAGGGGAGAAGGGCGATGAGAGCGGTCGGATTGTGGACCCTGGCGCTGCGGATCCTTGTTTGGTTGGCGATGCCGCTATGTCTGATTCTGGTGGTGGTGGTGCTGGCCGCGTTCGCGGCAGCCCCAGTGAAAGCCGAGGAGTCGACCACCCTGGTGCTTTCGCAGGGAGCGCCGGCGGCATCGGCTCAGACGGTGCAGGCCAGCTTGGGCGACCTCGTTTCTGATCCCCGCATGACCGGGGTCGACGTCGCGAAGCTTGTCGTGCGGGGCATGGCCAGCCCGCAGTCCGGAAACGATGGAACAGAAGTGAATGTGCAGTGGTACTCGGTCGCCCGTCTCGACGGAGCGAGGGAGTTGCCGCTCGGGTCGCCGCTTCGGTCGAGGTTCCTGGTCCGGGCCGCCAATGTGCCGGCCGCGACGCGGGTCGCGGCATATGGCGATGTGAATGGGCTGATCGCTCAGGCGAGGGCTCTGCTGGCGACTGAAGGGAACCCGGCCAGCCAGGAGAGCGGGCTGGGAGCGGCACTGACACGGCTCAATGAAGCGGTCGAAGACGAGGACCGCAAACGCGATGCCGGCAGTTCCGGGAAGGGCAATCTTGCCGGGGGCGGCGGAGAGGGTCAGAACCCGATCGCCGCCGCCTATGAACCGCTGCCGCCGGTCGAGAAGAGCGAGGAGCGTGCAGCCGATCCAGCCGAGCCACCGGAATATGCCGTCACGACGGACGGCTGCGGGGTTCGCATCGACCTGGTGCAGGGTGTCGCCGTCGTCCAGAGCCGGGAGACCGCGAACGGAAAGCCGGTCAGCGAATGCACGGACTCCTATGACCGCTTTCCGCTGCAGCGGGACTATGCGGCCTGTCCGGCCACCCTGTCGGCAACGACGGCGACCCTGCACTACAAGCTCTTCTACGAGATCGACGGGCGCCGGATCTACGTCACCGAATGCACCCCGGACGCGAACCGGGCGACGGAGATGCAGAAGGTCTGGGACGCCTGCTCCGAGGCGGTCGTGGGCGAAGTCGCCTATCGGCGGTACCGGCTCGCCTTCGTGAACGGCAAGGGCGAGCGGGAGTTCGCGACCGATTGCACGATCGACAGGGCAGAGCCCCTGTCGACTGCCAGGAAGTATGACGGCTGCCAGCCGGAGTTCGATCTGCAGGCCGAGACCTTCCGACGCGCCTACCAGCTCGTCTACACCTCGCCGGCCGGCGAGGAACGCGCGATCGGCGGCTGCCGGACGACGGACAGCGAGCCCCGGCCGCTCAGCCGGACCTGGTCCGGCTGCAGCGAGATCGTCGACCGGCAGACCGGCAAGGTCCGGCGCGGCTATCAGCTGGTCTACGCCGATACCATCGGGGCGACCCGCGAGATCGGCACCTGCCGGGCCGATGACAGCCCGGCGGGCGAGGTCCGGACCGAAAAGGACTACAGCGCCTGCGAACCGATCGTCGATATCGACGGCGGCGCGGTGACCCTTGCCTACAAGGAGAGCTATCTGGACAGCACCGGGACCATCAAGGCGCTCGGCGGCTGCAATCCGGACGCCGCAACGAAGCACCCGCTCGATCGCGACTTTGCGAGCTGCGCCGAGAAGGTGGATGCGGCCTCGGGCACGGTCACCCGGCAGTTCAAATACCTCTATACCGACAACAAGGGGGCGGTCCGGACGGTCGGCGCTTGCCGCCCTGATGTCGGCAATGTCCTGCAAGTGCAGAGCGACTACAGCGCCTGCTCACCGGAGATCGACGCGATCGCCGGCGTGCGGCGTGACCAGGCCCGCGCCTTCTACGTGAAGGCGGACGGGACGAGGACCTGGCTCGGCGAGTGCAAGCCGACCGACACGCCGCCGGTGCCACTCTCCCGGAGCTATGACGGCTGCTCGGAGCTGGTCGACCTGGCCGCCCAGACGGTTCGGCGGCAGTACCGGCCGAGCTATACCGGTCGCGACGGGACGGTTGTGAAGGTCGGCGATTGCCGGCCCGATCCGGAACCGTCCGGCGAAATCGTGGTGCAGCTCGACCATGCGACCTGCGATCCCGTCATCGACGGCGCGGCCGGCACCCGGAAGGGGCAGGTCCGTGCCTATTACGCGAGCCCGACCAAGGGCAAGACCTGGATCGGCGAATGCCGTGTCGGCGAGGCACCGCAGGAACCGCTGGACAAGGCGCACGACGCCTGTCCGGAGCTGGTGGACCAGGTCGCCCTGACCGCCCGCCGGCAGTTCCAATGGAGCTATATCGCACGGTCCGGCTCGGTGGTTCGGGTGGGGAGCTGCCGGCCGGACCCGGACCCCGCCGCCGAGGTGCTGATCCGCCAGGACTTCGCGGCCTGTGGGCCGCTGGTTGACGGTGTCGAGGGCACGATGCGGCGCCAGTTCAAGCCCTTCTTCACGACCGTGAAGGGCGAGAAGCAGCCGATCGGCGACTGCATCCCCGGCGACAATCCGGCGACGCCGATGGAGCGCACGGTGGAGGGGTGCAGTCTCCATGTCGATGCCGCCGGCGGCGTCGTGCGCACCCGCTATCGCTTCACCTACAAGGACAAGGACGCCAAGGCGCAGTTCGCCGGCGAGTGCCGGATCGACGGGACGGCCGACGGACTGGTGCCGCTGGAGCGCGATTTCGGGTCTTGCGAGCCGGTCATCGATCACGAGGCGATCAAGGTCTGGCCCGCCTACAAGCTGGGCTACAGGCTGGCCGATGGGAAGCTGCAGCCGTTCGGCGCATGCGTGACCGACACCGACCAGCTCGTTCCTCTCCTGCGGGACTATGCCGATTGCGAGGTCCGGGTGGACGAGGCCGCCGGCAAGGTGTTCCCGAGCCACCGCAAGTTCTTCGTGAAGGACGGCGCGGAGCAGCCGGTCGGCGACTGTGTCGAGGACGCGGAAGACGGGGTGGAGCTGCAGCGTGGCTTCGGCAGTTGCAGCGACAAGGTCGACCAGGCATCGATGTCGGCCTGGCCGCGGTTCAAGCGATTCTTCATCGACCGCAAGGGCAGCGCGCAATACGTGGACGCAGAGTGCCGGCCGGCCACCGAGACGCGCTATCCGATCGAGCATGACGAGACGAACTGCACGCCGCTCGTGAATCTCGCGAAGGGCGAGGTCGACCAGAGGGTGGAGCTGGTCTACCGCGATGGCGACGACCGGCGGATCGTCGTGGAAGGCTGTGGCGCCCACAAGGGGACGGCGGTCTGGAACGTGATCCACGAGACCGCACCCTGCTCGCTGGTGCACGACACAAGGGCCGGACGATCGATCCAGCAGCATCGGGCGGCCTACAGGCGGGACGGCACGGCCTGGCCGCTGGGGGCCTGCGAGGATTCCAGCATCGTCTACAGCCACCAGCAGACGAGGGAGGGGTGCAGCCTCTATGTCGACACCGCCGCCGGGGTGGCGATGGAGCAGCAACGGACGGTGATCGTCACGCCGCAGGGTGTGGTCGAGATCGCCGGTTGCGAACCTCTGCAGGCCACGAAGCAGGGCCTGCAGAAGAGTTGGGAAGGCTGCCAGGGCAAGCGCCGGCACGATCTGCCGGCGGGTGTCAGCTACATGTTCACGCACTGGTACCACACGCTGGGTGGCGGCAAGACCTGGGTGACCCCGTGCGAAGAGGATCGCAGTGTCAGCTATCAGCACCAGACCATGCTGGTGGGATATGACCAGGACGACGCCAGGCGCACCTCCATCGAGATCCTCTGGCTCTATGTCGACATGCCGCCCCATATCGGCCGCGAAGGCCTGCTGACACCGCAGGTCCTGCCAACCTCTGCGAGCTTCCCCTACACCTTCCGGCGCGAGGAGATCCGCCCGACGTCCCAGACCGTCGTCGATGGCTGCCAGCGCTACCAGGTGACGGAGAAGTGGGAGATCTACGCCCGCAAGGAGGGGTCGGAGGCGCACTACAAGATCGGCGCCGGGCCGTCGATCCCGCAGGGCGGAGAGTGCGGGCGCGAGACCGAGCGCAGGGAGATCTGGCAGACGGCCCTTGCTCAGTTCGGCACCGTGGCCGAGCGGATGCAGATCGCGGTCAATGCCTGCAATGGATTGAGCTGCGTGCCGTTCCAGCCCTGGGGTCCCCGCGGCGACCAGGCATGGACCTGGGGGACCCAGGGCAACCTGCCCGGGCCGTACCAGGTCTGCCGTGTCTTCGTGCCGTCCAGCCAGCCGGCACGGCCGACCTGCTCCAACGTCATGAAGACACAGACCCGCCAGAGGGTGACGCAGGCCTCCGGCGCGGTCTCCTACACAGACTGGGTCGATACCGGCGAGACCCGCAACGCCTCCATGCCGCTCGAGGTGCAGGTCGACCAGGGCGGCAATGCGGGCCACAACTGACAGGAGTCGGACCATGCGGCACATTCCGGCCGGGTGGCGGTGTTGCGCGGCGATTGGCGCAATCCTGGGATTTCTGCAGGCGCCTGGCGAAGGCGCCCGGGCTGAAGACACAGACGCGCAGAAGACGGTTCTCTACCTGGAGGAGCCGCTCGGGGTCGGCGAACCGATGACGGTACGCGCCGGCCTCGGCGACCTGATGTCGGACCTGCGGCTGCGCGGCGTCGATGCCGCGCCGCTGCTGGTCAAGGGCCAGAGCACTCCGACGCGGACGGCCGCCGGCACCGAGGTGGTGATCGACTGGTACGCGATCACCCGGAGGGACGGGTCGGAAGAATGGCCCCTGGACACGCCGTTGCGCTCCCGCTTCCTGTCCGGCGCAGCGCTCGTGCCTGAGACCACGCGGCTGTCGGCGTTCGGGGACCTGGAGGCGGTAACAGATGCGGTGCGGGCCGCGATCGATGCCGGGTCCGGCGCAGAGGGTGAGGCGAACGACAGCGGCGGGAGCCGGAAGGCCGAGGTCCGGCAGGGTCAGGAGGCGATCGCCGCCAGTGGCGCGGCCGGATCGAGCCTGGGTGCCGCGACGCAGGCCGACGGGCGGCAGGACGGGACGGGGGCAGCGGGAACGACCGCGACGTCGGCCGGGACGGGGGCAGCGCCGGAGGCACAGGGCTATGGGGTCAGCCGCGACGGCTGCGGCTACCGGATCGACCTGGCGGCCGCCGTTGCGGTGGTGCAGACCCGCACCGTCGCCAATGGCCGGCCGGCGGGCGACTGCACCGACAGCTTCGATCGGGTGGCGCTGCAGCGGGACCATGCCGCCTGCCGGGCGAGCCTGTCCGCCGAGACGGCGGTGCTGGCCTACAAGCTGTACTTCCAGGAGGGCGGCAATCGCCGCTACGTGAGCGATTGCACGCCGGACCCGGCCCGGACCGTGGAGATGAGCCGGGTCTACGATGCCTGCCCGGAGGTGGTGAGCGGGCAGGGGGCGTACCGGGCCTATCGGCTCGCCTATGTGGATGGCGCCGGCGCGCGCCAGTGGGCGACGGAATGTGCCGCCGATACCGCGCAGGCGCTGCCGGTCGCCCGCGACTATGCGGCCTGCGCACCGGAAGTGGACAGCCAGGCCGGGACCCTCCGCCGGGCCTACCTGCTCGTCTATACCGCGCTGGACGGCACGCCGAAGCAGATCGGCGGCTGCACGGTCGATACCACGGAGACCGTTGCCCTGGACCGCTCCTATGCGGGCTGCGATGAGCTGGTCAACCGGGGCGAAGTCCGGAGGCAGTACCGCTACACCTACAGCGACCGGAGCGGCGCAGCGATCGAGGTCGGTGCCTGCCGGCCGGACCTTGAGTCCGCCGGCCTGGTCCCGACGAGCCGCGACTATGTGGAGTGCGAGGCTGTCCTGGACCTGCAGGCCGGAACCGTGGGCTGGGCCTATCGGGCGACTTTCGTGGATCGCAGCGGAACGACACGGGTGGTGCGCGATTGCGCGCTGGACCCGGCGAGTGTGCGGGAGCTCAGCCGCGACTTTTCGGCGTGCAGCGCGCTAGTGGATGCCGCGGCCGGCACGGTGCGACGGCAGTATCAGGCCGTTTATGTCGATCGGCAGGGCGCCCTGCGCAAGGTGGGCGACTGCCGGCCGGACCCGGCAGGGACCGTCACCCTGCAGGCCGACTATGCCGCCTGCGAGGTCGAGGTGGACGGCATCCAGGGGCTGCGGTGGCACCGCTATCGGCCATATTTCGAGGAGGGGGCGGAGCGGGTCTTCACCGGTGAATGCCGCCGCGACGATGCCGGGCCGCTGCCCCTGGAGCGCAGCTACCAGGGCTGCGCCGAGCTGGTCGATGCGGCCGACGAGACGGTGCACAGGCAGTTCCGCTACCGCTACACTGCTCGAACCGGCGAGATCGTCACGGTCGGCGAGTGCCGGGCGGACGAGACGCCGTCAGGCGCAGTGACTGTCCAGCTCGACAGCACCGCCTGCTCGCCAGTCGTCGACGGCGAGATGGGCGCGCGCTGGGACCAGGCTCGGCCCTATTACATGAGCCACGCCGCGGGCAAGACCTGGATCGCGCCCTGCCGCCCTGTCGATGCGCCACCTGTGGCACTGCAGAAGAGCTTCGAGGTCTGCGACGAGCTGGTCTCCGGCGACGGCGAGACCGTCACGGCGCAGTACAGGTACCAATACACCGACCGCTTCGGGACGATCGTCCCGGTCGGCGACTGCCAGCCGGATAGCGGGCCAGGGGCCTTCGTGGCGCTGCATGCCGACATGTCGGTCTGCACCCCCGTCGTCGACCTGCAGGCCGGCACCCTGCGGCGCCAGGCGCAAGCCTGGTACTGGACAGCGGAGCGGACCCGCCGGCAGGTCGGCGAGTGTGCACCCGTTGAAGGCGCTGTCGAGGCCCTGGGCCAGGATTATGGCGGCTGCACAGTCCAGGTCGACGAGGCGGCCGGCACGGTCCGGCGGGCCTCGCGGGCGACCTGGATAGACCACCAGGGCGCCCGGCAATACGGCCCGGACTGCGCGCCGGACCTGAGCTCCGCCGGCCTGGTCCCGCTCACGCGCGCCTACGAGGGCTGCGACGCGGTGATACACCAGGAGGCCGCCCAGGTCTGGGTGAGCTATCGCCGGGCCTATGAGGACGGCAATGGCGAGGTGCAGGCCTTCGGGGCGTGTATCGAGGATCGCAGCCAGCCGGTGCCATTGAGCCGCGACTATGCGGCCTGCGAGGACCGGATCGAGCTGGGCGAGGGGCGGGTCTTTCAGCGCCATCAGCGGGTTTACGTCGCCGGCGCGACGACCGTCGCGGTCGGCGACTGCCAGGAGGATCCGACCGACCAGGTGGCGCTGCAAAGCGGCGACCCGACCTGCCTGGCCGTCATCGACATCGACGCGATGCGTGCCTGGCGCCAGCACCGGCGCTACTACAACGACCGCATCGGCCAGACCCGCTATGTGGACGCGGATTGCCTTGTCGATGCGGGCCATGCGGGCTGGGAGCTCACCTTCGACGCGGATCGCTGCTCGGTGCAGGTCGACCTGGTGGAGATGATCGCGCGGGCGCGGCTGGAGCTGGTCTACACCGACGACGCCGATCGGCGTGTCGTGGTCGAGGACTGCGCCGTGCGCGAGGACGGCGAGGCCTGGCCGATCGACTGGGAGCGGGGCGCCTGCGGCTACCGCCACGATGTCGATGCCGGCGTGAGCTGGGCCCAGCACCGGCCGGGCTACAGCCGTGCCGAGGAGCGGGTCCAGGTCGGCCCCTGCGAGGATTCCGAGGACAGCTATCCGCACCTGGAGACCCGGGAGGGCTGCGTACCGCTGGTCGACCTTCAGTCCGGCACCGCCTATGCGCGGCAACGGACGGCCTTCCTCGACGACGAGGAGCTGGTCGGGGTCACCGGCTGCGATCCGGACCTGGGATCGGTGCAGGATCTGCAGAAGGCTGTCGATGCCTGCGAGGAGCGCACCGACGATTTCGACACCGCGACCAGCTTCGCCTGGACGCGCTGGTATCACACCCTCGACGGACATCCGGCCTATGTAACGGACTGCGCCGAGGACCTGTCCGTCAGCTACCAGCACTTGTTCGAAACCACGGCCTGGTCGAACAACGACACCACCCGTGAAAGCACTGAGCTGCGTGTCACCTATATCGAGCCGCCGGGCGGCCGGGTGGACATCGCGCCGGCCGCGATCCTGCCGAACTCCACGACCCTGCCCTACACCTTCAGCCGCAGCGAAGACCGGCAGAACGGCGGCTGGACGTCCGACGGCTGCAGTGTCTTCTGGCAGACCGACCGGCACGAGATCTACCTGCGCCGGGACGGCACGGAGGCGGACTACGTCGCCGGCGCCGGCACGCCGGAAGGACCGACCAATGGCTGCACCTACACGACGGAATCGGGGCATCGCTACTATCACAGGGGTTTTGAAACGTCGGCCTATTTGACCTGGAACTCTCTCGGCGAAGCCTGGGGAACTCAGTGGGCGGCCGCTCATATTTGCGGAGATCAAGGCTGCGTGACGAACAGTAATTCCGTCGGAAACGGACCCTGCGTTTCGCCATGCACGAACTTCTTCACGGGTAACAGCCCGGCGATCGACAACGCGCTGGATCATTGCAGGGTCTACCCGGCCTATGACCCGTCTACCGGCACGAGCTGGCACCGGAGCCCACGCGCGTGCGGCCTGAGCATCATGCGTCAGACCCGCCAGGTCACCACCTTCCCGGACGGCAGCAGGGCCTATGGCCCCTGGATCGACACCGGGCAGGTCGATTGGCTCGACCTGCCGATCCAGCTGAAGTGAGGGCCGACAGATGCTCGACGACAAGCTCAAGCCCCTGCAGCCCTATTTCCGCCGGCGGAATGTCGTCGAGCTGCAGGTCAATGAACCCGGGTGGATCTGGATCGAGATCGAGGGCAAGCCGGCCGTGCGCGAAGCGGCACCGGCGCTGACCCTGGAGTATTTCCACGGGCTGGCGCGCGTGCTGTCCAACATGCAGGGGATCGAGGACTTCTGGGCGAAGCCGCATCTGGCGGTGATGTTGCCGGGCGGGCATCGCCTGCAGCTCTGCCTCGGCCGTTCCGTCGCATCCGGAGTTGCCATGTCGATCCGCGTTTGGCGACCGCGGCGCTTCGAGCTGCCGGATTTCGACCTGCCGCCGATCGGCGAGGACCTGGTCATCCGGGCGATCGCCGAGAAGTGGAATGTGATCGTCAGCGGCGGGACCTTCAGCGGCAAAACGCAGTTCCTGAACGCCTGCCTGGCCCATGTGCCGGGCAGCGACCGGGTCATCACGATCCAGGACACGCCAGAGCTGGACATCGGCCATGTCGCCAATCGGGTCGAGATGGTCGTCAACCGGCTGGAGACCGACGAGCGGATCGACTACTCGGCGGTGATCGACGCCTGCACCCGGCTGCGCCCGGATCGGATCTTCTGCGGCGAGCTGTCGGTGGGGAACAGCCATGTCGTGCTGCGCCTGCTCAACAGCGGGCATGGCGGCTTCTGGACCACGGTCCACGCCAACGATCCCGACCTCGCCCTGCATGCGATCGGCCGCAACATCCAGATGGCCGGCCATCCGACCGGCGGGGTGCGTGAGTTCTTCGTGTCCACGATCGACCTGGTCGTCCAGGTCAGCCGGCAACGGCATACCTCGCGGCGCTTCATCTCCGCGATGTGGCAGCCACGGCGGGGGCCGTGGTCGCCGGACGGCTCGGTGCAACCGCCGCGGGATGAGGCCGTCCCGTGTCTGTCAGCAGAAGACGACAACGACGTCGTGCTACTGGAGGCATCGAAATGACGGCGACCCCGTGGTCAGAGACCGAGGGACGGGCCCGGCGCTTCGCGCTGATCGGCGTAGTGGCAGCCTGTTGTGCGGCGATCGCGGCCTGGGCCTTGGCCGGCGGGACGGTCTCATTGCAGGGACTGGTCGACCAGTTCGCTTCGAATGTCCTCTATGCCCTTCGTGTCGGCCGCTATGCCGTCGCCGGAGGAGATCTTGCGGCGATTCCGGCAGCAGGGCTGCGCCCGCTGCTTCAGGTGGTGATTGTGGCGTTCGCTGCCGCGGCGGCGCTCGTCTGTCTCGCCCTCGCCTGGATGCACTGGAGCCGTCCGAAGGGCTACGGGGAGGCGCGATGGGCAGCGCCTGGCGACTTGAAGCGGATGGGCTTGGGCCGTCAGAACACAGGACCTGTCCTGGGCCGTTACCGCGGCCGGCTGGTCCAGGCGGTGGAGTCCCGCCACGCCCTCGTCCTTGCGCCGACACGACGAGGGAAGACGACCAGCTACGTCATCCCCTCGATCTTGCGCGCCTCCGGAACACTGGTGGTGATCGACCCGAAGAGTGAGCTGGAGCGCATGACCTATAAGGCGCGGGCCGCCACAGGCGATTGCTATGTGATCGGCTGGGGCGACCCGGATAGCCCCGACCAGTGGTCCCCGACCGCGCTTCGGGTCCTGCCTGAAGGCCTCCACGAGCTGGAGCGTCATGCCTTCAGGATCGCGGCGCAGTTCTTTCCGACGGGGAGGGGAGGCGAGAACAACTATTTCCAGGAGAGCGCTCGGCGCAATTGCGCAGCGCTGGTTCTCTATGAATGCCTGGAAGGCCGCGCCCGCGGCCAGGACCCGCACCTCGGCGACATCGTGGGCCGGATCTCCCAAATGGTCGAGAAAACGACAGGCGAGGGGCAGGGCGACCCGCTCGGCGATGGTCTTCGCGCGATTGCCGTCGAGGCGCGAAGCAAGGGATATCCGGACCTGATTCCGGAAGCCTTGAACGTGCTGGCGGCGACGGCGTTCAAGGAACGCTCATCGCATGTGAATACGCTCGTGACAGGGCTGCAGCTGATGCGCACGAGCGCGGTGCGGCAGAGCACGAGCAAGGCCAGCTTTTCATGGGAGAAGCTGCGCTCGGAGCCGTGCACGGTCTACCTGCGCTATCCCCAGCAGGACGCGGCGGCGTTCGGTCCGTTGACTGCGTTGTTCCTGGAAACCCTGTTCGCCTGGGCGCTGGATCATCCGGCGGAGCGTAGCGAGCAGCCCATCCATGTCCTTGCCGACGAGTTCGCGAGCCTGCCTCGGATTCCGCTGATCCAGGATCTGCTGGCGAAGGGTGCCGGCCAGCGGATTTCGATCTCACTGATCCTGCAGGATCTGTCACAACTCACGGCTGTTTATGGCTCTGATATTGCTACTTCCATGCGCACAAACTGCAGCTATGTGGTAGCATTTGCACAGAACAATGTGAGAACACAGGAGGAGCTGAGCAACCTGGTCGGCAAGACCACCCGGATGCGGGCGAGCTATGGGAACAAGCCGATCTGGACCCCCTCGACGATGGATTCCTCGGTGCAGTCCCGCCAGGCGGAAGGCCGCCCTCTGATTCTTCCGCAGGAATGGGGCGGGCTGCCGGAAGAGCGCCAGGTCCTCCTGGTCGATGGTCACATGACACGACCAGTTCTCATGGATAGCCCCCGTTGGTTCCGCGACCGCGGAATGCGCCGCGAGGTGACGGCATGAGAGGCTTGGCTCTCTTGGTCGCCGCGGCGGCGATCATGGCGGCGCCGGCGGCGAGTGCCGCGATCGAACCGCGCTGTTACGCCGAAGCCGCGCAGAGGTATCGCACCTCGGCGGCGTTGCTCCGCGCGATCGCCATAGTCGAAAGCGGGGAGGAGGCTGGAAAGGTCGGATCACTTGCGGTGTGGGGCGAAGATCTCTGTGCCATGCAGGTGCACAGCCAGCATCTGAAGCGCCTGACGGAGTGGGGCATTACCCGCGAGCGCCTGCTGACTGAGCCCTGCACCTGCGTCGCCATCGGCGCCTGGATCCTGAGCGGCGAGGTTGCCGCAGTCGGCGCAGGGTGGAGGGCCGTGGCCCGGTATCACACCGGCCCGCGGTTCGACACAGACCCGCAGGTCCGCCGGCGCGGCATCGCCTATGCCTGGAAGGTGCACCGCGCGCTTGCCGTGTTGCAGGGCAAGGGGGATCCGGAGCGGTGATCGCCCGGTCTGCCGGGGAGGGATCGGGATGCCGGTTCGGAACCGTGGCAGAGCTGCTTGACGCGGTGGCGCGTCGGACCGCCCGCGCGGACGGAGCGGAGTTGTTGTTGTGGTTGGCCCAGGAACCTCCGGCTGTGAGGGAACAGGAGTTGGAGCGGCTGATGGTTCTGCAGCGAGAGCGCATGGCCATCTTGGCCGCCGAGCTTCGGCAGGGGTTGAAGGACTATCAGAGGCTTCAGTCGGTGCAGCGAGAGCTGGCACAGCGCCGTCGCAAAGCAGGGGAGGGGTGCATATGACAACAATTAGGCATGTCGACATGCCGGCATGTCGCCGGACCCGCCTGTTCCTTGTCGGGTTGGCGATCGCCTCTGCCGGGATCGGGGCTGGCGGGGCGGTGCTGGTGATGGCTGGAGAATGGACAGTCCCGGCGGCGATGGCCGCATCGCAATTGCAGCCCGAACCGGAGCCCGAAGAGTGCGGACGGATCGTCAGCTACATCGATGTGGCGGTCCGCAACGCGGACACGCCGCGCACATTGACCGGGCTCTACGCCCATGCCCGGCGAAATTGCGCCGGGGACCGGCTGATGAAGTCCATGGGCGTCAACGGCCGCTGAGCGCGGCAGGACGAAGGAAGCGGGAAATGGCCGAGCGGACAGTGCGATCAATGGAACGGGCAGGGCGGTATCGCTTGCCGGGCGCATGGACTGGTGTGCTGGGGCTGGCTCTTCTGGGGCTTGGCCTGGCGCTCGCGGCGCCAAGCCTGGCCGAGGAAGGGAATGCCTCGCCGGCGAAGAGCGAACAAACGCAGCGCCAGAAGGCGGACTGGACGTGGGAGGAGATTACTAAGGCCGGGGACGGTCGGTTCACGGATGAGCAGCGGGCGGAGATGGATAAAGGCGACCCGAGCTCACCCAACTATGTGCCGCCCTGGAAGAGAGAAAAGCCTGTTGTTCCCGCATGGGAAAATCAAGAAACAGAAAACCGATAAGCAGATGGTTTAAGACGCAGACAGGGGCTTAGCGATGGAATCGTGCCTAACATGCGACTCTTTCAAATCGATCTTGGATCGCATGTCTGTCTTTTCCTACAAATTTTACACGTACATTGACGCCCCGCTCATTGGGCTACTCGGAGCTGTTCTAAGCATATGGTTAATCGTCATTGTCGGCCGAGCGATCGCGGGATCGCCGGTCGTTTGGCCGCAGATTATCACTGACCTGCTGCTGTTCTCCTTATTCCTGGGCGCCCTGACGATGGCTGAGTTCTGGATGGAGGCGACGTCGATCATTGCTAACCTGGCAGGCAACCTCGGTGCTCAGGCGCTTTGGTTGGCGATGGACGGCGATGTGCCATCGTCCCCCTACGTTGGGCTTGCCGCTGTCGTACATGGCATCGAGCAAGCGGTTGGGACCAAGCTGTTCGACACGGCCTGGGCGGTCATGGGTGACGTGAGCCTGTGGTCCCCGAACCTGCGGGAGCTGATCATCGCAGTGGTAGTCGCGACGGTGTTTGTGGGCCTGCTTTTCGTGTTCGTGTTCTCGATCCTCTTCGCCTTCGTGAATATCGCGGCGATCTCGATCCTGGGTCCATTCATTCTGGCGCTCGGCGCGCTTCCCTGGACACGATCGGTCTTCTACGAGGCGATGCGCATCTACCTGACCGAAGGCATGAGGCTGTTCGTAGCCTGCGCTATGGCCGGGCTGATGGCCGGAATGGCTGCGTCTCTGGTGAAGACCCCCGACACCATGCGGGACGCTGCCGAGTTCCTGGCGAACGCGGAGAATGTCAGTGGGGTAGTGGGGGCCTTCCTGGTGCTTCTGATGTTCCGCAGGCTGGTCGACCTTCCCAACAGAGTGATCAAAGCGGCGAGCGATACCATTCCGCAGTTCGGAGGCGGGATCGGCAGGCAGCTGCTGAACCGGGCTCGACCCGGCCCCACGCCTGCGCCAGCCGGCAACCGCTGAGGGTCGAGCAGGTAGAGCCATGTCTGGACAAGTGGTGGCAACCGACCTGGCCGATCCCGAAGGCGATCTTCTCGACGTCGATCCGGACCTGCGCACCGCCATCTGGATGGCGGAGTCAGCGGAGCGCGCCTTCAGCAAACGCTGGGGGTTGGCGCATGGCATTCGGGTGCACGGGTCAACCTCGCCGACGGAAAGACGAAAGCTGGGGCTCCTGTGGGCGGCACAGGCCAGAAGACAGAGGAGTTGAGATGCAGCAGGTGGCTCGTCGTTCGGAATTGGCTGACCAGGTGCGGCGGGCGGTCGAGGAATGCCTCGCCGGCGATCCGGAGTTGCCGGAGTTCCTGCGGGCACTCGAGCAACGAGGCATCGAGCTTCGGATCTGCAGCGAGCCGAAGCGGAGGCGGCTCCTGTGGGTCCATGTGATCGTACTTGGCGAGAAGTTCGCCGGAAGCGCTGTCGGGCTGGTGCCGTCGCAGCTCCGCTATGATCCGGACCATCATTGGGACGCTGTTCGGGCGCGGCGGCCGCTTTCGGCCGCTCGTCTGGCGAAGGGGGTGGCGCAGGATGCCGGACGGGGGCGGGGCAAGGTAGAGATACCGGCCGGCAAACCGATCCCGGTCCCTGTGCAGGTCATCCCCAGCGTTGCAAAGGAGATTTCGCGGGCGGCGCAGGACCGCGGAGTCAGTCAGGCGAGGCTGATCGAAGAAGCCTGGGCATTCTACAAGCAGAGATTTGTGAACTAACCGGTGCGAAACCAGAAAAAATGGGCCACTATATTGAACCGTTAGTGCATCAATGAACTATTTGCATAATGTTATTTGTAGACAGCAAGGCTCAGACCGATTTTCTCTCCCAGTTCAACCCGGCAATCCTTGGGTCAACGGCGAAACTGGTGCGGCCGAATTCGATGGCTTGCCGCGGAAATGCACAAACGGCCTGCACCCCGGTGCTACCCGGCTTCAGACGCCAGGTCTGTTGTGCCAGCGGACTGGGCTGCGCGAAGGCCCGGCAGGCGAGGACAGCCAGATTGGCGCGCGCCTGAGGATCCCGCACCGAGGTGTAGCGGATCGCCATACCACCGGCCGCCCGGCAGGCCTCGGCGAGTGTCTGGCACGGCCCATAGTCGCGTAGGTCGGTCCAGAGTTCGCTGTCCCCGGAGAGGGGCGGCGCGGTCAGGTCGATCGCCGCCGCCGTCGAGACCGCTACGGCAAAGGCAGTGTACTCGGCAGCGTCGGCCGGCCAGGGGGTAAGCGGCGAGTCCGCGAAGAACAGGATGCGATAGAACGCGAGCTCGGCGACCGCAGTCTCCACCGCCTCGGCGGCATAGAAGATTCCGGCCGTCTTGCCGGCACGCCGGAAGCGCGAGCCGCCGCGGTACGGCATGTCGTAGCGGAAGGGGGTCGAGAGGAGATAGTCCAGATGCCGGCACTCGGCCGGTACGGCCGGCTTGCTGGCTTCCACCAACTCCTCCAGCACAGTCTGCTCAGCCAAGCTGTCGACCAGCTTCAGCGTCGAGACGATGTACTGACTCTCCACCAACCGCCAGCACGCGCCGGCATAGTCCCGGAGCTCAGAGGACAGCGCGTCGGGCGTCCAGGTAGCCAATGACATCCATCAGGCCCGCAATGGTCTGCATCTTCTCCAACGGGGACGCACCGAGCGCGTTGTTTGGGCTGCGCAGCCAGGCGCGGGCGACTGCTGCATCGCCACCGGTGATCGCATCCAGGGAGCGGAACAGGCGGATGAACAGGACACCCAGCTCGAATGGCTTGCTGCCCTGGCTCAACTGAAACGCGCCACGCTTCATCCGCGAGATCGACGGACCGCTCAAGCCGATCATGGTGCCGAGCAGGAGCGCGGACACCCCAAGCTGCTCGGCCGC
Source organism: Sneathiellaceae bacterium (assembly GCA_040216765.1). Classification (GTDB taxonomy): domain Bacteria; phylum Pseudomonadota; class Alphaproteobacteria; order Ferrovibrionales; family Ferrovibrionaceae; genus Marinibaculum. The sequence goes on along the minus strand of JAVJON010000049.1, from coordinate 6,098 downwards.
CCGCAACACCGCCTTTGTGAGAACCGCGGCTGGGTCCGGGCCAACTGCGCCTGTCGTTTCCGTAAGGGGCATGCCAAGTCTCCTTTCTGGAGAAAAATATAATGGCATTTCACATCATGTGAAAGAGAGCCCCTTGGGAAAGGCAGGCGCCAAGACCCATGGTTCGAGCCATTGTGAGCCTCAGAGTCCGAGACGATAAAGTCGCATAATATCTGTTATGGAAAATCGCCCGCATATTTATGTTATACACCAACCTCTTATCACATTCTCGAAATATAGATTATGGGACATACCAAATTTGTTAACCTTTGGCGTACCCGCCAGATCGGGAAAAGCCGGGGTCACGTCAGGTCGAAGCTCGGTGCGACCCGCTGTGTTGCGTCATGGCCGCAACCAGCCAGCATACACGACCGCCTGAACTAGAAAGTAGAGCGCAGCGGCAAACATAAGCACAGCGCCGATCCGCTCGGCCCAGAGTATGAATGCACGCGAGCGCCCAAAATGTGCCACGCTCCCAGCGACCGTAGCGGCGACGATGATCGGTATGCCACGGGCAATGCCGAACGTGGCCATGAGCACCGCTCCCATCAGCGGGCTGCCGGTGGCTGCTGTCGCTGCAACGACCGGAAACAGCATGGGAGTGCAGGCGGGACAGGTCGACAAGCCGAAGGGAAGACCGAGCAGATAGCTGCCGACAAAGCTCCGGGTCGGCCTCGCTGAAGGCGCGAGCGTGGGGATGGCGACGTGGATGATCCGCAAGAGCGCCAGCCCTACGAAGAACAGAAAGCCTGCTAGCAGAAAATAGATGAGCGCAAGATGGCTTGCCAGAACGCGCAGGACTGCGAAGCCGGCGAACCCGAAGGCGGCGCCGAGCAGTGTATCGATTGTGACGATGCCGAGCACGAACCCGGCCGAGAGCCATAGCCCCTTGATGCGGCGCGGTCCTGACGCAACGGCGCCCTGCCCCGCCGCAAGGCCGACAGCAACCGAAATTAGCGGGAACGAACTGGGTGCAACGCCGACGACCAGGCCGGCCAGCGCTACAAGGGCGATCGTGTAGGGTGTGAGCGCCGTTATCTCCTGCAGCATTGGCTGGAGTTCACTCACGATCGCTGCTCCGCCGGTTTTCCCACGCTCAGAATCGCCTGGAGGAACAGCGACGGGCGGCCCCAGAGGGAGTTGAAAAAGATGGCGGTCACGCTCACCGCCATCGCCACCATCGCCCAGACCGGATAGAGAAGGCCGGTTGCGGCGAGCGGAACGCCAATGCCATTGAACAGGAAGGCCAGCGAGATGTTCTGCAGCATCCTCCGATACGCGCGCCGGCTTATCCCGCGGGCCGTTACCACGGCATCCAGCCGGTTCGATAGGATTATGATGTCGGCCGAATCGATCGCGATGTCGGTGCCGCTGCCCATGGCGATGCCGACATCCGCCTGCAACAGGGCAGGTGCATCATTGATGCCGTCGCCCACCATGGCGACGCGGCTTTCTTGCTGTAATCCGCGGACGAGTTCCGCCTTTTCGCCCGGCAGAATGCCTGCGTGAATCTGATCTATGCCGAGGTCGGCCGCGACGCGCCGGGCGTTGCCTTCGTTGTCACCCGTGATCAAGATGGTCTGAACGCCCGCCTGCCTGAGCTTCTCCACAGTGCCCAAGGCCTCTGGCCGGACTGTATCGGCAAGGGCGAGCAGCCCGATGGGCATGCCGCTCCGGGCGATCAACTGCGGATCGAAACTCGACTGACGGTCGCGCGGCACCTCGATCGTCAGCTTGCCGCTGTCGGTCACCACAGACTTGCGCCCATAGCCATTGCGCGTGTTGCCGGCACCATCCTCGCTGGCCAGGTGGTGGTCCATCTCCGCATTCAAGGCGCGCTCGGTCAGCGCCTTCTTCAGCTGATCGAGTAGCCCACCCTGGTCGAAAGCTGCGCTGGCGGCGCCGCCCGCCAGCAGCTGGTCGAGAAGATCATGCGGAATCGTGGGGTCTTTGCGTCGCGACATGCTGGGTCTCCTTCTTCACCATCATGCCCGCCACACACGAAATTCCTGACACTCCCCGCACTGACGGCAGCAGCGTGATCGCATTGCGTCATGCGGCCGCGGCACCGCCTCCGCGGATTGCCGTCAATGGACATGCACGAAAATCGGCGTGCTCCACCCGACGAACTCAAGCTTCACGGAAATGATGTCACCATGCCGAAGGGCACCACCCAGGTCACAGCTCTCGAACCAGAGATCGGACGGCGTCAGCTCGAGCACATCGTTGGCCGGGATGCCGATGGAAGACATCGTCACGCTGCGATCCGGCGCCACCCGCGCGACCAGGCGAGGCTGTCGGACCAGATCACTGGATAGGCCCAGCAGCTGAATCACCCGGTTGCTGTTGTTGGTGATATTGAAGCGAACGGTAGTACATCCATCTGGCTCTGCCGCATCTGCCACGGCATGGTCGACCGTCACGGCCTCGGTCAGTTCCGCCTGCTCGTCAGCCTGGAGCGGGGCATTGGCCAGCGCGGCAACGGCGAAGGCAAGGATGGCGTTTCGGAGCTGTCTGTACATGTCGGTCTCCTGGAAAAAAGCCGGGCATACCGCCCTGAGCTGTTGCCGGGCGCGAGAGAGAGGCGCATGGCCGCTGCGCACCCGCTTGGTTCTCATGTTTGCAAGACGTTCATCAGGCGCTCCTTGTGCTTGGGGTTTGGCAGCAGGAGATCGATGTGGTTGTCCGACCCGAGCAGCTGTTCGCGCGCGACCTGAGCCAGGACACCAAGGGTTGTCTTCTCGACACCGAAGGTGCCGACGCGGAAGATCTCGTATCCATGGCGGTCGATGAATGCGAACAGGTCGAAATAGCTCGAGTCCTGCAGGCGCAGCCCATCAGGCCAGAACTCCAGCAGGATGGTCGGCCGGTCCCGGCCGAGGATGCCTGCCGCCCCCGCAAGCACCTTGGCTTCGGTGCCCTGGGTATCGATCTTCACGAAATCGACTTTTCCGGGATCGATCTCGTCGAGCGTCAGGGTCCTGACTGTTATTTGCTGCCGATTGTCGTCTGCCAACAGGCGGTGGTCGCCAAAGTTCTGCGGCGATTTCGACAGGATGGCCTGGCCATTGGCCTGCGCTGCGGCTGCCTCGAAGATCTGCACATTCTTGAAGCCATTGGCGGTCACGGAGGCACGAAGCAGACGGCAGTTGTCCGGATCGGGTTCGACTGCAATCACCCGCCCCTGCCGTCCGACCCGCGCCGCCGCATGGATGGTGTACCAGCCGATATTGGCGCCGACATCGATGAAGCTGGCGCCGGGCGCAAGGAGCCGCTGGCAGATCACCGTCTGTACCGGTTCGTGGGTGCCGCGCCTGCCTATACCTTTCGAGAGCGTCTCCGGAACATTGTGTAGCGCCAGCTTGAGCGGCCGCCCTCCTGGCGGAGCCGGCAGAGAGACCCATCGGGGATCGGGGCCGGTCATCGCCGTCGGCCCGCGCCACATCGCCCCGAGACAGGACGATGGGAATAGTCGGATCGGCCGAACGGCAGGGCCGGATACTGGCACCAGGCCGCGCAAGTTGCGTCGGCACATGGACAAGACCCACCAGGGCAGCGGATATCGGTGGCACAGGGCGAGCAATCGCCACGCATGACAGTTCCTCCGGCAATGATCGCCCCGAGCCGCCGTGGTTGCGAGATGCCGGGCAGGTCATCCCGGTGGGGCAACGGGGCGCGAAGTCGCATTTCGACGTCGCATTTCTGCGGGCTTCCCGAATGCGCCTCGGTACAGGTGCTGCTGACTTGGGCTGGCAGATCTGCGGAGGTATCGCCCAGCGGGCCTGCCGTCCGATGACAGGCAACCACGCTCGCTATGTCAGCGTTGCGACCTGCAGAACAGGCAGGATCTTTGCCAGGGGAGTGTCGCTATCCGCAATCTTGCCTCGCGGCCCAAGTCATATGGCCCATGGCACATGGCACATGGCCGTCCTGGTTTCAGGTGCGCGGAGGCCTGAATGGGCCGTCGATCGATGCATGCGGCGGCCTGGACTGCGACATACGCGACGTCGAGGCCGGGAACCTGTGCATTGTCATGGGTTTGAGGCAGGCCGCGATGGCACTGGAGGTGCAGCCGATATTGCAGCAATCGCCACGGTCCGAATGATGACCATCATCCTTGTGACCGGAATGACCCGCCTCGAAGGTCACCGCGTCGTCGCAGTCTGCCGATATCGCCACTGCGTTGTACGGTTGCGGGCCGTACTGTGACGCATTTGCACTGGCGGGCAGATTGACAGCGACGAGAAGGGCGATGGTCGCCCAGGCAACCGCCAATCCCAGCTTCCGGAACTGAAAGATGCAGGGAACCATTGCAACCGCCTGCAAAAACATTGCGGTAGATATCCTTCTCAGGGTAGGCCGACAACTGCAGTTGCGCAAGGCAACTGGACGGCGTGTGTAGGTGACGCGTGATCTGTCCGGTTTATGTAGCGCGCGAAGTGTCCGGTGCCTTGAATCGTTTTCCAATGGTTTTGGAGAGCGCGGATGGGTCGGGCACGGGTGATGCAGGAGATCCGTGTGATGCGGTTCGAAGAGCTGCTGGACAAGCACCGCCGTGGCTACGTAACGCAGGCAGAGGCGGCAGAGATGCTTGGTGTATGCGAGCGCACGTTCCGTCGCTGGGAGACGCGCTACCGGGACGATGGGCCGGGAGGGCTGCGCGACGGTCGGGTCGGCAAGCCGTCGTCGCGTCGTGCGGCGGAGGACGAGCTTCTACGGATCCTGGGGGTCTACCGGGAGCATTATCAGGGCTTCACGGTGAAGCACTTCCACGAGCTTGCGCAGAAGCGCCACGGCTATTTGCTGGGAGAGGTGGCCCGGATCGTTCGGACAGATTTCGGCTTTGGATATGTGGATCGCCTGCCGGTTTCCATCTTGCTGTGCCGTCGCCGCGCCTCGCCAAGTTCGGCCAGCACTGCGCCATCGATCGCATCCGGGCTCTCGCGCTCGCAGGCCAGGGCGGCCGCCAGCTGCAGTTCGTCGCGCCGTCCTTCGCATCGATGACGACCGGTGAGCTGAGCGTCAGCTCGTTCCTGGTCAATGTGCCGGTCTTGTCGGAGAGCAGGATATCCATCCCGGCCATTTCCTCGATGGCCACGAGCCGCGAGACAATCGCCTGCGTGCGTGCGGGCGAGGGTCGAGGCGTCGACGGCCAGGCTGACGGACATGACCGCGGGCATCGCAATGGGGATCGCGGCAACGGTCAGGATCAGCGCGAAGAGCAGGGTCTCGATCAGCGGGTCGCCCCGAAAGAGCGCAACCAGGACCACCAGGCCGAGGGTCGTCAGAATCAGGAAATTGCACTTCCAGCAGGCGATCCTGCTGGAAGTGCAAGCGGGTCTCTGTCGTTTCGACCAGCCGCGCCGTGCGGCCAAAGTAGGTCTCCATGCCGGTGGCAAGGACCAGCGACCTCATTTCTCCCTGGCGTACGACCGACCCCGAACAGGCGGTATCGCCAGCCTTCAGGTCTGCGAGCCGCGATTCGCCCATCAAGGCAGACTGGTCCACGCTCAGATACTCGCCGTCCAGCAGTACGACATCGGCCGGCACGATGTTGCCGGGGCGAAGGAAGACCAGATCCCCCGGGCGCAGGTCATGGGCCGGAATGTCCTGCCGGGTGCCGTCGCGCAGGACACGTGCGACGGGCGCGAGTCGCTTTCGCAGCGCCTCTATGGCGTTATCGGCCTTGTGTTCCTCCCAGAAGCCGAGCCTGGCGTTGATCAGCAGGAACAGGGCGATGATGGCGAAATCTTCCCAGCGGTGCGCCGCCGCCGAGATCGCTGCCGCAATCTCGATCATCCACGGGATCGAGCCCCAGAAGAACGTCACGAGCTAGAGCGTTTTGTGATCGTATTTACGCGTATCCGGCATGGCGAATGTAGTTCTGACACTCCTGGGATTGGAAGGTATCGATCAGCTGACCGATGCGATGCCATAGGGTGTCGCGGCTGCGCTCTGCGGCGGATCTGAGGGCGTTCTTGAGCTTGGCGAATGCCATCTCGATCGGGTTGAGATCGGGGGAGTATGGCGGCAGGAACATCAGCCTGGCGCCCACCGCC
>JAVJON010000044.1:0-22978 GCA_040216765.1 Sneathiellaceae bacterium | reverse complement strand
CACCATGGACTCGCGGGCCAGGCCCGCGAGTGACGACGTTCTGGCGGCCGCGACGCACCGTCTCGTGCCGCAGGCGACTTTGCCGGCGCGCCATGGCTCAAGGCCGACCATGACGGGAGGGGAAGGGTGGAGCCTCGGGCGGCTGCCCCCTATGGCAGCACCTTGCGGCGGCGGAACTCGGCGAACAGGTCCAGGAACATCGCTTCCGTGTCCACCATCTCGGTGAAGCCACGGTCGATCCGCTTGGCATCGGACATCAGCACGTCCCAGGTGGTGTCCATGTTGAAGTCGAAATAGGGCCAGCCGGCGGTCTGCTCGTAGGGCAGGTCCAGCAGGCCGTGCTTCGCCACGATGCGGTCCCACACGGGTGCCTTGTCGGGCATCACCTCGGCGGAGCGGATGCGCTGCGGCGCGGCCACGGTCATGCCGAAATGGGCCGCCCAGTCCGGCCAGACATTCACGTAGCGGAAACCGTCGCCGTTGGTGATGTTGAAGATCTCGTTGGCGGCATTCGGCGCGGTCGCCGCCCAGACCGTCATCCGGGCCAGCAGGCCGGAATCGGTCACCTGGTTGATCGCCTCGAAGCCGGCGATCTCGCCCGGATATTTCAGCGGCATGCCGAGCTCCTTCGAGATCGCCGCATAGACCCCGAAGCACATGATCAGGTTCATCGGGTTGCCGACGGCGAAGCCGCAGACCGCCTCCGGCCGGAGCACCGCCCAGGACCAGTTCTTGCCCTTCTGGAAATCGATCAGGAAATCCTCCTGGTCGTAATAGAAGTTTGGCGGCATGTGCCGGCTGTCGCTCTCGAAAGCCGGCGTCTTGAAGGGTCCCAGCTGGCGGCCATAGGCCTTGCTGCCCTCCTGCAGGACCACCCGTTCCAGGCCGGGCGCGACAGCGTCGATCACGGTCACCGGATGGGCGACCAGCCGGCGGTTCTGCTCCGTGGTGGTGGCGTCGATGCCGCCATGCAGGGCGCAGCAGAAGACATGGGTGACATCGGTCAGGTGGGCCAGCTTGCGCTCCGCCTCCGCCATGTCGAGCAGGTCGCAGGAGACGAAGTCGGCCTTCGCCGCCATCTCCGCATCGGGCGCGCGGCGGGACACCGCGGCGATGTCCCAGTCGCCCAGGGAGGAGAGATGGTTGATCAGGTTGCGGCCGATCACGCCCAGGCCGCCGACGACCAGTGCCTTCTTACGCGCCATGAATGAGGTATCCCGATTGAGGATGGAAACGGATCATGCAGAGAAGCCCAGGGTGGCACGGAAGTCGCGGGCGGCGTCCACCGCCGCCTCCGCCGCCTCGGGATTGTCGGGAAGCCCGGCGCAATAGGCGGCGATCGCCGCATCGCCGAGCGGCGCCCATTTCGCCACCCATCCGGACAGCACCGCGTCGTTGCCGTCGCGGCCGCGGGCGAAGTCCACCAGCGCCCTGGTCCAGCGCCGCGCGCGGGCGCTGTCCTGCCATTGCGCGTCCAGCAGCTGCGCCAGCAGGCTGTCGCCGTTGCGCCGCGCCGACCGGCCGAGCTGGCGCAGGACGGCCTCGTCGAAGGCCGGCTTGGCGACGATGTCCAGCGCGACGAACTGCTCCGCCCAGTCATAGGCCACCAGCAGGCGCTCCAGCAGTTCGCGGAAGCCCTGCCAGCAGGGATCCCGCTCCCAGAGGGCGCGCTCCCCGGTGGCGAAGCCGGCCTGCGGATGGCTGTTCGCCAGTTCCTTCGTGCGATAGGCGGTGCGCGAGAGCCAGCGCAGCTGGTCGGCAGCCTGGAACATCACGCAGTTCTCGATGGTGCTGGCCGGCACCATCTGCACCAGGTAGGCGGAGGACATCTGCAGGCAGTGCACCGGATAGCGCGCCGGCGTGTAGAGCCGCGCCAGGGCCGCCACCCACTCAGCCGACAGCCCCGCATCGTGGCCGTTGCGGGCATGCTCCTCCAGCAGGCCGTCGACATAGGTCTCCTGCCCGTCCTGCAGGATGTTGTAGGACCGGTAGACGAGCTCGTCCGGGTCGCGGAAGGCGTCCCAGTCGTCATGCGCCAGCGGCGAGCCGTTGCGGTACTTCAGGTACCACTTGTTCATGTCGATGTCGGGCGACAGCGCCCATGGCATCGGGTCGTCGGTGCTCCAAAGCAGGTTGGTGGAAACGATCTCGTACTCGCTCGGCCGCCGGCGGTTCTTCGCCAGGTGGCTCCAGGTCTTCAGCGGCCTGGTCAGGTCGGGCTGTTCGCTCATCGCAATCTCGCTCCCCGTTCGGTGCCGGCCCTGCGGTGCTAGAGGGTCTTGTCGAAGTAGAACCGCATCATGTCGTCGTCGGTCTGGATGCGCCCGGAGAAGGAGGTCAGGATCACCTCCAGCTCCGACATCCGGAACGGCCGCCCCAGCAGCCGCGACACCGTCGCGGCGCGGACGATGCACTCGCCCTCGGTCTCGGCGCGGATATAGGTGACCCGGTTCTCGATCACGAACTCCTTGCCGGGATTGTCCTCTTCCAGCGCCTCGACGACGGCATCCGCCACCTCGCCGGCGCGCAGCACCGGCCCCACCGAATTGCCGCGCGCGCCTGCCGCTTCGCTCATCGCCTGTCCTCCTGCATCGCCGCTCCGGCCGTCACGGCTGCGCGAACTTCGGCTGGATGCCGTCGGTGTCCACATAGACGTCATCGCCGTCGACCTTCACCGGGTATTTCGCGATCTCGGCATGGCCCGGATTGACCCCGGCGCCGGCCACCACATCGAACTCCCAGAGATGCATCGCGCAGGTCAGCACCCTGCCGTCCAGCCGGCCATCCGCCAGCGCGACCTCCTGGTGCGGGCAGACCGCCTGCAGGGCATGGACGCCTTCGCCCTCGACATGCACCAGCAGCACCTGGGTGCCGCCGATATCGAACGCCTCCATCTCCCCTTCCCAGAGCTCGTCCAGGGTACAGGCCTTTACGAACGCCATCGGGTCAGGAATCCTCGAAATAGACGTCGATGCAGTCATAGACCTTGATGCCCGCCGCCTCGGCGGTCACCTCCGGCGGCCAGGGTTCGGCATCGTCGCCGTCGGTGGTCGGCCGCACCCGCAGGGTGACGCCCGGCCGCGGCGCCACATGGACGCCCGCCGAATGGTAGGCGCAGGCGGCGGCGACCTCGGCCATCGTCTGGCCGGGCTCGATCTCCACCACCTTCACATGCGCATCCTCCTGGAAGCGCGACAGGATCGGCAGCACCATGGCCGCTACTCGGCGGCCTGGGCGCGGAACTCCTCCGCCCAGGCATAGTCATGGGCATCCTTGCCGCCCTCGCTGAACACGCCGATCCCCATATAGGTGAGGACGGCATCCAGGGTGGGCGGCGTGATCTCGCCGGAATACATGCGGTCCACGATCGTCTCGTGGTCCTTGTAGCGCGCCGGGTCGGTGTCGAAGATCCAGCGGCAGACATCGGTGCAGAAATTGTACCGGCGGTCGCCATGGTCGCGCTGGTAGGGCCGTGCCTTCCAGGCCGGCCCGGGCCGGTTGGAGATCGGGATCTGGCACATGTTGCAGATGATCGGGATGCATTCCGGGTGCGTCTTCTCCTCGCGCCCGTTCAGCAGGTTGCCGGTGATCACGTCCCAGTAGCGGCCGTAGCTGTCGTTCCAGCCGGGATACTTCTCCTCCAGCCAGGCGCGTTCCTTCGGGCCGACGCCGCCCGGCGGGTTCCACCAGACGGTCGGCCGCCAGGACCAGATGCCGCCCTGCTGGCAATGGTGGTGGTTCTCGATATCGTCCAGGAAGCGGTCCCAGTACCAGGGCGTGTCCAGGCCCAGTTCGCGGACCTGGCGGTCCCACTGGCGGATCACCCATTCATGCATGAATTCCTTGAACGACATGTGCCGCTGCGCCAGCGGGATGTAGTAGTCCATCGGAATGCCGACGGTGATCGCGAACAGCCGCCAGACCCGCCACAGCGCGATGTCCACGGCCTGCTGCGCCTCCTTCTTCCGCCCGTTGCGGACCATGATCTCGATCGTCGGCGTGCCGAGCTGGGCATGCCGCGCCTCGTCGGACTGGATCGAGGTGATCAGGTTGGAGAAGGTGAAGTCGCCCATATTGGCGGCATCGGTCGACAGGCCGATCATCTGCAGGTTGGTCAGCCCGGTCTCGAAGGCGAAGGAGACCATGATGCTGGACGTGATCGCGTCCCGCGTCATCATGATGTCGTCCATCGCATGCCGGCCGCCCAGCACCGCCCAGTTCTTCGAATGCTGCGCCTTGTGCGCCCAGTCGTACTGCCGGCTGCGGTTGACCAGCTCGTGCGGGAAATAGAGCTGCAGCTGCGCATGACGCATCTCGTCGAGCATGCCGTAGACCGACATGTTGCGCATGCTGGGGGATGGGCCGAAGCGCGCCATCCGCGCCTGGAACTGGCAGGCCTGGTATTCGGTCAGCGCCACCGCGCCGTAGTGCAGCTTCAGCACGCTGGCCCAGCCCTCGTCGGCCTGGTCGTAGAAGTTGGAGCGCGCCAGGGCGGCCTTCACCGAATAGGCCGAGGAGTCCTTCTCCCGCTGGGTCTGCACATATTCCCGGTAGGAGACCTTGTAGGGCTCGTCGAAGCTCTCCCATTCCTCCAGGGCGATGCCGTAGGGATCGCTCATCGACGGGGGGAAGAGCTCCTCGCGCGGCACGTAGGACGGTGTCCAGTTGGTGTCGCGGGCGATGTCGTACCAGTCGGAACGTCCAAGCATGGAATGCCTCCCAGATCCGGTAGGCCGGCTTGTGCCGGCTCGATTGGACCATGCTACGGCATTCCGCATCGGCGCATACGCATGAAGTCGTGGACAGAAGCGAAACCCGGTCCCGGCTCGCGGATCCCGCCTAGCTGAAGTCCTGCTGTTCCCGGTTGCGCACCAGCTGCGACAGCGCCACCGCGATCACCAGGGCACCGCCGTAGAACAGGTTCTGCACGAAGGTCTGGATGCCCAGGATGGTCAGGCCGGTGATGCCGACGATCAGGAAATAGACCGCGACCAGGGAGCCGAACGGATTGAAGCGGCCGGGATAGACCGCAGTGGCGCCCAGGAAGGCGGCGGCAAAGGCCGGCAGCAGGAAGGTCTGGCCCGACAGCGGGTCGGCCGCGCCGATCGTCCCCGCATAGAGCATGCCGCCGGCGGCGCTGAGGAAGCCGGAGCTGATCAGCGCCGCGAAGCGCACCCGCTCCACCCGGATGCCGGACAGCCGGGCGACCTCGCGCCCGCGGCCGACGAACAGCAGCCGCCGCCCCGGCGTGGTATATTCGAAGACGTACCACAGCAGCACGCAGAGCCCGAGCGCGTAGTAGAACGCCAGCGGGATGCCGAACAGCCGGGTGATGATGACATATTCGGTCAGCCCGTCGGACAGGCCGCTGATCGTCATGGAGCCGCTGATCCAGAACACCACGCCCTGGATGAAGGTACCGGTGCCCAGGGTGACGATCAGCGAATGGATGCGGAAATAGAGGATGAAGGCGGCATTCACCACGCCGGTGACGATGCCCGCACCCAGCGCCACCAGCATCGCCGCCCAGAGCGGCCAGCCGCCTTCCGCGTTGAGCACCGCCAGGATCATCGCCGACAGGGTCGCCATCGAGGCCACCGACAGGTCGAAATCGCCGGCCGTCAGCGGGATGATCAGTGCCAGGGTCAGCACCACGAGCACCGCCTGGGAGCCCAGCATGGTGGAGATGTTGGCCCAGGACAGGAAGGCGGCCGGCTTCAGCATGCCGAACACCGCCATCAGCACCAGCAGGGCCGCCACCAGGGCATAGGCCTCCAGGAAGTGCAGCCAGTCGAACTTGCGCCGCGTCCGCCCGCCGGCCCCGGTCACGCCTGTCGCGTCGGTCATGCCCGTGCCGCCTCCTTCGTCCTGATCGCCTCGACGCCGATGCTGCGCAGGCATTGCTCGGTGATGATTTCCTTGGTGACCTGGCCGCCGGTCAGCTCCTGCACGATCCGGCCGCGGGCGAAGACCAGCACCCGGTCGCAGATCTGCGCCAGCTGCTCGGCGTCGGTGCTGGCCACGACGATCGTCGTGCCGCCCTGCGCCGCCTCGCCCAGCGCCTGGAACAGCCGCTGCCGGGCGCCCACGTCCACGCCTTGCGTCGGCTCGTCCAGCAGCAGCAGCACCGGGTCGGTCTGCAGCCATTTCGCCATCAGCACCTTCTGCTGGTTGCCGCCGCTCAGCGCGCTGAGCAGCAGGTCGGCGCGGTTCGGCCGCACGTCGTAGCGGTCGCCCAGGTCGCGGGCACGGCCGCGGATGCCGCCCCAGTCCAGGCCCAGCCCCGACAGGAACTCCCCCAGCACCGGCAGGGTGACATTGTCGGCCACCGACAGCGAGCCGACCCCGGCGGCGAACAGCCGGTCCGAGGGCAGCAGCGCGATGCCTGCGGCGATCGCCGCGGGTGGCGCCATGCGGCGCAGGTCGAAACTGCCCGACGGCAGGTCGAGCCGGCCCGCGGCCACCGGCCGGGCGCCGTAGAGCAGGTAGGGCAGTTCGTCGAAGCCGGAGCCCAGCAGGCCGGTCAGGCCCAGGATCTCGCCGCGGTGCAGGTCGAGCGAGAGATCCTTCACCATGCCGCCCGACAGCCCCTCGACACGGACCGTGACGGGTTCCGCCGCGGCATCGTGGGGCCAGGCCTGGAACAGCTCGACCTTGCGGCCGATGATCATCTCGACGAAGTCGTCGGCGCTGGACTGCGCCGTCTCCAGGGTGCCGGCGACCTTGCCGTCGCGCAGCACCGTGGCCCGGTCGGTGATCTCCATGATCTCGTCCACATCGTGGGACACGAAGATCACCGAGGCCCCTTCGCGGACCACGTCGCGCACCAGGGAGAACAGCTGGTCGACGCCCGCGCTGGGCAGGAAGGGGGTCGGCTCGTCCAGGATCAGGATGCCCCGGGCGGTGCCGGAGGCGTTGCCGGCCCGCAGGTCCTCGAACGCCCGCACGATGGCGACAAGGGCACGCTCCACCTGGGACAGGTCCGCCAGCCGTGCCCGCGGGTCGATGTCCAGGCCGAAGCGGGCGAAGGTCTCCCGCGCCTGGGCCTGTTCGCGACGCCAGTCGATGCGCCAGCGCCGTTCCGTCGAGAAGCGCCACAGGCGCAGGTTCTCCAGCACCGAGAGCGAGGGCAGCATGGCGAGATGCTGGTGCACGAAGGCCAGCCCCATCCGCCGCGCCGCGCCGGGCGGGATCGGCAGGGGCACGTCCGCGCCGTGCAGGGTGACGCGGGCACCGGGCTCCGGCGCATGGAAGCCCGCAAGGATCTTGATCAGGGTGGACTTGCCGGAGCCGTTCTGGCCCAGCAGGCCGTGCACTTCGCCCTCGGCGATGTCGAGGTCGACCGCGTCGAGGGCGAGTGCGCCGCCGAACCGCTTGCTCAGGCCATGGATGGCCAGGGCCGCGGATTCCGGCGGGACGCTGCCGCCGGGAGCGGCCCCGGCATGCGCCGGGGCCGTCCTGACGGGGTTGAGGTCAGGCGTCACTCGACGCCCCAGAGCTTCCGATAGCCGCCGACATGCATGTCGCCATAGCCGCGATCGTAGTCCGCCGGCGTGCCGGCATCCTTCGCATTGGCCTCGGTGAACAGGTAGAACGGCACGTAGAGCATGTCGGAGGCCTTCTGGCCGCAGAGATGCCGCATCTCGTTGTCCAGGATCGCCCGCGCGATCCAGCCCAGGCTTTCGCCGATATCCATCTCCACCTCGCCCTTCTGGATCGCATCGATCACGAAAGGCGTGCCGTTGAAGGTGGCGACCTTCACCTGGCCGGTCTTGCCGGTGATCTTGATCGCCGGGATCACGAACTGCGACATGCTGTCATAGATCGGCAGGATGTAGTTTACCGTCGGATCCGAGATCAGGCCGGACTGGACGCTCGACTGGATCTTCGTCGACCATTCCGGAACCGGTGCGTTGACATAGGTGTACTTGCAGTCCGGGCAGTTCGCCGCCAGCGTCTTCTTGATGCCCTCGACGAACGGCGCCGTCGGGACGATCTCGTCCGAACCGATGATGATCGCGTTGACCTTGCCGTCGGTCTGTGCGATCGCCCAGTTGGCCATGATCTCGCCGGCCTTGTGGAACGGGATGCGCGAGGCGCCGTCCAGCGCGGGGTCCGGATCCTGCGTGGTGTCGTAGAAGTGCGAGGTGAAGACCTTCAGTCCCGCGGCCTTCGCCGCCTTGATCTGCGGGCCCAGGACCGCCGGGTTCACGCCGCCCAGGAGGTCGATGGCATCGAAGCCGTTGTTGATCGCATAGTCGATGCCCTGCACCCACTGGGTCGGCCGGGCCTGGTTTTCCCATTCCACCACTTCCAGGCCGACTTCCTTGCCGGCCTCGACCATCGCCGTGGCGATGTTCTTGGTGAACGGGTTGGCGCTGGACACCGGGATGGTCAGCAGCTTCTTGCCGCCGACGCAGGCCTTGGCGTCGAACGGTGCGTTCGGCGGGCTGAACGCCGTCGGCAGGCTGGTAAAGCCCTTGATCATCGACTTGGCGTCATCGACGCCGGCGGCCTGCGCCGTGCCGGCCATGGCCCCCAGGGCCAGGGCCGAGAGCGCCGCGGCACAGGCGAGGCTCCGCAACGGCAGTTGAGTTCGCGACATGATCTGCTCCTCTCTGTTTGCTGTCCGGGCTTGCCGCCGGACCTTGGCTTGTTCACTCCGCCCCCCCGACGGCGCAGCCATCGCGGGGGCGCGGCAGCGGCCGTTGCCGGCCACGCCGCTTCGCACGCACACGCCTAAGCGGCGCCCGCCAGCACGGACGGACGCCGCAGATGCCAGTCTGTCTCGGCCTGCCACAGGGCACCGGCCCGCAGCAGCGCCGCCTCGTTCCACCAGGCCGCCTCCAGCAGCATGCCGATCGGCAGGCCGCCTCCCGAGATCCCGCAGGGCAGGGAGAGTCCCGGAATCCCTGCCAGCCCGCCGCCATAGGTGAAGCGGGTGGCGTGGCGGGTTGCCTCCTCCAGGTGCGAAGGCTCCTCGATCGGCGGGGCCGCAAAAGGCGCCGTCGGGACCAGCAGCAGGTCCACCGTGTCGAACAGCCGTCTCATGCCGCGCCGCCAGCCCTCGCGGAACCTCTGGGCCCGCGCATAGTCGGTGCCGGCCAGCGCGCGGCCCTTGATCATCCGCTCGTAGACCTGGTCGGAGATCTCCCCGCGCCGGGCATCCAGCGCCTCTGCATGCAGGTCGCAGGCATCGGAGAGGATGATCGTCGTCGCATGGGCATGGGCGATCTCCGCATCGGGGACCCGCACGGGCACGATCTCGGCCCCTGCCCGCGCGAAGACGGCGGCGGCGGCACGCACGGCGGCGGCGACCGCCGGATCGACATCCTCCAGATAGAACCGCTCCGGCAGGCCGATGCGCAGGCCGGCGACATCCGGCTCCGGCAGCAGCAGACCGCTGTCCAGGCTGTGCGGGCGCGACAGCGGGTCGGCATCGTCATAGCCCGCCAGGACGCAGAGCAGGCGCGCGATATCGGACACGTTGCGCGCCATCGGGCCGATCGTGTCGAACGTGACGCTGACCGGCAGGCAGCCCCGGTTCGGCACCCGGCCATGGGTCGGCCGCAGGCCGGCGATGCCGCAGAAGGCCGAGGGCATGCGGATCGACCCCCCGGTATCGGTCCCCAGGGCCGCATCGCAGAAATCCAGCGCCACCGCGGCCGCCGAGCCGCCGCTGCTGCCGCCGGGGACGTGGTCCGCATGCCAGGGATTGCGCACCTGGCCGGCCACCGCGTCGGTGGAGCGGACGCCGAAGGCGAGCTCCATCATCGCGGCCTTGCCGGTCACGATGGCGCCGGCCCGGCGCAGCCGCGCCACCACCGGCGCGTCGGCATTGGGGATATGGTCGGCGAACAGGCGCGAGCCGCAGGCGGTGCGCAGGCCCGCCGTGTCGATATTGTCCTTGATCGCGACGGTCATGCCGTGCAGCGGGCCGGCCGCCGCACCGCCCTGCAGCGCGGCATCCAGTTCCGCGGCCCTGGCCCGCGCGCCCGTCTCGTCGACCAGCGCCATGGCCCGGTAGCGCGGGTTCAGGTCCGCGATGCGCGCGAGCTGGCGGCCCAGGCGGCCGGCGCTCTCGCCGGCGGCGGCGCGGTGGGGGCGCTCCTGCATGTCTGTCATCTCACGCCTCCGCCAGCAGGACCTGCAGCAGGTGACCGGTGAAGATCATCTCCGGCACCTTCGCCCCGAAAAAGGATGTCACCCGCAGCACATGGTCCGCCTCCGCCGGCTCCGGCGCGGCGACGCTGCGGCGGCCCGCGGCCTCGCTGCGCGCGGCGAGGTCCACCGCCACCGAGCGGCGGATCGCCTTGACGGCGGCCTCGGTGGCGCCGGAGGCATGCAGCGGCTCGAGCTGCGCCGCGGCCATCGCCAGCAGGGGCGGCCAATGGGCGAGGCAGCGCCACAGGGTGGGCGCGGCCACGAACGGCTCGCTGCCGCCGCGGGTGGAGAGCCATTCGATCATCGAGATCTGCGCGGGCGGCAGGCCGGCCAGCGCCAGCGGCGGGCGATGGGCGATGCCCGGCCGGTCCTCGGCGACGAACGGCGCGTCCGCGGCATCGATCATCGTGCCGTCGCGCAGCGCCTGTTCCAGCAACAGCACGACGACCAGGTTGAAGGGGTTGGCGCTGTTGAAGCCGGACACGACCAGGCGGGCCTCCGCCAGGTCGGTGGCGCTCAGGCCCAGCAACTCCCAGCCGGGCGCCGGCAGGGTCGCATAGCGTCGCCCGTCCGGCAGCTCGGCCGCGCGGGCCGTGGCGGCGACCACGCCGCGGCGAAAGGCGGGTTGAAGCACGTGCCAGGCCCAGTACAGCGCGGCCGGATCGCCGGCCAGCACCCGGTAGAACAGCGGAACCAGGTCATAGCCGGCGACCGAGCGCAGCTCGCCATAGACCCTGGCGATATCGCCGGTTGCCGCGTCCTCCGCGACCTCCGCCAGCAGGCCGGCCGTGTCGTCGCGGGGCGTGCCGCCGGCAGCCGGCCGGCGGGGCGGCTGGCTGCCGGCTGAGCTCATACGGCGAAGCCCTCCGCATGGGCGTTCCACCAGTTGGCGATGTCGAGCCGCCGGCAGAACCAGACCCTGTCATGCCCCAGCGCATGCTCCAGGAACTCGCGCAGCGCATGGATCCGGCTGGCCTGGCCGATCAGCCGCGGATGCAGGCCGATCGACATCATGCGCGGATGGGTCTCGCCCTCGGCATAGAGCTGGTCGAAGCCGCGCTTCAGGTTGTCGGCGAAGTCCGACGGCGAGCCATAGGCCGGCAGGGCGCCGAACTTGCCGTCGTTGTAGGTCATCGAATAGGGCACCACGAGGTGCGTCTTGCCCTTCACCTCGGTGTAGTACGGCAGGTCGTCGTTATAGGCATCGGAATCGTAGACGAAGCCGCCCTCCTCCACGATCAGCTCGCGGGTATTGACCGAGGGCCCGTAGCGGCAGTACCAGCCCTGCGGCCGCGTGCCCGTGGTCTCGCGGATCGACTCGATCGCCCACTGGATGTGGTCGCGCTCCTGCTCGCGGCTCAGTTTCCAGACCTCCTCCCAGCGCCAGCCATGGCTGCAGGGCTCGTGCCCGGCCTCGCGGATCCAGGCCCCGACCTCCGGGTTCAGCTCCAGCGCGGCGGCGCAGGCATAGAAGGTGACCGGCAGGCGCAGTTCGGTCAGCAGCCGCTCCAGCCGCCAGATGCCCGCGCGGGAGCCGTATTCGAACACCGACTCCACGCAAAGGTCGCGGTACTTCGGGTCCATATCGTAGATCAGCTCGGCCAGGCCGTCATTGCGCGCGTCGCCGCCGGGATGGCTGAACTCGGAGCCCTCCTCGTAGTTGATCACCAGGCTGACCGCGATGCGCGCGTCATTCGGCCAGCGCACCCGCGGCACATGCCGGCCATAGCCGGGCATGTCGCGCTTCGGCCCCGGTACCTTCTTGAACGTGAACGGCTTCCTGCCCATCGCCCCACCTCTCCAGCTTCAGATCACCCCGCGATCGCGCAGCTCCGCGATCCGGGCATCGTCCAGGTCGAGGAGCCGGCCCAGGATCTCCTCGGTATGCGAGCCCAGCTCGGGGCCCAGGCTCTCGATGCTGCCGGGGGTGCCGGTCAGCCGCGGCACCACCGCCGGCACCGCCACCTCGCCCAGCACGTCATGCGCGATCCGGGCGATGTTGCCGCGGGCCGCATAATGCGGGTCCTCGAAGATCTCCGCGATCGACAGCAGCGGGCCGCAGGGCACCTGCCCGCGGTCGCACATCTGCATCAGCTCGTCGCGGCCGAACCGCGCCGTCCAGGCCCCGACATGGGCGTCGACCGCCTCGCGCTCCGCCTCGCGCCGGTCGATCGTGCCCCAGCGGCCATCGCCGCCCAGTTCCGGCTGCTCCATCAGGTCCGCCAGCCGCTGGAAGATCTTGTCGTTGGTGCAGGCGATGGCGATCCACTTGCCGTCCTTCGTCGGATAATGGCTGTGCGGCACCACGTTCACCGTGCCCGGCCCCATCCGCTCCCGCACATAGCCGCGATAGGCATAGGCGGGGGTCAGCTCGTCGAGGATCCGGAAGACCGATTCGTAGAGCCCGATATCCACCACCTGGCCCGGGCCGCCGCGCTCCGCCACGCGCAGCGCCATCAGCGCGCCGACCGCGCCGTAGATGCCCGACAGGTAGTCCGGCAAAGTGGCGCTGCCCGGGGTGACCGGCGGCCGGTCCGGATAGCCCGCCAGATAGGAGATTCCGCCAAAGGCGTTGGCGATGCGGCCGAAGCCCGGCCGCCCGCTATAGGGCCCGGTCTGGCCGTAGGCCGAGATCCGCACCATCACCAGCGACGGGTTGATCGCGCGCAGGGTCTCCCACCCCAGGCCCCAGCCCTCCAGGGTGCCGGGCTGGAAGTTCTCCACCAGGACCTGCGACTTTGCGACCAGGTCCTTCAGGATCGCCGCCCCCTCGGGGGTGCGCAGGTCCAGGGTCAGCGACTTCTTGTTCCGCGATTCCGACAGCCAGGGCAGGGTCATGCCCGCCTCGGTACGGGTGCCGAACTTGCGCAAGGGGCAGCCGGTGTCCGGCAGCTCGACCTTGATCACCTCGGCGCCGAACTCGCCCAGCAGGGTCGCGGCGGTGGGGCCGGCAATGAAAGTGGCGCAATCCAGCACGCGCACGCCGCTCATCGGGCGGAGGGCGGCCGGATCGCCCGGCCCCGTCCGATCCCCGGCCTGTTCGCCTGCGCTCATCGTCCTGCCCCGCCGCCGCTTTCGCTTGCCAGCATGTGTCGTCCCGCTTCTGTGGTCTGCCGGCTCATCCGGCTTCAGGCCGCCGGGCGGCCGGTTTCGAGCGCCTCGGCCAGGGCCAGGATGGCCTTCGCCTTCAGCACGATCGGATAATCGATGAACACCCCGCCGACGGTGATCGCCGCGGCGCCGCGCGCCTCGGCAGCCGCGAAATCCGCCACCACCTGGCGCGCGAATTCCACCTCGCCGGGGTCGGGGGCGAAGATCCGGTTCGCCACCGGCACCTGGGCGGGATGGATGCAGACCTTGCCGCCATGGCCCAGCGCCAGTCCCGCCAGGCAGTCCGTTTCCAGCCCCGCCAGGTCGCGCACCGCCAGGTGCGGGCCGTCGATCGGCCGCGGCAGGCCGGCGGCGCGGGCATCGTAGACCAGCTTGGCCCGGCCATAGGCGATGGCGGCGGACAGGTCGCCGCGGATCGTCGGGATGCCGATATCCTTGCCCAAGTCGCCCGAACCGAAGCCGATCGCGGCAAGGCGGCCGCCGGCGGCACAGATCTCGGCGGCGCGCGCGATGCCGGCGCAGGTCTCCACCAGGGCCAGCAGCCGGATCCGGCCGGGCGGCAGACCGGCATCGGCCTCCGCGGCCGCCAGGATCGCGTCCGCGCGCTGGACGTCGCGCGCCGTCTCCGCTTTCGGCAGCACGATCAGGTCCAGGTCCGCGCAGGCCATTGCCTGCAGGTCGCCGATCGTCAGCCCGGTATCGAAGGCATTGACCCGCACGCAGGCCAGCGGCCCGGCCCCGCCGGCGGACCGGCGCGCGGCCCGCAGCGCCGACAGGGCGTCCCGCGCGGCGCCGCGGGCGGCCACCTTCTGGTCGTCGGCAACCGCATCCTCCAGGTCCAGCACGACGGCATCGGCGCCGCTGGCGGCCAGATGGCCGGTCTTGCGGGGCTCGTTCGCCGGGGCGAACAGCAGGCTGCGGATGATCGGTGCAGCGGCCGGGTCGGCTGTCATTCTGTCGCTCGCCTCCTCTGCGCCCTCGCCCCGCGGCGGGCCGCGCTCACGGCCTGCCGGCCGGCTCCAAGACCATCCGGCCGAAGAAGTTGCGGCTTTCCATCAGCTCCTGCGCGGCACCGGCATCGGCCAGGTCGAAGGTCTTGAAGATCACCGGCTTCAGCCTGCCCTGCGCCACCAGGTCCAGCACGGTGGCCACGATCGCCCGGGTCGACCGGCCGCAGCCATGCATCGAGATGTGCTTGCGGAAGAACTCGATCATGTCGACCTCCACCTGCTCGCCGGCATGGGCGCCGACGGTCACGATACGGCCGCCATCGGCCACGGCCGCCACGCAATCCAGCAGCCGGTCGCCGCCCACCATGTCGAAGGCGATGTCGACGCCGAGCCCGCCGGTGAGGGCGTGCACCGCCTCGCCGATGCCGGTGGTGGCATAGTTCAGCACTTCGTCGGCACCCAGCGCGCGTGCGGCGGCGAACTTGTCGTCCGACCCGGTGGTCGCGATGACATGGGCGCCGGCCAGCTTGGCGACCTGGATGCCGGCGGAGCCGACGCCGGAGCCCGCGGCGTTGACCAGGACGGTCTCTCCCGCCTGCAACCGCCCCTCGTCGATCAGGGCTTCCCAGGCGGTGGCGAAGGGCACCTGGGCGGCGACCGCCTCGGTGAAGCCGAGCCCGTCGGGCAGGCGCACGGCATTGATCTCCCGCACCTTGGTGAACTCCGCATAGGTGCCCCAGGTGGTGACCCCGAGGACGCCGCCCTGCAGGCAGATATTCTCCCGCCCCCGCAGGCAGTTCCGGCAGGTGCCGCAATGCAGCAGGAAATGCGGCGCAACCCGGTCGCCCGGCTGGAAGCCGGTGACCCCGGGGCCGACGGATTCCACCACACCGGCGGAATCGACGCCCATCACATGGGGGAAGCTCTGCGCCACGCCGAACAGCCCGCGGCGGACGTCGGTGTCGCAATGGTTGATGCCGGTGGCGTGGTTGCGGATCAGGATCTCGCCGATCCCGGGCTCGGGCTGCGGCGCGTCTTCGTAGCGCAACTGCTCGAACCCGCCATATTCCTTGAGGACGATCGCCTTCATGTCATTCCCTGCGCGGCTGCGGGCCGGGCCGTAGGGACCGGCCCGGAAATCTCGTCGCCTGCCGGGCCCTCGCCTGGCAGGCCAATGCCCGGCCGGCGCGGCCCTGTCGCGGTCCCGCCAGACGGCCTATGATAGTAGGCTGTCCGGGCGCGATTGCGAGGCCGCAGCCACCGGTCTCACCTTAAGTACGTACTTATCCTTGCACTCGGCCAACATTGTGTAAAGCTGTTGCGCAGACGCGTTCAGCGCAGGGAGGATCCGACCGGAATGCCCTGTCGGAAATGTCCGTACTTATCCCAGGCGACCTGCTTCACCGGCCGGGGCAATCCGTGACCGCTGCCCAGCCCGGCGGCGCGGCGGATCCGCCGGGGGCGCCGCCGCTCTACCTGCAGGTGGCGCACCGCATGCTGGAGCAGATCCAGGGCGGCGACTACCCGGTCGGCAGCCTGCTGCCGACCGAGGTGGAGCTGGCGGTGCTGCACGGGGTCAGCCGCCAGACCGTCCGCCAGGCCATCGCGCAGCTGCGCCAGAAGGGACTCCTGTCCGCCCGGAAGGGTGTCGGCACGCGGGTGGATTCCATCCGTGCGGCCCGGCGGTTCAACTATTCGGTCCAGTCGGTGGAGGACCTGTTCAGCCTTGCCGCCGATACCGAGATGCTGGTGAAGAGCCGGGCACCGTTCATCGCCCGCGGCCGCAGCGCCGCGCTGCTGGGCTGCCGTGCCGGCCATCGCTGGCTGCATCTGGGCTGCCTGCGGGTGATCGCGGGCGAGACCCGCCCGCTTGCCTGGACCGACATCTATGTCGACGGTCGCCTGGCGCCGATCCTCAAGGGCCGCACCCGCTTCCGCTCCGCCCTGTTCGCCCTTCTGGAACAGAAGTCGGGCGAGACCGTGACCGAGATCCAGCAGGAGATCCGCGCCATCGCCCTGGAGCCGCATTATGCCGGGCGGCTGGAGGCAGTGGCCGGCGCCCCGGCATTGGAGATCACGCGGCGCTACTTCTCCACCGGGCGGCGGCTGCTCGAGGTCTCGGTCAATACCCTGCCGTCCGACCGCTTCTTCTATTCGGTGGAAATCTTTCGCCAGTAGCGCCGGGCGCGCTCAGCGCCCGGGCCCGCCGGCCAGTGCGTCGATGGCCGCCCTGTCCAGCAGCGGCAGCCCGTCGGCGATCTCGTAGTACGGCGCGGCATCCCCGGCATGCAGATGCCCGGCCAGCCGCAGGCCGTCGAAATCGTCGAGCGCGCCGGCAAAGATCGCGACATGCGCCCGCGCATGCAGCTTGAAGAACAGCGTGCTGCCGCAGAAGCCGCAGAAGCCGCGGCGGGCCTGCGCCGAGGATTCGTACCAGCGCAGGCCATCGTCCCGCCCGAACCGCAGATTGCCCTCCGGCGCCTCGGTGGCCGCGACGAAATGGCCGGACATCTTGCGGCACTGCCGGCAATGGCAGGCGACGATCGGGCGCAGCGGCCCGGTGGCCGTGAAACGCACCGCGCCGCAGGCGCAGCTCCCCCGATACCTGCCGGCGCCGACCCCTGGATCTACGGTCATGGCGGTTGCTCCCTTCCTGCAATGCGCCGGACCTGCATAGCATCCCCCTGCCGGCGGGGGCGACCGGCGGCCGGGACGGTTCTTGGCACAGATTACTGATTATAATAATAGAAGGCCGCACGAAGTCAGAAGAGGTGCCCGATGACAGAGCCGGCAGCCGCGGCAATCCATGAATCCCGCGACATCCCCCTGGAGCATGACGCCGATATCGTCGTCGTGGGCGCCGGCCCCGGCGGCTTCGCGGCCGCCCTGCAGGCGGCCCGCATGGGCGCCCGGGTCATCCTGGTGGAGAAGTTCGACATGCCGGGCGGGGTGCATACCGCGGGGCTGCAGGGTTCCGCCGGTGCCGGGGTCGGCGGCATCCATAGCGAACTGATGGCCCGCTTCGCCGACGAAGGGCTGATCTACACGGCGACGGAGAAGACGCATCCCGGCTGGGCCGGCAACCCGCTGTCCCACTACGAACGGTTCAAGGAGCCCGGCAGCGCCTTCACCCGCATGACCTTCAACCCCGAAGGGGCGGGCTGCGTCATGGCGCAGATGCTGGAGGAGGCCGGCGTCACCGCCCTCTACCAGACCCGCTTCGTGGACTGCGCGTTGGCCGACGGGCCGGGCAACGACCGGATCCGCGCCATCGTGGTGGAGAATGCCAGCGGCCGGCAGGCGATCTCGGGCCGGATCTTCATCGAAGGCTCGGGCACCGGCGAGCTTGTCGCGCGTGCCGGCGCGCCGTTCGTTCCCGGCGGTGGCGGACAGCCCCGGACCGCGGCCTGGGACGGCGTGGCCCGCCCGATCCCCGGCGGGCTGCTCTGGTTCATGTCCGGCATCGACTTCAACGACGTGGTCCGCCACCAGCGGGATGCGCAGGACCCGCGGCTGGAGAAGACGATCGCCGAGGCGCGGGCCGCCGGCGACCTGCCGGCGGACCTGTACCGCCCGAAGATGGGCGGCAGCAACATCTATGGCGATTTCTACATCGGCCACCCCACCGTGGACATGAGCCCGATCGCCGCCGACGGCACCTACTGCTTCTGGCAGAACGTACCTTACGAACTGGCGCTGCACATGGACGAGAGCGCCGCCGACGAAGCGCTGGCGACCCGCATGCTGCGCGGCTTCGTGCAGGCGGAGGCGAAGTTCCTGAAGGCCTATGTCCCGGGCTTCGAGAAGGCCGCGATCGCCGGTGTCGGCCGCTATGTCGGCGTCCGCGACGGCCGCCATCCGGTGGGCGAGCATGTCTTCAGCCTGGCCGATGCGCGTGCCGAACGCCGCTTTCCCGATGCGGTGACCCGGCCGCTGACCAAGGCGTTCCACTGGGACGGCCACAAGCCCTACGAGATCGAGGTGCCGTTCCGCTGCTTCCTGCCCAAGGGCGTCGACAACCTGATCCTGACCGGCGCCTCGCTGTCCTTCACCTACGACACGATCTTCATGGTGATGCGGAACTTCCCGTGGTGCACGCAGACCGGGGAGATCGCCGGTTTCGCTGCCGCACGCTGCATCGGCCGGAAGATCGGGCCGAAGGAGCTGGACTGGACGCAGCCCTATTTCTGACCGGCCGCAAGCGCCCGCCGGCGACAGTCAGGGATCCGCCCGGCCCGACGCCAGGCCGGGATACCGGTCCGGCAGCTCGATGACGATGTCCAGCAGGCGCCCCAGCGCTGCAAGGTCCGCCACGTCGAGCACCTGCCGCAGGGCGTCCGTGCGGTCGTCGATCGCCCTGCCGACGGCGGCGCAGACGGCCATTCCGGACTCCGTCAGCGAGACCTGCGCCCGGCGCTGGTCGCCGTCCACGGCGCGCCGGGCCAGATAGCCTGCCTTGTTCAGTTCGCCCAGCACGCGGGACACGTTCGGCGGATGCATGAAGGCCTGGCGCGCGATCTCGGAGGGTTCCAGATGCCCGGCATCGTGGAGCGCCCGCAGCACCCGCCATTGCCGCTCCGTCAGGCCGGCAGCGCGGAACAACGGGCGATAGAACTGCATCATGGCCTCCCGCGCACGCAGCAGGCGCACGGGCAGCGCCTCGCCCAGGGCCGCCGCCGGCTGCCAGCCGGGTCCCGGCGCGGTGTCGGCCCCCGTCATCGGGCTATCGGCGCAGCCGGGGTCAACGCTCCCCCGGGTCCATGCCGGCAGCCCGCTTGCGGGCCTGCTTGTTGGCGAACATCGCCTCGTCGGCCAGGCGCACCAGGTCGGCGGCGGTCTCCGCCATCTGCGGGTAGAGCGCCACGCCGATGCTGATGCCGGCCTGGACCTGGCCGCAGGGCAGCTCGAACGGCGCCCCGTCGATCGCCAGCACGAAGCGCTCCAGCATCGCCTGCGGCGGCTCGGTCGCCGCCGGGTCGAGATCTTCAAGGATCACGACGAACTCGTCGCCGCCGATCCGCGCCAGCATGTCGCTTTGGCGGAGGGAATCGGCCAGCCGACTGGCCGCTTCCGCCAGCAGGGCGTCGCCGGCCTCGTGGCCATGGGTGTCGTTGATCCGCTTCAGGCCGTCCAGGTCCATATAGGCAATGCCATAGGAGATCTTGTGCCGCACGGCCCGCCGTTCCAGGTAGGTCAGCCGTTCGTTGAACGCGCGGCGGTTCGGCAGGCCGGTGAGTTCGTCGGTATTGGCATTGCGCAGGATCGCCACCTCGGCCTGCTTCTTCTCCAGTGCCTGGCCGATGGCCTGGGCGAGGGTCTCCGTCGAGATATCCCCCTTGCTGACATAGTCCGAGGCGCCGCCCTTCAGCGCGCTGACCGCGACCTTTTCGTTGCCCGAGCCGGTGATCATCACCATCGGCAGGTCCGGGTACCGGACCGAGATATCCTCCAGCAGGTCCAGCCCGCTGGCGCCGGGCATCGAGAAGTCGATCAGCACGCAGTCGAAGGCATCCTGACGCAACTGGGCCAGCCCTTCCTCGGCGGACTCGGCCTCCACCAGGTCGGCGCCGCCCAGCCCTTCGGCCTTCTGCAGGCAGCGCAGGATCGTCTCCCGGTCGTCGGGGCTGTCATCGATGACGAGAATGCGCATCGTGCTTTCCTGTGTCATTGCCGGGTCAGACCTTGGGAAGCAGGGCGACCTGCAGCCAGTAGTCCTTGAGGACCTGCACGGCCTGCATGAAGCCGTCCAGGTCGACGGGCTTCTTGATGAAGGTGCTGGCGCCTTCGGCATAGCAATTGCTGACATCCCATTCGTCGTCGGAGGTGGTGAGGATCACCACCGGGATCCGGCGCGTCGTCTCGTCGGCCTTCACCGCCTTCAGCACCGCGCGCCCGTCGACGCCGGGCATGTTGAGGTCCAGCAGGATCAGCGCCGGCGGCAGGACATGCTGTTCGTCGTAGGGCGGCCGGCGAAAGAGATAGTCCAAGGCCTCCTCGCCGCCCTCGAACCGCAGGATCGGATTGGCCAGCGGCAGGCCGCGCCGCAGGGCACGGTCCATAGCCTCGAAATCGTCGTCGCTGTCGTCGACGACCATGATCGGCCGCAGCCTGTCATCGCTCATCGGACGTTTCCTTTCCCGGCAGGTCGAAATAGAAGGTGGTGCCCTGCCCCGGCGTCGACTGGAACCACAGGCGGCCGCCATGCCGTTCGACGATCTTGCGGGCAAAGCTCAGGCCTGCGCCGGTGCCCGCGCCATAGGACTTTTCGCTGTTCAGGCGCTTGAAGATCTTGAAGATGGCGTCCTTGAATTCCTCGGCAATGCCGATGCCGTTGTCGCGCACGAAATAGGCGCCCCGGCCGCTCGCCGTGCCGCCGGGCACCCGGTCCTCGGGCTCGAAGCCGACCTCGATCGAGGGCGCCGGGCTGTCGTTGTACTTGATGCCGTTGACGATCAGGTTGTGCAGAAGGCTGCCCAGCCGCGTCCGGTCCCCGTTCACCGGGGGCAGCGGTGTCGCCAGGCGGATCTCCGCCTGCCGCTCGTCCAGGGTATCGGCCAGGTTGTCGCCGGTCTCGGCGACCAGCTGCTCCATGTCCACGGTCTCGACCGCCAGCTCCGCCCGCCCCAGGCGCGAGAAATGCAGCAGGTCGGCCACCAGCCGGTCCGCCTTCTGGCAGAGCAGCCTGATCCGCTCGATCCGCTTCTGGCTGCCCTCGTCGATCGCGTCGCCGCAATCCTCCTTCAGGAACTGCACATGGTTGCTGATCGCGCGCAGCGGCTCCTTCAGGTCATGCGAGGCGATATAGGCGAAATCCTCCAGGTCCTGGTTGCTCTGGCGCAGGCGCTGGGCCTGCTCTTCCAGCCGCCACTGCATCTCCTTGCGCTCGGTGATGTCGCGCAGGATGCCGCTGTACAGCCGGCCGTCGCCGAAGCGGACTTCGCCGATCGACAGCTCAAGGGGCACCGGCCGCCCATCGGCAGTCAGGCCGATGACCTCGCGCGCCGAGGCGACAAGCCCGGCCTCGTCCTCGTTGCGAAAGCGCTCAAGCAACCCGTTGCGCTCGGCTCTCTCCGGCTGGGGCATGAGCATCCTGAAATCCCTGCCGATCACCTCCTCCGGCGCATGGCCGAAGATCGCCATCGCACCCGTGTTGTAGTGAAGGACGGTGCCGTCCTCGTCGGTGGTGATGAGACCGTCGATGCTGTTGTCCATGATCGCCTGCAGCCGCGCCAGGGTTTCGCTCTCCGTGCGCTGGGAGGCTTGCAGGGAGGCGACCAGGCCGGCGAAGGCGCGCGACAGCGCGCCGATCTCGTCCTGCCGCTTGACCGGCAGGTCCAGCACCCCGCCGTCCGGGCGGAAGGTCTTGATCGCGGTGACCGCGCGATGCATCGGCCGGGTGAGCCAGTTCGCCACCACGAAGGCGAGCAGGAAGGCCAGCACCACCAGCCCCGCGGACAGCGCCAGGACCTGGCGCTGCGTCTCGGTCGAATCGGCCAGGACCTCCTCCGCGGGCAGGGCAAGGATGATCGTCGCCGAGCTTCCCGGCCCTTCGGCGGAAGCGAAGTCGACCCTGGCATGGCTCACCAGCATGCCGCCATCGCGCGAGATCCCCTCCCGCCCGTCGCCGATCATCGTGCCGGGGTCCAGCGACGGCAGGCGATGGGAGATATCGCCCGCATGGATGAGCGGCGAGACCGTCCCGTCGGCAGCGCGCTTGATATAGCTGCCATTGCTGTTGACGACGTAGATCTCGCCGCGGGTCTCGATCCTGGCGAGCATCTGCTGCACAAGCTCCGAATAATCGGCGTTGATCACCATGAAGCCGAACAGGTTGCCGGCATCGTCCCGGACCCCGGATACCACGCGCAGGACCTGGAGATCGAAGTCGATGGCGTCGAAGTCGATGTTCGGCGTGACCCGGGAATAATAGACGGTGGTCGCCGGCATCGCGGTGGCGGCCGCGATGTACGGCCGGTCCCCCTTGACCTGCAGGCCATCCAGCGGCGTATCGACGATCCTGCCGTCCTTGCGGTCGGTCCGCACCAGTTCCCGTCCCTCGTCCAGCACGGTTATGAAGCGCATCTGCACATATTCGGGCCGGACGCGCAGGATCGATCCGAAGGTGATCTGCAGGCGCTCGCGCCAATGTTCGGTCGTGGAGCCGTCCAGCGGGTCGACGCCCACATTGTACATGCTGCGGATCAGGCCCTGGAACGGTGGCATCCGGGAGATCGCGACGGCATCGTTGCGCATCCGCTCGTAGCTGGACTTGACCTGGGGCGCGATCAGCCGGGCGGCATCGGACAGGCCGTCATAGGCGCGCTCCAGGGTCAGCTGGCGCACCCAGTAATAGTTGAACCCGCCGAGCAGGATGGCCGCAAAGACAGCGATGCTGCAGGCGAACACGACATATTTCGTCCGCATGGACCAGGTCAGCATGGTCTCCGCCTCGCCGTCATCCCGGCGCGGCCCCCGTCATGGGCAAGACCGCTTGTCACGGATCCTCCCCCAACTTGGTAAATGTCCGATTAAGCCGCGATTGCAGCAGCCCGGACCGACGACAGGCGGCGGGCAGGCAATCCGGCGGAACGCCCGGTCGCGAATGGCTGCCGCGCCCTCATGCCAGGACCAGGCAGCCCGGCTCCGGCGGGGCGATGGCGACGCCATGCTCGGCGCAGGCGTCGCGCAGCCAGGCGGCGAAATCCACCGCCAGGCTGCGGTAGACATAGAGGTCGTAGACATCGGCGGCGCGG
>JAVJON010000035.1:0-121065 GCA_040216765.1 Sneathiellaceae bacterium | reverse complement strand
TCGTCACTCGCGGGCCTGGCCCGCGAGTCCATGGTGACGTTGCCCAACGGTTTCCAGCAGGTTCCGGGGCGATTGAGCCTCGCTCCGGGATGGACCGCCGGGACGCGCCCGCTGGTGTCCGGTTCAGGTCGGCTGCTGTGCGATATGGCGCGACCTGCCCCCAAAAGTGCGTCACTCGCGGGCTTATATGAGGCCCGGGGAGTCAAGTGCGAGTTCGGCCGGTCGGTCGGTCTTGCTCTGTGGGAGTTCCTGGCGGGGTGGGCGTGGCGCCTGGACATAGCGCAAGCGTCCGCCCCGCCAGGAACGGCCGGCTGGCAGGATCGAGATCTTGTCATCCTGGCATTGTCAGTCCCCGCATTATCCGGCGGTGCATCGATCCAAGGGTTGGAGCCCATCGCTTCATGCGGCGCTTGCCGCATCAACTTATATCCGGTCGGGCTGAACGGCCCGCACCAAGGTCCTTCATGCATCGACATGCGAAGGCGGAGGGCTCCAAGGAGGGATGGGACCCATCTTGTCCGAGGCGTTTTGCAGCCATCCCGCGAGGCGGTCACACATCCTCCTTGGATCGGCTCACCACTTGGGTGTCCTTTCCGATCAGGCCTTGAGCACGGCGCCCTCAGGCACCAGCCCGGTTTCCAGGTAGCGCCACAGCGCAACCAGCAGCTTGCGCGCCATCGCCACGATGGCAATTCGCCGCGGCCGGCCTTTCAGGCTACCCACGCGCTCCCGGAACCAGCGGCTCAGGGCGCTGTCGGACTGGTAGCGCAGCCAGAGCCAGGCGAGCTCGATCAGCGCAGTGCGCAGCTTCGGATTGCCGGATTTGGCGATGCCCTGGTCGCGTACCATGCCGCCGCTGGCGAACGGACTGGGATCGAGCCCGGCATAGGCGCCCAACTGGCGGCGGTTCTGGAAGCAGCGGCAGAAGGCCTCGCCCACCAGCACCACGGCGGTCTCCGCGCCGATCGCCTTCAGCCTGGTGAGCGCCTGGATCTTCTCGGCACCGGGATGGGCCGCCGTTGCCTTCGCTTCGGCAATCGCGTTCCGCTCGGCTTCCACCGAACCGATCATCTCCAGGACCAGGTCCAGGCGCTGCAACTCGCGGCGGATCTCAGCAGCCAGGCGTGGCGGCAGGTCCCGGCCATCTCCCGTGCGCAGCTCGGCGAGCCGCGCGTGTCGGTCGCGCCGCCGCGGCTCGTAATCGTAGATGCCCTGGGTGGCGCACAACCCCTTGATGCGGTTCGTATGCTGAACCCGCTCCCTCAGCAGACGGTCCCGTTCGCGATGCAACCGCCGCGCATCCTCCTGCTCCGGGCTGGGCGGCCGCACGACGCTGACCACCTGCGGCTCGCCGCGCAGATGCGCCAGCAAGGCCCGCAGCAGCCCCTGCACGTCGAGCCGGTCGGTCTTGGCGCGCCGGGCGCGGCGGTTGACCTGCAGGCTTGCCGGATCGAACACGTGATTCCTGACGCCTTCAGCCTCAAGCAGCCGATGCAGCCAGAACCCATCGAACCCGGCCTCGTAGCACGACACGACCTCCACCGGCCGACCGAGCGCCGCCTCGACCTTCCGGCGCTGCCCGGCCAGAAACTCCAGCAGCGCCTGCCCGTCGCAGGCGGGCCGATTGTGCAGGCCGATCTTCTCCGAAAGCGGCGTCAGCACCGCAACCAGCCAGCTCTTCTTGCTCAGCTCGATTGCAACCGCGATCCGCGCCGGATCACAATGGGGTGCGGTGGGCGAGACGATATCCGTGCGGTCAGCCATCAGTCCCTCCTATCTGGCTGGTGGGTGGGTGAAAGCCGAACGATAACGCCACGCCCACCGCGCCTGCATAGGATCTTGTCCCGCGAGTCCATGGTGCCGCTGCGCAACGGTTTCCAACAGGTTCCGGGGCTATTGAGCCCCGCTCCCAGATGGACCGCCGGGTCGAGCCCGGCGGTGACGAGATGGGGAGAACAGCTGCCAAATCGCTGTCGCAGTTCAGCGCGTTCCGCGAGAAGGTCAGACGGAACAAGGTCCTCCGGCCGAGCAGCCGCAGGGGAACCGGACAGCGGTGGGTCGAGCCCGGCGGTGACGAGACGGTGCGGGCAGCTGCCGAATTCCTGTCGCAGGAGCGGCCGATGGCCCATCTGAACATCGACCAGGAGCCGGAGATCCCGTTCTCCCGCCGCTTCTGGGAGATCAACTGGGGCCTGGTCCTGCTGATCCTGGCGGTGGCCTCGGTCGGCTTCCTGATGCTGACCTCGGTGGCAGGCGGCGATGTCGATCCCTGGGCGAGCCGGCAGCTGATGCGCTTCGGCCTGGGCCTGGCGCTGATGCTCACCATCGCGATGGTCGACATCAAGTTCTGGCTGCGCTGGGCCTATCTGTTCTATGCCTGCGCGCTGCTCGCCCTGCTGGGGGTCGAGGTGATGGGCGAGATCGGCATGGGCGCGCGCCGCTGGATCGCGCTGGGCCCGTTCCAGTTCCAGCCGTCGGAGGTGATGAAGCTGGCGCTGGTGCTGGCGCTGGCCCGCTACTTCCACGGCCTCAGCTACGACGATGTCGGGCGCCTGCGCTGGCTGGTCGTGCCCCTGGTCATGGTGGCGCTGCCGGTCATGCTGGTGCTGCGCCAGCCCGACCTGGGCACCGCGCTGATGATCGTCGCCGCGGCCGGCCTGCTGTTCTTCGCCGCCGGGGTGCGGCTGTGGAAGTTCGCGCTGGTCATCGTGGCGGTGGTGTCGGTGATGCCGGTCGCCTGGGAGATGCTGCACGGCTACCAGAAGCAGCGGGTGATGACCTTCCTGAACCCGGAGACCGACCCGCTCGGCTCCGGCTATCACATCCTGCAGTCGAAGATCGCGCTGGGCTCCGGCGGGGTGTTCGGCAAGGGCTATGCCCAGGGCACGCAGAGCCAGCTGAGCTTCCTGCCGGAGAAGCATACCGATTTCATCTTCACCACCTTCGCCGAGGAGTTCGGCCTGGCCGGCGCGATCGGCCTGCTGGGGCTCTACGGCTTCGTCCTGGCCTATGGCTTCGCCATCGGCATGCGCGCGCGCAACCAGTTCGGCCGGCTGGTCGCGTTCGGCGTGACCTGCCTCCTGTTCATCTACGTGTTCATCAATATCGCCATGGTGACCGGCCTGGTGCCCGTGGTCGGTGTGCCGCTGCCGCTTGTATCCTATGGCGGGACCTCCATGATGACCCTGCTGGCCGGCTTCGGGCTGGTGCTTTGCGTCTGGGTGCATCGCGACGCCATGGTGCCCCGGCGCGCCGGCCAGATGCCGGACTGAGCCCGACCCACCTGTGGCCGCCCGGCGCCCGCCCGGCGACGGGGCGGCGCCCGGGCATAGACAATCGCGGAAGGCGGACCCCATGCGTGACCTGTTCGATCTCAGCGGCAAGACCGCGGTGATCACCGGATCCAGCCGCGGCATCGGCAAGGCGATCGCCGAGGCCTTCGCCGCCTTCGGCGCCGAGGTGGTGATCTCCAGCCGGAAGCTGGCCGCCTGCAAGGCGGTGGCGGCGGAGATCCAGGCGGCCGGCGGCCGTGCCGAGGCGCTGGCCTGCAACATCACCGAGAAGTCGCAGATCCAGAACCTGATCGCCTCCTCCCGGAAGGTCTTCGGCAAGGTGGACATCCTGGTCTGCAACGCCGCGGTGAACCCGCATTTCGGCTCGTCGCTCGAGATTCCCGACGATGCCTTCGAGAAGGTCATGCAGTGCAACATCCACAGCAATCTGTGGTTGGTGCAGGCGGTGGCGCCGCAGATGAAGGAGCGGCGCGACGGTGCGATCATCATCGTATCGTCGATCGGCGGCCTGCTGGGCAGCCCGGTGCTGGGCGCCTATGCGATCTCCAAGGCCGCCGACATGCAGATGGCGCGCAACCTGGCGACCGAGCTGGGGCCCTTCAACGTCCGGGTGAACTGCATCGCGCCGGGGCTGGTGCGCACCGATTTCGCCCGCGCGCTGTGGGAGGACGAGGCCCGCCGTGCCAAACGCGAGAGCCAGACGCCGATGCGCCGGCTGGGCGAGCCGGAGGATATCGCCGGTTCCGCGCTCTATCTCGCCTCGCGCGCCGGGGCCTGGACCTCCGGCCAGACGATCGTCGTCGACGGCGGCTATACGATCGACAACAGCTGACCGCGAGCTCAGGGGGCTGTGGCGGCCCTTCTCCGAGCGGCGCGCGCTTGCGCCCGAGGGCCGGCGCCCGCCTTTCCATCGTCACTACCGGGCTTGTCCCACGGCTGTCCGGTTGAGCATGGCCGGCATTCGCTCAAGGCCGCGACTTTGCCGGGCTTGCGGGGCCAACCGCTGACGCTGGACATGGATGTCCTTGCGTTCCCCCAATCGACACCACCGCGCTCGTCGCGGTGGTCCATGGTGCCGCCAGGTTCAATAATGGCCTGATCTTATTGAGGTGCGGCGCGATGGGGTGCCGGGCATCGCCCGGCGACCGGGACGAGCCCGCGGGTGACGAAGCTATGAAACGCATGAGGCCGGAGAACGGCACTCAACCGGACAGCAGTGGGTTTGTCCCGGTGGTCCATGTCGATGCCCGCCTCGATCGATTGAGCATGGCGGCGCGATGGGTTGCCGGGCATCGCCCGGCGACCGGGACGAGCCCGCGGGTGACGCAGGGGCCGGAGGCCGTCTCCGCCGTCGGTGTCTGCGCTCAGCTGCCGGTCGGCGGGCGGTAGGCCCAGATCCGCCGGCCCGCCAGCACCCAGAGGGTGAGCGGCAGGATGCAGACCGGCGCCGCCCACATCGCCTGGGCGGAGCCGACCGCGCCCACCAGCAGGCCGCCCAGGAAGGCGCCCACCGGCACGCTGCCGAAGAAGCCGAGCTGGAAGGTGGCCAGCACCCGGGCGCGATGCCGGTGCGGCGCCAGCTGCTGCACGATGGTGCGGCTCATGCTGGCAGAGATCCCGGCCACGCCGCCCCAGATCGCCATCAGCAGGTAGATCCAGGGCGCCGCAGGGGTCGCCGAGGCGACCAGCATGCAGACGCTGGAGGCGAGCATCGCCAGCAGCAGCGCGCGGCCCGGATGCGCCAGCATGCCCAGCCGCAGCAGGGCCAGCAGGGTGGCGACATTGCCGGCCGCCCAGACCGCGTAGAACGCCGCGAAATGCTCGCCGGAGCCGTAAAACTCGCGCACCAGCACCGGCAGGATCACCACGAAGCCGCCGACATAGAACAGGCCGATGAAGGTGCCCATCGCCACCACGGTGCGCAGCATCGGGTCCTGCCAGACCAGGCGCAGGCCGGCCAGGATCGCGGCCAGGGCGGGCTCGCGCCGGTCCGCGGCCGGCGGCGCGGGGCGCAGCCGGCTGGCCGAGAAGGCGCCGAAGCCGAGCATCAGCGCCTGCGCGCCCAGCACCGGGATCAGCCCCAGGATGCCGGTCAGCCCGGCGGCCAGGGTGCCGCAGAGCTGCGTGCCGAACTGCAGGGCGGTGGCCATCATCACCATGCGCTGGATGCGCCCGCCGGCGACCCGCGACAGAAGGGCGTCGCGCGACGGCTGCAGGAAGGCCATCACCGTGCCCATCGCCAAGCCGTAGGCGATGATCGGCCAGTAGGCCAGCGCGCCGGCCAGTTCCAGGATCGCCACCGCGGCCGGCGGCAGCAGCGCCACCAGGTGCAGCACGATCAGCACGCGGCGCGGGTCGACCCGGTCGGCCAGCGCACCGCCGACCAGCAGGAAGGCCAGCAGCGGCAGCCAGAGCGCGGCCTGCGCCAGGCCGATCCGCTCGGCGGATTCGTGCAGCAGGAAGGTGGTGATCCAGGGAAACACGACGGCCTGGATGCCGAAGGCGGCGAACCAGGCGCCGACGCCGGACAGGTACCAGCCCTGCTGCGCCGGGGTGGAGGTCGCCGGCTCGGCCTGGTCGGGATCGGCGGCGTCCGGCGGCGTCGAGCCGGCGGAGGGGGCCGCGCCGCGGGAGGAAGAATCGGTATTCATGCCCGGCGGATGCTACGGCGCCATGGCCTGCGAGGCCAATGCCGATCCCGCCCCGGCCGGCACATGGCCGGCATGCGCGGCAGGGCCGCAGAAAAGCGGCCTGCAGGTATCGACAGGCCGCCGGGGATTTGCTAAAGACGCGCCTCTTCCTGGCGACCGGCCCTGCCGGCCCGCCCCGGAGGGCGCATAGCTCAGTTGGTAGAGCAGCTGACTCTTAATCAGCGGGTCCAAGGTTCGAGTCCTTGTGCGCCCACCACCTCCCCCCTTTTCGACCTGACCGCCAAGCGACCGGCCGACCAGCGGCGCGGTCAGCGATAGGCTGCGGTCACGGCCCGCGCGGCATCCGCGATGACGGCGGCGCGTGCGGCGGCGGGCGCCTGCGAGCCGGCGACGAACGCCGCGATCGCGACCGTGCCGCCATCCGGCGCGAACAGGATGCCGACATCGTTGGTCACCCCGTTGACGCCGCCCAGGGTCTGGCTGGTGCCCGTCTTGTGCCCCACGCGCCAGGCCGCCGGCGCCCCGGCCTTCAGGCGGTCCGGGAACGTCACGGTCCGGGCCATCACCGCGAGGAAGTCCCGCGTCGACGCCGGCGACAGCAGGTCCCCCGACGCCAGGGCATGGAGGAATGCCGCCATAGCGCGCGGTGTCGCCGTGTCGCGCGGATCCTCGAGATAGGCCTGGAACGCGGCGATCCGGCGCGCTTCGGGCACGGCATCGCGCGCGGCCTTCAGGCGGTCGGGGTAGAGATATGCCGGATCCCAGGCCAGGCCGGCGGTCTCGGTCTGCAGCTGCCGCTCGGTCCGGTCGATCCGGATCGCGTCGAATCCGGCCTCGCGCAGGAAGCGCTGCACCGCCGCTACGCCGCCGAGCCGGAAGATCAGGAAATCGGTCGCCGCGCTGTCGCTCTCCGCGACGGCCCGGTACACCAGGTCGTGTATCGTCGTCGTGAACGCGCCCTCCCGGGCGACGATCTCGGCAATCGGCTGGATGTTGACGCTGAGATCCTCACGCCGCAGGGTGACCGTCTCGTCCAGTTTCAGGCGGCCGGCATCCACCTGCCGCATGACGGCGGCGCCGACCACCAGCTTCATCACGCTTTGCAGCGAGAAACGCGCGTCGCCTCCGACGCAGACCGGCGCCGCGGCGCCGCCCTGGGCACAGATTCCCACGCGTCCCGGATGGGCATCGGCAATGGCGCGGAGCCGCATCTCCAGGGACGGGGTGTCGCGCAGGCTTCCGGCCTGGGCGCCGGTCGCACCCGCGGCGATGGCGGCCATCAGGAGGAGGATCGCGGTTCGCGGGCGGGGAAGCGCAGATCCTGTTCTGCCGGTCATTGTGCATCGCTCCGTCGTTCGGTGTGCCGCGCATCTAACGGAATGCGGACTCCGGTGCCAACTGATATCCATTCACCTTCGGCTGAATGACATTCAGGTGGCCTGGTGGACTGGCGGCGCCTCGATCTCAACCTCCTCAAGGTGCTTGCCACCATGCTCGACGAGCGCAGCGTCGCCCGGACGGCGGACCGGTTGTGCATCTCGCCCTCCGCAGTCAGCCATGCGCTCGCGCGTCTCCGGCGTGCCTTCGGCGATCCCCTGTTCGTCCGCAGCGGCGCGTCGATGATCCCCACCGCGCGCGCCGAGAGCATGCGGCGACCGATCGGCAACCTGATCGCATCCCTGGACGCGCAGATGCGGGACGCGCAGATGCGGGACGCGGCGCATGGCGGGGCATTCGACCCGGCGCGCACCAGCCGCTCCCTGCGCCTGGCGGTCCCCGGCGCGCTCGAACTCACCCTCGTGCCGGCGATCATGGCCAGGCTGCGCTGCACCGCGCCGGCTTGGTCGCTGGCCGTCGAGCCCTTCGAGCGGCGCAGCTACGAGGCCGATCTTGTCAGCGGGCGGGTGGATTTCGTCTTCGCGGTCGGCGGTCACACGCCGGTTGCGGAGACGATCGGGGCGACGGTGCTGTGGCAGGACGAACTCGTCGTCGTGGCGGGACCGCTGTCGGACCTTTTCGCCCGGCAGGAGCCGCTCGATGCCGATGCCTATCTGGGACAGCCGCAGATCTACCCGCTGCCCTGGCCGCGCACGCAGAACTTCCTGGATATCGAGCTGGGGCGGCTCGGGTGCCACCGGCATCTGGCGCTTCACCTCCCCGGCTATGCCGGCGTCGGCGCGATGCTGCGGCATACCGACCTGATCGCGTCGATGCCGGACCGGACCGCCGCCGCTATCATCCGGTCCTTCCCGGACCTCCGCCTGCTGCGCCTGCTGCCGGCCCGGAGGTCGCCGCTCGAGATGCTCTGGTCGATCGGCGGGCAACGCGAGCCGGCGCTGGCATGGGCCCGTGCGCTCGTCGAAAGCGCCGCGCAGGATGTCGAGCCGGCGCCGGCCGGACCGGGGCAGGCGTCGAACCCCTAGCCCGGCGCCCGGGGCAGCGTGCGACAGCCTCACGGACCGCGCCGGACCCCAGGCGTCGTCCAGCCGCAGGATGCTCTGCGCCATCCCGACCAACGCCGCGAGGGCCGGCGGTCCGCTTGGAACCAGTCTGCGGCCAGCCCTGTTGGACTGGGCGAGCCTGGCATCGGCCAACGGGCGCTTCGGGTCCCGAGGCCGCCGCCGGTCGGGGTGCGGATCGGGCAGGGACCGGGCGGCGGCCGTGACAGCAGCGGCGCCACGGAAGCGGTCTGCTGCAGGCGGCAACCGGCCGAGGAGCCCTACGATGCGCAATTTGCTGAACAGACTGCGGCGACAGCCGATCGGCGAGGTTATCCGCGACGCGAGGATCGAGATGTATCGCGACCGGGAGCGGGAGCTTGTGCGCCGGGCGCTGAACGGCCAGCGCGTCTATGACGAGCTGGAGCGGGTCGCCCGCAGGCTGTCCAAGGCGACCGGGTCCAGCACAGCCCAGAAGGCCTGACCGCTCCTCCTATGCTCTCTTGCGGCGCGGCCCGGCTGTGCTACCGTCCTCGCCGGTA
Organism: Sneathiellaceae bacterium; assembly: GCA_040216765.1. Taxonomy (GTDB): domain Bacteria; phylum Pseudomonadota; class Alphaproteobacteria; order Ferrovibrionales; family Ferrovibrionaceae; genus Marinibaculum. The sequence goes on along the minus strand of JAVJON010000035.1, from coordinate 112,141 downwards.
CGGTTCACAGCTATGGGGAGCCGCGGTGGAGCTACTGGTGAATGCCACGGTTCGTACCGTGGCCGCGGCGGGAGACAAGCCGCTGTTGTGGGTGCTGCGGGAAGACCTTGGCCTGACCGGCACGAAGTACGGCTGCGGCATCGGCCGCTGCGGTGCCTGCATGGTGCATGTCGAGGGTGTCGCAACGCCGTCATGCGTGCTGCCGCTGTTTGCCGTCGAAGGACTGGCGATCACCACGATAGAGGGAATCGGCACCGCCGACCGGCCGCACCCCGTGCAGCAGGCCTGGCTCGACGCCGGCGTGTCGCAATGCGGCTACTGCCAGACCGGCATGGTGATGTCGGCGGTATCCCTGCTGGCTGGCGACCGGGAAGGGGACCCCCAGGCGATTGCCGAACGGCTCGACGTCCTGTGCCGCTGCGGCAGCTATCCGCGGATCGCCCAGGCGCTTGACCTCCTGGCGGTGCGCTGATCTTGCGCGCCGGCCCTGGGGTCGTCGCAGATAACCGGGTCTCGCGGCGCTGGGTGCTGCGGGGCTCCGCCGCGGCAGGCGCCCTGACCCTGACCTGCCTGGTCGCGGGACCCGGCGCCAGGGATGCGCTGGCCGCGTCCGACGCCGATGGTGCCGCCGGCCCGTCCGGCGGGTTCGGACCCTGGCTCCGCCTGACCCCGGACGGCAGGATCGCGGCGATCTCGCCCATTACGGAAATCGGCCAGGGCATCGATACCCTCGTCGCGACCGCCGTCGCGGAGGAACTGTCGCTGTCGCCGGCGGCCATCTCGGTGGTCGCGGCCCCGGTCGATCCCGTCCATCGCAATCCGTTTTTCGACAGCCAGGTCACCGGCGGCAGCACCGGCGCGAAGGTGGTCCTGGGCGCGCTGCAATTCGCGGCGGCAGGGCTGCGCGAGATGCTGCTGGCGGCGGCGGCGGCGCGTTGGGACTGCGCGCAATCGGCCTGCACGATCGCCGACGGCCGCATCCGCAACGCCGTCACCGGCGCGGCATTGTCCTATGGCGCGCTCGCGGCCGAGGCCGCGCGGCTGCCGGTGCCGCAGGATGTTCGGCCGAAACGGCCGGGCGACTGGGTCCTGCTGGGCCGGCCCCAGATGCGAATCGATTCTGCCGCGAAGCTCCGTGGGCAACTCGTCTACGGCATCGATTTCGCCCTGCCTGGGATGCTGCTCGGCGCGGTTCTGAACGCGCCCAGCCCGGGCGCACGGCTGCGCAATGTCGATCCGGCGCCGGCGCTTGCGATCGCCGCCACCGCCCGGGTGGTGGAGCTTCCCGCCGCCGTGGTCGTGCTGGCCGAGTCCTTCTGGACGGCGGGCCGGGCGGCGGAGGCACTGAAACCGGACTGGGACGAGATCGCGGCGGCCGCGGCGCTGGACGACGAGCTGGTCTCGGCGCGCCTGGCGGCCGGGCTGCAGGCGCCGGGGCTGCCTGTCGCGGCACGGGGCGACGCTGCGGCGGCCGACGCGGCGGTGCGGGACAGACTGTCGCTGAGCTTCGAGGTGCCGCTGCTCGCCCATGCCGCGATGGAGCCGCCCAACGCGACCGCCTCGGTGACGCCGGACCGGGTCGATATCTGGGCCGGCACCCAGGCGCAGGAAGCCGCGCGCGACGCGGTTGCCGCGGCGCTGGGCCGGGCGCCCGCGTCGGTGCATGTCCATACCCTGCCGGCCGGCGGCAGCTTCGGCCGCAGCCTCGATGTCGCGCCCGTCATCCAGGCCGCCCTGGCTGCCGCCGCGGCGGGCCGGCCGGTGAAGCTGATCTGGTCGCGCGCGCAGGATTTGCGGCATGACCTGTACCGCCCGGCCGCCGCCTGCCGGATCGAGATCGGCCTGGATGCCGAAGGGCTGCCGGTGCGCTGGCTGCAGGCGCTCGCCGTGCCCGACATGCGCCAGGCGACCGCGGATTTCCAGCGCAACCAGCCGCCCGCGGCGACGCCGGACCCCTCTGCGGTTGAAGGGGCGGCCCCGCTGCCCTATGCGGTGGGTCGCCACGAGCTGACCTGGAACGACGTGGATATCGGCATGCCGACCGGCTGGTGGCGGTCGGTCGGCCACAGCTTCAATGCCTGGTTCATGGAACAGGCGATCGACGAGATCGCGCACCATGCCGGCAGGGACCCGGTCGGCCTGCGCCGGCTGCTGCTGCGCGACAGCCCGCGCCACCTGGCCGTGCTCGACGCGGTGCAGGGCATGTGGGCGGCGCCGCCGGCGGCGGGGCGGTTTCGCGGCACCGCCCTGCACGAGTCCTTCGGCAGCGTCGTGGCGCAGTCGCTGGAGATCTCGCTGGCTGACGGGCGGCCCGTGCTGCACCACCTCAACTGCGCCGTGGATTGCGGGATCGCGCTGGACCCGGACTCGGTGGTCGCGCAGGTTCAGGGCGGTGCGCTGTTCGGCCTGACCGCCGCGCTCCATGGCCGCATCCGGGTACGCCGCGGGCAGGTCCAGGACAGCAATTTCGACAGCTACCGGCTGCTGGCCGCGCGGGAGGCGCCGTCGGTGGACGTGCATGTCCTGCCGGCCGGTGCGGCGGCGCTGGCGGGCGGTCCGGATGCGATCGGCGGGGTCGGCGAATGCGGCGTGCCGCCGGCCGCGCCCGCCCTGTGCAACGCGATGCTGGCGGCGACCGGCAAGGCGGTGCGCCGACTGCCGCTTCTCGCCACATGAACGAAACCAGGCGGCGTTGCAGGGACGCCATGAATCGGAGGGTCGAGGAATGACCGGAATGCTGCGGAACGCCGTTGCGCTCCTGGCGCTGGCCGGGGCGATGCTGGCGGGGCCGGCTGTCACCCCGGCCCGCGCCGTCGTCGAACTGCCGCCCGAGGTGATGGCGATGGACCCGGCGGCGCGAGGCTACTGGATCCTGCTGAACCTGCCCCTGGGGCCGCCGACCCTCACGGAAACGGAGTATTTCGACCTGTGGAAAGCCTGGCCGGAGCCCTGGCGGACGGAGGCGGAGAGGGCATCGCCGGACGAGCGGCGAAAGCTGCTGCTGTCCCGCTACGGCTTCCAGGAGACGGCCGACCGCGACGGCTTCGTCCCGCAGCAATTCACCCCGGATGGCGACGGGCGGCTGTCCGACAACTGCCTGTTCTGCCATGGCGGCCCCGTCGACGGTAAGGTCGTGCGTGGCCTGGGCAACGGCCTGGTGGACATAGCGACCTTCGCCGAGGACCTGGCTGCCTTGCGCAAGGCCGACGGGACGGCGCAAGCCGCCTACTGGCCCGCGAACGTGCCGTCTGCGCCGGAGAGCCCGGTCCGTGGCCTGAGCAATGCCTGGGGCACCGCGATCGCCTTCGTCATGATGCGGGAGAAGGACCTGACCCGCACCGAGGTGCCGCAGTTTCCGATCCCCGCCGCCGCGCAGTTCGACCTGCCCGGCAAGACGCCTCCCTATTGGCTGTCGAAGCGCAAGAGCCACTATTACGCCGACGCCTTCGCCGGCAAGAGCCATCGCGACATCATGCAGTTCTCGATGACCTTCGCTGTCAGCAAGGACGCCGCCCTGGCGCTGGAGGCGCCGTTCCGGGACATCTATGCCTGGATCGACACGCTCGAGGCGCCGCCCTATCCCGGCCCGGTCGACCGGGACGCGGCGCGGCGCGGACGGCTGGTCTATCTGCAGAACTGCGTCGCCTGCCACGGCCTGGGCAGCAACTTCCCGGACCGTGTTGTTTCCCTGGCCGAGGTCGGGACCGACCCGGTGCGTGCTGTGGACCTGCCGGTCGCCTTCAAGACCTATCTGGGCGAAAGCTGGTTCGGCGATTACGGCCAGACCTCGTCGCGGCCGGAGACCGGCGGCTATCTCGCCCAGCCGCTGGACGGGGTCTGGGCGAGCGCGCCCTATCTGCACAACGGCTCGGTGCCGACGATCTGGCACCTGCTGACGCCGGAGGCGCGGCCCGCGATATGGACCCGCGAGGATCACGGCTACGACCATGCGCGGCTCGGCGTCGTGGCCACCGCCCATGCGGAGATGCCGAAGGAGGTGACCGACCCGCGGGAGCTGCGGCGCTACTATCGCACGACGCTGCGCGGCCTGGGCAATGGCGGGCATGCCTTTCCCGCAGGCGGGCTGCCGGAGGCCGACAAGATGGCGCTGATCGAATTCCTCAAGACATTGTAGCGATGTCGCGGCCGGACCGGCTCACGCCCGCGCGAAGCCGCCCGTCTCGTACATCTCGCGCAGGCGGAACTTCTGCACCTTGCCGGAGCCGGTCAGCGGAAAGTCGGCGACCGGGATCCAGAGGGTCGGGGTCTTCTGCGGCGCCAGGTGCGCGCGGCAGAAGCGCTTGAGCTCGTCGACCGGCAAGGCCGCGCCGTCCGGGCTGCGGATGAAGGCGGCCACGACCTCGCCCCAGCGCTCGTCGGGGAGGCCGACCACCGCCACCTCGGCCACCGCGGGATGTTCGAGCAGCAGGTTCTCGATCTCCGCCGGGAACAGGTTCTCGCCGCCGCGGATGATCATCTCCTTGACCCGGCCGGTGACCGCGACATAGCCGCGATCGTCCATGGTGCCCAGGTCGCCGGTATGCAGCCAGCCGGCCGTGTCGATCGTCGCCGCGGTGGCGGCCGGGTCGTCGTTGTAGCCGATCATGTTCAGATAGCCGCGGATGCAGATCTCACCCACCGTGCCGCAGGGCTGGACGGTGTTTTCGGCCGGATCGCGGATCGAGAGCTCGGTCTGCGGCAGGGGCTGGCCCACGCTGGTGCAGATATCCTCCAGGCTGTCGTCCAGCGCCGACTGGCAGGCCACCGGCGAGGTCTCGGTCTGGCCATAGATGATCTGGAAGTCGCAGTCGAACAGGCCGCGCACCCGGCGCACCAGGTCCGGCGCGACCATGGAGCCGCCCGACACCACCATCCGCATGCCGGGATAGGCGAGCTGCAGATGGGCCTGCGCCTCGCACATCGCCAGCAGCATGGTGGGCACGGCGAGGATCGCATTGGCATCCTCCGCCGCGATCAGGCGCAGCATCGCCGCCGGTTCGAACAGCCGGCAGACATAGAGGCAGCCTTCGGCCTGCAGGCAGCCTTGCGTCATGCAGCAGGACCCGCCGGTATGGAACATCGGCATGAAGTTGATCCAGCGGCTGCCCGGCGCCATCCCCATGCGGGTCTTGTAGAGGCGGCCGTTGTTGACGGTGCCGCGATGGTGCAGCACGGCGCCCTTGGGGAAGCCGGTGGTGCCGGAGGTGTACTGGATCATGAGCGGATCGTCCGGCGCGACCGCCGGCAGGACCGCCGGGCGCGGCCCGGTGGCGAACAGCTGCGCCGGATCCTCCATGTCCACCAGGTCGCGGATGGCGGGCAGCTCCGCCGCCACGGCCCTGGCGATCTCGCCCATCGGGTTGCCGCGATAGGCTTCCACATGCAGCAGGGCGACCGCACCCGACTGCCGCAGGACATAGGCCAGTTCCCGCAGCTGATAGGCGGGGTTCACCGTGACCAGGGTCAGTCCCGCCAGCGCGCAGGCATATTCCACGATGACCCATTCCGGGCTGTTCGGCGACCAGACCGCGATCCGCGTGCCCGTCTCCCAGCGGCTGGCGAACGCCAGGGCCAGGCGCTCGGCATCGGCCAGCAGCGCGGCATAGCTCCAGCGCCGCGCGGGCTGCCCTTCCAGGGTCACCTCGACCAGGGCGGCGTCGTCCGGCCGGGCGGCGGTCACCCGGCGCAGGGCATCGCCCAGGGTCTCTTCCAGGATCGCGACATCGTCCTGGGCGGGGAACAGGCTTTCGCCGAGCCGGATCCGGTACATCCTCACCTCCGTGACCCGCAGCCGCTCTCCGGCCGGGCAGCTGTTGACCCCGGTATGAGCTTCGGGGTAATTGTCAAGCGCAAGTGTTGTCCAAGTGTTGTCCTTGCGAGCGGCACAGACGCCGTCTCCGTTGACATTCAAGGCATCGAAGCCTTCGGAACCGCCATCATGCATGGCCGGGTGAAGGCATTCCTGTCGTCTCCGGGCACCGGTGCGCAAGCCATCGCGCACAACCTATCAGCCCGCAGCGCCACCAGCACCCGCCCCGATCGGGCTCCCTCGAACCGTCGTTGCGCCGCGATGCGGCCTGCCGGGCGGGGGATGGGCATGTCGATGGGCTCCTCGTCTCGCGGGGCAGTCCGGGCGAGGCATTGCGCTTCGCCATTCGCGAAGCGGATCCAGGCACAGGAGGCCGCAATGGCAGACGACAAGCATCCCCATACCGGCGTGGACGCCGTCGAAGCGGAAGTCGATCACTTCCTGGGCGCGGAGTACGAGCACGAACCCGTGCCGATGGCCGCCCGGCGCAGCGGCTTTTCCGTGACCATGGTCTGGATCGGCTTTCCGATGATCATCACCGGGGCGATGACCGGCTCGATCCTCGTCCTCGGCATGGGCTTCAGCCGCGCCCTGGTGGCCATGATCGTCGGCAACCTGATCATGTTCGCCTATGTCGGCCTGCTGGGCCTGCTGGGCACCCGCAGCGGCCGGAACTTCGCGCTGCTCGCCAGCGTGGTGTTCGGGCGCCGGGGCTATATCCTGGCCTCGGGCCTGCTCTCCACCCTGCTCCTCGGCTGGTATGCGGTGCAGACCGGGATCACCGGGGCGCTGATCAGCAGCGCCTACGAGATCGGCTATGTCGCGATGGCGATCATCGCCGGCATCCTCTATGTCGCCATCACCTTCGTCGGCGTCCGCGGCCTGCACTGGATCGGTATCGTCTCGGTGCCGCTGTTCGTGGTCCTGGGCATCTGGGTCGCCGCCGATGCCGCAAGCACCACGACCTGGGATGCCATCATGAGCTATCCCGGCAGCAATCCCGAACTGTCGATGTCGATGGGTGTCGGGCTGACGGTGGTGCTGGCGCTGTTCGTCGATGCCGGCACCGTCACCGCCGACTTCAACCGCTGGGCAAAGGATACCAAGAGTTCCTTGATCGCCACCTTCAGTGCATTCCCCTTCGCCAACCTGGTGGCGATGCTGGTGGGCGGCGTGATGACCGCGGCGCTCGCCGTGCCGGATGCCAACCCGTTCGGCCAGGACAACATGTTCGGCTACATGACAGCGCAGGGAATCGCCTGGCTGTCGGTGCTGGCCTTCATCTTCCTGCTCACCAATCTCGGGTCGGTCTGCTCGCACTGCCTGTACAATGCGGCGACCGGCTGGTCGCGCATCGTCGGCGGGCATATGCGGGTCGCGGCGGTCATACTCGGCGCCATCGGCATCGTGATCGCCGCCGGCAATGTCTGGGCCTTCTTCATCGAATGGCTGTCGCTGCTGGGCATCCTGGTCCCGCCGATCGGCGCCATCATCCTGGTCGACCAGTACATCTCGCGCCGCGGGTCGGCGATCGACGTGAACTGGCGCCCCGAGGCCTTCATCGCCTGGTTCGCCGGCTCCGTCGTCGCCTTCGTCGTCGAAAAGGGCATGCCCGAATGGTGCACCGCCCTGTCGGCGGCGATCGTCGGCGGCGCGGTCTATTGGGGCATCATGGTGCTGCGGCCGGCGCCCGTGCACCCCAGGTCCGTATAGCACCGGCAAGACAGCGGCCCCGGCCCCCGCGGCAGGCCGCCGCGGGGGCCGGTTCGCCCATCGGTGCGCCGCATCCTCAGGCGTTCTTGATGGTCAGCCCGCCGTCGACAGGGATCACCGCACCGTTCAGGTAGGACATCGCCGGCAGGCAGCAGTTGAAGGTCATCTGCGCAACCTCTTCCGGCTCGGCATAGCGCACCAGGGGCACCCGGCGGCGGACGAACTTCGCCTTATGCTCCTCCGGGATGGCCTGCGTGATGCCGGTGCGCACCGCGCCGGGGCAGATGCAGTTCACCGTGATCCCCTCCCTCCCCAGGTCGACGGCGAGCGAGCGGGTCAGGCCGACCACCGCATGCTTGGCGGAGGTATAGGGGGCGATCGCCGGGGTGGCGCCCAGCGCCTCGGTGGAGGCGACGTTGACGATGCGGGCGGCATCGGACTTGCGCAGATGCGGCAGCGCGGCGCGCACCATGCGCATCTGCCCGGTCAGCATGGCGTTGTGCGCGCGCTCCCAGACCGCCTCGAATTCCGGGTCGTCGATCGCCGCATGGGCGGCGAAGCCGGCATTGTTGATCACGATGTCCAGCCGCCCGAAGGCCTCCGCCACCGCGGCCACCACCTGGCGGATCGCCGTGCCGTCGGCCATGTCCAGGACCCAGCCGCGGGCGGTCAGGCCGGCATCCACGATCTCCTTCGTCACCGCCGCGACCCCGTCCGGATCGATGTCGGTGACCGCGACCATCGCGCCCTCGTCGGCGAACAGGTGGGCCGTCGCGCGGCCCATGCCGCTCGCTGCCCCGGTCACGATCACCGCACGCCCGGCGACGGACCGGCTGAGCCTGGTCAAGCGTGGCATCACATTCCTCCCTGCGGGTTATCTTTTGAATGCTGGTTAGAAAGGATCAGGCGGGGGTTCGCCCGGCCTGTCAATCCATCGCGATCGCGCCGGGCCGATGGGCGGGATTCGCATCCGGGCGTCCCGCCCGCAGGTCGGGGAGGCAAGGGTGTTGAGGCCGGTGACGGCCGCGGCGGCGGCCTTTCCACGCCCGCGCAGGCGGAGGCGGTCCTCAGGCTCTCCGGCTGCAACCTCGCTGACGGTGGTGGAGGGTCGCGGTGTCGCGGCAGCGAGTCCATTAGAATGCGCTAACATACACGCGATCTGGCGACCATCCTGGCGGGGATATCCAGATCGTCGGATGGCGCGCCGGAGCGCAGGACGGGCGAGGGCGGGACGATGGCGAGACAGGCAATGGTCGTGACATACGGGATCGAGCCGGAGTAGATGGAGGCCCTGCTGGCGCTGCTGCGCGGCCATGTCGCCCGGACGCCGGTGTCGGAGCCCGGCTGGCTGCAGTTCGACATCCTGCGGCCGCAGGATGAGACCGACGTCGTCCGGCTGTATGAGGTCCATGCGGACGAGGCGGCATTGCAGAGCCGCAACCGGTCTGCACAGCCGGCCGCATACAAGGCCACATCCGCGCAATGATGCAACCCGTCCACCATGTCTCCGAACAGGTGCCCACCATCTCCCCAGGCCGAACATCGAGCCCGGCGGTCCTTCGATCATGACGGACCGGTCCGCATGACCGCGGTGCCGGCGCGCACCGACGTCCTGGTGGCCGGCGGCGGCAATGCCGCGCTCTGTGCCGCGATCGCCGCGCGGCGGGCGGGGGCGGAGGTCCTGGTGCTGGAAGCGGCGCCGAAGTTCTACCGCGGCGGCAATACCCGCCACACCCGCAACATGCGCTGTGCCCATGACCGGGCCATCGGGCACCTGACCGGCCCCTATCCGGAGGCGGAGTTCTGGGACGACCTGCTGCGGGTCACCCATGGCGAGACCGACGAGCAGCTGGCCCGCTGCATGATCGCGCAGTCGCAGGACATGCTGCACTGGATCGCCGAGCAGGGCGTGCGCTTCCAGCCCTCGCTCAGCGGCACCCTGAGCCTGGGGCGCACCAACTCCTTCTTCCTGGGCGGCGGCCGGGCGATGCTGAACGCACTCTATGCCACCGCCACGCGGCTCGGCGTCCGGGTGTTCTACGACGCGCCGGTCACCGGCCTGCAGATCGAGGCGGGCCGGTTCCGTGCCGCCACCGTGCGGATCGGCGGGCAGGAAAGCAGGATCGAGGCGCGGGCCCTGGTCGCGGCCGCCGGCGGCTTCGAAGCCAATATCGAATGGATGAAGGAGTATTGGGGTGAGGCGGCGGAGAACTTCCTGATCCGCGGCACGGAGTACAATCGCGGCGATGTCCTGCGGCTGCTGCTGGAGCGAGGCGCCCAGCCGGTAGGCGATCCGACCCAATGCCATGCGGTGGCGATCGATGCCCGCTCGCCGCGCTTCGACGGCGGCATCGTCACCCGCCTGGACTGCGTGGTGTTCGGCGTGGTGGTGAACCGCCTGGCGGAGCGGTTCTACGACGAGGGCGAGGATTTCTGGCCGAAGCGCTATGCGATCTGGGGCCGCCTGGTCGCGGGCCAGCCCGGGCAGATCGCCTATATCCTGTTCGACTCCCGGTCGCTGAACGACTTCATGCCGTCGGTCTATCCGCCGATAAGCGCCGGCAGCATCGCCGAGCTGGCGGCGAAGCTGGAGCTTCCGGCCGCGACCCTGGCCGGGACCGTCGACGGCTTCAACGCGGCCGTGCGGCCAGGAACATTCGATGCCACCCAGCTGGACGATTGCCGCACCGAAGGGCTGACGCCGCCGAAGAGCCATTGGGCGCGGCGCATCGACCGGCCGCCGTTCTATGCCTATCCGGTGCGGCCGGGGATCACCTTCACCTATCTGGGCACGAGGGTCGACCGCGACGCCCGGATCCAGATGGCCGACGGCCGGCCGTCGGAGAACATGTTCGCCGCAGGCGAGATCATGGCCGGCAATGTGCTTGGCCGCGGCTATGCCGCCGGTGTCGGGATGACCATCGGCAGCGTGTTCGGCCGCATCGCCGGCGAAAGCGGGGCGCGCCATGCACGCGACTGAGGGCCTGGCGGAGGCCGCGCGGCAGATGACGATCTGCAATGCCTGCCGCTATTGCGAGGGGCTCTGCGCCGTGTTCCCGGCGCTGGAGCGACGGCGCGATTTCGCCGATGGCGACCTCTCCTACCTGGCCAATCTGTGCCACGATTGCGGCGCATGCTATGTCGACTGCCAGTTCGCGCCGCCGCACGAATTCGCGGTGAACCTGCCTGCCGCGCTGGCGGTGGTGCGCACGGACTCCTATCGCGCCCATGCCTGGCCCGCCGCGCTGCGCCCGCTGTTCGCGCGCAATGGCGTGGCGATCGCCCTGCTGGCCGCCCTGGGGGTCGCGGGCTTCATCCTGGGCTTCGTCCTTGTCCACGACCCGCCGGCCTTGTTCGCGACCGACGGCCAGTTCTACCGGCTGATGCCGCATGGCTGGATGGTGGCGCTGTTCGGCGGGGTCGCGCTCTACGCCCTGCTGGCGCTGGCGATGGGCTGTCGCAGCTTCTGGCGCGGCATCTGCGGCCCGGGCCGCTCGCCGGGCTGGCGCGCGATCGGCCAGGCGGTCCGGAACGCTGCGGCGCTCCGCAATCTCGACGGCGGCGGCGGCGGCTGCCATGTGGCGGAGGACGGGCCGCGGGATCGCCGCCGGCTGTTCCACCACCTGACCTTCTACGGCTTCCTGCTCTGTTTCGCGGCGACCTGCGCGGGCACGGTCTATCACTACCTGCTGGACATGCCGGCGCCCTATCCCTGGTACCAGCTGCCGAAGCTGCTGGGCGTCGCCGGCGGGATCGGCCTGCTGGTCGGCCCGCCGGGCCTGTTCCTGGGCAAGCTCGCCCGCGACCCGGCCCTGGGCTGGAAGGCGCGGCTGGGCATGGACAGCGCCTTCCTGGGCATGCTGTTCCTGACCGGGCTGACCGGCCTGCTGCTGATGGCCTTCCGCGAGACATCGGCGATGGGCATCCTGCTGTCGGTCCATCTGGGCATGGTCTTCGCGCTGTTCCTCAGCCTGCCGTACGGCAAGTTCGTTCACGGCCTCTATCGCTTTGCCGCTCTGGCCCTGGACGCGCATGAGGGCCGGGCCGGGGCACCGGCCGCGGCCGGCAAGAACGGTTGACCGGCTGGGGCGGCATCGACCGGGGTCTTGGGGACCCGCGCCCGCGGCGGGCCGGGGCGTGGACCCGGCAGGCCCGCACGTTCAGGCATTCCAGCCCGTCCCGCGCCACTTGATTCTGTGCGAGCCGCCGCGATGCTGTGCGGATCGGCGACCCGGATCGCCATCACCTGCCCGGGAGGCAAGCCTTGTCTATGCAGACCCGACCTGTCGAGGCCGCGGCGCGATGACCGGCGCGCGGGGCATAACCGGCCGGGACTGGGCCGACGGGGCGGTGGCCCTGATCGAGGCCGACCTGCGGCGCTCGGCCGACACCCATCTGATCCGCCTGGACCTGCCTGCGCTGTCGGCCGGCCCGCAGGGGGTGGATGTCTACCTGAAGGACGAATCCACCCATCCGACCGGCAGCCTGAAGCACCGCCTGGCGCGGTCGCTGTTCCTCTACGGCCTGTGCAACGGGCTGATCCGCGAGGGGGCGCCGGCGGTGGAAGCCTCGTCCGGCTCCACGGCGGTGTCGGAGGCCTATTTCGCGCGGATGATCGGCATCCCGTTCTATGCGGTGATGCCGCGCGGCACCTCGCCCGACAAGGTGGCGGCGATCGAGCATCACGGCGGGACCTGCCATTTCATCGACGATGGCGCGACGATCTATGCCGAGGCGGCGGCCCTGGCGGAGCGGCTGGGCGGGCATTACCTGGACCAGTTCACCTTTGCGGAACGCGCGACCGACTGGCGCGGCAACAACAATATCGCGGAATCGATCTTCCAGCAGATGGCGGGCGAACGGCATGCCGTGCCGCGCTGGGTGGTGATGAGCGCCGGCACCGGCGGGACCTCGGCGACCATCGGCCGGTACCTGCGCTATCGCCGGCTGGCGACCCGGCTGTCGGTCGCCGATGTCGAATATTCGGCCTTTTTCGACGGCTATGCCCGCGCCGACCGCCAGGCGGTCAGCGCACGGGGGTCGCGCATCGAGGGGGTCGGCCGGCCGCGGGTCGAGCCGTCCTTCCTGCCGGAGGTGATCGACCATATGGCGAAGGTGCCCGATGCCGCGTCCTTTGCGGCGATGCGGGTGCTGTCGCGACGGCTGGGCCGGCCGGTGGGCGGCTCCACGGGCACCAATTTCTTCGGCCTCTGCCTGATCGCCGACCGGATGCGGCGCGATGGCGGCGGCTCGATCGTCAGCCTGATCTGCGATTCCGGGGAGCGCTACCGCCACAGCTACCATGCGCCGGACTGGCTGGCCGGGCAGGGGGTGGACACCTCCGCCTTCGAGGCCGCCACCGAGAGGTTCCTCGGCGGCGGCCCGTTCGACTGCGCGGTGCCCGAGGCCGGCGGGTAGCCGGCCGCCGGATCAGCCGAAGATCGCCTCCGGCAACAATGCGCTGACGGTGTAGTTCGGCACGTCGACGACATTGCTGACATGCAGGTCGCAGGCGACGGAGCAGATCACATAGGCCTGGTCGCGGCTGAAGCCGCGTTCCTGCAGCAGCGCGATCATGTTCAGCAATGCATTGCGCGCCGCCAGGGTCAGGTTCTCGCCGTCGATCTCGCCATCCTCGGTGAACGGCATGCCCATGGCGGCCAGCACGCGGCCGGTCTTGAGCGCGTCGGGCTGGGTGACCTCCTGCTGGAAGGAATAGACCGGCGCATTGACCTGGCGCTTCGCCGCCAGCCCCTTGTGCAGCTTGAACCGGACCGCCGCCGTCGCGCCCATCTCGACCGCCGTGACGCAGACCTCGCCATCGCCCTGTGCGAAATGGCCGTCGCCGACCGAGAACAGCGCGCCCGGGACATAGACCGGCAGCAGCAGCTTCGATCCCTTGGTCAGCTGCTTCACGTCGAAATTGCCGCCATTCTCGCGCGGCGGCAGGGTGCGCAGGCCCTTCAGGCCGCAGCCGCCGCCCGGCACCGCACCCGCAGGCTCGGGCGGGAAGGCCATGCCGCCGCGGTCGATCAGCCGCTGCTCGCGGTCGGTCCAGGCCCGCAGCTTTTCCGCCGAGGGGGCGGTGGCCGATATCCCCATGAACGGCGCCCCGGGAATCCGCACGCCGGGGATCTGTTCGGAGGTCGCCCAGCCGTCGGCGATCGTCCAATGCGCCAGGAAGGGCTGGTCGAACAGGTCGCGCAGGAAGCCCAGGCCCGGCATGATGCAGGAAAAGGCGTAGGGCTGCGCCTCGATGTCGAGGAACTCGACCTCCAGCGCGTCGCCGGGTTCGGCACCCTTGACGAAGACCGGCCCGGTCAGCGGATGGATGCGGCCCGCATCGAGGCCGGGGAAATCGGCGACCGTCGTCGACGGGCCGATCTGCCCGTCCAGTCCGTCGCGGCACTCCAGCACGACCTCTTCGCCCTCGGCCACTTCCAGCGCCGGAGCGATCTCCGGATGGTAGCGGTTGTGGCCGCAGGACGGCTCTTCGGGCAGGGATTTGCTGCGGTCGATCCTGATGGCATGCATTCCGGCGGGTCCCCCGTATGGACGGCTGGCGTTCGGTCGGCCGATCCCGCCGGCACCCGGCGCAGCCGAAGCTTGCAATGCGACAAGAAAGCGTAGCCGCTCCGGCGGCGCGGCGGAAGTATCGGAGTATTCAAGCGGAGAGATGCGCCTGCAGGTCGTCCAGCGGCATCGGCCGGCCGAACAGGAAGCCCTGGCCCTCGTCGCAGCCGCGCTGATGCAACAGCTGGGCCTGCGCGCGGCTCTCGATGCCTTCGGCGGTCACCGCCAGCCCGAAGGTGCGGCCGAGCGAGAGGACCGCGTCGACGATCGCGCAATCCTCGGGCGAGTCGTGCAGGTCGCGGACGAAGCTGCGGTCGATCTTCAGGCGGTTCAGGGGGATCCGCTTCAGCATCGACAGCGAGGCATGGCCGGTCCCGAAATCGTCGAACGAGATGCCGCAGCCCAGGCCGCGGATCGCGTGCAGGCAGTCGCGCAGGCGATCGTCGTTGCGCAGGATGACATTCTCCGTCACCTCGATCTCCAGCCGGTCGGCCGGCAGGCCATGCGCCGCGATGCCGTCCTGCAGCAGCTGCGGCACGCCGCCGGCGCGGAACTGCGCGGCGAACAGGTTGATGGCGACCCGCAGGTCGTGGCCGGCCGCGCGCAGGCTGGCCGCGTCGGCGATCGCCTGGCGGACCACCCAGTTGCCGACCGAAAGGACCGTGGCCGTGCGCTCCAGCACGGGCAGGAACGCTCCCGGCAGCAGCAGGCCCTGGTCCGGGTGCTGCCAGCGCAGCAAAGCCTCGGCACCGGTGATCCTGCCATCGGCCAGGCTGAGCTGCGGCTGGTAGTGCAGCTTGAACTCGGATTCCTCCACCGCGCGCCTGAGCTGCAGGTCCATCGCCTGCCGGGCGGCAACCTCAGCGCCCAGGCGGGGCACATAGAACCGGGTGACCGCCGGCGCCGCGGCCTTCGCGTCGTGCAGGGCGAGGTCGGCATGCCGCAGCAGGTCCTGCGCGGAACAGGCGTCGCGCGGGGTCAGGGCGACGCCGATGCTGCCGCCGATCGGCACCGGATGGCCTTCGACCTCGAACGGGTCCGCCAGAAGGGCCTGCAGCCGCACGGCCAGCCGCTCCGCGCCGTCGGCATCGCCGATATCCGGGGCCAGCAGGGCGAACTTGTCGCCGGCGAGGCGGGCCACATGGGCCTCGCTCTCGGCGAAACCGTTGCGCAGCCGCCGGGCGATCTGCACCAGCAGCAGGTCGCCCAGCCGGTGCCCCAAGGTGTCGTTGGCGAGCTTGAAGCCGTCGATGTCCAGCAGCAGAAGGCAGGCGCTGCGGCCCTCCTGGACCAGGCTTTCCGCCTGCAGGGTGACGAGCCGCCGGTTCGGCAGGTCGGTCAGCCCGTCGAAATGGGCCTGCCGGAACAGCCGCTCCTGCTTCATGCGTTTCTCGGTGATGTCGTGCAGGGTGCCGAGCATGCGGATCGGCCGGCCCTGCTCGTCGAACATCGCGCGCCCGGCGCAGGCGGCCCAGCGCGGCTCGCCGCCATCGGCGTGCAGGACGCGGAATTCCATCTCAAGGACGCCATCGGCCTCGCCCGCGAGGGCGGCCTGGCGGTTCGCCGACAGCTTCACCGCATCCTCGGGATGCAGATGCGCCCAGGCGGCGGCCTCGTCCAGCCCGCCGGGGCGGGGGGGATGGCCAAGGATCGCAGCCGCCATTTTCGAGCACCACAGCCGGCCCGCGACCAGGTCCAGGTCCCAGATTCCCAGGGCCGAGCTCTGCAGGGCCAGGCGCAGGCGCTCCTCGCTGGTCGCCAGCGCGTTCTCGGCAGCAACCGCATCTTCGATATCGACGACCGTGCCGATCCATTCCCGCACCGCACCGCCGGCATCGCACAGCGGCAGGCCGCGACCCAGCGACCAGCGAAAGCTGCCGTCCCGCTGGCGCAGCCGGTAGCGGGCCTCGAACGGCGAGGCGCCGCGCAGCGCCTCGCGCCAGAGCGGCCGGACCCGCTCGCGGTCCAGGGGGTGCAGGAGGTCGAGCCAGCCTTCGGAGGCGCGATGCACCGGGGCTCCCTCCAGTCCCAGGGAGTCCTGCAATCCCCGGGGCGGGGCGATGCTCCAGGAGCAGGGCTCGAGCGGCAGGCCGTCCGGCCCGGCCCGCCAGATCAGCAGCGAATGGATCTCCCTGAGGGCGTGGATATGGTCCTGGTTCGCGGCCTCGCCCGGCAGCATCCGGCGGCTTTTCAGCATCTGGCCTCCCCCTGACGCCAGAGGCGCGGTCGTTGCCGCCATTGCCTCCTGCGGGCCCTCGCGGCGCGGGCACGCGGCCCGTCCCGTCCCTGGCGAGGGCAGGTCCGACGGTGGCGCTGCGCCACCGCTGCGACGCTTGAAGGTTCGCTCTGACATGCAATGATATGCTAACGGCAGGACCGGTGCCGTCCAAGCGTCTCGGCATTACGCGATCGCGCAATCCCGGTCGCCGGTCCCCGGTCGGACAATGGCCGGGCACAGCTTCACAAAATTTCCCGTGTCGGCGACACTAGCCGCTAGGATCGCGGCAGGTCCTCGATTGTCCGACTGCAGGCGGGAATGAACGAAGGCTGGCCGGAACTAGGGGTGCTATGCAGCGCAGGAAAGGCGGATCATCGCGTCCGCCTCGTGCTCGACGCTGTGCCGGTCGCCGTGTCGCTGGCAAACCTTGCGGACGGCCGCATCATCTTCATGAACCGCAAGTTCACCCAGCTCTATGGCTATGTCGGGACGGATTTCGACACCGTGCAGGACTGGGTCGCGCGGGCCTATCCGGTGGCCGAGCAGCAGGCGCGCGCCGTGAAGCGCTGGTACGGCTATTTCACCGCCGCTTCCGCCGCGCGTGCCGCCGAGTTCGAGATCGAGCCGGTGGATGTCGAGATCCGCTGCAAGGACGGCAAGGTCAAGACGGCGATCCACAGCGGCATGATCCTGCCCGACCCGGGCTGGGCGATGGCGACCTTCGTCGATATCAGCGATCGCAAGCGCGACGAGCTGGTGATCCGGCAACTGGCGGAAGAGGACCCGCTGACCCGGTTGCCGAACCGCCGCGCCTTCGAGGGGCATCTGGAGCAGTCGTTGGCCGAGGCACGCCGCGACGGCCTGCCGATGCACCTGCTGGTCCTGGACCTGGACCATTTCAAGTCGGTCAACGACCGGTTCGGCCATCAGGGCGGCGACCTGCTGCTGCAGCGGATCGCGGAGCGGCTGCGCGGCTGCCTGCGGGTCAGCGACGTGGTGGCACGGTTCGGCGGCGACGAGTTCGGCATCATCCTGGGCCGCTCGGGCGGCGATACTGCGGTGGGCCGGATCTGCGACAAGGTGGTCGCCGAGCTTGCCCGGCCCACGACGATCGAGGAGCAGGAGGTCCGCACCGGGGTGAGCATCGGCGTCGCGAGTTTCCCGGTGCATGGCGGGGATGCGGCGCGCCTGTTCCAGGCGGCCGATCGCGCCCTGTATCAGGTCAAGCGCAGCGGCCGCGGCCGCTGGCAGCTGGCGGTGGCGGAGCCGGACCGCGCGCCGGGCGACGCGGCCTGACGCTGCCGCCGGACGGACCGTTGCGATATCGCGTACCGAAGGGGAGGCGCACCCGCCTTTGCCGTATCGCCGCCTGAAAGCCTTCATCCGGAAACTGTCGCGCCCCGCACGGCTTGGCCGGGGCGATGCCTCTGCGACGATCCTGCCCTATCGCGGCTATGGCACGCGCCGGAGCGTGCGCCTGACCGGGCGGGTGTTCCGACAGCCGACCTTCGGCAGCGACCTGGCGCATGGCGAGCCGCGGCGCTGGTATCTCGACATCCTGCGGCGGTTCCTGCGCCGCGGCCTGGGCGATGCGGAACTGACGGCATCCTGCGCCGGCATCCGGCGCAGCTTTCGCACCGACCGCTACGGCTATTTCGACATCCTGCTGGAGCCGGCGGAAGCGCTGCCGCCGGACCGGTTGTGGCATCGCGTCGACCTCGTCCTTCTGAAGGACGGCGAGGCGTGGCACACCGCCTATGGCGAGGTCTTCGTGCCGCCGGACGGCAGCCGGTTCGTGGTGATCAGCGATATCGACGACACCGTGGTCCATACCGGCGTGGGCAATGTCATTGCCATGATGTGGCGCCTGTTCATCCTGGACGCGGAGGCGCGCACCGCTTTTCCCGGCGTCTCGGCGCTATACCGCGGGCTGCACGAGCCGAACCTCAACCCGATCCTCTATGTCTCCCGGGGCCCGTGGAGCCTTTACGAGGTGCTGGACGAGTTTTTCGCCATCAACGACATCCCGGTCGGGCCGATCCTGTTCCTGCGGGACTGGGGCCTGACCCTGCAGCATCCGCTGCCGCGGCGGGCGCGCGACCACAAGCTCGCCCTGATCCGGGAGATGCTGGCGGTCTACGACAGCCTGCCGATCCTCCTGGTCGGCGACAGCGGCCAGCACGATCCGGAGATCTACGAACGGATCGTCGCCGAGCATCCGGGCCGGGTCATGGCTGTCTATATCCGCGATGTCAGCCGCGATCGCGGGCGCAGCGCGGCCCTGGCCGACCTGGCCGCGCGGCTGCAGGAGGCGGGCAGCGAGCTGGTGCTGGCGCAGGACAGCCTCGCGCTGGCGCGGCATGCCGCCGCGCGCGGCTGGCTGCACGAAAGCCACTGCGCCGAGGTCGCAGAGGCGGTCGCCGGTCGCGCGGACGAGGCAGGGCCAGGGCCAGGGGCAGGGCCAGGGCCAGGGCCAGGGCCAGGGCCAGGGGCAGGGCCAGGGCCAGGGGCAGGGCCAGGGCCAGGGGCAGGGGCAGGGGCAGGGGCAGGGACGGGCTGACGTCAACCCGTGGACAGGTGTTCGGCAGCCGCGGCGAGGTCGGCCACGAAAGTGTCGTACTGCCGCTGCCAGTCCGGCGCATGCCTGTTGCGCAGCAGGGCCGAGGGGTGGGTCGTGACCAGGACGAACCCGCCATCCTCGAGGGGGCGCACCGCGCCGCGCAGGCGGGAAATGGTGACATGGCGGCCCAGCACCCCGCGCGCGGCAGTGACCCCCATGGCAACGACCAGGCGGGGCTTCACCAGGCGGCGCTCCAGGTCCAGCCACCAGCGGCAGGTGTCGATCTCGCCCGCATTGGGCCGCTTGTGCAGGCGCCGCTTGCCGCGCTGCTCGTGCTTGAAATGCTTAACGGCGTTGGGCGCCGTCCTCGTTGCCCACGCAGGCAACCAGTGCGACCCGTCCATAGGACGGCATGCGGCCGGCATCGTCGGTTTCGCCAAGGAAGGCGTCGAGCCGCTCGAGGACCCGGCGACAGACGCTGGAAGGGCTGCCCAGCCAGATCGGCGTGCCGATCGGCAGGATATGCGAGTCCGGGATGGCGCTGCGGATCGGGGACCAGGCATCGCCCGGCCCCTCATGGGCGGCCGACGCCGGTCATTGCCGGTGCCGCCGCAGGGCAGGAGGAGGCGGTGACGCGCCGCCGGCTATTGCACCAGGCGCTCCAGAGGGACGTGCAGCTGGAGCCGCAGGCCGCCCCGCCGCCATTCATGGGTCATGTGCCCGCCGAACTGGCCTTCGACCGTGCGGCGGGCGAGCAAGGTGCCGAACCCCTCTCGCGGCGTGCCGGCGAGGACTGCCGGGCCGCCATGCTCTTCCCAGGTCAGGACCAGGTCGCCGCCGTCCTGGCGCCACGCGATTTCCAACCGTCCGACGCTGCAGGACAATGCACCATGCTTGGCGGCGTTGGTTGCCCATTCGTGCACCAGCATTGCGAGGCTGGTCAGCGCGGTGCCGCTGATCGACTGTGCCGGCCCGTCGATCCGGATGCGCTGCATGTCCCGGCCGTCGGACGGCAAATAGGGGGTCAGGATGGTCCGGATCAGCTCTGCCAGGTCGGTGTGACGGACAATGAGCTCGCCCGTCTCGGAGAAGTCCGGCAGGGTCAGCTGGTGGGCGCGCGACAGCGCGGCGAGGCGGTCCTGTACCGCCAGGGCGAGGTCCTTCGGCGTCCGCGCATGCCGGGAGCTGAGGGCGACGACGCTTCGCGCGACGGCGAAGAGGTTCTTCACCCGGTGATTGAGCTCACGCAGCAGCAGGAGCTGCCGCTCCTGCGTGCGGCGCCGTTCGCTGATGTCGCGGGCGATTTTCGACGCGCCGACAACCTGCCCCGCGGCCCCGGTCACCGGCGAGGCGGTGAGGGCGATATCCACCATGCTGCCATCCTTCCGGCGGCGCACGGTCTCGTAGGAGGGAACCCGCTCGCCCCGGCGGACGCGGTCGAGGATGGCCTGTTCTTCGCCCTGGCGATCCGCCGGAACCAGGCGACTGACATGCTGGCCGATCATCTCCGCCGCGGCATAGCCATAGAGGCCTTCCGCGCCACGGTTCCAGCTCGCGATGGTGCCGCCCAGATCCAGGCTGATGATGGCATCGTCGGTCGATTCCACGATGGCGGCCAGGCGGCGTGCCACGACCGCGCCGCTGGGCCGGCCGGAGATGTCGATCTGCGTCGTCACTGCACCGACGACCGCACCGCCTTCGTCCCGGATCGCCACCGCTTCGGCCAGAAACGGAACGCGGCTGCCGTCCGGCCGCTCGAGCACCAGTTCGGCGCTCGACCTGTCCTCTCCCTGCCGCGGCGCAAGCGGGCAGTCGTCCAGCGAGACCGGGCTGCCATCGGCGCCGAACAGCCGCCAGGAGCGGCACCAATGCGGCATGCCCAGCGGCGGGCGGCGGCCCCACAGGGCAGCGGCGGCGTCGTTGTAGGACGTGAGGCGCCCCGCCGCGTCGGTGACATGGACCGCGACCGGCAGCATCTGCAGCAGGTCGAAGGCGGGCGGCGGTTCGGTCAATGCCGGCGGGCGTGTCTCGCGCCCGGTGATGTCGCTGAAGGTATTGATGGCGCCGGCCACACTGCCGGCCGCGCCGGCGAGCGGGTTGATATTGACGAGAGCCAGGATGCGGCTGCCGTCCGGCCGTTCCAGAACGACTTCGCCATCGCGCACGGCGCTGCCGCTCCGCAGCGCGTCGGCCATCGGGCACTCCCCATGCGGCAGGGCGCGGCCGTCGGTCCGGTACATCCGCCATGATCCGCAGAAACGCACAGCCGGATCGCCGGGGCGCGGACTGCGTCCCCAAAGCTCCGCGGCGCGCCGGTTATAGGCCACCACGACGCCATCGGCACTACAGACATAGCTGGCCGACGGCAGGACATCGACCATCTGCTGCGCGGAAGCCAGCGGACCGCCGCCTGTCATCAGATGCTGCCCGTTTCCGGAAGCCGGAGCCGCCATCCTCGCCTGCCCTCCGCGCCGTGCCGACCGCGCTGCGCAAACTGTCCTACGCCGCCATGCGGTCTGGCCGATGGCGGTATGTGTGCGAAACCCCGCCGGAACAATAGAACCGGTGCGACCGCGAGGCAATTGCCCGGCCCCGGCCGCGATCCCCCGTCAGTCGGTAAAAACGACCGTCTTGGCGCCATTCAGCAGGACACGGTCTTCCAGATGGAAGCGCAGGGCGCGGGCGAGCACCCGGCGCTCGATATCGCGCCCCTTGCGGATCAGCTGCTCCGGCGTGTCGCGATGGCTGATCCGTTCGACGTCCTGCTCGATGATCGGCCCCTCGTCCAGCTCCGGCGTCACGTAGTGCGCCGTGGCGCCGATCAGCTTCACGCCCCGGGCATGGGCCTGGTGATAGGGCTTCGCCCCCTTGAAGCCGGGCAGGAAGGAATGGTGGATGTTGATGCAGCGGCCGCGCAGCCGCGACGACAGGTCGTCGGAGAGGATCTGCATGTAGCGCGCCAGCACCACCAGGTCGGCGCCGCTATCCTCGATCACCTGCCAGACCTGCGCCTCCTGCTCGGCCTTGGCGTCGCGCCGGGCCGGCAGGTAGTGGAACGGGACCGTCCCGAAGTTCAGGTGGCCATAGGTCTCCGCCGGGTGGTTTGCGACGATCCCGGCGACATCCATTTCCAGTTCGCCGGCGCGCCAGCGATACAGCAGGTCGGCGAGGCAATGGTCGAACTTCGAGACCAGCAGCAGCACCCGCCGCCGGGCGGCGCGATCCCGCAGCACCCAGTCCATGGCGAAGCCGTCGGCCAGGGGCGCGAAGCCCGCGCGCAGGGCGTCGAGCCCGGCATCGCCCTCCACGATGGTGAACAGGATCCGTGCGAAGAACCGCCCGGTCTCGACATCGTCGAACTGCTGGGCATCCAGGATGTTGCCGCCGGCCTCGTACAGCCAGCCCGTTACCCGGGTGACGATCCCGGGACGGTCGGGGCAGGCCAGGGTCAGGACATATTCGCCGGTCTGCACGGGGTCCTCGCGACATTTGCTGCGGAACGGGCCGCATAGCCCGTCGTGGCGGCGTCGGCAAGGGAAATGCGGGCGCCGCCGGGTTGCGGCCCGGCGGCGCGTCCGGCGATGCCGGTGCGGGCTACTTGTACTTCTGGGCGAGGAGGTCCAGGGCCGACTTGACGGCACTGTCGGAGCAGCCGCTGGCATCCTCGATCTTGCCGGCCAGGATGCCGCGCTTGAAGCCGCTGCCCAGGATGTCGGCGATGTCGGACGGGCTCTTGCCATCGCCCTGCAGGCGCTTTTCCACCGCCGCGCTGACTGTTTCGGGGGCGCACTTGTCCTGCGCCATCGCCGGCAGGGTCACGGCGGCGGCGAGAAGCAGTGCAGCACAGGCCGGCAGGTAGCTCTTGGACATGTCCATCCTCATGATCGGGTTGAGGGCCGGAGGATAGTCCTTCCCGCGCGCCGGATCATGCACAAAGCGACATCAACCGGGCGACATCAACCGGGCGAGATCAATCGGTGGCCGGCTCGCCAGCCGGTTCGAACAGGACCGTGACGACGGCGCCCCTGTCGTTCGACAGGACGATGCGGCCCTTCTGTCCGTCCATGATCCGCTTGCAGATGTACAGGCCCAGGCCGTTGCCCGAGCCGGTGCCGCTGAGACGGCTGTCGCTGCCCACATTGAACGGGCTGCCGAAATGCTCCAGCACGTCGCTGCTGAAGCCAGGTCCGCTGTCGCGGATCTCGAACCCCGTCATGCCGCGGTCGTTCGCCCCGCCATGGCCCGCAGGCGTGGAGATCGCGCGCAGGTCGATCAGCCCGCCCTCCTGGTCGACGAAGCGGCTGGCATTGGCGATCAGGTTCAGCAGCACCTGGCGCACCGGGCGTTCCTCGGCGAGGGCCGGAATGGCGGTGTGGAAGCCATGCAGGTCGATGGTCACCCCGGCGGGCAGGCGCTCGCGGAACGCGCGGGCGACCCCGCGGACGAGCGGCGCCAGATCGATGGGGCGCCGGGCCGCCGGGCCGCCGTCCAGGTCGAGCCGCGACACGTCGAGGATGTCGCTGAGAATGGCGAGCAGCTGCCCGCCGGCGGCCTGGATGTCGCCGACATATTCCCGGTACTTGGCGTGGCCCAGCGGCCCGAAGGTCTCCAGTTCCATCATCTCGGCGAGCCCGATGACGCCGTTCAGCGGCGTGCGCAGTTCATGGCTCATATTCGCCAGGAACTCGGTTTTCGACCGGTCCGCCAGTGCCGCCTTCTGGGCGGCGGCCTGTGCCTTGGCCGCCGCCGTCTCGGCCTCCAGCCGGGCCCTCTCCAAGGCGCTCAGGTCGCGCAGGATCGCGAACAGGACCATCGTGCCGCGCAGGCTGGCCTTCCCGATGGAGGCGGCGACGGGCAGCTCCGTCCCGTCGCGGTGAAGGCCGGTCACCAGGCGGTTGGCCTCGATGACCGCGCCGCTGTCCGGCAACCGGGCGAACCGGTCGATCGCCCTGCGATGCTCCGCCCGTTGCCCCTCCGGCAGGAGGAGGTCGAGGGGCCTGCCGGCCAGTTCCTCCGGCCGGTAGCCGAACAGCTCCGCACAGGCGCGGTTGACGCGCAGGATGGTATGGTCCGGGCGCAGCGCGATGATGCCATCCGGGGCCGCGTCGACCAGCAGGTCGATCATGCGGGCACGGGCGCGGGCCTGGATACTGTTGCGCTGGTACTGCCGCAGCAGCAGCACCATGTCGCTCTCCAGGCTGGCAAGGCCGTCGATGCCCGGCCCATTGGCCGCCGGCGGGAGGCCGGCGCTGCCGGCGATGCGGCGCAAGCGGCGGCGGATGCGGCCGATCCGGGCCCGCGCCAGGCGGTGCAGGAGCAGCCAGACGGCGAGGGCGAGGGCGAGGCCCTTGGCCATCTCGATGGCGATGGCCGGCAGCGCAGCGGCGAATGCGGCCTGGTCGCCGAGCAGCCAGGCTGCAAGGCCGTACAGCAGGCCCGCCGCCAGACCGGCCAGCGCCGTCAGCCCGGCGCTCCAGACCGGCCTGTCCCGGTGCGCCTGCGGGTGACCGCCTGTCGCGATGGAGCCGTCCGGCGCCGTCATGCCACCGTGCGGGCGCGCGATGGCGCTGCCAAGCGACAGGTCGACCGGTGCCGCGATCCTTCAGGGGACGGGCCGCCATCCGTCGGTTCAGCCTGGGCTTTGTTCTCCATCTGGCTTCCGGTTGCTCAGGTTCAGCGGTCGGCGCCTTCCGGTCTGGCCGCTACTGGTCAGTCGATCGCGCAGACCTTGACCAGATTGGTAGATCCGGGGGTTCCGAACGGGAATCCCGTGATCGCGACAACCCTGTCGCCGGATGCGGCGATGCCGGCGCGCCGCACCAGGCGCGCGACGGTGTCGTCGATCTCCTCGATCGCGAAGGCGTCGCGGTCGATGACCGGCATGACGCCCCACATCAGGGTCACCCGTCCGGCGATGCGTTCGTCGGGAACGACGGCCGCGATCGGCACCGGCGGCCGCTCGCGGCTGGCGCGCGCGGCGGTCGTCCCGGTGGTCGTGAACGCCACCAGCGCCTTCGCGGAGATCTCGGCGGCCAGCGAGACCGCGGCGGCGGTGACCGCATGGGGCACGGTCATCTGGTGCCCGGGCGGGGTCACCGCCAGCTGACGGCGGAAATCCGGATGATGCTCGGTGGAGCGGATGATCCGGTCCATGACCGAGACGGATTCCACCGGATAGCTGCCCGCCGCGGTTTCCGCCGAGAGCATCACCGCATCGGCGCCGCCCAGCACTGCGGCGGACACGTCGGACGCCTCCGCCCGGGTCGGCACCGGGCGGGAGACCATGGAATCCAGCATCTGGGTGGCGACGATGGCCGGCTTTCCGGCGCGACGGCATTCCGCCAGGATGTCGCGCTGGTGGTTCGGCACGTCCTCCGCCGGCATTTCCACACCCAGGTCGCCACGGGCGACCATGATGGAATCGGCCAGGGTGACGATCTCCCGCAGATGGCGGATGGCGCCCGGCTTCTCGATCTTGGCGCAGATCGCGGCGCGGCCGTCGATGGCGGCGATGGCGTCCAGAAGGTCTCCGGGCCGCTGCACGAAGGACAGCGCGACCCAGTCGACGCCGAGTTCGCAGCCGAACGCCAGGTCCTTGCGGTCCTTCTCCGTGAGGGCCGGCACCTGCAGGTCGGTGTCCGGAACGTTCACCCCCTTGCGGGCGCTCAGCGGGCCGCCGACGAGAACCTCGGTGGCGATCGCATCCGCTCCGATGCTGACGACCTTCAGCTCCAGGCGGCCATCGTCGAGCAGGATGCGCTGGCCCGGCAGCAGGGCGGCGAAAAGCTCAGGGTGGGGCAATCCGGCGCGGCTGGCATCGGCGGGGCTGGCCGACAGGTCCAGGCCGAACCGGCTGCCGGCCTTCAGCGTCACATCGGGGCCGCAGTCGCCGATCCGGAATTTCGGGCCCTGCAGGTCCTGCAGAATGGCCAGGCGGCGGCCCTTGCGGCGCTCCAGCCGGCGGATCACGTCATAGCGGGCGCGATGTTCGTCATGCGTGCCGTGGCTGAAGTTCAGCCGGAAGACATCGACCCCGGCATCCACCAGGGCCTCCAGGACAGCGGGATCGGCGCTCGCCGGCCCGACCGTCGCGACAATGCGTGTGGCGCGCCCGGCGCCGCTGGTCCTGTTGCCTGCCATTCCCCCGGTGTCCCAACCGCCCCTGATCGCCCCGGTCCCAAGCAGGCCCCCACCCGCTATGCCGCCCTGCCAGGAGCAGGCCGGCCGCGTGACCGATGGCTGCGCAGTCTAGCCCCTTGCTCCTGCTGCGGAAAGCAGGCGGTCGGCGCCGAAAAAGGTTCGGGGCGGAACCCCGGAAGGTTCCGCCCCGATCCCGTCCTCAGGTCCTGCCCGGCCGGTCGCCCGGCCGGGCAGTCGTCCCAGGGGTTACCTGGCCGTGTTCACCTGGACCACCACACGGCGGTTCTCAGGCAGCCGCACACCGTCGGCGGTCGGCACGGCGGGTTCGGATTCACCCAGTGCCAGCACCTCGATATTGGCCACCTCGGTCGCCGTCACGCCCAGATCGGCGAGATAGTCCTGAACCGCCTCGGCACGACGCGCCGACAGGGCCAGGTTATAGGCATTGCTGCCCGACAGGTCGGTATGGCCGGCAATCACCAGGCCCACGCTCTGCTTCGGCGGCAGCAGGCGGACGAATTCGTTCAGCGCCTGCGCCGTACGCGGGGTGATGTCGGAGCGGTCGAACTCGAAATAGACCACGACCTGTTCGGATTCCGTCATCACGGCCATCTTCTGGGGCTCCTTCAGTGCCGCCAGCGCGGCATAGAAGTCGTCCTTGCAGGCCCGGATATGCGTGCTCTGCCAGCCTTCCTCCTGCTGTTCGACCCAGCAGTCGTACTTGGTCTGCGCCAGGGCGGCGATCGCCGGGGCCCGGGTCGTGGCGCCGCTGTTCAACGCCTGGATGAGCTCGGCGCGGCCGGCCTTGAGCTCGGCCATCTCCTGCGGCGTGCCGATGTTCCAGTTCTCGGGGTTCTCAGGGGCGACCTGCTGGTTGTTCGCCGCGGCAATGGCCTTCTCGGAGAACAGCTCCGCGTCCGGCCAGTCGACCATCTCGTCCCGCTCGTAGAGGGCGAGATCCTTGTAGTCGCGCGCCAGCTCGGCACTGAAATCGTTCCCGGTGACCTGCAGGCGGTGAATATTGTCGCCCTGATAGCCGAGCAGGTTCATCGACTGGGCAGAGGCCTGCCCCACGGCAAACAGCATGGTCGTTGCGGCCAGTACGGTAAGTGTCTTACGCGGCATCATGTCGGGTCCCTCCGTCGTTACCCCGTGAAGATCTGCCAATCGACAGGCGGGCCGGGCGATGTCTGTGCCGCACCGGAACCGTCCGTTCCGACGATTGCTGACAGGTTTAACGAAGCGGTGGGTCTTTGGTTCCAGGAGCGATCTGCGGTTCTGCCGATTTGGCCCGCGCTGTGATCTCCATCACATTCAGGAAGCGGGAGCGGTCGCGCTTTTCGAAGGGCCGGCCGCCGCCGGCGGACAGGGTGCCGGTCTCCCGCAGGGTGGCGTTCAGGTCGCGCATCGCCAGCGCCATGCCGATGCTGTCGCTGGTGAACGGGCGGCCGTCCGGGCCCAGCGCCGCGGCGCCGCGCTCCAGGCAGCGGGCGGCAAGCGGAATGTCGGCGGTGACCACGATATCCGGCGCATCGATATGGGCGGCGATCCAGTCGTCCGCCGCATCCGGCTGTTCCGGCACCACGATCGAGGTGACCAGCGGATCGTGGCCCTGGCGCATCCAGCTGTTGCCGACCATCGTCACCGGCAGGCCATGGCGCCGCGCCACGCGCAGCACCTCGTCCTTCACCGGGCAGGCATCGGCATCGATATAGATCCTGGTCATGGCCCTGCGATCGCCTGGTCGCGCTTCAGCTCCAGTTCGAGCCAACGGTCCTCGGCCATGGCCAGTTCCGCCTCGGCCTCGGCCAATGCCTTGGCCATGCGGCCGAAACCCTCCGGATCGCGATGATACAGGCCGGGATCGTCCAATGCGGCCTTGTGGCCGGAAATCGCGGCCTGCAGCGCCTCCATCCGGCGCGGCAGGGTCTTCAGCTCGTGCTGCTCGGTGAAGCTGAGGCCCGCGCGGGACTGTCGTTCCTGGGCCGGCTTCGCGTGAGCGGGCTTCCCCTGGGCGGGTGTCGCCTGCCCCGATTTCGGCGTGCCGCGGCCCTTGCCCTCGCCGCCGGCCTGGCGGCGCTGCACGCCGCGGCCGGACTGCGCCAGCATGTCGCTGTAGCCGCCGGCATATTCCACCCAGCGCCCCGGCCCTTCCCAGGCGATCGTGGCGGTGACGGTACGGTCCAGGAAGTCGCGGTCATGGCTGACCAGCAACACCGTCCCGACATAGTCGACCAGCAGCTCCTGCAGCAGGTCCAGGGTCTCCAGGTCCAGGTCGTTGGTCGGTTCGTCCAGCACCAGCAGGTTGGAGGGCCGGGCCAGGGCCCGGGCCAGCATCAGGCGGGCGCGCTCGCCGCCCGACAGCACGCCGACCGGGGTGCGGGCCTGTTCCGGCAGGAACAGGAAGTCCTTCATATAGCCGATCACATGCCGCTTTTCGCCGGCGACGGTCACCATGTCGCCGCTGCCGTCGGTCAGCACCTGGGCCAGGGTCCAGTCCGGATCCAGGCTCTCGCGGCGCTGGTCCAGGGTCACCATCTGCAGGTTGGAGCCCAGCCGCACCCGGCCGGCATCCGGCGCCAGGGTCCCGGTCAGCATGTTCAGCAGGGTGGTCTTGCCCGCGCCGTTCGGGCCGATCAGGCCGATCCGGTCGCCGCGCAGCACCCGGGTCGAAAAGCCGGCAACCAGGGACTGGCCGCCATAGCCCTTCGCGATGTCCGCGGCCTCGATCACCAGGCGGCCGGAGGTCTCGCCTTCGCTCTGCACCAGGCGGGCGGCGGTGCCGCCATGCTCCCGGCGCTCGCGGCGCTGCTGGCGCAGTTCCAGCAGCGCCCGCAGCCGGCCCTGGTTGCGCTTGCGCCGCGCGGTGACCCCCTTGTGCAGCCACTCGGTCTCGGCCGCCAGCTTTCGGTCGGCCTTGCGGGCGGCCTCCGCGCTGGCGTCCAGATGCTCGTCGCGCCAGGTCTCGAAGGCGGCCAGGTCGCGATCGATGCGATGGGTGGAGCCCAGGGACAGCCAGACCGTGGTGCGGCCGAGCCGCTGCAGGAAGCGCCGGTCATGGGAGATCAGGACGAGGGCGCCGCGCAGGCCCGCCAGCTCGGCCTCCAGCCATTCGATGGCCGGCAGGTCCAGATGGTTCGTCGGCTCGTCGAGCAGCAGGATGTCGGGATCCGGCGCCAGCGCCTGGGCCAGGGCGGCGCGGCGCGCCTCGCCGCCGGACAGCCGCGCCGGATCCTCGGCGCCGGTCAGGCCGAGCTGTTCCAGGTAGAGCTGCGCGCGGTGCCGGGCATCGCCGGGCGCCAGCCCGGCCTCGGCGAAGGCGAGACTGGTGTCGAAGCCCGACAGGTCGGGCTCCTGCGGCAGGTAGCGCAGGGTGGCGCCCGGCTGCAGGAAACGCTCCCCGGAATCCGCCTCCACAAGGCCGGCGGCGATCCGCAGCAGGGTCGACTTGCCGGAGCCGTTGCGGCCGATCAGGCAGATCCGGTCGCCCTGGCCGACGGCCAGTTCGGCGCCCTCGAGCAGGGTGGGGCCGCCGAAACTCAGGCGGATGTCGCGCAGATGGAGGAGGGGCGGGCTCATGGCGCCCGTTTAGCCGATGCCGGAGCCGGAGGACAGGGGATATCGGGCGGGTGCGCCACGCCCACAGGCGATTCCGCAGGGCATCCGTCCGGGACGTCCGCCTGGAAGATGGCCGCGCCTGCCGGGTTGTCGGTTCGGGCGCATGGGCCGGAAGGTGATGCCGGATACAGCCGGACAGCTGGCGGCCGATGCAGGATCGGCTGACCGCATAGGCCGGTGCGTCCGGCTTGCGGCTGCGAACGGGATGGATGCATGACTCTGGACAGACGGATCCGCGTGCCGGCGGCAATGCCGGCTCTCATGCTCGCGCTGGCCCTGCTGCTGGCGGTGAAGGCGGCGGACCGGGTCGGCCAGCTGTTCGGCGTCGCGCCCTTCCTCTAGCAGGGGTCGACCTGCGGACGGCGTGGCTGCTCCTGTACCGCGAAGCGCGCCGCGATACGTTCGGCACAGTCCTGCAGCGGGCCCAGCCAGTCCCGCAGCGCCTCTGTCCTGCCGACCGCCATGCGGATCCAGACCACATTCACGGCCCCCAGGGGGGCCGCCGGCGCGCGTCCGGCCCGGCCGCGGATCGGTACCGCCAGCCCCTGGATGCCGTCGTCGCGGCCGTCCTGTCCGACGAAGGCGGGATCACGGAAGGCATAGCCCCGCCGCCCGGCATCGGCGATGGCTTGCATCGGCTCCTCGGCGCAGAGCGCGGCCTGCGCAGCGAAGCGGCCGTCGCGGTGCAAGGCCGCCAGCGCCCCGGGCCGGGCGCCCGCCGGAAGCGCCCCGAGATAGGCGCGGCCGACGGCGGTCGGCAGCAGGTCGACCTCGCGGCCGATGGTTTCCGGGTTGATCAGGAACGGGGAATGCCGGCGGCTGCTTTCCAGCAGCCGCATCCCGGTGCCGGAGAACATGAAGATGTCCGATGGCCAGACGAAGGCGGCGTTCAGCTCGCGCAGCGGCTCGACCGCCGCCTCGGCCAGGCGGCGCTCGAAATCGCCGGGCGGCCCGCCCGCCGCCTGCACCGGGTGGCTGCGCGGCCGGTAGCGGCCGTCGGACAGGGTGCGCCAGACGAAGCCGCTGCGTTCGAGTTCCGCCAGGACCCGATGGGTCACCGCCTTCGACAGGCCGGTGGCCAGGCGGATTTCGGTGAAGCTGGCGCCGGGCTGGCGCAGCACGAAGGCATAGGCGGCCAGGCCGCGCTGCAGGCCGCGCATCCTTCCTTCCTCTCCCGCTGTGGTTCCACTGGGCGGAACCACAGCCTTTTCCACCTTGCAAAGCAAGGCAAGGGCCACCCAGACTCCCGGGCAGGCGGGCCGCGGCCAGGTGCCCGCGCGAGCGACGGGGAGGCACGGGCCGGGTGACGAACATCCTGTTCATCATGTGCGACCAGCTGCGGCACGACTATCTGTCCTGCGCCGGGCATCCGCATCTGCGGACGCCGAATATCGACGCGCTGGCGGCCCGCGGCGTGCGCTTCGACCGGGCGTTCGTGCAATCCCCGGTCTGCGGCCCGTCGCGGATGTCCTACTACACCGGCCGCTATGTCGCGTCGCACGGGGCGATCTGGAACTTCGTGCCGCTGCGGCTGGGCGAGCGCACGATGGGGGATTATCTGCGCCCGCTGGGCCTGCGCACGGCGCTCGTGGGGAAGACCCACATGGCGGCGGACGAGGCCACGATGGCGCTCTACGGCATTCCGAAGGACAGCGCGGAAGGCGTGCATCTGGCGGAATGCGGCTTCGAGCCCTATGACCGCGACGACGGGATCTACCCGCCGGGTTTCACCGCCAAGGGCCAGAAGACAGGCTATTACCGGTACTTGCGGTCCAAGGGCCTGGATACCGAGAATCCATGGCACGACTTTGCCAATGCCGCCGATGCGCCCGGCGGCGGCACCGCGTCGGGCTGGTACCTGGCGAACGCGCCGCTGGCCGTGCGCCTGCCGGCGGAGGATACCGAGACACCCTATATGACACGCCGCGCCATGGACTTCATGGCCGAGGCCGGCGACACCCCCTGGTGCCTGCACCTGTCCTATATCAAGCCGCACTGGCCGCTGATGGCGCCGGCACCCTACAATTCGATGTACGGGCCGGAGCATGTGGTGCCGGCGGTCCGCGACCCGGCGGAGCGGGAGAGCCCGCATCCGGTCTATGCGGAATTCCAGAGCCATCCGGAAAGCCGGAACTTCGCGCAGGAGGAGGTCCGGCAGGCGGCGATCCCGACCTATATGGGCCTGGTCCGCCAGATCGACGACAGCCTGGGCGAGCTGTTCGCCTTCATGGACGCGCGCGGCCTGACGAAAGACACCATGATCGTGTTCTGCAGCGACCATGGCGACTATCTGGGCGACCATTGGCTGGGCGAGAAGGAGCTGTTCCACGAATGCGCCGTCAGGGTGCCGATGATCGTGGTGGATCCCTCGCCGGCGGCGGATGCCACCCGCGGCACGGTGCAATCCGCCCTGGTCGAGGCGGTGGACCTGCTGCCGACCTTCATCGAGGCCGCGGGCGGCGCACCGCCGGACCATATCCTGGAGGGCCGTTCGCTGCTGCCGCTGCTGCGGGGGCAGATGCCGGCCGACTGGCGCGACTTCGCGGTCAGCGAGTTCGACTATTCCTTCCGGCGCTTCGCGCGGGAGACATTGGGCCGCGCGGTCGATGAATGCGGCACCACGATGCTGCGCACCGAGCGCTGGAAGTACGTCTATTGCGACGGTTTCCGGCCGATGCTGTTCGACCTGGCGGCCGATCCGAAGGAACTGGTCGACCTGGGCGGCGACCCGGCGCATGGCGAGGTCTGTGCCGCGTTCCAGGCGCGCCTGTTCCTGTGGATGCGCCGCCGCAAGCGCCATGTCACCATCGCCAACGACGATATTGCCGCCTGGACCGACAAGGCGATGTCCTACGGCATCCGGATCGGCTTCTGGTCCGAGGCAGAGACCGTGCGTGGCGAGGGCGCCGGCGGCGAGGCCGGGCCGGACCAGGAGCGGCAACCTTAGCGGCAACCGTAACGTCATGGCGGCCCCTGCGCGAAGACCGGGGCTGCCGCATGGGAGGAGAAACGAGACATGAAGACAGTGAAGCATCTCGCCGGCGGCCTGGCCGCCGCTGGCCTGCTGGCCGGGGCCATGCTGGCCGCGCCGGCCATGGCCGCCGACACGGTGATCAACGTGTCCAGCTGGCTGCCGCCGCAGCACACCCTGCTGGTGAACACCCTGAAGCCCTGGACCGAGGAGGTCGAGAAGCGCACCGACGGCCGGGTCAGCTTCCGCTGGCTGCCGAAGCCGGTCGCCGCGCCGCCCAGCACCGTCGACGCGGTGCGCGACGGGCTGGCGGACCTGTCCTATGTGGTGCACGGCTTCACGCCGGGCCGCTTCGTCCTGACCAAGGCGATCGAGTTCCCGGGCATGGGCGAGAGCGGCGAGATCTCGTCGATCGCCTACCAGCGGGTCTACGAGAAGTTCCTGAAGGGCAAGGAGGACGAGGACCTGAAGGTGCTCGCCGTGTTCGCCCACAGCCCCGGCTATATCTACATGCGCGACAAGGCGGTGACGAAGCTCGCCGACCTGGACGGCACCAAGCTGCGGGTCGGCGGCGGGCTGGTGAACGACCTGACCAAGGAGCTCGGCGTTAACGCGGTGCTGCGGCCGCCGGGGCAGACCTACGAGATCCTCTCCACCGGCGTGGTGGACGGCGTGATGTTCCCGCCCGAGGCGATCACCGCCTTCAAGTCGGAGGACCTGATCAAGCATGTCACCACCATGCCGGGCGGCTTCTACCGGGTCAGTTTCCTGATCATGATGAACCGCGACAAGTTCGAGAGCCTGTCGCCGGAGGACCGGAAGGTGATCGAGGAGCTGTCCGGCGTGCCGCTGGCGCGTTCCGCCGGCCATGCCTGGGACCTGCAGGATGCCAAGGCCAATGCCGTGATGGACAAGGGCGGCATCCAGCATCACGAGGCCGACCCCGCGCTGGTCGCCAAGGTGCAGGAGGAGGCCGGCAAGCTGAAGGCGCAGTGGAAGGAAGATGCCGCAAAGCTGGGCGTCGACGGCGATGCCGTGCTGCAGGCGCTGGAGGAGGAGCTGGCCAAGGCCCGCGCCGAGGTGAAGCAGTAGCGGCCGGACGGTCCGGAACCGGCAGGGCTGGCCATGATATTGCGGCGCGTCGACCTCGTGCTCGGCATCGTGGCCAGCCTGATCCTGGCGGGCATCGCGCTCCTGACCTTCACCGACGTGGTGTTCCGCAATGCCGGCGAGGTGATCCGCGGCACGGTGGAGGTCACCGAGCTGATGATGGGGGCGCTGATCTTCACCGCCCTGCCGCTGGTCGGCTTCCGCGACGGGCATGTCACCGTGGAGCTGACGGAAGGCCTGCTGGCGGGGCGGCCCGGCCGTGTCGCCGCGCTGTTCACCCGGCTGCTCTCCGCTTCGGTGCTGCTGGTGATCGGCTGGCAGCTCTGGGTGAAGGCCGACCGCCTGGCCTCCGCCAACGACCTCACCGCCACCCTCGGCATCGAGAAGGCGCCGGTCGCCTGGTTCATGGCGGCGCTCTGCCTGGCGGCAGGCCTGCTGCTGCTCGCGGAACTGGTGCTGGGCCGGCCGGACGTCCCCGGCAGCACGCCGCCTTCGCCCGATTGATGGCCGCGCCATGATCCTCGCGCTCGTCGGTTTCGCCGCGCTGTTTGCCATCATCCTGCTGCGGGTGCCGATCGCCTTCGCCATGGCGGCGGTCGGCTTCTGCGGCTTCGCCTGGATCCTGGGCATCGGGCCGACCCTGTCGATGGTCGGCACCACCGCCTTCGATGCCGGCCTGGCCTACAACCTGTCGGTCCTGCCGCTGTTCATCCTGATGGGCAATTTCGTCGCCCGTGCAGGCCTCGCGGGGGAGATCTTCCAGGTCGCCCATGTCTTTCTGGGCCGCCGCCCCGGCGGGCTGGCGATGGCGACCATCGTGGCCTGCGGCGGGTTCAGCGCGATCTGCGGCTCCTCCATCGCCACCGCGGCGACCATGTCGAAGGTCGCGATCCCGTCGATGCGCCGCTACGGCTATGCGGAATCGCTGGCCTGCGGCTCGATCGCCGCCGGCGGCACCCTGGGCATCCTGATCCCGCCCAGCGTGATCCTGGTGATCTACGGCGTGCTGACCGAGGAATCGGTGGGCAAGCTGTTCGCGGCCGGGGCGATCCCGGGCCTGCTGGGGATCCTGTTCTACCTGGCGGCGGTGCGCTGGACGGTCTGGCGACGGCCGGCGGACGGGCCGGCCGCGGGGCCGGTGACCTGGGCGGAACGCTGGGATGCCCTGCGCGGCATCTGGGGCGTGCTGCTGCTGTTCGCGGTGGTGATCGGCGGCATCTATGCCGGCTGGTTCACGCCGACGGAAGCCGCCGGTGTCGGCGCGGTCGGCGCCTTCCTGTTCGCGCTTGCGCGCCGCAAGCTGACCTGGGCGATCCTCTACGAGATCCTGCGCGAGAGCGCGGTCACCACGGCGATGATCTTCGCCATCCTGATCGGCGCGCTGATCTTCACCAACTTCATCAATTTCAGCGGCATGCCCGAGGGCCTGCTGGCCTTCATCCGGGAGGCCGATATCCAGCCGATCTACGTGATCCTGGCGATGATCCTCTGCTACATCGTGCTGGGCTGCCTGCTGGAAAGCCTGTCGATGATCCTCTTGACCGTGCCGCTGTTCTATCCCCTGGTCGCGGAGATGGGCTTCAGCCTGATCTGGTTCGGCATCCTGGTCGTGGTGGTCACCGAGATCAGCCTGATTACCCCGCCGGTCGGCATGAACGTCTTCGTCCTGAAGAGCTTCGTGCCGGACGTGCCGGTGCGCCGGATCTTCGCCGGCGTGATGCCCTTCATCGCCGCAGACATCCTGCGCCTGGCCCTGCTGCTGGCGGTGCCGGCGATCTCGCTCTGGCTGCCGGAGCTGTTGTTCGACTAGCCGTCGCGGGGCGGCTCATGCCAGCGCCGCCGCTTCGGCGCGCACGGGGCGCTCCTGTGCATGGCGGTCGCGCAGCGCCACGGCGATGGCCGCAGGCAACGCGGCCGTACCCAGAAACATCGCCCCCGCGCCGAACGTGTCGGCCGCGATCCCGGCCAGGGCCGGCCCGGTCACGCTGCCCGCCGCCACGGCCAGAAGCGTCGCGGTGAAGCCGAGCGAGGGGAAGGCGGGGAACAGCCGTTCCGACCAGAAGGCCAGGACGGCGCTGGTCATCATGACATGCACACCCTGCAGGCCCGCGGAGGCTATCATCCCGGCCCAGCTGCCGGGCAGGATTGCGAGGATGGCGGCCGAGACGGCGCCTGCCAGCATCAGCAGGCGCAGCAGCCAGGGCAGGCCGATGACCTTCTTCGCCCGGCCAGTGGCAAGCCCGGCGAGGCCGAACATCCCGTAGGCGATGAAGACCAGGGCGGGCGTGGCGGCAGCGGGTACCCCCGGGACGCCGCCGGCCGTCACCAGATGGTCGGCTGCGAAGGAGAGGTAGATCGCCGAGATCGTCCCGAAGACGAAGCCGATGGCGAAGAGGGGCAGCGCCGCGCGATGCAGGAAGGCGCGCCAGCAATGCCTCCGGGCCGGGGACGGTGCCCTTCCCACCTGGCGCAGGGCCGCCCGGTTGCAGATGAGGGCAAGTGCGCCTGCGATCGCGAAGAAGGTCCAGCAGAGGCGCCAGGAGAATCCCATCAGGGACATGCCGAGCGCGGCGAGACCGGCGGCCGCAATCCCCAGGCTGGTGCCCGTGCTGATCCTCGACAGCGCGGTCGGCCGAGCCACGTCGCGCACCGTCCGGTGCACCGCGTCGTTGAAGGGTGTCCAGGCGAAGCCGGCGCTGGCGGCCGCGAGCACCACGCCGGCCGCCAGCGCGGGCAGGTTCGGTGCCAGGGCGACGACCCCCATGCCGGCAGTCGCGGCAACCAGCCCGGTGAGCACCGGCGCCGCCGGGCCGCGGCGCGACAGCAGTGCCTGCGCGAGCAGAAGGGCGACGAAAAAGCCGAGGAAACCGAGGCTGGAGATGAAGCCCACCGCCGGGGTCGACATCGGGAACGCGGCGCGGAACTCGGGGACGAACAGGCCGAATCCCATGCGGGCCGGGCCGTAGCTGATGGCGGTGGCGGCGAACCCGGCCGCGGACAGGCTGTAGACGAGGGACATGGCGTGGCGCTCCGTTCACCGCGCAATGTCGCCGCGCCGCGATTGGTTCCGGCGCGGCGGAGTTCCGCGGGCCGACAGCGCGCCCGCTTGGCCGCCCACATCCCGATCTCCACCAGGAAGCCGGGCGGCAGGACCGCCTGCACGGCGGTACGGGCCGGCCAGGGCTGTGGCATGACAGGCGCGTGGCAGCGGAGCTGCAGCCGGCCGCGTTCGATCCGGAAACGGTGCTCGCCCATGCCGCCGGCCTGCGCCTGTCCCGCGCAGACCTTCTGTTCGGGCTGGCGATCCTCCTGCTGGCGGTGTTCGCGGCCTTCGGTCGTCACCGGGACGGATGTCGTCAAGTATTACGAGGAGAAGAGCATGTTCCGAATCCCCGGGGCGGTGGGATCGCCGGCGACGCCATCGCCGGCCGATGCCGGCGATCCCGAACCACGTTCCCGGCCGCCTTGCGTCAGAACTGCTGCCGCAACTGCCGGGCGGCAGAGACCAGCAGCCCGGCATCGACACCGACGGCGACAAAGGCCGCACCGGCGTCGATGTAGCGCCGGGCCAGGCCGGCATCCGGCGTGAGCAGGCCGGACGGCCTGCCGGCCGACTTGAGCCGGGCCAGCCCGTCGAGGATCGCGGCGACCACCTCCGGGCGGCCCGCGCCGCCGGGGAGGCCCATGCTTGCAGCCAGGTCCGCCGGGCCGATGAAGACCCCGTCGACGCCCTCGACCGCGGCGATCTCCTCGATGCGGTCGAGGGCAGGGGCGGTCTCCACCTGCACGATCAGGCAGAGCTCGCCTGCCGCCCGTTCCGCATAGCCGGCGACGGTGCCGTAGCCGGTGGCGCGGGTCAGCCCGGCCACCCCACGCATCCCTGCCGGCGGATAGCGCATCGCCGCGACCGCCGCCCGGGCCTCGTCCGGGGTCTCCACATAGGGGACCAGCAGGGTCTGGGCGCCCTGGTCGAGATGCCGCTTGATGAGGACGGGATCGTTCCAGGCGGGGCGCACCACCGGGGAGATCGCGGGATGCCCGGCAAGGACCTGCAGCGTGCGCAGCGCGTCGGTCACCTCCATCGGCGAATGCTCGGTGTCGATCAGCACCCAGTCGAAGCCGCACAGCGCCAGGATCTCCGGCACCACGGGCCCGCCGATCGTGTTCCAGATGCCGATCTGCGGGGTGCCGGCGCCGAGCCGCGCCTTGAAGCGGTTGACCGGAAGGGTCATCGCCGCGGCCCCTGGAACGCCACGCTGACCTGGCCGAGCGGCCCGTAGTCGGCGGCAATGACATCGCCGGCCGCGACATCCACCGGCCGGGTGAAGGAGCCGCCGAGGACGATATGCCCCTGCTTCAGGCCGGCGCCGACGGCATGCAGCTTGCGGACGAGCCAGGCCAGCCCGGCGGCGGGATGGCCCATGACCGCCGCCGCGACGCCGGATTCCTCGATCACGCCGTTCTTCGACAGGGTCGCCGCGACCCGGCGCAGGTCGGTGTCGAAGGGCCGCACGACCAGCCCGCCGAGGACGATGGCGCCATAGGCCGCGTTGTCGGCGATGGTGTCGGTGATCGCGCGGGGCACCTCGGTGCGGTAGTCGATGATCTCGAGCGCCGGCGTGACGAACTCCGTGGCCCGCAGCACGTCGTGCGTTTCGCAGCGCGGCCCCTCCAGGTCCCGGGCCATCACGAAGGCCAGCTCGACCTCCAGCCGGGGCTTGATGAAACGGTCGGCGGCGATCGACGCCCCGTCGCGGAACAGGGTGTCGTCCAGCATGACGCCGTAGTCGGGCTCGGTGATCTGCGAGGCCTTCTGCATCGCGCGGCTGGTCAGGCCGATCTTGTGGCCGATGACGGTGGCGCCAGCGGCGATGCGCTTCGCGGCCCACAGGGCCTGGATCGCATAGGCATCCTCCAGCTGCATCTCCGGCCAGGTCTGGCTCGGCTGGCGGATCGTGGTGCGGCTCCGGTCCGCGTCGTACAGGGCCTGGGCGGCCTCCTGCCGCTGGGTTTCGGTGAGCATGGGCGATCCTTGTTCGGCGGGGGCTAGAGATAGGCCAGCCAGAGCGACAGGCCGGGGATGTAGGTCAGGACGAGAAGCACGAGCACGGAGATCAGGATGTAGGGGGCTATGCCGGCATAGATCGTCTTCAGGTCCGCGCCGAACACCGCCTGTGCCACGAAGATGTTCAGACCGAAGGGCGGCGTGAACATCCCGATCGACAGGTTGACGGTCATGATGATGCCGAAATGGACCGGGTCGATCCCGAGCGCCTTGACGATCGGCACCAGCAGCGGTGTCAGCAGCAGGATCGAGGAGGCCGTGTCGAGCATCGCGCCGACCAGCAGCAGGAAGATGTTGATCAAGAGCAGCGCCACGATCGGCGAGAGGTCCAGCGCCTCGAAGCTGCGCACCAGCGCGGGTGCGGCACCCGAGGTCGTCAGGAGCCACGAGAACACCCCGGAGCAGGCGACGATCACCATGATCTGGGAGGTGCGGAAGGCACTGTCGCCGGCAACCCGGAAGAGGCCGGCCGGCGTGATCTCGCGGTAGATGCAGAGGGTGACGACAATGGCATAGACGCAGGCCATGCCGGCGGCCTCCGTCGGCGAGAACATGCCGGAATAGATGCCGCCGAGGATGATCGCCGGCATGGCCAGCGCCAGCGCCCCGGCGCGGGTCTCCCGCCAGACGCGGCGCCAGGAGAAGCTGCGCCCCGGCGCCACCTTGTCCTTCCGCGCCCGCCAGGAGATGTACAGGATGAAGGACAGCGAGAAGAGCAGGCCGGGGATGATGCCGGCGGTGAACAGCCGCACCACCGATTCCTGGGCGGAGGCGGCATAGAGGATCATCGCCACCGAGGGCGGGATGATGTTGGCGATGACGCCCGAGGAGGTGAGCAGCCCTGCGGTGAAGCTCTCCGAATAGCCGCTGTCGCGCATCGGCCGGTAGGTGATCCGGCCGATCGCGGCGACCGTCGCCGGGCTGGAACCGGAGATCGCGCCGAACACCGTGCAGGCGGCCACCGAGGTGATCGGCAGGCCGCCCCGGACATTGGCGAAAACGGCGTCGCACCAGTTCACCAGGCGCCGGGACACCCCGCCCGAGCCCATGATCTCGCCCACGAAGATGAAGAACGGCACGGCAAGCAGCGCGAAGCTGTCGAGCGTTCCGAACACCACCTGGTGGAGGAGCGCGGGCGGCACGTTGAAATGCACCAGGATGCTGATTGCGGCAGAAGCCAGCAGGACGAGGAAGACGGGAAACCCGCAGACCAGCAGCAGGATCGGCAGGACGAACAGGGTCCAGATCATTCCCTGCGCTTCCAGATCAGGATGAATGCCGCGGCCGCGGAGCCGGCAAAGCCGACGAGCACCGCCGCATGCGGCACCACCATCGGGATCTGGAGAGAGATCGAGCGCATGTCGAACGACCAGAGCTTCTGCAGCGAGGACCAGCTCTGCAGCGCCAGGTAGCCCATGGCGACGACGCCGACGGCC
Source organism: Sneathiellaceae bacterium (assembly GCA_040216765.1). Taxonomy (GTDB): domain Bacteria; phylum Pseudomonadota; class Alphaproteobacteria; order Ferrovibrionales; family Ferrovibrionaceae; genus Marinibaculum. Next base: position 71,928 of record JAVJON010000035.1, on the reverse strand, counting down.
AGGCCGGCAAGCTCCAGCGCCCTGCCGGCCCGGCGTGGCAGCAGCTTCTGGAACAGGTCCATGTTGAGATGGGCGCGCGAGGCGGTCACCGATATGAAGGTCAGGAACACCGCCCAGAGCACGAGGAAGATCATCGCCTCCTCCGCCCAGAAGATCGGCGCGCCGAAGAAGAACCGGCCGACGATGTTGGCGAAGTTGATGCCGACCCCGGCAAGCAGGCACAGCCCGCCGAGCAGTCGCGGCAGCCTGATCGCGATCGCCTCAAACATCGGGCCCCGCCGTGCCGTCCCGGGCCCGCGCGGCGGCGACGGCCTGCCAGATGCGCTGCGAGGTCATCGGCTTCTCGATGTCGCGCACGCCAAGCGGCGCCAGGGCGTCGAGGACGGCGTGCTTCAATGTCGAGAGCGAACCCACCGTGCCGCCTTCCCCCGCCCCCTTGAAGCCGCCCGGGTTGGTCGTGCAGGGGACCGGGCGGAACGCCGTCTCGAGCGGCGGCATGTGGTCCGCCCGCGGCATGGCGTAGTCCAGGAAGGAGCCGCTCAGCAGCTGGCCGCCCCCCTCGTCCATGCAGATCCGTTCCATCAGGCTCTCCCCGATGCCCATCGCGACCGCGCCATGGATCTGCCCCTCGCAGAGGCGCGGATTGAGCATGTTGCCCAGATCGTCGACCACCGTATAGCGCTCGACACGGACTTCGCCGGTCTCCGGGTCGATCGTCACCTCCGCGACATGGCAGCCGTTCGGGAAACTGGGCGCGGTCATCTTGAAGGCGCCGAGCGCCGACAGCCCGATACTGTCGGTGATCGGCATGTAGGGCCGGAACGACGCCGCCGCGACCTCGGCGATGGTCAGTGACCTGTTGGAGCCCTGGTCCGAGAAGACGCCGCCTGCCGGATCGAAGCGGATCCGTTCGGCCTCCGTCTCGAGCACCAGCGCAGCGAAGAACCTGCCCTTCTCGATGATCCTGTCGCAGGCGACCTCGATGGCGCTGCCGACCATCGTGACCGAGCGGGAGGCAAAGCTGCCGCGCCCGAAGGCGACCTTGTCGGTATCGCCCTGGATCACCCGGACATGTTCGGGGTCGATGCCCAGCCGCCCGGCCACCTGGTGCGCGAAGGTGGTGTGGTGCCCCTGCCCGGTATCGGTGGTGCCGGAGACGAGGGTCACCGTGCCGCCGGGATTGAAGGTGATCTCCGCCTGTTCGTTCATCGAGCCGGTATCGTGGATGTAGAGCCCCAGCCCGCGCCCGCGCAGCAGGCCCTGGCCGGCATCCCTGGCCCTGCGCGCCTCGAAGCCGTCCCAGTCGGCCTTCGCCAGGCAGGCATCAAGAAGCGCCTCGAACTCGCCCGTGTCGTAGGTGAAGTTGACCTGCGTGCGGTGCGGCATCCGCTCCGGCCGGATGAAGTTGCGACGCCGGATCTCCACCGGCGAGAGGCCGAGATCCCGGGCCGCCCGGTCGAGCGCCTGCTCGATCGCGAAGATGCCCTCCGGGCGGCCTGCGCCGCGATAGGGCACGACCGCCGGGTTGTTGGTGAACACCGCCCGCCCCTCGGCCTCGATCACCGGGATGTCGTAGACGCCGGCCAGCAGGCGTGCGGTATGGATCGTGGGCATCGGGCCTGCGCCGACCATGTACGCGCCGACATCCTGGAGGTAGCGCACCCGCATGGCGAGCAGGCGGGCATCGGCGTCCAGCGCGATCTCCACGGTGCCGGAGCTGCCGCGGCCATGCTCGTCGCTGCGCAACCCGTCGGAGCGGCTGCAGACCCATTTCACCGGCCGGCCGACCAGGCGGGCCGCCCAGAGCAGCAGGGCGTCTTCCGGGAAGGTCGAGGTCTTCATCCCGAAGCCCCCGCCCACGGTGTCGGTCAGCACCCGGACCATGCTTTCCGGCACCCGCAAGGCCATGTTGGCCAGCTCGGCGCGGAGGATATGCGGGTTCTGCGTGGTGGTGTGCAGGGTGAACAGGCCGTCGGCCTCGGAATAGCTGCCGATTCCGGCCCGTGTCTCCAGGGAATTCGCCGTTACGCGCGGATGCCCATAGTCGATGCTGTGGGTCGACGCAGCGCCGGCGAAGGCCCGCTCGGCCGCCTCGCGGTCGCCGATCCTCAGGGTGTAGGCGACATTGTCCGGGCGCTCCTCATGGATCGTGGCCGCGCCGCCCAGGGCCTGCGCCAGGGTGACGGCATGGGGCAGGGGGGCAATGTCCGGGGCGACCAGGGTCGCCGCGTGCTGTGCCTGCTGCCGGGTTTCCGCGATCACCATCGCGATCCGGTCGCCGACATGGCGGACCCGGTCGGTGACCAGGCAGGGCCGCGGGATCGGCAGGGCCTCGCCGAAGCCGAACGCCTGCGGCAGGTAGCGCGGCAGGATCCCGTGCAGCCCGCCGGCCGCGCAGTCGGCGCCGGTCAGCACGGCGATCACGCCGGGGGCGGCGCGGGCGGCCGCCGTGTCGACATTGTTCAGGAGGCCGTGCGGCAGGTCCGAATAGACCATCTCGGCATGGGCCATTCCCGGCAGGACGATGTCGTCGACATAGCGGCCCCTGCCGGTCAGCAGGCGCATGTCCTCGCGCCGGGTCGGCATCTGACTCTTGCCGTAAGCCATCTGGAAAGCCCCTGCTGGCGTGGTGAAGGGAACCGGCTGCCGCGCCGCTGCGCGACAGCCGGGAGTGCCGGAACGGGGCTCAGTACTTGCTGCCGATAGCCTTCAGCTTCTCGTAGAATGCCTTGGTCTCCGGGTTGTCGGCACTGGCGTCGGCGCCGACCGTGGACAGGCGCGAGATCATCTCCGCCTGGTCCTTTTCCGGCAGGGCCGCGAAGCTGCCGCCATTGTCGATCCACACCTGGCGCAGGCCCTTGTGGAATTCGAAGCTTTCCGCCTGCCACTTCTCCTGCGCCGCGCGCCCGGCCTCCAGCACCGCCGCCTGCAGGTCGGCCGGCAGGCTGTCGAACCAGCTCCTGGACAGCAGCGCCACGGAGACCAGCATGGTGTCGTTGATCACCGTGATGGTCTTGGCATAGTCCCAGTACTTGAAGGCGATGAAGATCGTGACGACCGACCGGGTGCCGTCGATCACCCCCTGCTGCAGCGCGGGCATCACCTCGCCTAGCGGCATCGGCACGCCGGTCGCGCCGACCCGGCGCATCGCCTCGCGCTCCATCTCGGTGGCGTTGACCCGGATCTTCTTGCCGTCGAAATCCGCCAGCGAGAGGATCGGCTCCTTCGCGATATAGTCGTGGTTGCCATAGGCGAACGCGCCCAGCAGCAGCATGCCTTTTGCCTGCGCCATCTCGTCGATCGCGGCCTGCACTTCCGCATCGGCGATCGCCTTTGCCGCATGCGCCTTGTCGCGGAACAGGCCCGGTGCGCTGAACACGCCGAAGCGCTTGTCGACGCCGGCGAAGAAGTCCACGGGGGAGATGAAGGCCTCCTGCGTGCCGAACTGCAGCCCCTCGATCTGCCGCGGAATCGGCCCGAGCTGGCTCTGCGGATAGATCTCCACCTCGATCCGGTCGGTGCGCGCCGCGAGTTCTTCCTTGAAGGTCTCGATGAACTTGTGCTGGTCGTCGTTGAACGTGGCCGTCCCGAACTTCATGGTGAAGTCGGCGGCCATCGCTGCCGATCCCATGCAGAGCGTCGTTGCCAGCGCGATTGCGGCGCACAGGCCGCTCGTCCTCGATGACATGTCGTCCTCCCTGAATATGTTTGCTTATGGTTTACAAATTTCCCCGAAAAATGCGTGTTGTCAAACTTTTTGTCCATATGTTAGCTTTCAGCAAGCAAGGACCGCAGGTGGCGGGGGAAGTGGACCGCCACGACCGATTGTTGGATAAGGTTTGTGTCCTGAAGCATGAGGAGACGACCTTGGAAGTTGGTGCCGCGATCAGGCGCATCCGAAAGGAAGCCAGGCTGACCATCGACGATCTTTCGCATCGGACCGGGTTGTCGCGGGCGTATATCTCGCAGATCGAGACTGCCAAGGCCTCGCCGTCATTGCAGACGGTCAAGCGCATCTGCGAAGAACTGAACATCTCCCCCGCACTTCTTTTCGAGGATCCCGAAGCGAGTTGCATCGTCCTGCGCGTCGAGCGGCAGAAGGTGCTGCAGTTCGAGACGGTGAAGGACGACATGGTCTACACGAAGATCGTCAACATGCTGTCGGAGCCGAACAAGAAGCTCGAGCTGGTCCAGATCGTCCTGACCCCGGGCAGCACGGCCGGCGACCATGCGCATGCCGGGGAAGAGATCTTCTTCGTTCTGGAAGGCGAGGTGACGATCACGCATGGCCAGCAGAGCCATGTCCTGCGGGCCGGCGATTCCGCGCATATCGAGAGCCAGATGACCCACAAGCTGCACAATCACGGCTCCGTCCCGGTCAAGTTCATCAGCGCCCGCACGCCGCCGGGTTTCATCGACCTGCGTCACGAGGAAACGCTGAAATCCCTGCGCAACTGACTGGATCGGGAGAATCGAGGATGATCGTTCGCAACGAGGCCGATGTCACCACGGCCGTCCTGCAGGCCATGGAGCGCACCGCCGATCCGCGCCTGCGGGAGATCATGGTTGCCCTGATCAAGCATCTGCACGGTTTCGTGCGCGACACCCGTCTGACCGAGAAGGAGTTCCGGCAGGCCACGAAGATCCTGAACGAGATCGGCCAGGCCTCCAGCGACACCCATAACGAGGCGGTGCTGATGGCCGGGTCGCTCGGCGTCTCGTCGCTGGTCTGCCTGTTGAACAACGGCGAGCCAGAGACCGGGGAGACGACCCAGAACCTGCTCGGCCCGTTCTGGCGGATGAATTCGCCGCGGACCGAACTGGGGGGCAGCATCGTCCGTGGCGAGATGCCGGGCGAACCGATGTTCGTCGACCTGCTGTTCCGCGATTCCGCCGGCGCGCCAGTGGCCGGCCTGGAGGTCGATATCTGGCACTGCTCCGCCGACGGGTTCTACGAGAGCCAGGAGGAGAGCCAGCCCGACCACAACCTGCGCGGCAAGTTCACCACCGGGGCCGACGGCCGCGTCTGGTTCCGGTCGATCAAGCAGGCCGGCTATCCGATCCCCACTCACACCGTGGTCGGCCGCATGCTGCAGACCCAGGGCCGGCACCCCTTCCGCCCCGCGCATATCCATGTCCTGGCGCACCGGGAGGGCTTCAAGACCCTGATCTCCCAGATCTATTCGGACGACGACCGGAACCTGGACAGCGACGTCCAGTTCGGCGTCACGGAAGCCCTGATCGGGCGCTTCCAGCGGCACGAGGAGCCGCATCCGGACGGCCTGGCCCCGGGCCCCTGGTACGAGCTGCGCCACAGGCTGGTGGTCGAGCCCGGCATCTCGGAACTGCCGATCCCGCCGATCCGGTAGGCCCGCCGCGACCTCCCCCTGCCTGCCGGGCTATGCTGGGCCCAGCAGGCCCGTGCCCGGCACGGGAGTCGATCGGGCGCCGGGCAGGGGCACGGGCCAAAGGCGAGGAGGACCCTCAGATGACCGACACCTATCCGCGCGACATGGCCGGCTATGGCCGGGACTGGCCGAAGCTGCCCTGGCCCGGCGGCGCGCGGATCGCCGTCCAGTTCGTGATCAATTTCGAGGAGGGCGCCGAGAGCAACATCCTGCACGGCGACGCGGCCTCGGAATCCCTGTTGTCGGAGTTCGGCTTCGCGGTGCCGCGCCCGGGGGCGCGCTACAAGCCGGTGGAGTCGATGTACGAGTACGGCACCCGGGTCGGTTTCTGGCGGCTGCACCGGATGTTCACCGAGCGCGGCATCCCGGTCACCGTCAACGCCGTCGCGATGGCGCTGGAGCGGGTGCCGGAGAATGTCGCCGCCATGGTCGAGGCGGGCTGGGAATTGTCCAGCCACGGCTATCGCTGGCTGGACTATCACGACGTGCCGGAGGAGGTGGAGCGCGCCCATATCGCCAAGGTGATCGAGATCCACGAACGCATGGCGGGCGCCCGCCCGCTGGGCTGCTTCATCGGCCGGCGCAGCCCGAACACGGTGCGGCTGGTCGCGGAGGAAGGCGGCTTCGTCTACACGCAGGATTCCTATGCCGACGAGGTGCCCTACTGGATCACCGAGGCCGGCCGGCCGCTTCTGGTGGTGCCCTATACGGCGGACGTGAACGACCATCGCTTCGCCACCAGCCCGGGCTTCGACTGGGGCGGGCCGTTCTTCGAATATCTGCGCGACAGCTTCGACTGGCTCTACGAGGAAGGCGCGGAGACCCCGCGCATCATGCAGGTCGCCCTGCACAACCGCCTGGTCGGCCGGCCGGGGCGGATCGGCCATCTGCGCCGCTTCCTGGACCATGTGCAGGCGCATGACGGGGTCTGGTTCTGCCGCGGCATCGACATCGCCAACCACTGGATCGCGCATTTCCCCGCTCCTGCGGGGTGAACTGCCCCGGTCGGGCGGCGGCTACCGTCCCAGCACCCGGGCCAGGGCGTCGACGAAGATATCCGCCTCCGCCAGGGTCAGGCAGAGCGGCGGGCGCACCTTCAGGGTATGGCCCAGGCGGCCGGCGGCGCCGATCAGCACCCGTTCGCGCCGCAGCCCGTTGATGGTGCGGGCGGCGAGGTCGGGGTCCGGCACGCCATCGCTGGCCAGGTCGACACCGACGAACAGGCCGGCGCCGCGGATCGCGGCGATGCGGTCGCTGCGGGCGGCAAGGTCGCCCAGGCGCGCCTGCAGGTGCCGCCCGACGGTGGCGGCGTTGCCCTGCAGCCCTTCCTCCTCGATCGCCTGCAGCACCGCATGGCCGGCGGCCGCGGCCACCGGGTTGGCGCCGAAGGTATTGAAATAGCCGGTATCGGCGCAGAACGCGTCCAGCAGCTCCGGCCGGACCGCCAGGCCCGCCATCGGGAAGCCGTTGCCCATCGGCTTGCCCATGGTGACCATGTCGGGGACCAGCCCGTGGCGCTCGAAGCCCCAGAAGCCGTCGCCGGTGCGCGCGAAGCCGGGCTGCACCTCGTCGGCGATGAACAGGCCGCCGGCCTGGCGGACCGCCGCCACCGCCGCCACCGGGAAGCCCGGCGGGTCGGCATGCACCCCGTCGCTGGAAAAGATCGTGTCGCAGACCAGGGCGGCCGGCCGGTGGCCGCGCGCCGCCAGCTCGTCGAGCGCCTGCCGGACCGCCGCGGCGAAGCCTTCCGCGATGTGCGCGCCGAACTGTTCCGCGGAGGGTTCGGGCACGCAGGCCACATGGTCGGCCGGGGCGCCGCGCTTGAAGGCGGAGGGCGAGATCCCGGTCACCGCGCTGGTATTGCCGTGATAGGCGGTCCGGGTCACCACGAAGCCGCTGCCGCCGCTGGCCTTTGCCGCGACCCGCATGGCCAGGTCGTTGGCCTCGCTGCCGCTGCAGGTCAGCACGACGTTGGACAGGCTGTCGGGCAGGTATGCCTTCAGCGCCTCCAGGTAATCGTCCACCACCCTGTTCAGGTAGCGGCTGTTGATGTTCAGCCGGGCGACCTGTTCCTGGACCGCGGCCACCACGCGGGGATGGGTGTGCCCCACGGAGGGGACGTTGTTGTAGAAGTCGAGATAGCGGCTGCCATCGGCGGCGATCATCCAGGCGCCCTCTGCGGCGACCATCTCGATCGGGTCATCGTAGAACAGCACCGCTGCCGCGCCGTAATTGGCCAGCCGCCGCGCCAGGGCGGGGGCCGCGGCGGCGCCGCCGGGGCGGTAGGCGTTCATGTCCAGGATCTGCCGCGCCTCGACGGCCCTGGCCTTCGGTCCTGGCTTCGTCCGGCGCGCCATGCTCAGCCCGCCCCGGACATGGCCGCCCCGGACAGGAAGGAGTCGGCGATGGCCAGGGTCCCGGCGGTATAGCCGCGGCCAAGCTCCTGCGCCGTCGGGGTCTCGCCATGGCTGGCGATCCAGGCGGTCAGCAGCAGCCGGCGCAGCATGACGAAGGTGGGGATCGCCGCGATCTCGGCGGCGGAGAGCGGCGCGACGCTGGCATAGCCTGCGATCCAGGCCTCCTGCAGGGCGGGGACGATCGGCTCATGCTCCAGGAAGCTGATCGCCGCGGCGAAGTCGTAGACGAACCAGCCGAAGCCGCAATCGTCGAAGTCGATCACCCCCAGCCGGTCGCCCTCCACCAGCAGGTTGGCAAGCCGCAGGTCGGCATGGACTAGGCCGAACCGGTCGGGGCCGGCGCCATAGGCTGCCAGGCGGCGCTGCAGGTCGACGCAGACCCGCTCCAGCAGCGCCCGCCCGTCCGGCGGCAGGTCGCTCGCGGCCCGCCAGTCGCCCCAATGGGGCGTCGGCCCGACGGTCGTGGCAAAGGTCCAGGTCTTGCGCACGAAGCCCGGTGGGCGGCGCCAGCGCCGCACATGGCGATGCAGATGCGCGCTGATCGCGCCGAGCCGGAAGAAACCATCCGACAGGGCGGCATCCGGCGCCGGCTCGGCCCCGGTCATGAAGGCAAAGGCGGTGACGTGCCGGACCTGGCCGTCATGCGCGAACTGGGCGATATGCCCGCCGCCGCGGGTCGGCAGCGGCGGCGGCGTGTCGACCACCCGTTCGGCGACCAGGGCCCGGATCCAGGCAAGCTCCGACTCGATCTCGGCACGGCTGTGATAGCCCGGCCGGTGCACCCGCAGGATCAGCGGCGCCGCCGCCTCCGGGTCGTCGGCCCGGAAGGTGGCGTTCTCCGACAGGTTCAGCAGTCTGACGCGGGTGCGCGGCGACAGGCCCCATTCCTGCACCAGGCCCGCCGCGCCGGCCCGCAGTTCCTCGACGAAGCTGTCCTCGTAGAGCGCGGTCATCGCGGCAGCTCTCCCGCCTGGCGCCGGCCCCCGCCCGGGCGGCGACCGGCCAAACATCGCCGCCAGTCTGGCATGGCCTGGCGGACGATAAAAAGCGATCCTTTCACAGCGGCGCTGCCGCCCATGCCATCGAGGGAGCGAGGAGGCATCATGCTGACCCCCATCACGGACAAGGCCGTCATCGTCACCGGTGGCTCGAAGGGCATCGGCAAGGGCATCGCGCAGGTCTTCGCGGCGCGGGGCGCGAAGGTGATGGTCGCCGCGCGCGGGCGGGAGGCGGCGGCGGCCACGGCGGAGGAGATCCGTGCCGCCGGCGGCACGGCGGAGATCTTCCTGGGCGATGTCGCCGACTGGGGCGACGTGCAGGCGATGGTGTCGGCAACGGTCGATGCGTTCGGCGGGGTCGACATCCTCTGTGCCAATGCCGGGATCTTCCCGCAGGCCCGGATGGTCGACATGGCGCCGGAAGACTGGGACGCGGTGCTGGGCGCCAACCTGAAATCCAGCTTCCTCTGCGTGAAGGCCTGCATCCCGCAGTTCGAGAAGGCCGGACGCGGCCGGGTGGTGCTGACCTCGTCGATCACCGGGCCGATCACCGGCTTTCCCGGCTGGACCCATTACGGTGCCTCGAAGGCCGGCCAGCTCGGCTTCCTGAAGACCGCGGCGATGGAACTGGCACGCTACAACACCACGATCAACGCGGTGCTGCCGGGCAATATCGTCACCGAGGGGCTGGAAGGGCTGGGCGCGGACTATCTGGCCACCATGGCGGCCTCGATCCCGCTGAAGCGGCTCGGCACGGTGACGGATATCGGCCATGCCGCGCTGTTCTTCGCCTCCGACGAAGCCGGCTATATCACCGGCCAGACCATCGTCGTCGATGGCGGCCAGGTGCTGCCGGAAAGCCTGGAAGCGATCGCCGGCATCTGACCCGGGCCTGCAGCGCGATGCGGGGCTTCGTCCCCGCGAGGTTCGTGTCGCGGCGCCACCGGCCTGCTGCGGCGCCGCCCGGCCCGATCTGCCGGCCAGGGCATCGCCGCCAGTCGCACGCATCGCCAGCGGCAATCGCCGCGGCAATGACCCCTAGATCAGGTGCATCTGTCGCGCTGCGGCGGTGAGTTCGTCGCGGAACGACGGATCGGCGAGGCCGATCAATGCCGTGGCACGCTCGCTGGAGCTCAAGCCCTTGAGATTGCACATGCCGTGCTCGGTGACGACGTACTGGGTATCGATCCGCGCATCCGTCGCCGGCCCCTGGATCCTCGGCACGATGCGCGACACCTTGCCATGCGCCGCGGTCGAGGACGCGACGATGAAGGACAGGCCGCCGCGCGAGTAGGAGGCGCCCTTGACGAAATCGAGCTGCCCGCCCGCACCGCCATACTGGTGGTCTGCAAGATAGTCCGCGTTGACCTGGCCGGTCAGGTCGACCTCGATCATGGCGTTGACCGAGACGACATTGTCGTTCAGCCCGATGATCCGCGGATCGTTTACATAGTCCGCCATCCGGCATTCGACCGACGGGTTGTCGTCGATCATGTCATAGGTCGGCCGGGTGCCGAAGGCGACGTTGAAGATCGACTTGCCGGGATCCGTGACCTTCTTCCGGTTGGTGACGGCGCCGCAGGCGATCAGGCTTACCACGCCGTCGCTCAACAGCTCGGTGTGGACGCCAAGGTCCTTCCTGTCGGTGAGCGCGGCGGCAATGATGTTCGGGACGCCGCCGACGCCGAACTGGACGCAGGCGCCGTCCTGGATCATCGGCAGCACCCGGGCGGCGATCGCGCGGTCGATATCGGTCGGCGGCTTGCCGGCGACGAGGGGGATCTCGCTCGCATGCTCGACGATCGCGGCGACCTGCGAGACGTGCACCATCCCGGTCCCGTGCGAGCGCGGCATGTTGGGGTTGACCTCGACGATCAGGCGCTCGGCCCGCTCCACGCCGGCGAGCGAATAGGCCCCGGTGGCGCCGAAGCTGAACCAGCCGGCCCGGTCCATCGGCGCGACCTGCAGGAGAAAGGCGTCGAACGGCGGCCGTTCGCGGATGATCCGCGGGATGTCGCTGAACGAGTTGGGGACGAAGAAGACCATCTTGCGGTCCGGATTGTCCCGCACCAGGGCGCGCTCTCCGGGATTGAGGAAGAACGGATGGAGCTTCACCGCATCCATCAGCTCCCGGCGGATCAGGGTCTCCTCGGTCGCCGGGGTCGAATGCATGTAGTAGACCCGGGCCTCCTCCACGGCGCCGGCCCTGACCCGGTCGACGAAGGCCTGGATGAGCGCCGGCGGCTGGGCGACGAACATGCCGAGGAGCAGGTTCAGGCGCGGCGGCAGGTCGCGCAGCGCGAGGTCCGGCGTCGTCAGGCGGCGCTTGTAGAGGTCCTGGACATCGCTCATCGGATTCTCCCCTCCTCTCGTCCGGCCCGGCGCCTCAATAGCCCGCGGCCGCGTAGGGGCCCATGCCGCGGCGATAGACCAGGAGCGCGCGCTGATAGCTGCAGACGAGGTCGCCGCTCTCCACATAGGCGCGGGATTCCACCATCGCGATTCCCTGGTCCGGCCGCGAATGCGAGGCACGCAGCTCACCGAAGGTGGATTCTGCGTACATCGTCTCGCCCAGCAGCATGGGACGCGGCAACTCGATCTGGGTCCAGCCGAGATTGGCGACCACCCGTCCGAGGGTGCGTGTCGTGAGTGCGGTCAGAAGACCGATGACCAATGGCTCGAACACCGCCGGCTGAATGCCCGGATGCTTCCCGACATAGGCGGCGTCATGCCAGCGCGGATTGATCTCGAGCGCGCGCAGGGCATGAAGGCGGTTCTCCTCGAAGCCGATCGTGCGGCCGGGCCAGTGGACGAAGGTCTCGCCCGCCTTCATGTCCTCGAAGGCGAGGCCGGACTGCTCGACCAGCGCGCCGGTCGCGTCGACATGGTGGGCGAGGAACCGTTCTTCCTCCGCCGCCGGCTCCGCGGGGTCGTCCTCGGGATGGCGGCCTTTCCGAAACACTTCCAGGCGGCAGGCGAGCTTGGAGAAGGCGGCGCCGTCCTGGTTGAGGCCCTCGATCGCCAGGGTGACGACGCCCACGTCCGGATCCGCTCCGTCTTCGAGCTTCGTCACCGTCGATTCGGCGTAGAGCGTGTCGCCGCCGAACACCGGGTGGGTCATGGCGATGCTGTCGATGCCCAGCATCGCGCGGCGGCGGTACCAGGTGCGCGAGGTCATGCCGAGCAGGCGCTGCACGGTCATCGTGCTGACTCCGAGCGGGTTCTTCCATTCGGTCTGCGCCGCATAATGGCTGTCGAAATGGAGCTGGGCATTGTTGATCAGGTCGACCGCATCCTCGTGGTTGTCCTGTTGGGATACGTCGACGCCGGGCCTGTGCCGGATGTGCATGCCCTCGTGCAGGTCCTCGAAGCTCAGCCCGAAACGCTCCCGGTAGCGGTCCGCGCCGAGGCGGACATAGGCATGGACGCTCATGAAGGAATCCCTCTCCCGCGGCGGTCAGGCGGCATGCCCGGCAAGCGCGACGGTGCGCTGCGCCGCCTTGACGACGGGGATGTCGACCATCTTCCCGTCCACCTGGCAGGCCCCGCCATGCGCCGACTCGAAGGCGGAGACGATCCGCCGGGCGCGGTCCAGTTCCGCCGGCGAGGGGCTGAAGACCGTATTGATGGCGGCGATCTGTGCGGGATGGATCGCCAGCTTGCACGCGAAGCCGAGCGCCTTCGACGCCTGCGTCTCGCCTTTCAACCCGTCGAGGTCGTGGATGTCGAGGAACGGCACGTCCCAGGCCGGGATGCCGGCGCAGGCGGCGGCCTGGACGATGCGACTGCGGGCGAACAGCATGGGCTCCCAGGCGAAAGCGGCGCGCAGGTCGTTGGCAAGGTCGGCCCCGCCGAAGGCGAGCGCCGCCACGGCGGCATGCGCCGCGATCGCCTCGGCCGCGGCGAGGCCGCGGCCGCTTTCGATCATGGCCACGACAGCCGGCGCACCGGCGCCGTCGCCCAGATGGGCGCAGGCGATCTCCACCTCGGTCGGCGACTCGGTCTTGGGGAGGACCACGACCGGCGGCTTTCCCGGCGCGTCGCGCAACGCCTGCAGGTCGGCAAGTCCGGCGGCGGTGGTGACGTGGTTGAGACGCACCGCCCAGACGAAGCCTGCCGGTGCCGCAGCGGGGGCGGCGAAGAAGGACAGGGCGGCGGCGCGCGCGTCATCCTTTGTCGGCAGGCCGACGCCGTCCTCGAGATCGAGGATGACGCCATCGGCGCCCGAGTCGGGGCCATGGGGGATGCGCTCGGACCTGTCGGCCGGAGTGAACAACAGGCTCCGGACAAGGGAAATATCCAACATGCACCGCCCCGCACATTCAGTTGTCTTCCGAATCTTGAAATCTAGCAACTATTCGCCAGTCGCGACAGGCCAGCGGCAGGTGACTGCCAACCTGCATCCAGCTGCGACTGGCGGGGGCAGGCGCTCGGCCGGTTCTTTTCGGGCGATGGCGTCGTGTCGGGACCGTGCCGGGCCGGCGCAGGCGCCGTGTCGCATCCCGGCCTGCCGGCTTCGTGACTACAGCGCGATCCGCGCCTGCGTGGCGCCGGTCTTCACGCCGCGGCGCCATTGCAGGATGTAGTCGGTGGCCGGGCGGATGTCAGGGGCGGCGAGCCAGAGCCGCCACAGGTGGCGGCGGCGCTCCGGCTCCGCCCAGTCGGTGAACCCGGTCCGGGTATGCAGCATCACCTCGTTGTTCAGCAGCTGGATGTCGCCGACCTGCAGTTCCATCGACAGATGCTGTTCCTCGGCGATCTCCTCGGCCAGGCGCAGGCCCTCGGCCTGCGCGGGGGTCATCGGCGGGGCGCCGGGCAGGGCATGGCCCTTCTCGATATGCTTCGGGCCGAAGGCGGTGCAGAGCAGGCCTTCCTTGAAGGCGAAGACCGGGCTTTCGTACCAGGGGCGCTGGGTCGGGTCGGCCTCGCCATGCTTGGTCCAGCACAGCGGTTGCATGAGCGCCGCGACCAGGTCGGGGCGGCGCGCCAGCAGCGCGTTGTAGACGGCGACCGAGCTGGCGACCTTCGACAGGCCGCCGGACCGGGCTGTGCGCAGGCAGAACAGCGCCACCAGCTCCGCCTGGTCGCAGTGATAGTCCATGGTCACCGCGGTCTGGTAGCCGCGCACGTTCGGGTCGTCATAGCTCTTGCCCGTGTCGTGGACATGGCCGATCAGGTCGCCGTCGGGATTGTTGGAGATCGCCTTTCCCAGATGCCGCCCGATGCCCCAGAGGATCGCCGCGGATTCCGCCTGCGCCATCTCCGCCGCCGGCAGGCCCCGGACCAGTGCCAGGCCCAGCCCGTCCTTCACGTCCCGCCGGATGCGCGCCAGCGGCAGGGCGAAGCGGCCGAGGTCGAAGGCCTCGCGGCCCAGCTCGGTCAGCCGGGCCGGGTCGCCGCCGATGCGCTCCAGCGCGGCCTGGCCGGCAGCCCGCAGGTCGGCGAGTTCCAGCGCCGTCAGGTGATGGATCCAGGAGGTTTCGCCCTGCAGATCCGCGGCGACCCAGTTCGCGGGGTCGCTGACGGGCTGGCCCGGCTGGGCTGGCGTTCGGCGCTGCGGTGTGAAATGCATCGACTGTCCCAATGGCTTTCGGGGAGGATAGCAGGTCGGGCCGGAAGATCCGAAGCTTTGCGGTCGCGCGGCATGCTATGGTCCGGTTTGCGCCATGGGCGGCCACCGGGGCCGTCGGCGCAGCGGACATTGCGTCGTGCCGCCGGGGTGAAGGATGCGCCGTACCACCGAGATCCCGCCGTCGTACAGCCTGAAAATCGCCGAGTCCCCGGACGGAATCGAGAACTGCTTCCTGTTGACGATATCCGGCGAGCTGCAGCCCGCCGTCTACATGCAGGTGCTGGACGGTATCCGGCATCAGATCCGGAACGACGAACTCAACGTCATTCACGACCTGAGGTCGGCCAGCGTCTATCTGCCGCCGGCCCTGCTGACCGAGATCTACAGGCACATCTTTCGTACCGGAATCCGCACCCTTCGGTTCGTGACGATCGATCCCGACCTTGCGCGGAGCCAGGTCACGAAGTTCGCCGCGACAATCGCCAGGCTCGAGGGCCTGGCGACCGGCGCGGAGCATGTCACGCGCTTCGAGGAGGGGCATGACGCCATGCGCAGGCTGCTGGCGCAGTCGCGCGAGGCCTTGCTGGCGGCATCGCCGGAAACGTCGGGCCATCTGCGTGCCGGGCCGGGCGACGATCACTATGTCTATCCGAGCTTCAGCGTCCGGGTGGTGGAAGCGCCATGGGGTGTCGCCGGCACGGTCCTGGTCGAGACGTCCGGCCAATACGGCCTGGACGAGCTCGCGCAGTCCTACCGGGAATGGCTGGCAGGTCATGAGGGCGAGGTGCTCAATGTCTTCGCCGACGAGCGCAAGGCCAGGTCATGGCCGACCGACGACAGCATCACCCGCTTCTACGGCACCTTCGTTGCGTGCGGCATCCGGCGCATGTCGGTGGTGATGATCGACGAAGACCCGTTGCGTCCGACCCGCATGGCGCAATCCCGGGACCTGGCACGGCAGACGGGGCTGGACATCGAGATGGAGATCGTGACGACCGTCGAGGATGCGGTCGAGCGGATGCGCGCCCTGCTCGCCAGGCCGGCAGCGCCGGGTTCCGGCTGACCGGCGGGGGACCGGTTCGCGCCCGGGAGGCCATTCGCCGGCCTGCCGGCGCGCCACGCCCGCAGGGTTCAGATGGCAAGGTATTGCTGGCGCAGCTCCTCGTTCGCCAGCACGTCGCTGGCGCTGCCGTCGAACACCACCTGGCCCATGTCCAGGATCAGTGCGCGGTCGGCCAGATGCAGGGCGGCGATGGCGTTCTGCTCCACGATGATGGTGGTCAGGCCCAGCGCCTTGATCTCTTCGACGATGCGCTCGATCTCCTGCACGATGACCGGTGCCAGGCCCTCGTAGGGCTCGTCGAGCAGCAGGAGCTTGACCTCGCGCGCCAGCGCGCGGGCGACGGCCAGCATCTGCTGTTCGCCGCCGGAGAGGGTGACGCCTTCCTGCCGCCGGCGCTCCGCCAGCCGGGGGAAATGCTCGTAGATCCGCTCCAGGGTCCAGCCCTTGGGTTCCACGATCTGGGCGAGATGCAGATTCTCCTCCACCGTCAGGCCGGGGATGATGCGCCGGTCCTCGGGCACCAGGCCGACGCCCACGCGGGAGGCCTGGAAGGCCTGCATCCGGTGCAGCGCCTTGCCGTCCAGCCAGATCTCGCCCTGGGTGAGCGCCGGGTCGTCGACCCGGGCGATGGCGCGCAGGGTGGAGGTCTTGCCCGCCCCGTTCCGGCCCAGGAGGGCGAGGATCTCGCCTTCCCGCACGTCGAAACTGACCCCCTGCACGATGTAGCTCTCGCCGTAATAGGCATGCATGTCGCGGGCAGAGAAATAGGCAGGCGCCGCATCTGCGGTGGGGGTGGGTTCCGTGGCGTGTGTGGGGCTTTCGGAACCTGCCATGTCGTCGATCGCCTTCATCATGTTCATAGATGCGCTCCGCCAAGATAGGCTTCCTGGACCCGCGCGTCGCCCTTGATCTCCGCCGGCGGTCCCTCGGCAATCACCGTCCCCTGCGCCAGCACCGAGATCCGGTGTGCCAGCGAAAACACCACATGCATGTCATGCTCGATGACGATCTTGGTGATCCCGCGCTCGCCGATCCGCTTCAGCAGGTCGATGGTGCCGTTGGTGTCGGCACGCGACATGCCGGCGGTCGGCTCGTCGAGCAGCAGAAGCCGCGGCTCCTGCACCAGGCACATGGCGAGCTCCAGCCGGCGCTTGTCGCCGCGCGACAGGGTGCCGGCGGTCTCATCGCGCTTCTCCGCCAGGCCGACCTCGTGCAGCAGGGATTCCGCCTTGTCGCGCGCCTCCGCCTCGCTGTCCACGCGGATCCAGGCGTTGATCCGGAACGACCCGTCGCGCCGGGCGAAGGTCGGGATCATCACGTTCTCCAGCAGGGTCAGATCGGCGAAGATCTCCGGCGTCTGGAACACCCGCGACACGCCGGCCTGGTTGATCTGGTGCGGCTGCAGGCCGAGCAGCGACTTGCCATCGAACATCACCGTGCCGGTATCCGGCGTCAGGCGGCCGACGAAGCAGTTCAGCAGGGTCGACTTGCCGGCGCCGTTCGGGCCGATGATGGCATGGACGCTGCCTTCCGCGACCTCCAGGTTGACGTTGCGCAGGGCGGCCAGCCCGCCGAAATGCTTGTTCAGGTTCTGCACCTGCAGGATGGTCATCTGCCGTCCCTCTCCCTAATGGGCTGCCTGGTGCCGCGCGGCGGCGGCGGCTGCCGCGCTGCGCCGCGCCCGCCGCCGGCTCGCAAGACTGGCGAGGCGCCTGATCCCCTCGATCAGCCCGCCCGGCAGGAACACCACGATCAGCACGAACAGGACGCCGAGGGTGAGGTGCCAGCCCTCGCCGACGAACAGGCTGAGGACGCCGACCAGGAACTCTTCCAGCCCGTCCGGCAGGGCGGAGAGGGCGTTGTGCAGGACCTGGTCGTTGAACGACGAGAAGATGTTCTCGAAATACTTGATCAGGGCGGCGCCCAGGACCGGGCCGAGCAGGGTGCCGGCCCCGCCCAGGATGGTCATCAGCACGACTTCGCCCGAGGCGGTCCATTGCATGCGCTCGGCGCCGGCCAGCGGGTCGGTGACCGCCAGCAGGGTGCCGGCCAGCCCGGCATACATGCCGGAGATCACGAAGGCGGTGAGCGCATAGGGCCGGGAATGGACGCCGGTATAGTTGATCCGGTTCTGGTTCGACTTGATGCCGCGCAGCATCATGCCGAACGGCGAGCGGGTGATCCGCATGGCCAGGAAGAAGCCGATGATCAGGATCACGGCGCAGAAGTAGAAGCCGGGATAGCCGCTCATCTCCAGCCCGAACAGGTTGGTGCTGGGCAGGCCGGTGTCGGGCACGACGCCGAACCATTCGTCCAGGAACCGCGGGTCGTGCTGGCGCAGCTGCAGCCCGGTCTCGCCGTTGGTCAGCGGGGTCAGCACCGAATAGGCCAGGTTGTAGCTCATCTGCGCGAAGGCCAGGGTCAGGATCGAGAAGTAGATCCCGGTGCGGCGCAGGCTGATATAGCCGATCGCGGCGGCGAAGATGCCGGCGAACAGGATGCCGAAGGCCACCGCCGGCAGCACGTTCATGGTCAGCAGCTTGAAGCTCCACACCGCGGTGTAGGAGCCGACCCCCAGGAAGGCGGCATGCCCGAAGGACAGGTAGCCGGTCAGGCCGAACAGGATGTTGAAGCCGATCGCGAAGATCCCGTAGATCGCGAACTTCTGCATCAGGTCGGGATAGGCGGCGCCGATCGGGTCGAGCCAGATGGGCATCGCCAGCACCGCGGCGGCAAAGGCGAGCAGCAGGATCAGGTCGTTGCGCGGGCCCGGCAGCACCAGCCGCCGCCGTTCGGCGCCGGCGATCCCCATCGTTCCGTCGGTCATCGCTCAGCCCTCCATCACGCCGCGGCGCCCCAGCAGGCCCCGCGGGCGGACCAGCAGGATGACTACCGCGACCAGGTAGATGATGATCTGGTCGATGCCGGGCAGGATCGACTTCACCTCGTTCATCGAGGCGAAGGATTGCAGGATGCCCAGCAGGAAGCCGGCCAGCACCGCGCCGCCCAGCGAGCCCATGCCGCCGACCACGACGACCACGAAGGACAGCACCAGGAACTCCATGCCGATATGGTAGTCCGGTGGCAGGATCGGCGTGTACATCACCCCCGCCAGCCCGGCGACCACCGCCGCCAGGCCGAAGACGATGGTGAAGCGGCGCTGGATGTTGATGCCCAGCAGGCCGACGGTCTCCCGGTCCCGCATGCCGGCGCGCACCACCATGCCGAAGGTGGTGAATTGCAGGAAGGCGAAGACGGCGAACAGCACGATGCCGGCGAAGGCCAGGTAGACCAGTCGCCACCAGGGATAGATGACGCCGGCGCCGAGGCCGATCCACTGCCCGATATCGGCGCTGCCGGCCACGGTCTCGGGCGGCGGGGTGGGGATCGGGTTGGCGCCGAAGATCGCCTTGACGATCTCCTGCAGCACGATCGCCAGGCCGAAGGTGACCAGGATCTGCTCTGCATGCGGGCGCTTGTAGAAGAAGCGGATCAGCCCGCGCTCCATGATCAGGCCGATCAGCAGCATCACCGGGATCGCCAGGATGATCGCCAATGGCACCGAATAGTCGATGAGCGCCTTGCCGGTGTCGCCCAGCCAGATCTCCAGGTAGGGGATCTCCTTGTAGGCGTCGAAGAAGGTGATGCTCTCGTCCTTCACCTTGGTGGAGAGGGTGAGCAGCTTCTGCATGGTGACCGCGCAGAACGCGCCCAGCATGAACAGCGCGCCATGGGCGAAATTCACCACGCCCAGGGTGCCGAAAATCAAGGTGAGGCCCAGCGCGATCAGCGCGTAGGCGCCGCCCTTGTCGAGGCCGTTCAGAAGCTGCAGGACGATCGCGTCCATCGGCTCAGTCCCATCTACTGGTCAAGTGATCCGGACCCGGAAGCGCGGCGGCCCAGGAAAAAGGGGCCGGCCGCCCCGCCCCGCATTGCGGGGCCCCGGAATATCGGGGGAGGGACGGCCGGCCAGACGTCGTCGGAGGAACGCCGACGGTTCAGCTGACGTTGTAGGGGCCCAGGGAGCCGCCGAAGAGATCCGGCGGATAGGTCACCTGTGCCCGCGGCACGATCTTCACGACCTCCAGCAGGTCGAACTGGCTGGACGGGTTCTCCTTGCCGCGCACCACCAGGACGTCCTTGAAGCACTGATGGTCTTCCGCGCGGTACAGGGTCGGGCCGTTGCCCATGCCGTCGAACTCGAAGCCTTCCAGCGCCTTGATCACCTCCGGCGGATAGAAGGTGCCGGCCTGCTCGCAGGCATTGGCGTAGAGCAGTGCCTGCACGTAGCAGGTCTGCGCCGCCTGGCTCGGCGGGAAGCCGTATTCCTGGCCGAAGGACTTCACGAAGGCCTGACTGCCCGCGTCGGTCAGCGACCAGTGCCAGTTCGTCGTGCCCAGGATGCCCTTCACGGCGTCGCCCGCGCCCTGCGCCATCAGGCGGGAGTAGAGCGGGACCACGACCTCGAACTTCTTGCCGTTCACCATCTTGTCGCGCAGCCCGAAACTCACGGCCTGGGTCAGCGAGTTGACCATGTCCTTGCCGTAATGGTTCAGGATCAGCACGTCGGCGCCGGAATTCAGCACCGGGGTGATGTACTGCGAGAAATCGCCGGCGCCGAGCGGCGTGCGGACTGCGGCGGTGGTCTCCCAGCCCAGGGCCTCGGTGGCGTTCTTGATCGACTCTTCCTGGGTCCAGCCCCAGGTATAGTCGGCTGTCAGGTGATAGGCCTTGCGGTCCTTGCCGTATTCCTCCTCCAGCACGGGCGCGAGCGCCTGGCCGGACATGTAGGCATTGAAGAAGTGGCGGAACCCGTAGCGCCGCCGGTCCTTGCCGGTGGTGTCATTGGAGTGGGTCAGGCCGCACATGAAGATGATGCCCATCTCCTGCGCCAGGGACTGCTGCGCAATCGCCGTGCCGGAGGACGAGCCGCCGGTGAACATGATCACGCCGTCCTTCTCGATCATCCGCTTGGCGGAGGCGCGGGCGGCGTCGGACTTGGTCTGGGTGTCGCCGGTCACATAGGCGACCTTCTTGCCCAGCACGCCGTTACCCTTCAGCGACTTCGGCGTCATGGTGTTGAGCATGCCACCATCGCCCTCGCCGTTGAGGTGCTTCACGGCAAGCTGGTAGGCGCGCAGCTCGTCGGCGCCCTCGTCGGCATAGGCGCCGGTCTGCGGCACGTTGAAGCCGAAGGTGACGTTGGCGCCCGTGGGATTGTTGCGGAACTCTTCCGCCCAGGCGCGGCGCATGACCAGCGGCGCGGCCACCAGCCCGGCCGTGGCCGCGACGCTTCCCTTCAGCAGGGTGCGACGGGAAAATCCTGTCCGATTCATGTGTTTCCTCCTGGAAGTTTGCGGTGATCCGCAGTGCGGCCGGACCCGGTTGCTCCCGGATGGTTCACCGGTCAGCCCGGCGCCGCGTTTCTTGCCTGACCGCCTCAGCCTCGGCTTGTTTGGTCAATGTCGCAATAAGATATTGAAAAACCTGACAGATTTTGTCAAAAAGTGGCATGCCAAGATGCAAAATCGGTAAAAGATTGACCTTGCACTGCAACATCGCGGGGCCCTGGCGGGGCGTCGCGGCGGTCGCGGGAGCGCGGCAATGAGCGCGATCCGGGCGCCGATCGGCATGCGGGTGCGCGAGCGGCGCAAGGCCCTGCACCTGACCCAGACCGCGCTGGCGCAGCGGCTGCAGATCTCGGTCTCCTACCTGAACCTGATCGAGCACAACAAGCGCAAGATCGGCGGGCGGCTGCTGCGCCGGCTCTGCGAGGAGCTGTCGGTCGACATGGAATGGCTGGACGGCGCCGCGGAGCGGCGGCTGATCGGCGACCTGGAGGAACTGGCCGCCGACCCGCTGCTGGCCCACCTGGCGCCGGACCGCGCCGCCGGGGCCGACCTTGTGGGGCGCTATCCGTCCTGGTCCGCGGCGCTGGTCGCCCTGCACCGGGCCTATCTGGAGCGCAACCAGACGGTTGCGGCCCTGTCGGACCGGCTGACCCAGGACCCTGCCCTGCGCGATGCCCTGCACCGCATGCTCTCCACCATCGCGGCGATCCGTTCCTCGGCGGAGATCCTGGACTCCGTCGACGACCTGGAACCGGCCCAGGCGAGCCGGTTCCATCGCATCCTGGCAGAGGAAAGCGGCCGCCTGTCGGACGTGGCCGGGGTGCTGACCCAGTTCCTGGAATGGGCGCCGCGGGAAACCCGCTCGATCACCCCGGTGGAGGAGGTCGACGATTTCATCATCCAGCACGACAACCGCTTCCCCGAGCTGGACCTGGCGGCCGAGGACCTGCGCCGCGCCCTGGGGGTGGAACTGCCGGCGCTGGAGCAGGCCCTGGTGGAGCGGCTGTCGCGCCTGGGCCAGCCCCGGCCGGCGCTGCCGGAAGGCGCCCCTGCCAGTGCCCGCCGCTTCGCCCTGGCCCGTGCCGTGGCGGCGGCGGAACATGCCGGCACCGCCGCCGCCCTGGTCGATGCCAGCCCGCTCCTGACCAGCGCGGCGGCGCGGCGGCGGGGCCTGCGGGCCCTGACCTCCTATCTGGCGGCGGCCCTGCTGTTTCCCTACGAGCCCTTCCTGGAGGATGCCCAGCGGCTGGCCTATGACATCGACCTGCTGCGCCGGAAGTACCATGCCTCCATCGAGCAGGTCTGCCACCGGCTGGTGACCCTGCGCCGGCCCGGCGCGGAAGGCGTGCCGTTCGGCTTCATGCGCGCCGACCCGGCGGGCTTCATCTCCAAGCGCTTCCCGCTGCCGCGCCTGCCGCTGCCGCGCTATGGCGGGGCCTGCCCGCTCTGGGCGATATACCGGGCGTTCCAGACGCCGGAGACCTATGTGCCGCAGCACGCGGCGTTCCCCGGCGGCGACCGCTTCCTGTTCGTCGCGCGCGCCGTGGCCAAGGCCGAGGGCAGCTTCGACCGGCCGCGCGGCCTGCTCTCGGTGATGCTGGCCTGCGACGCGGTCTATGCCGACCGCATCGTCTATGCCCGGGGGCTGGACCTGGGGCCGCGGGCCGCCGCGCAGCCGGTCGGCACCTCCTGCCGGATCTGCAGCCGCGAGGATTGCGCCACCAGGCAGGAGGATCCGATCGTCAATCCGTGACCGGGCACCCGGATGCGCCAGGCCGTGAACCGGTCCGGCAAAGCTGGCCCGCGGCGTTCGTTCAGGCCCCCGGGCCGGAGCGGGTGTCGGTGCGCGTGCCGTCGTGGCAGGCGACCTGGTTCCGTCCCGCCTGCTTTGCCGCATAGAGTGCGGCATCGGCCCGGTCCAGATTGACCTCGACCCCTGCCTCCGGGTCCAGCAGGCAGGCCCCCACGCTGCTGGTGACCCGCACCTCCACACCGCCGGGCAGGCTGTAGGGCCGGCCGGAAATGGCGTTGCGGATCTGCTCCGCCCGGTCCTGCAGGGTGGTGCCCGCGGGCAGGGCGGCGAGGAGCACGAATTCGTCGCCGCCCCAGCGCGCGACCAGGTCGCCGGGCTGCAGGCAGGCGGCCAGCCGCCGGGCGCTCTCCACCAGGGCCAGGTCGCCGACCTGATGGCCGTAGCGGTCGTTGACCGGCTTGAACAAATCCATGTCGACCAGGATCAGGCCCGGCGGGCCGCCCTGCAGGGGCGGGTCCGGGCTTTGCGGCTGCGTGGCCGCGCGGTCTGCCAGGGCGCGCAGGAAGCCGCGCCGGTTGGCGATCCCGGTCAGCGGGTCCAGATGGGCGAGGCGGTCCAGGTCCTCCGTGCGGCTGCGGACCATCGCCTCCAGGCGCTGGGTATTGTCGCCCACCGCGCGCGCCATCTCGCCGAAGGCGCTGGTCAGGCGGCCGATTTCGTCTGCCGCGGCCGGCGGGTTCATGTCGGCGAAGTCGCCGGCGCGCAGGCGCCGCACCCAGACCTCCAGGGTGGCGAGGCGGTCCAGGACGGACCGCTGGAACAGGACCGTGGCCAGCACCGTCGCGGCGGCCAGGATCAGCACGAGAAGGGCGGCGATGGGCCGGAACAGGTCGTCGTCGATGATCTGGTCGAGGTCCATCAGGGTGACGTTGAACCAGCCGATCCGGTCCAGATAGCCGACCCCGGCGAGCACCCGCCGGCCATCGATCTGGACGAAGCCGGCCTCGACGGTGTCCTCGGCAGAGGAGACCCGCTGCATCATCGCCGCCATGGCCTGCCGGTCCTCGGCGCGGTCCAGCAGGTTGAAAACCGTCTTCTTCGCGGCGATGTCCTTGGTCAGGCTGTGGAAATCGATCTGCCGGGCATCCCGATGCGCCTGGATGGCGCCGGCCCGGTCGACGAAGATGCTTTCGACACCGGGCTGGTGCACGTCGACCACTTCCAGGATGAAGCTGGACAGGTCGATACCGGTGCCGATCATCCCGACCGGGCGGCCGTCGCGCAGCACCTTGCAGTTGATCCAGACCTTGGTCACCGCAAGGTTGTCGTCATGGTCGACATTCAGCTGGCAGGCCTCGGGGCCGGCGATGGTGGCGAAGTACCAGCCGTCCCGCGGGTTGTCGCGTGCCACGCTGTAGCGCAACTGGCGGCCGGCATAGCTGTTGTCGCGGTCGTTGAAATAGTAGTTGCCCGACGCGTCGGCGATGAAGAAGTAGCTGCCATCGCCGAAGGCCGTGCGGTAGTGCTCCAGTTCCGCCAGGCCACGGGCCCGCAGGCCGGGGTCGGCCTCGTTCACCGCCCAGTCCAGGATGACGGGGGAGCGCGCAAGGGTTTCCGCCAGCGCCGTCTCCCGCCGCAGGGTCTCCAGTCCGCGATAGCGGTCGAACAGCACCTGCTTTTCCGCGAACAGCCGCCCCAGCCGGATCGTCGTGGTGTCGATGATCAGGGTGAAGGCCAGCCAGGCCGGAATCGAGATGGCGACGAATATCGTCAGCATCAGGAGCAGCACGCGGACCCGCAGGCTGGTCCTGAGCCGGTCGAGGAGGCCGCGAGGGGTCAGCATGGCCGTCCGGCGCGGCATCGGGTCGGTGATGTCATCGGCTTGTGCACGCCCTGTCCCTGTCGCTGGGGGCCTATGAATACCGGGGTCCGATGTCGGCCGCCACCGTGGCGGACCCTGGCGGCCCGGCCCGGCACCGCCGGCCGGCAGGCGCGCGGGCCAGCAAAAACAATTGGCCGGGCATGACTGTGGCGCGTATTCTGTTCGTCGATAGCAATCGGCAGCAATCGACGAGAACTTCGAAAAGCGGACGATTGAAATAGGATAGAGTTCGCTTTTTTTGTCATGACGTTTGCCGTGCAGCGCAGAACCCACCCCCGGATGGTTAGATGACCGACCTGCCGATCGACCTGGACGAACATCGCGGCACGATCGCGAAGAGGGTCACGGCTGCCCGGCTGCAGAGCGACGCGGTTCGGGCCGACCAGGCCGGGCTGCGCGGCCGCCGGGAGGAACTGGAGGCGCTCCTGCAGGCCGCGCCGGCACAGACCTGGGAGGAGGCTGCGGTGAAGGTGCGCTACCTGATCCGCCTCTTTGCCGGTACCGCGGAAGCCCAGGACCCCCGCCACAGGGACCTGATCGCCGCTGCCCTTGCCGATCTCGACCGGTTGGGCGATACCGGTGGAGCCGGGTCGTGATATTGTCACGTCCCTTGCGGCACGCGGGGTCCGGGGCGTAGCGGACGCCCTGTCCGGGCCGCCTCCCTGTGGCAGGACACCTGTCCCGCCGTCCCGTCTGGCTCCGGAGGGCCGCGCCTTGCTTTTTCCCGCCGTCCTCAAATCCCTGGTGCGCACCGGAAGCCTGCGGCTGATCGACGGCCGTGGCCGTGTCCATGACCTTGGCGACGGCACCCCGCCCGCATGCACCGTCCGGCTGGGCGCGCGGCGCCTGGACTATACGCTGGCGCTGAACCCGGAACTGTCGATCGGCGAGGCCTATGTCGACGGCCTGCTGACGATCGAGGATGGCAGCCTGTACGACTTCCTGGCGATTGCCGCCCGGAATTTCGACAACCTGTCGCGGACGCCGTGGCTGGCCGTGCTGTCGCGCGTGATGCGCGGCCTGAAGCAGCACAACCCGGTCGGCCGCGCGCGGCGCAACGTGGCCCATCACTATGACCTGTCCGGCAGCCTCTACGACCTGTTCCTGGATTCCGACCGGCAGTATTCCTGCGCCTATTTCCACGGCCCGGACGACAGCCTGGAGGTCGCGCAGCTCAACAAGAAGCGCCATATCGCGGCCAAGCTGAAGCTGGACCGCCCCGGGCTGAAGGTGCTCGACATCGGTTGCGGCTGGGGCGGCATGGCGCTCTACCTGGCGCAGGAAACCGGCGCCGATGTCACCGGCGTGACCCTGAGCGTGGAGCAGCACAAGATCGCGGTCGCCCGGGCCGCCGCGGCCGGCCTGTCGGACCGTGTCCGCTTCCACCTGCGCGACTATCGCGAGGAGCAGGGGCCCTACGACCGGATCGTGTCGGTGGGCATGTTCGAGCATGTCGGCAAGCGGAACTATGGCGAGTTCTTCACCAGGCTGAACGGGCTCCTGGCACCCGACGGCGTCGCCCTGCTGCATGCGATCGGCTATGCCGACGAACCGGCCCCGATCAACCCCTTCATCCGCAAGTACATCTTCCCCGGCGCGGACCTGCCGGCGATGTCCGAGGTCTTCCGCGTGGTCGAGCGGGCCGGGCTCTATGCCACCGACCTGGAGATCCTGCGCCTGCACTATGCGGAGACCCTGCGGCACTGGCACGATCGCTTCACCGCCAACCGGCAGCGCGCGGCCGCGCTCTATGACGAGCGCTTCTGCCGCATGTGGGAGTTCTACCTGGTGCTGTGCGAGATCGGCTTCCGCTACCGGTCCAACATGGTGTTCCAGCTGCAGCTGACACGGGCGATCGACGCGGTGCCGGTGACCCGGGACTACATGCTCGACTGGGAACGCCGGCATGGCGGGCTGCGGCACGCGCCCTACGGCCATGAGGACGAGGCGGCGGACGCGGGCCGCAGGACGATGCGCGCATCGGCCGGGGGCGCTACACTCGACCGGTAAACGCGGCCGGACGAGCCGCGCGGGCCATCGCCGGCCGCGGCTGCCTTCGGGTGCGGCCGGGACGGCGGTGCGCCGGACAGGGGAGGGTGCGGCAGCGTGGCAGCGCGTGTGCTCATCGCGGAAGACGAGCCGAACATCGTGGAATCGCTGAGCTTCCTGCTGCGGCGGGAAGGGCTGGAGGTTTCCGCCGTGCTCGACGGCGAGGAGACCCTGCGCGCGCTGCAGGCCGATCTGCCGGACATCCTTATCCTGGACGTCATGCTGCCGTCGCTGGATGGCTTCTCCATCCTCAAGCAGATCCGCGCGAACCCGCGCCTGAAGGCGCTGCGGGTGATCGTGCTGACGGCCAAGGGCCAGGCGCAGGACCGCCGCACCGCGGAGGAGATCGGCGCCGACGCGTTCATCACCAAGCCGTTTTCCAACAAGGACGTCGTGGAGCGCGTGCGGCGGCTGGCAGGGCTGTGATCCCGCCCGCCGGAGGTGACGGGCCGCCGCCCGGCAATCCCGCGGGCCCGCCGGAGCCATTGCCCCCGGGCCCGGACCTCCCCGGACCGGTCCCTCCCGACCCGGTTCTCTCGGGCACGGCCGCGGGCATGCCGCCGGTTGTGCCGGAGAGCGCGCCGCCGCCGAAGCTGCGCGATGCCGCGCTGATCCTGCCGCTGCTGGGCGCCTTCCTGCTGCTGCCGCCCCTGACCGACCTGTTCGTGGCGCCGATGCGGATCGCCGGCATCCCGTTGATCGTGCTCTACCTCTTCGGCGTCTGGCTGGGCCTGATCCTGGTCGCGCTCTGGCTCGCGCGCCGGCTGCGCGGGCCGGAGCCGGGCGGGCGCCCGTCCTGGCCGGGGGAGGAACCGGGACTGCACGAAACCCCTGCGGGGCCGCAGGGCGGGGCCGCGCCCGGCCCGCCGGCGGTGCCGCGGGACGGTGGCTGATGCTTTCCGCCAACCTGATCATCGCGGTGTCGGTCGCCTATGTGGCGCTGCTGTTCCTGGTGGCCTTCCTGGGCGACCGTCATGCCAGCCGCGGCCGCGCGCGCTGGATCCAGTCGCCGCTGGTCTACACCCTGTCGATCTCGGTCTACTGCACCTCCTGGACCTTCTATGGGGCGGTCGGGTCGGCGGCACGCAACGGGCTGGAATTCGCGACGATCTACCTGGGGCCGACCCTGGTCTTCGTCGGCTGGTGGTACCTGCTGCGCAAGCTGGTGCGGATCGGCCGGGTGCACCGGATCACCTCGATCGCCGACCTGATCTCGTCCCGCTACGGCAAGAGCAACACCCTTGCGGTGATGGTGACCCTGATCGCGGTGATCGGCAGCACGCCCTATATCGCGCTGCAGCTGAAGGCCGTGACCACCAGTTTCCAGGTGATCGGCGGCGACGTGCTGGAAGGGCTGACCGGCCTGCCGGACGGCGAGCCGGACTTCCGCATGGGCTTCTGGATCGCCGCCGGCATGGCGCTGTTCACGATCCTGTTCGGCACCCGCAACATCGACGCCAACGAACGCCATCACGGCGTCGTCGCCGCCATCGCGCTGGAAGCGCTGGTGAAGCTGGTGGCGCTGATGGCCGTCGGCATCTTCGTCGTCTTCGTGATGGCGGGCGGGCCGGCGGAGATCTTCGACCGCGCCTCGCCGGCGCTCCTGCACTCCGACGAGGTGTTCGGGCCGCGCTGGATCGCGCTGACCTTCCTGGCGGCGACGGCCGTGATCTGCCTGCCGCGCCAGTTCCAGGTGACGGTGGTGGAGAATTCCAACGAGCGGCACCTGGCGACCGCCTCCTGGATGTTCCCGCTCTACATGTTCCTGATGAGCCTGTTCATCCTGCCGATCGCCATCGGCGGGCTTCACTTCATGCCCGACGGCGCCAATCCCGACATGTTCGTGCTGACCCTGCCGATGTCGGTGGGCCAGGATGCGCTGGCGATGCTGGCCTTCCTGGGCGGTTTCTCCTCGGCGACCTCCATGGTGATCGTCGCCTGCATCGCCCTGTCCACGATGGTGTCGAACCATATCGTCATGCCGGTCGCGCTGCGCCTGCCGCAGCTCGGACTGGGGCTGCAGCTGGGCCGTTCCGGCGACGTGCGGCAGCTCCTGCTGACCAGCCGGCGGATCAGCATCTGCCTGATCCTGGCGCTGGGCTTCCTGTACTTCCGGCTCAGCGGAAAGTCGGATGCCCTGGCGGCGATCGGCCTGATCTCCTTCGCCGGGGTGGCGCAGTTCCTGCCCTGCATCATCGGCGGCCTGTACTGGCGCCAGGCCAGCACCGGCGGTGCGGTGGCCGGTCTGGCGGCCGGCTTCCTGCTCTGGGCCTATACCCTGTTCCTGCCGAGCTTCGAGGGCGATTTCCTGATCTCGCAATCGGTCATCGCCAACGGGCCCTGGGGGATCGCCGGCCTGCGGCCGCAGGCGCTGTTCGGCTTCCAGAGCGACCCCCTGGTCAATGCCCTGTTCTGGAGCATGGGCGTCAATACCGTCGTCTTCGTGCTGGGTTCGCTGATCCGCGACCTGCGGCCGCTGGAGCAGTTGCAAAGCGCGCTGTTCGTCGATGTCTTCCGCTCGCCGCAGGAGGACGAGCATCGCTTCATCCGCCGGATCGCCGCGGCGGAGGACCTGTTCGTCCTGGCGCAGCGGATCCTGGGTCCGGAAAAGGCGCATCGCATCTTCCGCGAATTTGCCAGCCGCCAGGGACGCGAGCGCGAGCTGCCGGAGCCGACGGGCGCCTTCATCGCGCATCTGGAGCGCCAGCTGGCGGGTTCGGTCGGCGCCGCCTCGGCGCGCGCGATGGTCAGCCAGGTGGCCAGCGGCGAGACGATCAGCCTGGACGAGCTGATGACCATCGCCAACGAGACCGCGCGGCTGATGGAGTACAGCCGCCAGGTGGAGCAGAAGTCGCAGGAGCTGGAGGCCGCGGCCGCGCAGCTGCGCGCGGTCAATGCGCGGCTGCAGCAGCTGGATGCCGAGAAGGACGATTTCCTGAGCCAGGTGAGCCACGAGGTGCGCACGCCGATGACCTCGATCCGCTCCTTTTCGGAGATCCTGCTGGAAAGCCGCGACCTGACCGGTGAGCAGGCGCAGCGGTTCATCGGCATCATCCACGAGGAGAGCCTGCGGCTGACCCGGCTGCTGGACGAGATCCTGGACCTGAACCTGCTGGAGCGCGGCGAGGCGAGCTGGCAGCTGGCGCGGATCGATGCGGAAGCCGCGCTTGGGCGCGCCATCGATACCTGCCAGGGGCTGGCGCGCTCCGCCGGGGTGCGGCTGGCCGACGGGCGGCGCGCCGACAGCCTGCCGGTGGATGCCGATGCGGACCGCCTGCGGCAGGTCTTCATCAACCTGCTGACCAATGCGATCAGCTACAACACCAGCGCCGCGCCGCAGGTGATCGTGGAAAGCCGGCGGGAGGGCGCCCGGGCGGTGATCGAGGTCTCCGACAACGGCCCGGGGATCGATGCCGAGCAGCGCCGCACCCTGTTCACCAAGTTCTCACGCAACTGGGCACGCGCGAAGCCGGGCGGGGCCGGGCTGGGCCTGGCGATCAGCTGGCAGATCATGCATCGGCTGGGTGGCGGACTGGAACTGCTGCCGGCGCGGCGGGGGGAGGGCGCCCGGTTCCGCGTCAGCCTGCCGCTGGCGGCGGATGCCATGCCGGCGGCACCGGCAGCGGCAGGGGAGTGACCGGCGCGCGACGGGTCGCGGCGACGGTGCGGGGATGCGGGCCGGGATCGGGGACCAGGGTCGGGGGCGGGGCTAGCCCTCGCCGCCCGGCTTGTCTTCGCCCGACTTGTCCTCGCCCGGCTTGTCTGCGGTGGCCTCGTCCCCGGCATCTGCCGGGCTGTTCTCGCCGTCGGGCGCATCGTCCTTGCGCTGGTCGGATTTTTCCTGCTTGGCGCGCAGGCGCTCCGCCTTTTTCTCTGCCTTGGCCTTCTGGCGTTCGCGGCGTTCAAAACCGTAATTGGGTGCGCGTGCCATGATCTCCCATCAATGTTGGCGGGCGGCGCGATCGCCGGCCCTGAAAAAGCAAGAAGGCCCGCATCGCTGCGGGCCTTCCCTGAAGCATGCGCGGCCTGTCAGTCGGCCTGACGCAGATTCTCGGCAGAGGACTTGCCATTCTTGCCGGGCTGCAGGTCATAGGTGAGCCGCTGGCCCTCCTGCAGGCTCGACATGCCGGCGCGCTCGACGGCGGAGATATGCACGAAGGCATCGGATCCGCCCTGGTCTGGCGTGATGAAGCCATAGCCCTTGGTCGGATTGAACCACTTCACGGTTCCTGTGGTCATCGGTCGTTCCTCAATAGATCGCGTTCACCCGTGCACCGCGCGGGTGGGTCTCAGCTCACCGGATTGCGTGGAGTTGTCGTGCCTGTCGGCGTGACGTGGCAAGAGACGCCAGAGGCTATGGGGTCTGATGTCTAACACATAGCGCCAGTAGCTCGCAGGCGCAAGTACCCGTTGCGGCGGGTACCCTTGCAGGCGGCCTATCGGCGATCCTCCCGCGCATAGTCTCTGCCCAGCGCATCCGGGCCCAGCGCGTCCGGCGCCTGCGCGGCGGTGCGACCGCGCAGCGCCGCCGGAAGCAGCACCGGCAGTGTGGCGAGACAGAGCGGCAGCATCAAGAGGAAGGTCGGCATGCCGCGGGGGGGTGCGCTGGCGCTCAGTAGGAGCGGCGCACCGGCCTGACCGGTGCCGGCACGTCCAGCGCCATGACGATGCGCGCGACCTGGCCGGTCGCGGCTTCCAGAGGCGCCCAGAGGACGCGGAAGCGTTGCCAGGACTGTTTCCGGTAGTACATGTCGGCGGTCAGCAGCAGCGGCGCGCGCTGCTGCGCCACATGGTCCATCAGCCCAAGATAGTAGCTGTTCACTTCGCCATGATGCTCGGCCAGTTCGTCGAAGAAGCGGCCGGTGCTGTCGCGACCGGACAGGCGCGCCCACTTCGTGCCCTCCAGCCGGATGCGATAGCGCGCGGGATGGCCGACGAGGTCCAGCATGAGGACTGTGGGCATGGCCGCCGGGCCGATGCGGCGCGGCGTCACCTCGTCCGGACGGGGCAGCCGGCTTTCGGCTGCCGCCTCGACGAGCAGCGCGGCAAGCCAGCCCAGGGTGGGATGCGCCAGCAGTTCGGGCGAGGACGCGAAATGGGTGGCACTGAATTCGCCGGACTCGTTGCGCACAGGGGCCTGCCAATCCGCCATGGCGCGCGTCCTGTCCGAACTCATCACTGTGCCGTCGCAACCGGCGGCAGGTCGATCGCGCAGGCGATCTGGTCGATCCGGTCGTCTGTCCCTGCGACGGGAGCGACCAGCACCTGGAAGCGCCGCCATTCCTGCTGGCGGTAGAACAGGTTCGCGGTCAGCACGACCGGGCGGCGGTCGGCACGGACATGCTCCAGAAGCTGCAGGTAATAGGGGCCGGCGGCGCCATGCTGGGGCCCCAGTTGGTCGAAATAGCGACCGGTATTGTCGATCCCCGAGATGCGGACGAGCTCGGTGCCCACCAGCCGCACCAGGAACCGGGCGGGGTCCCCTTCGACACGCAGGAGCAGCACGTAGGGCAGGGCGGCCGGGCCGATCCGGCGCGGCGAGATGTCGTCGCGCGCCGGCAGCCGGCCGGCTTTCCTTGCCAAAAGGCCGGCCAGCCAGCCCAGTGCCGGGCTGTCCAGGATGTCCGGCGTCGCGACGAACGGGCTGATACCGAACTCGCCCATTGCGATATCGGCGCTGCGGCGCCAAACGGTCATTCGATGCGCTCCCTGCCGCGCCAATGCGGTTGCTCTAGCCATTGCGGGCAGGGTGGCAGCAAATGGTAAAGCGATCCTTGCCGATGGCAGGAGGCCCGGGGCACGGGACCGAGGTGCACGGGCCGGTCAGCCGGAACGGTCGCCGGCCCGCAGCGAGCGTCCGTCAGACGGCGCCCCAGACCGCCTCGGCGACCTCCACGCAGCGGTCGAGCTTGCGCCACTGGTCGTCGTCGGACAGCTCGTTGCCATGGGCGGTGGACGAGAAGCCGCACTGGTGGCTGAGTGCGCACTGGTCCAGCGGGACATAGGCAGCGGCCTCGTCGATCCGCTTGCGGATGGCGTCCGCCGGCTCGACATCGGCCTTCTTGGAACTCATCAGTCCCAGCACCACGGTCTTGCCCTTCGGCATGTGGCGCAGCGGCGCGAAATCGCCCGACCGCTCGTCGTCATATTCCAGGAAGAAGGCGTCGATCGCCATCTCGTTGAACAGGATCTCGGCCACCGGCTCGTAGCCGCCCTGGGCGACCCAGGCGCTCTTGAAATTGCCCCGGCACAGGTGCACGCCGACCACCATGTCGGCCGGCCGGTCGCGGATCGCGTCGTTGACCATGCGGCAATAGAGACGGGTCAGCGCATCGGGATCGTCGCCACGGTCGGCGGTGCGCTGGCGGATCTCCGGGTCGCAGAGATAGGCCAGGTTGGTATCGTCCATCTGCAGGTAGCGGCAGCCGCGCTTCGCCAGGTCCGCGATCTCGTCGCGATAGGCGGCGGCAAGGTCGTCGTAGAAGCCGTCCAGGTCCGGATAGACGGTGTCGGAGATGCCCTTCCGCCCGCCGCGGAAATGCAGCATCGAGGGTGCCGGGATACAGACCTTCGCGGTATGGCCGGCAACGGACTTCAGGAAGTCGAAATCGGCGCCCTGGATCGGCTGGCTGTGCCGCACCGGCGCATCGACATGCATGGTGGGCGGCGCGAAGCCGACCTTGCTGCCATCGTCCTTGCGGAAGGCCGAGGCGAACTCGCCATAGGTCACCGTGACGCCGTCCAGCTTTTCCAGGAAATCCACGTGGAAGAAGGTGCGGCGGAACTCGCCGTCGGTAATGCCGTGCAGGCCATGCGCCTCCTGCTTCTTCACCACCTCGCGAATGCAGTCGTCCTCCACCGCGCGCAGCTCCGCGGCGCTGCAGGTGCCGTCCTGGAACCGCGCGCGCGCCTCGGTGAGGCGCGCCGGGCGCAGGAACGAGCCGACATGATCGGCGCGGAACGGCGCTTTCTCTCCCATGGTCCTGATCCTTCCGTTTCCGGGCTGTGTCGTCGGCCGGTGCCGGCACGGGCTTGCCTGCACCGCCGAATGTATACAGGATTGCCGGGATACTGAGTGGAGGCGTTGCGCCGGTCAACCCATGTCTTGCACCTGGTTTCCAGAAATCAAGGACAGTGACGGCCCTCCGGCGGCCGGCCGATCCCTGCGCGGCGGGCCGCGGAGAACCATTCTTGTATACAGGACCCGGCCCTGCCTGCCGGGGCGGCGCGCGTGACAATCCGGCCCCGGCAGGCGGCCGGCGGGTCCGGCCTCGCGTCGCAGTCCTTGAAGGCGCTGCTGGGCGTGCGCGACCTGATCGTCAGCGGCACGGCGCGCCCGGGGGAGCGGATGTCGGAGCTGGCCCTGGTCGACCGCCTGGGCCTGTCCCGCACCCCGGTGCGCGCGGCCCTGGCGCAGCTCGCGCAGGAGGGGCTGCTGGAGGCGCTGCCCGGCGGCGGCTATGCGGTGCGGGCGTTCAGCCATGGCGATATCGCGGACGCCATCGAACTGCGCGGCGTGCTGGAAGGCACCGCCGCCCGGCTGGCCGCGGAGCGCGGGGCGCCGCCAGCCGCGCTGGATGCGGTGCGGCGGCTGCTGCAGGAGCTGGACGTGGTCGTTGCCGCGCCGCCGGGCGAGCGGGCGTTCGGCGATTATGTCGCCGGCAACGAACGGTTCCACGACCTGCTGGCCCGGCTGGCGGGCAGCGACCTGATCCGGCGCGAGGTCGAGCGGGTGGTCACCCTGCCGTTCGCCGGGCCCAGCGCCTTCGTCGAGGCACAGGCGGCACTGCCGGCGTTCCGCGACGTGATGCGCCAGGCGCAGGGCCAGCACTGGGCGATGCTGGAGGCGATCGAGGGGCGCGAGGGCGCGCGGGCCGAGGCGCTCGCCCGCGAACATGCCCGGCTGGCGCGGCGCAACCTGGATGCGGTGCTGCGCAATGCGGCCCTGGCCGACCGGGTGCCGGGACTTGCCCTGCTGGCGCGGTGAGGTACGGCCGCGCCTATCGCGATTCCCGGAGAACTAGCGCCTGGCGGGACGGCGATTCCGCCCCTCGGCGGCAGGCCGTGACGTGGACATTTGGCCGTTCTGGCGCCATACTGTGGAAAAAGGCCCAGACATGCTGACACTTCCGACATCCGATCCGGCACCATCCGACCCAGGCGCGGCGACCTACACCGCGCGGGAGACCGAGGCGATGCAGCGTGCGGCGATCAACATCCTTGCGCGCTGGGGGGTCAGCGATGTCGATGCCGCGGTCATCCTGGGCGGCATCTCGCCGAAGACCTTCCGGCGCTGGAAGGCCGGCGACTATGGCCGGGTGAACCGCGACCTGGCCGACCGGCTCTCGCTGCTGCTGGGCATCCACAAGGCGCTGCGGATCATCTTCGCCGCGCCGGCCACCGGCTATGACTGGATGCGCCGGCCGAACGCGCAGCTGGGCGGGCGCACGCCGCTGCAGCTCCTGCTGCAGGGCGGGATGGGCGATCTGCAACGCCTGCGCCGCTGGCTGGATGCGATGCGGGGCGGCTGGTAGGGCCGGCAGGTGACCGCGCCGCCGACCCGCCGGGTGGCCTGGCCGAAGACCCATCGCCTGGTGCTGTCGCACTTTCCGCCAATCGACCTGTTCGACGATGTCGCCGACCCGCACGACTGGGAGGCCCTGGCGGCCGCCCAGGCGCGCACCAACCCCCGGATCCTGGAAGAGATCGGCGACCTGTCCCTGGTGCCGCCGGACCGGCGGATCGCCGGCGAGGGGGCCTCCTGGGTGATGGCGGCCTTCACCCATGTCTCGCCGGATCGCAGGTCCCGCTTCAGCGATGGCAGCTACGGGGTTTATTACGCCGGCGACAGCCTTGCCACGGCGGCCCACGAGCATGCCTTCCACATGGGCCTGTTCTATGCCCAGGCCGCGCTGGACCCGGGGTGGCTGTCGGAGGTCCGCCAGCTGGTCGGCGCCGTCGATGCCATGCTCGTCGACCTGCGCGGCGCCGGCTTCGCGGCGCTGCTCGACCCGGACGACTATGCGGCGTCCCAGCACTTCGCTGCGACCCAGCGGCGTGCCGGCGCGCATGGCCTGGTCTATCCCAGCGTCCGCCACGCGACCGGCGCCTGCATCGCGGCGTTCTTTCCCGATGTGGTCACGCCCGCGGTCCAGGGCGACCATTTCCGCTATTACTGGGACGGGACCCGGGTCAGTTACATGCGCAAGATCAGCGGCGACCGGGCGATCTACGAACTCGATCCCGGCCGGCAGGGGCCGGCGGCGGGACCCGGGCCGCCTTGACAAGGGCCGGAGCCAGCGGGTCAGCTTCCCGAGCGCCGGCCCGCCGCCACCCTTCCAGGTGGCGGAACGGCCGCGAATGCAACTTCCGCTCCGGACATGGTAGAAGGCCGGGATGCCCGTTCAGCCAGCAGAGACCTTCCTCCGGCCCCGCCGGCCCTCCGCCATCCAGGTGGCGCAGCTGGCCGGGGTGTCGCAATCGGCCGTGTCCCGGGCGTTCACGCCGGGCGCCAGCATCAGTGCGGCGACCCGTGCCAAGGTGATGGCGGCGGCGGCGGAGCTGGGCTACATGCCCAACGCCATCGCGCGCAGCATGATCACCCGGCGCACCAACATCATCGGCGTGGTGCTGGGCAACCTGGAATACCAGTTCTACCAGCAGGCGCTGCGCATCCTGTCGCTGCGGCTGCAGGATCTCGGCCGCCAGATGCTGCTGTTCACGGTGCCGCCGGACGGCAATCTCGATGCCCTGCTGCCGCAGGTCCTGCAATACCAGGTGGATGGCGTGATCATCGGTGCCGCCACGCTGAGCTCGGAGATGGCGGCGGAATGCGAGCGCCGCGGCACCCCGGTGGTGCTGTTCAACCGCACCGTCCCGGGGGTGCCGGCGCACAGCGTCACCAGCGACAATTACGGCGGCGCCCGCCTGGTGGCGACCCTGCTGGTGCGCGCAGGCCATCGCTGTTTCGGCTTCATCGCCGGGCATCGCGATACCTCGACCGGCATCAACCGCGAGCGCGG
Source organism: Sneathiellaceae bacterium (assembly GCA_040216765.1). Lineage (GTDB taxonomy): Bacteria > Pseudomonadota > Alphaproteobacteria > Ferrovibrionales > Ferrovibrionaceae > Marinibaculum. Next base: position 35,413 of record JAVJON010000035.1, on the reverse strand, counting down.
CTTCTACGAGGGGCTGCGGGCGCTGGGGGTCGATACCGACACCCAGGTCGTCCGGATGGACGGCCGCTACAGCTATGAGGGCGCGCGCGAGGCGGTGATGCGGCTGCTGTCCGACGGGCCGCGGCCGGATGCGATCTTCGGTGCCAACGACATGATGGCGATGGGGGCGCTGGACGCGGCCCGGGCGGCCGGCATCGCGGTGCCGGACGAATTGTCGGTGATCGGCTTCGACGACACGCCGCAATCGGCCTGGACCGCCTATGCGCTGACCACCCTGCGACAGCCGATCGAGGAGATGGTCGACGCCACGATCGACCTGATCGTGCAGCTGCAGGAACAGCCGTCGAACCGGCGCACCATCGTGGAGGTGCCGGTGCTGTTCGTGGAGCGCGGCTCCGCCCGGCTGCCGGTCCCGGTGGAGGCGCCGGCCGCGTTGGACAGCGCGGGCCGGAGCGCGGCATCCGCTGCCGCGAAGCCGGTTGCCAAGGTCGACCGGCGCAAGGGCCGGAGCGGCCGCCGCCGGGTGGCCTGACCGCCTCGTCACGGCGGCCCGGTCATGGCGTCCGGTGGCGACGCCATCAGGTCGCGCAGCATCTGCATCGCCTGGGCCTCCTGCAGCGCATGCCGGATCACGGCGTCGATCCCGACCGAGATGGCGACTTCCGCTGCGAAGGCCGTCATGTGATGGCGGTTCGGGTCCGGATCCAGGACGACCGTGCGATAGCGGGTGATGCCCCGTTCCCCGATGAACCGGAAGAAGCGCTCGAACGCGGCCATGTCGGAATGGCTTGGGGCCGTTCGGCGATCCAGGATGGTGTTCATCGCACCGTCGGCGATCCGGTGGGCGATCCGACCGTACAGGGCGCGGGTCTCGGGCTGGGCGATGGGTCCGGTCAGCCGGATCCGGAAGGCCAGTCCCGGCATGTCCGGGATGCTCTCGAACGAATAGGTTGCTTCGGGCATTGCCGGCTCTCGATGCAGTGCTCGCCCCTCCCTTGCCGGGCGGAAATGCCCATGGTGCCAGTCCGCGATGCGCTGTTCCAGGATCTTGTGCGGCGGCATTTCAGGCCAGGGTCGGGGTGGATGGCTGTCGCTGCATTCGATTGCAGGATTGCTTGACAGGTTGCCGCGCACGGCGTCCCATTCCCGGTGCGGGCGGTGGATGTCCTGTTCCCGTCCAACTCGAACCAGAGTGCGAGGGCGTCACCATGCTGCATCCCTGTGTAGAGTTTCTTGCGAAACCGGCCCTCGGGCTGCTGTCCGCCGCCGTCGTGGCGGCGCCGCTGTTCGCCGGCCCGGTGCTGGCGGAGACCGCCACCTGGGACATGGCGCTGCCCTGGGGGCAGAAAGAGTTCCACACCAAGAACGCGCAGCGTTTCGCCGAGGAGGTGAAGACGGTCACCGACGGACGGGTGGAGATCGTCGTCCATCCCGGCGGGGCGCTGGGGATCAAGGGGCCGGAGACCGTGCGCTCGGTGCGCGACGGCATGGTGCCGATGGCCGAAGGGGTGATGCTGCAGACGGTGGGCGAGGCACCGATCAACGGGGTGGAATCCCTGCCCTACCTGATCGGCGATGCCGCCGACCTGCGGAAGCTTCACGACATCGCCCAGCCGGATTTCCGCAAGGCGCTGGAACAGCACAACCTGAAGGTCCTGTACTTCGTGCCCTGGCCGGCGAACCAGATCTACAGCAGCAAGCCGATCGCCGCGCCGGACGACTTCAAGGGACTGAAGATCCGGACCACCGACCCGAACTCCTCGGCCTTCTTCAAGGGGCTGGGCGCGACACCGGTGCAGATGCCCATCGCCGACGTGCTGCCGGCCCTGGCCTCCGGCGCGCTGGACGCGACGATGACCTCGATGACCACGGCCGCGGACCAGAAATACTGGGAGTTCATGAAGTACGGCTATCTGACCCGGCATCTCTGGGCGACCAACGCCATGCTGGTCAACAAGGATTCGTGGGACGCCATCTCGGCCGAGGACCAGGCGGCCATCGCTGCCCTTGCGGCAGAGCTGGAGCCGCAGTTCTGGGCGATCTCGGCGGCCGAGGACGACAAGGCGATCAAGAAGCTGCGCGACGGCGGGATGATCGTCGAAGCGCCCGATCCGGCCGTGGCGGCAGCGATGCGGGCGGCCGCGAAGCCGGTCTGGGACGAGGTCCTGGCCCGGGTCGGCGGACGCGCGCCGGTCATCGTCGAGGAGTACCTGGCCGCGACCGGCAAGAGCAACTGACGGGGGCTTTCGGGTGCGGGGGCGGGGCGCCAGGGGCCCATCGGGGCCCGGTGCCGCAGGGGGGCCCGGTGCCGCAGGGGGGCCGGGTGCCGCAGGGGAAGCCGGTTGCGCATCGTCCTGCGGCTGATCGACGGCTATTGCCTGGCCGGCGGGATCCTGGCCGCGCTTGCGCTGGCTGCCCTGTTCCTGATCGGCGCCGCCGAGATCCTGCTCCGCTACGCCTTCTCCGCCAGCCTGCCGTTCATCGTCGAGTATAACGGCTACCTGCTGGGGATCGTGTTCATGGCCGGCCTCGGCTATGTGCTGGGCCGTGGCGGGCATATCCGGGTCCGGGTGGCGACGGCGTCGCTGCCGCCGGCGGCAGCGACGGCGGTCGAGGCCGTCTGCACCTTGCTGGGCCTGCTGATCTCCGGCTATCTCAGCCTGGCGCTGCTGCGCCTTGCCCTGGGCACCTGGCAGATCGGGACGGTGTCGTATTTCGCCAGCCAGACGCCGCTCTACCTGCCGCAGGGCGCGATGGCCCTGGCCTCGCTGACCCTGACCCTGGCATTCCTGGCCCGGCTGCTGCGCCTCCTTGCCGGCCAGCCTTTGGAGCCGGGCCGCCCGGCCGCGCCGGAACCGGCGCGGCGGGCTTTGGAACTGCCGGAATGAGCGCGATCCTCGTCGTCCTGCTGGCCGGGGCCGCGCTGCTCGGCCTGTCGGTCTGGGTCGGCCTTGCCCTGATGGGGGTCGGCGTCCTGGGGCTGGACATCTTCAAGACGATGGCCGTGCAGAAGTTCCTCGGCCAGGACGTCTATACCAGCCTGACCTCGCCGGAGCTGGCGGCCCTGCCGCTGTTCATCCTGATGGGCGACATCCTGTTCCACACCCGCCTGGCGGAGCAGCTGTTCCGCGGCCTGGCGCCGTGGACGACGCGGCTTCCCGGTGGCCTGCTGCACGTCAACGTCCTGGGCTGCACGATGTTCGCGGCGGCCTCCGGCTCGTCGGCCGCCACCGCGGCGACGATCGGCAAGATCACCTCGCCGGAGCTGCAACGGCGCGGCTACGACCGCGACCTGTCGACGGGCTCGCTGGCCGGCGCCGCGGTGCTCGGCCTGCTGATCCCGCCCAGCCTGGTGCTGATCGTCTATGGCGTCCTGACCAAGGTGTCGGTGCTGCAGCTGTTCGCGGCCGGGATCGTCCCGGGACTGCTGCTGGCGTTCTGCTTCAGCTGCTATATCGCGATCCGGTCGCTGCTGGCCCGCCGGCTGGCACCGGCCCAGCCCGGCGCCGGCACCGGCCTTTGGCGGCGCCTGGCGCTGGCCCTCAACCTGCTGCCGATCCTGGGCCTGGTGGTGCTGGTGATCGGGTCGATGTATGCCGGCATCGCGACGCCGAGCGAGGCGGCGGTGATGGGCGTGGCGGGTGCCCTGGCGATCGCGGCGCTGCAGCGGGTGCTGACCCTCCGGCTGATCGCCCGCGCGTTGATGTCGGCGGTGCGCACCTCGGCGATGATCGGCCTGATCCTGGCCGGCGCGCTGTTCCTGTCCAAGGCGATGGCGTTCCTGGCGATCCCGGCGCAGGCCGCGGCCGCGATCGGCGCGCTGGACCTGGGGCCGTTCGGCCTGATCCTGGTGCTGCTGCTGTTCTACATCCTGCTCGGCTGCTTTCTCGACGGCACCTCGATGATGGTGATGACCCTGCCGGTCACCTTCCCGCTGGTTGCCGCCGCCGGCTACGACCCGGTCTGGTTCGGGATCTTCCTGGTGCTGGTGGCGGAGATGGGGGCGGTGACCCCGCCGGTCGGCTTCAACCTGTTCGTGATCCAGGACCTGACCGGCGAGCGCCTGTCCCGGATCGGCTGGGCGACCATGCCGTTCTTCCTGATCATGGTGGCCTTCACCCTGTTCCTCGCGCTGTTTCCGGGCGTGGTGCTCTGGCTGCCCGGCGCGGCGGGATAGAGGGTCAGCCGCGGCGGCTCTCGCGCGCCAGCCGGGCCGCCGCGGCGCCGGCCAGCCGGCCCAGGGTGACCGCGGTGCAGAGCCCGGCGGCCGGCAGGTAGCCGGTCGCCCCGTCGCCGGAAATGCTCTGTGCCGCCCCGCCGCCGGCAAACAGGTTCGGCAATGTCGTGCCGTCCGGCCGGCAGACCCGGGCGTCGCCGTCGACGGTGAGGCCGCCCTGGGTATGGAACAGCGCCCCGGTGACCCGGACCGCCCCGAAGGGCGGTGCCAGCGGCGCCAGGCCGGCGAAGTCCCGCCCGAACGGGTCGGGGATCCGGCCGGCCGCCATCGCGGCGACCTCGTCCAGGGTGCGCTGCAGCGCATCCGCGGGCACCCGGATCGCCGCGGCCAGTTCGGCGACCGTGCCGGCCCGGCGCACCGCGCCCAGGGCCAGCACCTCCCGGTGCTCCGGCAGGTTGGCCGCGGCGGCCTCGCGGGGGCCGTCGAACAGCATCCAGGCGATCCCCTCCGGCTGCGCCAGGACGGTGAGCGCCTGCGCGGAAATGTTGGCGATCTCGTTGGCGAACCGCTCTCCCGCCAGATTCACCTGGATGCCGCCGGCCATGATCATGTCGTAGTTGACGACGACCGCCTGCGGTTCCGCCAGGGCGCCATAGCCCTGGAAGGCGGTCATGCTGCCCAGCCCGGCGCCCAGGCCGCGGCCCCAGGCGATGGCGTCGCCTTGGTTGCCCTCATGCCCGAAATAGCGGTAGCGCGGCGCATTGCCGAAGCCCGGGATGAACTCGCGCACCATCTCGCGATTGCCGCCGAAGCCGCAGGTCGCCAGCACCAGGGCATCGCAGCCCAGCCGCTCGGTGCGGCCGTCGCCGCGCGCCATCTCCAGGCCGGTGACCCGCCCGGCGCGATCGGCGAACAGGGTGGTCACCCGCGCGCCGGTGACCAGGTCGACGCCGGCCCGTTCGGCGGCATTTCCCAAGGCGCCCAGCAGCTCCGTTCCGGTGCGCGACGGCATGCCGTGCATGCGGGCCGTGGAATGGCCGAAGAAGCCTGCCCAATCGGGGTTCAGCTCGAACGGGATGCCATGAACCTCCATCAGCCAGTCGACCGTCGGCGCGGCGGCATCCGCCACGATCCGGGCGAGGGCGGGATCTGCCGTGCCGTCCGTCTTCGCCAGGATGTCCGCATGGAAGCGGTCCGGGTCGTCCGCTACGCCCAGCTTCGCCTGCAGGCGGGTCCCGGCGGCACAGACATAGCCCTGCGACATGCCGGTGCTGCCATGGGGCCTCGTGTCGCGCTCCAGCACCACCACCTCGGCGCCCGCGTCGCGGGCGGCGAGGGCGGCGGTCATGCCGCAGGCCCCGGCGCCGATCACCACGACGGGGACCGCCGTCTCGAAGGCGGGCTGCTCGAAACTGATGCCGGGCATCGTCCATCCTCCGCGCGGGCCAATGAGGGATGCCGACGCTAGCATAGCTGCATACGATTGCTACCGTCGCCGGCCGGTGACAGCATCCGGCGATCGTCCTGTCGGCGACCGGTCGCATGCGCGCCGGCGGTGCCGGCCGGCACAGGAGGTCTGGCCATGTCGGAACCGCTCGCCCTCGGGCTCGCCCACCTTCTCTGCCGGCCGGTGGATGCGGCGCAGCGGGCGCGGGCGGCCCGCCACCTGCTGGACTGGATCGGCTGTGCCCTTGCGGGCGGGGCGGAGCCGGTCGGCCCGCTGCTGCGCCAGGTCGCCGCGCTGGACGGGCCGGGGCCCTGCATGGCGCTGCGGGCCGGGCGGCTGAGCCCGATGGGGGCGATGCTGCTGAACGGCGGCCTGGGCAACGTCCTGGAGATGGACGATACCGACCGCCAGGGCCGTGTCCATCCCGGCGACGTGGTGATTCCCGCGGTGCTGGCGGCGGCCGAACTGCGCGGGGCCAGCGGCCGCCAGGTGCTGGACGCCATGGTGCGCGGCTACGAGGCGATGATCCGGGTCGCCCGGGTCGTCGGCGACGGGCATTACCGGTACTGGCACATCACGGCGACCTGCGGGCCGTTCGGCGCGGCCGCGGCCTGCGCCTCCCTGGCCGGTGCCGATGCGCCTGTGCTGGCGAGCGCGCTCGGCCATGCCGGCAGCCAGGCCGCCGGGCTATGGCAGATGCGCCACGAGGCGACCGTGACCAAGCAGCTGCATACCGGCCGTGCCGCCCAGGCAGGCTGGCTTGCCGCAGAGCTCGCGGTGCGCGGCGGCGCCGGCCCGGTCTCGATCCTCGACGGTGTGCAGGGGTTCTTTGCCGCCACCTGCCCCGACGGCAACCCTGCCGGGCTGCTGGCGCCGTCTGCCGGCGACTGGCTGCTCCCGGAGACCAGCTTCAAGCCCTGGCCGGCCTGCCGCCATGCCCATCCGGCGATCGAGGCGGCGCTGGCCCTGCGCGACGGCCTGCCGGTGCAGGCGGTAACCGGGATCGAGGTGGCGACCTATGGCGACGCCCTGGCGTTCTGCGACAATGCCGGCCCGGTCACGCCGCACCAGGGCCGCTTCAGCCTGCAGCATGCGGTTGCCGTCGCGCTGCTTCACGGCCCGCCGAAGCTGTCGCATTTCGCGCCGGCCGCGCTGTCCGATCCCGCGTTGTCCGCGTTGCGCCGGCGCATCGCGGTCGGGCCGTCGGCGGCCTGCGAGCGCCGCTATCCGGCAGAGATGTCGGCCGCCCTGCGCGTCACATTACAGGACGGCAGCACCGCCGAAGTCGAAACCGTCAATGCCCTGGGCGACCCGGAAAAGCCGTTGCCGGATGCCGACCTGCAGGCCAAGGCGGAGGAACTGATGGCGGCCGGCGGCTTGTCGCCCGAGCACATCGCCGCCGTGGTCGAACTCGCCGGACAGGTGGAGATACTGACCGAGCTTTCCCCGTTGACCGACCTGCTGGCCTGAGACCTCAGGCGGCCACCAGCCCCTCCAGGCTGCCGACCAGGCGACCGCGGCGGATCGGCAGGCAATCGGCCGGATGCTCCTGGCGGAAGCCGTGCCCGGCGGCCGCGAGGCGTTGCAGGAAGCCGTCCAGGTGGCGCATCGCCGGCGGCACCGCGTCGTGCAGCACCAGCAGCTGGTGCTGCCGGCCGGCGGCCTCGGCTTCGGCGATCTGGGCCATCGCCCGGTCGGGCCAGCCGTCATGGTCCTCGAAATCGCCGGGCACGTGGGTCCAGAGCACCAGGGTATAGCCGCCGGCCTGCAGATGCTCGACGGCGGCGCGGGACAGCAGGCGCGGGCCCAACTCCCCCTTTGCGAAAGGGCGGAACAGCCGGTCGGGATGGGCGAGAGCGCCGAGCTTCGCCTGCGCTGCCGCGATCTCGCGCTGCGGCGCCTGCGGGTCCGGGTCGATGCCCAGCGGCACGTCGTGGGTCATCGTATGGTTGCCGATCCAATGGCCGGCGGCATGGGCGGCCGCTGCCGCGGCGTGCGCGGCAGGGTCGTCCAGGTTGCGGCAGACCAGGAAGAAGGTCGCCGGGATGCCGCGGCGCGCCAGCACGTCCAGCACCGCGGGCGTGCCTTCCGGATGCGGCCCGTTGTCGAAGCTGAGGCTGATCTCGGCCATGGCGGTCGCTGTCGGGGAGGGGGCCGCCGCTATTGCGGCTTGTGCAGGATCGTCACCGCGCAGCAGGCCTCGTCGAAGCCGACCACGCCGCCGCCATTCTCCGCCAGCGCCCATTCGGCATCGGGCACCTGGCGGGCGCCGGCCTCGCCGCGCAGCTGGGTCGACAGTTCGTAGACCATCGACAGGCCGGTGGCGCCGACCGGATGGCCCTTCGACACCAGGCCGCCGGAGGTGTTGATCGGCAGCCGGCCGCCAGGGCCGGTGGCGCCGCTCTCCACGAAGCGGCCGCCTTCGCCGTCGTCGCAGAATCCCATCATCTCCGCCTGGTAGAGCTCGCAGAACGAGGTGGCGTCATGCACCTCGGCCACCTGGATCCTCTCCGGCCCGATCCCGGCCATGCGATAGGCCTTCTGCGCGGCCGCCCGGCTCAGCCCGGGCTCGTCCAGCCGGCGGTACTTGCCCCCGGACAGGGCGGAGGCGGCGATCCGCACCGCGCGGTCGCGCACCGCCTGCGGCAGGTTGGTCAGGAAATCCTCCGAACAGACCAGGGCGGCCGCGGCCCCGTCGCCGATCGGCGAGCACATCGAGCGGGTCAGCGGGAAGCTGACCGGGCGGTCCTGCATGACATCGTCGACGCTCATCTCGAAGCGGTACTGGGCCTTCTCGTTCAGGGCGCCGTAATTGTGGTTCTTCGCGGCGCCGGCGGCGATCTGCGCCTGGGTCGTGCCATGCACCTTCATGTGATAGCAGGCCTGCATCGCATAGGTGTCCATGAACACCGTGCGGCCGGGGCCCGGCTCGAACGGCTTGCCGGATTCGGCGCCCGCCGCGGCGTAGTAATCGTGCCATTCCTGCGGGTCCTGCTGGTCGATGCCGGCATTGAACTTGGACATCGTGCGCTCCGGGTTCTCCGGGTCGAACAGTTTCTCCACCGCGATCGCCAGCGACAGCTCCGCGGTGCCCGACAGGATGTCCTTCCAGGCACCGTTGAGCGCGACCGATCCCGTGGCGCAGGCATCCTCCACATTCACCAGCGGCACCCGCTCCGGAAACAGGCCGTCGCGCACCAGCGGGGTCATGCAGACCTGGCCGCGGATCGAGCCCTGCGCGTCGGCCCACATCCCGCAATTGCCGAACCAGGCATTCTCGATGGCATCGCCGTTCTCCAGGCCGGCATCGGCGAGCGCCCCCAGATAGGCGTCGCGGGTCAGGTCCTTGTAGGACTTGTCCGGCCAGCGGCGGAACGCGGTGGTATGGGTGCCGATGATGTAGACGTCGCGCATGGTGCCTCTCCTCGTCGGTCGCGGGCGCCGGTCAGGCGTCCCGCCAATAGGGTTCGCGCAGCGAACGCTTGAGCACCTTGCCCAGCGCATTGCGCGGAAATTCGTCGCGGAACGCCACCGCCGAGATCCGCTGGTGGCGGCCCAGCTGCGCGTTGGCCCAGTCGCGGATCTCGTCCGCGCTTGCTGTGGCGCCGCCTTCGCGGATCACCAGGGCGAGCGGCGTCTCGCCCCATTTGTCGTGCGGCACGCCGATCACCGTCACGTCGGACACCGCCGGGTGGCGGCCGACGACCTGCTCCAGGTCGGCGGGGAAGATGTTGAACCCGCCGGAGATGATCATGTCCTTCTTGCGGTCCAGGATGTAGAGATAGCCGTCCTCGTCCATCCGGCCGATATCGCCGGTGCGCAGCCAGGTGCGGCCGCGCGCGTCGCGCCAGACGATCTCGGCGCTGGCATCCGGGCGGCCGTTGTAGCGCGACATCATGCCGGCGCCATGGCCGACGATCTCGCCCACCTCGCCGCGCGGCAGCAGGGCATCGTCCGGCCCGATGACCGCGACGTCGAAGCCCAGCACCGGGGTGCCGACGGAGCCCGGCTTCCGGGTCACCATGTCGGGCCGGATGATCGTCGCAAGCCCCTCGGAGATGCCGTAGATCTCGTAGAGGTTCGGGGTCATCCGGTCGATCACCGCCGCCTTGATGTCGGGGCGCAGCGGCGAGCCGGCCGACAGCACCGCCTGCAGGCTGGACAGGTCGTAATCGCCGAAACCGGGATGCGCCAGGGTGACGATGTACTGGGTCGGCACCATGAAGCTGTGGGTCACCCGTTCGCGCTGCACGGTCTCCAGGAAGGCCTGCGGGTCGAAGGACGGCAGCGCCACCAGGGTGGCGCCGACGAACAGTGCCGGCAGCATGGTCAGGAAGGTGCCGTTGGAATAGAGCGGCGTGGTGGCCAGCGCGACCGTGTCGGCGTGGTAGCGCATCTCCAGCGCGTTGGACCAGGCGAAGTGCTGGCGTGCCCGGTGGCTCTGCACGATGCCTTTCGGCAGGCCGGTGGTGCCGCTGGAGTAGATGATGTTGAACTCGTCCTGCATGGCATAGCGAACGTCGGGCTCGTGGTCCGGCGACTCGCCCAGCCAGTCGTCGAAGCCCTGCCAGCCGGCCTCCGGCGCGGCGCCGTGCAGGATCCACAGATCCTCCCGTACCCGGGGCAGGCGGGCGCGATGCGGCGCCAGCCGGTCGTGCAGGCCGGCGCTGGCGAACATTCCGCGCACCGCGGCGTCGGACGCCAGTTCGGCGATCTGCGCACCGGTCAGCATGGCCGACAGCGGCACCACGCAGGCGCCGGCCTTCACCACGCCGAACATGACCTCCAGCATGTCGGCGGAGTTCGCCATCACCACCGCGACCCGGTCGCCGCGGCCGATGCCGGCGCGGTTCAGCCGGTTGGCGACCCGGTTCATGCGGCCGTTGAAGCTCGCCCAGTCGCGCCGCACCTCGCCGCAGACCAGGGCCGTCTTTCCCGGCCGGAACGCCGCATGGCCGGCCCAGATCTCCGGCAGGAAGGCCTGCGCATCCTCGATCGGGGCGCTGTCGTCCGGGGCGGCAGCGGGGGGCGGGGCAGGCATGGTTCCTCCGAATCTCTGTGCGGGCCGTTCGCGGCGGGACTATAGCGAAGCTGCCGCGCCGGGCCATGGCCGGCCTGCATGGGCTTGCACGGCGCCGGTCGTGCCGGCAATAACGGTGCCCATGCACCCCGGGGCGATGGGGATCCGGGGCTATGGGAGAAACGGCGATGGCGAAGGTGGAGCTGGAATCGCGCGGAGCGACCGCGCTGGTGCGGTTCAACAATCCGCCCGACGGCCTGATGGACGACCGGGTCGAGCCCGAATTCGCCGAGGTGCTGGATCGAATCGCCGCCGACGGCACGATCCGCGCCGTGATCCTGACCGGCGCGCAGGATGGCGTCTTCGTGCGACACTACGATGTCGGCCTGCTGGCGGAGCGCTCGGCCGCGATGCGCAAGCGCGACATGCGGTTCGCGCTGGACCGGCCGGTGCCAGAGGCCCCGTTCCACAAGCTGCTGCGCCGCATCGAGGGCGATTCCCGGCCGTTCATTGCCGCGATCAACGGCACCGCCATGGGCGGCGGCTTCGAACTGGCGCTGGCCTGCGACTTCCGCCTGGCGCAGGACGGCGATTATTCCATCGGCCTGCCGGAAGTGAATCTCGGCATCCTGCCCGGGGCGGGCGGCACCCAGCGCCTTTCGCGCCTGATCGGCCCGTCGGCCGCACTCTGGTACATCGCGCGCGGCGAAACCCTGGCCCCCCGGGCAGCCGCGGCGGCGGGGCTCGTCCATGCCTGCGTCGATGGCGATGTGATGTCTGCCGCGCTCGACCTTGCCGCGCATCTGGAGCGCCGGTCGGCACGCGCGATCGGCCATATCAAGGCCCTGGTCCGCCAGCATTCCCTGGGGTCCCTGGACGACGGGCTGGCGGCGGAGCGAACCCTGTTCTGCGACCTGATGGTCAGCGACGAGGCCGCCGCCGCCATGACCCTTGTCGCAAGCGGCAAGCGCGACATCCGCGAGGCATGAGGCTGGCCATGCCGGCGGCGCGGACAGGGGGCCGGGCGGCTGCTCGCAGGACTTGCAGGACCTCGCCCCGGCCTGTATGCAAGCGACAGCAATATGTTTGCAACGGATGGGACCGTTCGGCATACTTTTGTTGCGCAAAAAAAACAGAAGCCGCGAAGACAACTCTTGTTGTGCAAACGAACGCGGCGGGCTTCACATATGGCAGGGAGGCGGATTTCCAATTCATGAGTCGTAGTGTGAGTCCGCGGCATCTTCGCAATGCCGCGATCAGGGAACGTGTCTGTGACGTGGGGCCGAAAGGCTTCGTTTCGCAGGCGCACGATTTGGGAACGACCTGCTGATGGCCAATGCGTTGCTTGACGTCGATGACGTCGTGATCCGGTTCGGCGGTATTGTGGCCCTGGACCAGGTTGCCTTCACCGTACCCGAGGGGACGGTCTGCGGCCTGATCGGCCCGAACGGCGCCGGCAAGACCACCTTGTTCAACTGCCTGAGCCGCCTGTACTTTCCCAACGAAGGCGATATCCGGTTCCAGGACCGGTCGATCCTGAACACGCCCGCCCATTCCATGGCGGACCTGGGTATCGGCAGGACCTTCCAGAACCTGGCCCTGTTTCCCACCATGTCGGTGGTCAAGAACATCATGGTCGGCGGCCATCACACCAAGCGCAGCGACTTCCTGTCGAATGCGCTGCGCCTGCCCTGGGTCAGCCGCGAAGAGTCGGAGCTGGAGGAGCAGGCCTGGGAACTGGTCGACTATCTGGGCCTGCACGAAGTGGCCCATCTGCCGGTTGCCGCACTTTCCTTCGGCCTGCAGAAGCGGGTCGAACTGGGCCGCGCCCTGGCCGGCAGCCCGAAGCTGCTGCTGCTGGACGAGCCGGCCGGCGGGCTGAACCATGACGATATCGATGGGCTGGGTGCGCAGATCAAGCAGATCCGGGACGATCGCGGCGTCACGGTGCTGCTGGTGGAGCATCACATGAGCCTGGTGATGGCGATTTCCGACAAGGTGGTGGCCATCGATTTCGGTCGCAAGATTGCCGAGGGGACGCCGGCGGAAGTGCAGCGGGACCCCGACGTCATCCGCGCCTATCTGGGGACCGATAACTAGGATGAGCAAGCTTCTGGAAGTGCGCGACCTCAAGGCGCAATACGGGCTGACCCGTGTCCTGCATGGCATGAGCTTCGACCTGGACGAGGGCGGGATCACCACGATCCTGGGGGCCAACGGGGCCGGCAAGACCACCACCCTGCGGTCGGTCTGCAGCATGGTGAAGACCGAAGGCGAGATCTATTTCGACGGCGACCTGATCAGCAGCAAGGCCACCGAGGATGTGGTCCGCTATGGCATCGCCCATGTCCCGGAAGGGCGCGGCACCTTCACCCGGCTGTCGGTGGAGGAGAATCTGCGGCTGGCCGCGATCACGCGGCGCGACAAGTCCGAGGTCGCGGCCGACGAGGCGCAGGTCTACGCGTATTTCCCGCGCCTGAAGGAACGCTACCAGCAGCAGGCCGGCACCCTGTCCGGCGGCGAGCAGCAGATGCTGGCCATCGGCCGTGCCCTGATGCTGCGGCCGCGCCTGATGCTGCTGGACGAGCCGTCCTTCGGGCTGGCGCCGCTGATCGTGCAGGAGATTTTCCGGATCCTTGGACAGATCAACAAGGAACGGAACGTGTCGATGCTGCTGGTCGAACAGAACGCGACCCTGGCCCTGAACCTGGCGGATACCGCCTACCTCCTGGAGACCGGCCGGATCGTTCTCTCCGGCCCCTCGGCGGAGATCCGGGAAGACGAGAATGTGCGCAAGGCCTATCTCGGCTACTGAGCGGAAGATCGGGGGATGGCGCGCGGGCCCGGCGGAGCGGGGCCCTCGCTGTCCGGTGCAGGCCAGTGCGGCATTGGGAAGACCGGCGCGGGGCACATCGAGCCGGGCCGATCCGCCACTGTGGGGAGGCCGGCGAGCCGGCGGCGCCCGCGTATTAGGGACGGAATGACGTATGATTGAACATCTGCTGCAACAGGTCCTGGCCGGGCTGGCCAACGGGGCGATCTACGCCCTGGTGGCCCTCGCCGTGGTCATGATCTACCAGGCCATCGACCATTTCAATTTCGCGCAGGGCGAGATGGCGATGTTCTCCACCTATATCGCCTGGCAGCTCATGGCCTGGGGCATTCCGTTCTGGATCGCCTTCGTCCTGACCCTGGCGATATCCTTCGTGATCGGCGCCTTCCTGGAACTTGTGGTCTTCAAGCCGATCCACAACGCACCGGTGTTGAGCCATATCGTGGTGTTCATCGCCCTGCTGGCAATCTTCAACAGCCTGGCCGGCGCGATCTGGGACTACACGATCAAGGCCTTCCCCTCGCCGTTCCCGAGCGAAGCGATCTTCGGCAACCTGATCGGCCCGCATGCCGTCGGCATGATCGCGGTGACCCTGGTCCTGCTGGCGATCATCTACCTTTTCTTCCGCTACACCTCGGTGGGGCTGGCGATGCGGGCGGCGGCGCAGAACCCTGAATCGGCCCGCCTGGTCGGCGTGCGGGTGCGCATGATGACCGGCCTGGGCTGGGGCCTGGCCGCCGCGGTCGGCGCGGTTGCCGGCATCATGGTGGCCCATGCGGTGTTCCTCGAGCCGAACATGATGGTCGGGATCCTGCTCTACGGCTTCGCCGGGGCCATTGTCGGCGGCGTGGACAATCCGGGCGGCGCGGTGCTCGGCGGCTTCCTGGTCGGTGTGCTGGAGAACCTCGTGGCCTGGTTCGGCGATGTGATCGATTTCCCGATCGGCGAGATCAAGTTGACGATCGCACTGATCTTTATTGTCGGCGTGCTGATGTTCCGGCCGACCGGCCTGTTTGGCAGAAGGGTGGTGAAGCGTGTCTGAGGCGGCGGTACTGCAAGAGAAGGCAAGGGCGCGGACCGACGCAACGACGCGGGCGAACCCCTTCGACAAGGCCACGATCTTCGGGATCCAGCTGCATGGCTGGCGGAAGTTCTGGCTGGCGGTGGGCATCATCGTTGCGGTGATCCTGCCGCTGGTCCTGCCGGACTTCACGGTGTTCCAGCTCACCCAGGCGATGATCTACGCCATGGCGATCCAGGGGCTGAACCTGCTGACCGGCTATAACGGCCAGTTCAGCCTGGGGCACAGCGCGTTCTATGCGGTCGGCGCCTATACCGCGGCGATCATGATGGACAGTTTCGGCGCGAGCTATTACTGGACCCTTCCGGTCGCCGGCGTGATCTCCCTGGTGGTCGGCTTCCTGTTCGGCTTCCCGGCCCTGCGGCTGGAAGGCCTGCATCTGGCCCTGGCGACCTTCGCGCTGGCGGTCGCCACGCCGCAATTGCTGAAGTGGAAGCCGATCGAGGACTGGACCGGCGGCGTGCAGGGCATCTTCGTGTTCAAGCCCGACCCGCCCTTCGGCCTGCCGATCTCGCAGGACCAGTGGCTCTACTACTTCTCGTTCGTGGTGCTGCTGATCCTGTTCATCTGCGCCTGGAACATCGTGCGCGGCCGCACCGGCCGGGCGCTGATGGCGATCCGCGACAACCCGCTGTCGGCCAAGTCGATGGGCATCAACACCAGCGTCTACAAGTCCCTGGCCTTCGGCGTCTCGGCCCTCTACACCGGCGTCGCCGGTGCGCTGGGCGCCATCGTCATCGGCTTCGTCGCGCCCGACAGCTTCACCTTCCTGCTCGCCGTCTCCTTCCTTGTCGGTCTGGTGGTCGGCGGCGTGGCATCGATCTGGGGACCGATCGTCGGCGGCCTCTTCGTGCTGTTCATCCCGAACATCTCCGAGGGCATGCAGGGCATCCTCAGCAATGTCTTCGGCTGGGTCGGCGTTAACATCACCTGGATGATCTACGGCATCTTCCTGATCCTGGTGGTGTACTTCATGCCTTCCGGCTTTGCCGGGCTGCTGCGCTGGTTCACCAGCCGGCTGATGCGGCTGCCCGGCCGCCCCTGAGCCCGGCGCCCGGCGGGACAAGGTTTCGCCGGGCGGCGCCACCGATCTGCGGACCCCCGGTGCCAGGAACCGGGGGTCTTTTTTTGCTGCGCCAGGCATGGCGCGCCTTACCCTGGGAGGCCCGCCGGCTTGCCGGCGGGCTGTCACCTGCCGGGCTGGGTCTTCGGCCCGGCCTGGACGATCCTATACATCCAGATCGCCCTTGCCTGCCGGCGATCCCGGCGCTGAACTGAGGACTGCCAAACCGCCGCGCGCAGGATCGACCCGGTCGGCGAGCGGCACCTCTTGCGGCACGCCGATCGCTGGGCCAGCCCTACACCAAAGCCGCTGCACAGATTGGCTGCACGGCTCGCATGGGTCAGATCGAGGCGCGGGTGAACTCCACGATATAGTCGATCAGTTCGTCGGAGGCCCTGGCAGCGCCCGCTTCCTCGCCCCGCGAAATGGCAACGGCCACGTCCTTGTGCAGCATGGCACAACGCTCCAGGTCCAGCGCCTGTTGATAGTGCCGATACCAGAACCGGCGCGACAAACCCTGGATCAGATGCATGGACCGTGACGCATACTCGTTCCGGCATGTCTTCACTGTCAGCCGGTTGAATTCCAGGTCGAACCGCATGAATGCGACGTCGTCGTTCGCCCGCGCCGCTGCCGCCAGGTTCTCGGCAAGCTCTGCGAAAAGGATTCGCTCCTGCGGGGTCGCCCGGCGCGCCGCATTGCGCGCGACCAGCCGCTCCACCTCGCGCCGCAGTTCCAGCAGGGACAGGTGCTTGGCGTGATCGATTTCCGTGACCATGATGCCGCGTCGCGGCATGATCACAACCAGGCCTTCGATCGCCAGCCGCTGCAGGGCTTCCCGGATGGGCGTGCGGCCGATACCGAGATCGCGGACAAGATCCGCCTCGGACAATATTTGTCCCGGCAGCAGACGAAGCGTGACGATCAGTTCCTCGATCCGGCGGTAGGCCTGCTCGGTGAGCGAAATGCCAGTCGCAGGAGCGGTCGCGGGTTCGGACATCGTTTCCATAGCGGTCGAGACCATTGCGGGACCGGAGCCCGGTTTCACAGCAAGATGCCTGGCCCAAGTCGGTGATGGCGGTCCGGTCCGGCGCGTTGCCGGCAGGAGGCGTGCCGCGGTACCTGGGTAACGAGCTTTCCCGCCACCCAATGTTCCACCAGAGGCGATCGGTCAAGCCCTGATCAGGCCCGGTCCGTATCTCTTGCCCGGCGCTGCACGGTCCGTGCTGGCGGGATGCTGTCCGATACGGGCCTGCCCACGGAAACGCGTCGGCTATTGCCGATGGGTCGCTGCCTGTTCCAGATAGTCCAGCACAAGCTTGCGGTCCGGCTCGGACACCCTGAGGAGCATATAGGAACCGCGGGCGAATTTCTGTGTATTCGTTAAATACAGGTCAAGGGTTGCGCGGTCCCAGACAGCCCCGTTATCCCTATGTTTCTTTAACGCCTTGGAATATTTGAAATTCTCGATGCTTGCCACCGGCCGGCCCACAATGCCGGACAAGGTCGGCCCCTGCGGCAGCATGACGACCGGAACGATCCGCGGGACGCGGGACGACAGGTCTTCCGTGAGCTTGCCGTGGCAGCGCTGGCAAGTCTCGACATAGACGGCGCGGCCTTCTTCGATGGCGGCATATCCGGATTTGCCGGCGCCATCGCGCTCGGCCAGAACCGGGCCGGCAAGGAGCGTGGCGAGCAGGCAGCAGAGTGCCTTGAATGTCCAGTTCATGGTACCTCGCATCCGCAGCTGTTCATTGGCAATGCGGCTTACTGGCTATGCTGCTTATCGGGGGTATCGGGCGGGGGCCGCACCCATGTGCGGCCCCCGCTCCGGTCCAGCGATGTTTCAGGCAGGCGACACGTAGCCGTAGCGAACATTGTCGCGCATGCCGTCCAGTTCGGCGAAGTCGCGCTTGAGCTTCGATATCCCGTCGTCGAACATCGGGTCCAGATCCGCGCGCAGGTTGATATTGAACAGCCGTGCCGAATTGAGCCCGAATATGGCGTTCTTGACGAAGCCATCGGCCGCGCCGAGTGGCGCAAAGCCGTGCTTGCGCTGCATGTCCTCCGGAATCTCCAGGCGGCGCATCGCCTCGATCTGCCATTGCGGCGAGCCGTAGAAGACAGAGTCGGTGCCCCACACGACGTGATCGACCCCCATGCCCTTGATCAGGATACCGAGGGTCGCGGCGGCAAGTCGCGGGTCGGTGACGCAGGAATTGGCGAAGGTGGTGCCGAGCTCGGCATAGACATTGCTGACGCCATGCTCCTGGGGAATGCGGGCAAGGTCGCTGGCCCATTTCAGTTCGCCGGTCGCATTGAACTCGTCGAGCATGATGTTGGAGGGTTCCAGGAACGGCCGCATGCAACTGTGATAGATGATGAAGTTCATCTCCGGCCAGTCCTTGGCCGCCTTGGCGATGTCCCAGGCCGTATTATATTCCCACTTGCCGGCCCAGGACGTCTCATAGTCGGCGGGCATCAGGCCCTTGTGGACCGCGATGTTCCTTTTGCCGGCCTTCAGCGCCTTCTCGTAGAAGGGGTACATCAGCTTTTCATCGTCCAGCCGGTACGGAAATTCGGAGCCGGGCGACAGAGGATCGCCGATCGTATAGGACTTCCAGCCGTCGTGCCGGCCTTCCTGCATGGCCTTTTCGGCCGCCTCCATCCAGCCCGGCTGGCCGGGGGTGATGACGAAATGGCCGAGCATGCGGCGCGTGCCGGCCATCTTGTTCACCATGGCGACGGTATCCGCGATCTGATCGTTCGGCAGCATCCACCAGCTTGGGTCGTCGAACGGGGCCCCGGACAGCAGCGCAATCTTGGTGTCCGAGTTGACGAACATCTGGCGCATGTAGTTGTCGAACTTGTAGTAGGCCAGGGTCAGCTCTTCCGGGTTCAGCGCCGGGTTCCAGTTCTCCGCTGCGAACAGGCCCAGACCCAGGAGGCCCTCCTGCATGAAACCGTCATGCACAAGATGGGTCTGATCGTCCAGGATGAACTGGCCGGACAGGGCGGCCGCACGTTCGTCCGCCATCTCCCGGTCTGCCGCTTCGGCCTCGCTGACCTTGAAGACCGGGCCGAAAACCTCGTTCATCGCGACGAACCCGGCGGCCAGTCCTGCGGCCGTGCCGAGAAAGCGGCGGCGGCTCAGGCCCTGCTTCCTTCCATGGGTATCGGCCAGTTCCTTGATCCGTTCCTCGACCTGCCTTTGCTTCGGTGTCTGTGGCATCGGCGTGAACTCGCCGTTCGAAATCATCTGGATCGGAACCGGAGATGCGAACTCCACGTCCTCGGCCGGCTTCAGCTTGTTGATATCGACTAGGTTCGGCATCGATTTTCTCCCTGTTTTATAGACGTCTTCGACGTTCTTATATTTAGTCTTTGTTTTATCGAGGCCGCCGGACACATCCTGCGGCTCCGACATCATTCTCGCATCACTTTTGTATATTTTTGATATATCAGTGTTGAAGCAAGGATCGGCTGAGTCAAGGGTACGGACAATCGACCCGATGCCGTGCCGGTCAGATCGGGCCCTACGTCCCGAAGAGGACCAGGGTGCCGAGCGCCACATGAACCGCCGTGGACGGAGGGGCGCCGCAAGGCTCCCTCCTATCCGACCCGGCGGCTGCGCTGCGGCTGCAAACTCCCGAATCGCGAGCGGACAGCTGCTCTGCTAGACTCCTGCGTGCAGGTTGTCGCAGTGCCTGCGACCATAAGCACTGCCCGCAAAAGGGCAGCCAGACTGGACGGGCATCGGCGCCATAGCGGCCGGCACCGCCGACACTGACACAGGGAGAGAGACATGACGTGGAACGGACATGCGGTCTGCCTTGCGGCCGCGGCGATGCTCTGTACCGGAACAGCCGGCACCGCGCTTGCGGCCGAGTATGGGCCGGGCGCCTCGGAGACCGAGATCAAGATCGGCAACACCATGGCCTATAGCGGGCCGGTCTCCCCCTACGGGACGATCGGCAAGGCGGTGGCGGCCTGCCTGCAGGAGCAGAACGACAAGGGCGGCATCAACGGCCGCAAGATCACCTACATCACCCTGGACGATGCCTACAGCCCGCCAAAGACGGTGGAGCAGACCCGCAAGCTGGTGGAGAGCGACGAGGTGCTGGCCGTGGTCCAGAGCCTGGGCACGCCGACCTCGGCCTCGGTGCGGAAATACCTCAACCAGAAAGGTGTGCCGCAGCTGCTGATCGCGTCCGGCGGGTCGATGTGGGGCGACTACAAGGACTTCCCCTGGACGATGGGCTTCCAGCCATCCTATCGCACCGAGGCCCAGGTCTACGGCAAGTGGGTGGCGAAGGAATATCCCGACGCCAAGATCGCCATCCTGTCCCAGAACGACGATTACGGCCGGGACTACCGCACCGGCTTCCTGGAAGGGCTTGGCGACAAGGTCAAGCAGATCGTGGGCGAGCAGACCTACGAGTCGACGGACCCCACGGTCGATTCCCAGATCATCAACCTGAAGAACAGCGGCGCGGATGTCTTCTTCAACATCACCACCGCGAAGTTCTCCGCCCAGGCGATCCGCAAGATGGCGGATATCGGCTGGAAGCCGCTGCACATCCTGAACGGTGTCTCGAACTCCGTCGGCGCGGTGCTGACGCCCGCCGGCCTGGACAAGTCGGTCGGCATCATTTCCGCCGATTATCTGAAGGACCCCACCGACCCGGTCTGGCAATCCGATCCCGACTACAAGGAATGGGTGGCGTTCATGGACAATGCCTACAAGGGCGACAAGCTCGACAAGTTCAATGTCTATGCCTATGCGTCCTGCAAGACCCTGATCAAGATCATCGAGCAGATGGGCGACACCCTGACCCGCGAGAACATGCTGAAGCAGGCGGAAAATCTCGACTACGCCCCGCCGATGGTCCTGCCGGGCATCAAGGTGAAGACCGGCCCGGACGACCATTTCCCGGTGGAGCAGATGCAGCTGATCCGCTTCGACGGCAAGGAATGGGTCCGCTTCGGCGAGATCCTGGACGTCGGCGGCGACAGCGGCGGCAGCTGATCGCAGGACTGCGCCGGCCGCCGGGATCGGACCCGGCCGGCCGATTCCGCGGGATCGGGGAGGGGCGGCGTTCGCGCCGCCCCTTTCGCGTTTCCGGCCCGCCCGGACAAATCCGGTCGCGACCGGCAGGTACGGCTTGACACCTGGCGGCCTGCCCCCTTCGAATGCGGCCTCGCCATCAGAAGCGAGCGAACCAGAACACTGACATATAAGTAGCCATCGCAACGTACTAGGTAGTGAACAACCAGGAAGGTAAGTCCAACCAATGACCCGTCAGATTCTCATGGCCGCCGTTGCGGCCTCAGCACTGGCCGTGACGCCGGCCCTGGCCGCAGAGTACGGCCCGGGCGCCTCCGATACGGAAATCAAGATCGGCAATACGATGCCGTACAGCGGCCCCGCCTCGGCCTATGGGGCCATCGGCAAGGCCGTCGGTGCCTGCTTCGACAAGATCAACGCGGAAGGCGGCATCAACGGCCGCAAGATCAACTTCATCTCCCTCGACGACGGCTACAGCCCGCCGAAGACCGTGGAGCAGACCCGCAAGCTGGTCGAGCGCGAAGAGGTGCTCGGCGTCGTGACCGGCCTCGGCACGCCGACCAATTCGGCCGTCCACCGCTATCTGAACCAGAAGAAGGTGCCGCAGCTGTTCGTTGCCACCGGCGCAACCAAGTGGGGCGATCCGGAGCAATATCCCTGGACGATGGGCTGGCAGCCGAACTACCAGACCGAAGGGCGCATCTACGCGAACTATCTGCTGCAGACCAAGCCCGACGCCAAGATCGCGATCCTCTACCAGAACGACGATTACGGTAAGGACTACGTGAAGGGCATGAAGGACGGCCTCGGCGACAAGGCCGAGAGCATGATCGTTGCGGAGGAGAGCTACGAGGTCACCGACCCGACCATCGACTCGCAGATCATCAACCTGCAGAACTCCGGCGCGAACGTGTTCTACAACGTGACCACGCCGAAGTTCGCCGCGCAGGCGATCCGCAAGGTGGCCGATCTCGGCTGGAAGCCGCTGCACCTGCTGAACTCGGTCTCCAACTCGGTCGGCGCGGTGCTGAAGCCGGCCGGCTTCGAGAAGTCCGTCGACGTGATCTCCGCCCTCTACCTCAAGGATCCGACCGATCCCGCATGGGAAGCCGATCCGGACTACAAGGAATGGCTGGCGTGGATGAACGAGTACTATGCCGACGGCGACAAGACCGACACGTTCAACGCCTATGGCTGGGGCAACTGCCATACCATCGCGCAGGTGATCCGGCAGATGGGCGATACCGTGACGCGTGAGAACTTCGTCAAGCAGGCGGCCAGCCTGAAGGATTTCCAGGCCCCGATGCTGCTTCCGGGCATCACCATCAACACCAGCGCGACGGACTTCTTCCCGATCGAGCAGATGCAGCTCGTGAAGTTCGACGGCACCGAATGGGTGCGCTTCGGCGAGGTGCTGAGCGCCGGCAAGGAAACCGGCAGCGGCAGCTGATCCGGACAGTTCGGCCCTGACCGGGGCCGGTGCGGGAAATGGGCCGCCGGGTGACCGGCGGCCCATTTTTTATGCAATCCGCCCCTACGCGATCACGGATGCGGCAGCCTGTCGCATGCCGGGCTTGACTTCGGACCGCCCGCCGCGTTCGATGATGTGCGCGCCACAAGAAGCGCCTCACGTGACAATCACGTCCAGTCAGGAACCAGGGAGGTTTCAGTTAGCCCATGACCCGTAACAGCCTATTGGCCGCGGTAGCGGCCTGCGCGCTCGGTCTGTCCGTACCGGCTCTCGCCGCTACCTATGATGAGGGCGCGTCCGACACCGAAATCAAGATCGGTAACACCAACCCCTATAGCGGCCCGGCTTCGGCCTACGGCTCCATCGGCAAGAGCATTGCCGCCTGTTTCAAGAAGGTGAATGCGGAAGGCGGCATCAACGGCCGCAAACTGACCTTCATCTCGCTCGACGATGGCTACAGCCCGCCGAAGACGGTGGAGCAGACCCGCAAGCTGGTCGAGAGCGAAAAGGTCCTGGGCGTGGTCCAGGGCCTGGGCACCCCCACCAATTCGGCTGTCCACAAATACTTCAACCAGAAGAAAGTTCCGCAGCTCTTCGTGGCGACCGGTGCCACCAAGTGGGGCGATCCGCAGAACTATCCCTGGACGATGGGCTGGCAGCCGAACTACCAGACCGAAGGGCGGATCTACGCCAACTATCTGCTGGAGACCAAGCCCGACGCCAAGATCGCGATCCTCTACCAGAACGACGATTACGGTAAGGATTACGTGCAGGGCATCAAGGACGGCCTCGGCGACAAGGCCGAGAGCATGATCGTGGCGGAGGAGACCTACGAGGTCACCGATCCCACCATCGATTCCCAGATGGTGAACCTGAAGAATTCCGGCGCGAACACCTTCTACAACGTCACGACGCCGAAATTCGCCGCCCAGGCGATCCGCAAGATCTCCGACCTGGACTGGAAGCCGCTGCACCTGCTGAATTCGGTCTCCAACTCGGTGGGCTCCGTGCTGAAGCCGGCCGGCTTCGACAAGTCCGTCGACATCGTGTCCGCCCTCTACCTGAAGGATCCGACCGACCCGGCCTGGGAAGGCGATGCCGACTACAAGGAGTGGCTGGACTGGATGAACACCTACTTCCCGGATGGCGACAAGACCGATGCCTTTACCGCCTACGGCTATGCGGTGTGCAACACCATCATTGCAGTCATCAAGAACATGGGCGACGAGATCACCCGTGCGAACCTGATGAAACAGGCTGCGAGCCTGAAGGACCTCCAGGTCCCGATGCTGCTGCCCGGTATCAAGATCAACACCGGACCGAACGACTTCTTCCCGATCGAGCAGATGCAGCTCGTGAAGTTCGACGGTTCCGAGTGGGTCCGCTTCGGGCCGGTGCTCAGCGCCGGCAAGGCGACGGGCAGCGGCAGCTGACCGCAGCGCATTCCGCGTGAGCGGAGGGCCGCCGGGCAACCGGCGGCCCTTTTTTTGTGCGCCAGGGCCAGGCCCGCAGCTACGGTCGTCCGGCTTCGGTGGCGCTGTCGAGACTTCCGCGAAGGGCAGCCGCCGGATCCGGGGTACGGGCCGGTTTGCCGGTTTGCCGGTGACCCTGCGGGCCATCCTGGAGTATTAGCTGGCCGGCAGGTGTGCCACAGGCTTGCGCCCGCCGGCGCCGGTCGTAGATTGTTAACGGAATGCTGCCACTCTTCTTGCCGCCGCACGTTGCGGGATCGCCGCGTTGTGGCCGACACGGCAGCGGGTTGTCGAAAGGGTGGTTCGACGTGGGTGACGCCCAGCCAGGGACAGCAGAGACGGGCAAGGCGGACAGCGCGAACGCTGCGCCGGAGGCTGGCCAGCAGGCACAGAAGGCTGGCGGCCGGCGTGCCGCGGCGCGCCCCAAGCCGACCCGCGTGCAGTTCCGCCACAAATTCTTCAACAGTGTGAAAGGCGGCCTGTTCCGCCGGTCCACGGCGGACGAATCCCCGGGCTTCGCGGTGACGTTGGGCGAGAACGAGGTGCTGTTGAGCTTTCCGGGCATCCGGCGCGAATTCGCCATCGAGGAAGGCTCCGCCGACGCCGAGATGCTGGATCTGGTCGCCCTGGCGCTGGATTTCGTGGTCACCGTGAAGCTGGGCGATCCGCTCCCGCGCGAGATCCTCACAGGCGAGGCCTCCTGGGAGGTCACCGACCGGCACCGCACCATCGCCAGCCAGCGGGTCTGCATGCAGATGGTGACCTGGATCTCCGGCGAGGAGACCCTGATCACCGACCCCGACCAGCTGGTGCAGCTGGCCGACGATCCGCGCACCCGCGAGCGGGTCAACGAGGCGTTCGAGGAAGCCGCGGTGGCCCTGGGTTGGGGCAAGGACCGCAAGGACGATGTGGTGAAGCTGGTCGAGCAGCTTGCCAACGAGCTCGCCTATATCGAAGCCATCCGGGAGGAATTCGCCCGCGTCTCTGCCATGGAGCAGAAGATCGGCGGCTACCGGAAGATCTATGTCATGGACATGTCGGTGCTCGAGGAAATCTCGTCCTGCGAGCGCTTCATGGCGATCGCCGTGGCGGATTACGGCCAGCGCCTGGAGCAGATCGACGCGCAGACCGGCGAGATCATGGCCCTGCTGAAGAACGCGGCGTCAGGCATCCGCTATATCCGCGAGGGCCGCGACGACCTGCATCGCCGGATGATGGCCTGGCAGGAACTGCTGGTCGGCTGGGAGAGCGTGGCGGTGAAGCGCGGACAGCCGGTGGAGGACCTGCTGCGCAAGTCGAATCGCTTCCTGGCCCCGCGCTTCATGCCGCGGGACGAATGGATCCTGATGACCCACCTGCAGGACAAGCGGGAACCGACAACGGCACGGATCTGGTGAGTCTGCCTGGCCCGCGGCGGCGCGCTGCCGGCGCAGCCACATCCCTTGCTGCATTCCGGCCTACCGGGCGATATAGTGATTGCATCGTCACAGTTCGTGTCGCGCGGTCGATTGGGGGCCATTCTGGGGCCGCATTCCCTTGCTACACCGTGCGTCGTGGCGGTTGATGGTTCCAGGCACCGGCGGTTGGGAGGCCGGCGGGCGCATGGCATGGCTTGACCCAGGGAACGGCGGATTGGCGGAATCCGCCCAAGTCCCGGCTGCTTGTGGTGACAATGGCGACGGTTAATGCGGGGACGCGCACGAAGGGCGGTGGAAACCCGGCCCGGCCGACCCGTCCGGCACCGGACGGGCAGGTCGAACGCGACCGGTACGCCGCCTTTGCATTCGGCGGTGCGGACCTGCTGCTGCAGGCCAGCCCGCGCGGCCAGATCAAGTTCGCCGCCGGGGCCAGCGAACAATTGCTGGCGACGCCCGTCACCGAGATCATCAAGCTGGCGATCCTGGACCTTATCGTGCCGGAAGACCGGCCGTTCATCCGCGAACTGGTCTGGCTTGCAGGTGCGGGGGTGCGCGCCGCCGGCGTGCACGTGAACCTGAAGCTGCGCCCGCACCGGGTCTCCTCGGCGCATGACGACCGGGCGGCGGCGGGCGCGGTGGAGGCCGACGGCCCGGCCTCGATCCTGTGCGAGGTGTCGTGCCACACGGTGCGCGACCGCAACTCGGCGCATCGCGGCGACCTGTTCTTCACCCTGAAGGCCGCCTCGGCGCGGCCGCCGGTCCACGAGCTGTTCCGCGAGGCCGATAGCGGCGTGTTCGGGCTGGAGGGCTTCCAGGCCGTGCTGGAGCATCGGCTGCAGGAACTGCACCGGGGCCAGACCGGTCCGTTCCGGCTGACCATGATCGAGGTGAGCGGCTGGTCGGACCTGCGCGAGCATGTCGGCATGAGCCAGCGGAACATGTTCGAGCGCCGGGTCGGCCATCTGCTGCGCGCGATATCCCTGAACGGCGATTCGGCCGTGAAGTTCTCGGGCGAGCGCTTCGGCGTGATGCACGGGCCGACTTCGGCGGCGGCGCTGCTGGAGCAGCGGATCGGCGAGATCGCCACGGCGACCAATGTCAGCAAGGCGCTGCGCGTCGTGCCGCGCAGCATCACCGTCGACCGCAGCATGGACTATGCGACCGCCAGCCAGACCCTGGGCTATACCGTGCAGCAATTTGCCAAGGCGGCGGACCGGCGCCCCTTCGCGGCCGAGGACGGCGATCCGGAAAAGGCGGGCCAGCGCACCCTGGAGACCACGTCGCGCAGGATCCAGCTGGCGCAGAGCCGGATTGCCGGCCAGGAATTCAAGGTCGCCTATCAGCCGATCGTCCGGCTGGAGACCGGCACCCGGCACCATTTCGAGGCGCTGATCCGCCTGCCGGACAAGGAAATCGCGTCCAACCCGTTCGAGTTCATCCGCTTCGCCGAGCAGACCGGCCTGCATTGCGACCTGGACATGGCGATCCTGCGGACGGTGATCCGCAAGATCCAGTCGGTGCCCTCGGACCAGCAATGCCTGCCGGTGGCGGTGAATATTTCCGGCAAGTCCTTCTCGACCTCCGGCTTCCTGGAAATGATCCACCAGGAGCTGACCAATGCCGGCGAGAACAGCCGCTACCTGATGTTCGAGATCACCGAGACCGAGCCGCTGGACGACCTGGCGGCGGCGAACGCCCGGATCCAGTCGATCCGCAAGGCGGGCTGCCAGGTCTGCATCGACGATTTCGGCGCGGGCGAGGCCACGATGGAGTATCTGCGCGCCCTGGATGTCGACTGCGCGAAGATCGACGGTTCCTATGTCCGCGGCGACCGGGCCGACCGCAAGGGGCAGGCATTCATCGGCTCCATGGCCGCATTGTGCAACCGGCTCGGCATCGAGTCGGTGGCCGAGCAGGTGGAGAACGACGTGACGGCCGACATGCTGCGCCATATGGGCGTTCAGTACGGCCAGGGCTATCTGTGGGGCAAGCCGGAAATCGACGGCGACATCACCGGCGGCTCGCTGGTGCGCAACCGGACGTCGAAATTCACCCTGACAAACCCCTTCAAGGGCCGGTCGCGCCCGGACGAGCCGGAGATCAAGGTGCCGCGCAGCCGCACCAAGCAGAAACAGAAATCCCGGCGCGCGGCACTGACCAGCCAGCTGAAATAGTGCCGGGGCAAATAGAGGGCCGGCCAGTTCTGCGCCCGGTCGAAGGGAAGCGGCCGCAGCACGCCGCCGCGACGGCAGTTTACGGGCCAGGGGCGGCGCTCGCCTGCGGCCGGCTTTTCACGTTACAATGGAACTTGGGATCGGTGATCTCCTCTCCCGCCGAACGGTCGCCCGGGCGCGGCCGGTCGAGGGACAGTTGCATTGCGCGTGCGGGAATGGACCCGGAGCCACCTGCCCTTCGGCAGGACGGACGCTCCGGGTCGCGGTTCTTGGGTTTGGGCATATGACGACCAAAGTCTACGAGGAAGACGTCACCGCTGCGTTGCGGCAGATCCAGGCCGCCGAGCCGACCCGTGGCATCAACAACTACATCATCCTGATCTCGCTGCGGGAATGCTCGCAGCGGCGCGAGGCGATCGCGCTCCAGCGGGAGACCCAGAAGAATCTCGCCAACCTCATCGCCAACAACGAAATGCAGAGCATGGAGGATGTCTACGAGGATGAGGACGAGAACACGTCGCCCAACAAGGCGACCCGCCTGTTCAAGCTCTCCGAGTGGGACTTCGCCCTCTACATCGCGTCGAACGAGTACCGGATCATCGGCTTCGTCAACGATGTCAAGCTCAGCGTCCTGCGGCTCGTCGAACGCTACCTGCCGGACGTCTTCGACCGCCTGAACCAGTGGCGCCTGGTCCAGGTCTTCGACCTGAGCCGGCACAAGAATATCGCGATCAAGCGGCTGAAGAAGCTGGCGGAGACCAAGCAGCCCGAAGGGGAGATGGAGCAGGGGCCGGCCGGCGACGACCGCAGCGACCTGACCCAGAATGTCGAGAAGTACGCCAACCAGAAGCTCTCGTCGAAGCATATCGAACTGGTCAACCTGACCTTCGAGCGCCTGGGCGCGAGCATGTTCAAGGACATCTTCATCCGCTCGCAGGAGATCGCCCTGGTGGTGCCCAACAAGGGCGCGGAGCCGGTGATCAACGAGATGTTCGTGAGCGTGGCGCAGATCCGCAAGCACCTGCTGGTCAATGTCGACATGACCGACGGGCGCAACTACTTCTACCAGCTTACCCAGCTGCTCGACCGCCTGGTGCTGCGCTGCATCTGCGAGGTGCGGAACCTGATCCGCTTCAACACCTCGTTCAACCTGAACATCGACAGCGTCTTCACGCCGGAGTTCCAGCAGTTCGAGGAGACCCTGCTGGACCGCCTGCCGAACTGCAGCGTGGAGTTCCGGGCCGCCGACATCTTCGACAGTTTCGACAAGTTCGACATGGTGCGCGACCTGATCGCCGCGCGCGGCGCCTCGATCGCCATCGACGGGGTGCATCCGAAGATGATCGGCGTGCTGGACTTCCATCGCATGGGCGTGCGCATGGCCAAGATCAACTACACGCCGGAGGCGGAGGAGATCCTGCTGGACCGCGCCGCGGAGATCACCCGGATGCAGCGCGCCGGCGTGGTGTTCATCCTGGCGCGGGTGGAGGATCCGGTCGGCGTGCGCCTGGGGCAGAAGCTGGGCATCCGCCTGTTCCAGGGCTTCCATATCGACGAGATCCTGCTGCAGATCCGCTACCCGACCAACCTCAGCTTCTGGCGCCGGGTGCTGGAATATCGCGGCCGGATGGAGGATTTCCAGAACGAGGCGAAGATCAACGGCCGCATCACCGACAAGCGCAAGCTGCGGGAGATGGAGCATCTGATCACCACCTTCAAGACGGAGCTGGAAGGCGTGCAGGCGGAAACCAGTTCGCTGGAGGAACTGAAGACCCTGCTGCACCTGCGCTCCCGCATCGACGCCATGGAAGCCGAGCTGCTGCAGGGCAATGCCGAAGGCGGCGATGCGCGGAAGCAGGCGGTCGTCTAGGGCGCGGCCCGGGAGGCCGGCCGGGCTCCGGCACGCCCAGAAGCGTAGCGGAATGGCCGCGGGCCGGGTTAACATTGCGGATGGCGGCGCCCTGACTACAATGCCCGCGTGATCGACGGACGATCCGGGCGATGTACAGGGGAGTCCGGTCATTCACGGGCCGCGGTCGCGCGGCCTGCAACGCTGGTGGAGAGGGAGCATCACCCAATGCGTAAATTCCTGGGAATCGTTGTCGTCGCGGGGGCCGCTGCCCTGGCCATGCCGGCAATGGCACAAGGCGATATCGAGGCCGTGACCAACGTGCGCGCGGCTGTGGATTATGTCGACCCGGACAGCGGCAAGCTCATCGAATCCAAGGAATATCTGAGCGCCCGCGACTATCCCTCGGTCGGTTCCTGCATCACCCAGCTGAACAATGAAGGCCGGGCCGAGATGCTGACCTGGGCGCGCAACCAGGCACCGAAGCTGGCCAGCGGCAAGGACGCACGGATCGTCATCGACCTTCTGGCCTGCGACAGGAAGTAGTTGCGTTTCGGCCTGCGCGGCAGCTCATCGCCGCGCAGGCCGATTCCGACCGCACCAGCCTGGCTGCTCCAGTCCGGCTGCCCCGGTCCGGATGCCCCGGTCCGGCCAGCCTATAGCGGCGGCGGCCCGACATAGGCCGAGCGCGGCCTGACCAGGCGGCCGTCGCGATACTGCTCCTCCGCATGCGCCACCCAGCCGGCGATGCGGCCCAGCGCGAACAGGATGAGCGGCGCGTCCGGCGGCAGGGCCAGGACGCGGCAGACCGCCACCAGCGCAAAATCCACATTCGGGTGACGGTCGCTCAGCTTCAGCGCTGCGCGGGCCAGGTCCGCGAGCCCGATCCGCAGCGGGTGGTCCGGCGCATGCCCGGCCAGCGCCTTCAGCAGCGCCGCGGCGCGCGGGTCGCGGCCGGGATAGAGCGTGTGGCCGAAACCCGGCAGATCCTCGCCCCTGCCCAGCCGCGCCGCGATCGCGGCTTCCGCCCCCGTTTCCGACCCTGAACTGCGACGCCGCGCCCTATCCGCGCCGGCGGGCGCGGCCAGTCCGGGGATCAGGTCCAGCATGGCAGCGACCCTGGCGGTCGCCCCGCCATGGCGCGGGCCGCCCAGCGCCGCCAGTGCCCCGGCAACCGCGGCGTAGACGGAGGCCCCGGTGCCCGCGATACAGCGGGCCGCGAAGGTGGACGCGTTGAATTCGTGATCGGCGCAGAGCACCAGGGCGCGGCGCAACAGGTCGCCGCCGCCGGTTTCGGCCGCCATGTCCGGCAGGCCCCAGCGCCGGGCGAGCGCGCGGTGGATCGGTTCGCGCGGTGCCGCGGCGGGCCCGGCCGGGTTGGCCTCGGGCACCATGACGTCCAGCGCATGGTGCAGCAGGCGGGCGCCTGTCCGGGCGCAGCCGCGCGGGCCATGGTTGACGGCCTGCGGGTCCATCGCCTCGGCCAGCGGCAGGCTGGCCTGCAGGAGCGCGAGCGGCGAGAGGCGGGCAGGCGGCGCCGGGATCGGCGGCAGGAACGGGCCCGGCCCGGATGCCCCCGCGAGGCCATCGGCAGGCGCGGCAAACGGGTCCCAGTCGTCGGCGCGCCAGAGCAGGCGGGCGGTTTCCTCCAGGGTCAGGGCTTCGGCCAGCGCGGCTGCGTCATGGCCGCGATAGCTCAGCCGGCCATCGGCGATCAGGGTGATGGCGGAGGGCAGGAGATCGCCGTCGGCCGGCTGCCCCGTGCCCGCGCCCTCGGCCCCGCCCTGCCGGCGGCGCACCAGCCGGTCCACATCCGCGCGCGGATAGCGCCGCTGCCGGCCGTTCCCGAACGGCGCGGAGCGGATCAGCCCGCGGCTGACATAGGCATAGAGGGTGGCCCTGCCGACCCCCAGCAGGGCGGCGGCTTCGCGGGCGGTCAGATGGTCGGTGGCGGACATATATATTGATTACATCAATCAATATTGATCAACAAGACGGCATGCCGCATGTCTCCCGCATCGGAACGCAGGAACGAGCCACAGGAGGATGCCATGACCGTTCAGGACGGGACCGCAGTGGAACGGGCGCGGGCGGCAATGGCCGCCGGCCTCGACGATGTCGTGGTGGCGCGCACCGCGCTCAGCCATGTGGATGGCGCCGCCGGCGAACTGCTGATCGCCGGCGCGCCGCTGCAGGCCCTCGCCGCGCAGCCGGTCGAGGCAGTGGCCGAACGTCTCTGGCGGGCAGCCGGGGCCGGACAGGCCGCAGGCGCGCGGCAGGCCCTGGCGCACGGCCGCGCCGCGGCCTGGCAGCACCGCGACAGGGCCCTGGCGGCCGGGCAGGGCCTGCCCCCGATGGAGGGCCTGATCGCGGCCCTGGCCGCCGCGGGTCCGGCCGGCGCGCCGCCGGCGACGGCCGCGGCGGACCTGCCCGAAGCGGTGTTCCTGGCCGGCGCCGTTGCCGTCTTCCTGCCTGCGCTGCTGCGCCAGGCGGAGGGCCGGCAGCCGGTGCCGCCGGCACCGGGCCTGGACCATGCCGCGGACATCCTGCAGATGCTGCGGGGCAGCCCGCCGGCGGCAGCCGAGGCGGAGGGGCTGAACCGCTACCTGGTGACGGTGGCCGATCACGGGATGAACGCCTCGACCTTCACCGCACGGGTGGTCGCATCGACACGGGCCGGCATGACGGCGGCGGTGGTCGCGGCGCTCTGCGCGCTGAAGGGGCCGCTGCACGGCGGTGCCCCGGGTCCGGTGCTGGACATGCTGGACGAGGCCGCCGGCCAGCCCGACCTGCGGCACTGGATCCGCGGCCGCCTGGCGGCCGGCGAGCGGATCATGGGCTTCGGCCACCGGGTCTACCGGGTGCGGGACCCGCGCGCGGACGTCCTGCGCCAGGCCGCGTCCACCCTGCGCAGCCCGCGCCTGGAGGCCGCCGCGGCGCTGGAGCAGGCGGTCCTGGCGGAACTGGCGGCGCATCGGCCGGACCGGCCGCTGGAGACCAATGTCGAGTTCATGACCGCCCTGCTGCTGGACGCGCTGGGGCTGCCGCGGACGGCCTTCACCGCGATCTTCGCGGCGGGCCGGGTGTTCGGCTGGACCGCGCATGTGATGGAGCAGGAGCGCACCGGCCGCCTGATCCGGCCGCGATCGGACTATGTCGCGCCGCCGGCCGCCGCCGGCACGCCCTGACCGGGCGGACTTGCCGCATTGCCATCCGGCCGCAATCGCCTACCTCTACGGCGAATGGCGGGAAGCGGAGCGGAGCGGGATGGTGCGACTGACGATCAACGGCCAGGCACACGACCTGGACCTGCCCGGCGGGATGCCGCTGTTGTGGGTGCTGCGGGACCGGCTTGGCCTGACCGGCACCAAGTTCGGCTGCGGCATCGCTGCCTGCGGCGCCTGCACCGTGCATCTGGATGGCGTCGCCATGCGCTCCTGCGTGCTGCCGGTCGACAGCATCGGCGACCAGCAGGTGGTCACGGTGGAGGGGCTGCAGGGTCCCGACGGCGCGCCGCATCCGGTACAGGCGGCCTGGATCGCGGAGCAGGTGCCGCAATGCGGCTATTGCCAGAGCGGCATGGTGATGGCCGCCGCGGCGTTGCTGGCGGAGCAGCCGGCGCCGGACGATGCGACGATCGATGCCGCGATCACCAATCTTTGCCGTTGCGGCACCTATGGCCGGATCCGCCGCGCGATCCATCGCGCGGCCGCGGCGCGCGCCGCCCCCGCGGGCAAGGGTTGAGGGTGCCGCCATGGCCCTGACCCGACGCATGTTCCTGGTGGCCGGCGGCCTTGTCGGCGCCGGCCTGGCGGTCGGCTGGGCGCTGCTGCCCGGGCGCGACGCAAGGGCGGCCCTGGCCGCCCGTGCGCGCAACGGCGAGGTCGCGCTGACCGCCTGGTACAGGATCGCGCCGGACGGCACCGTGACCGTCGCCGTGCCGCGCAGCGAAATGGGGCAGGGCATCCTGACCGGCCTCGCCATGCTGGTGGCGGAGGAACTGGAGGCCGACTGGGCCAAGGTGCGGGTCGAACAGGCGCCGATCGACCCGGTCTATGTCAATGCCACCGTGCTGATGGATGGCCTGCCCTACGACGACGGCTATCACGCGGGCGAACGGACCGCCGGCACCTGGCTGGTCGGCCAGGTCGCCGCGATGCTGGGGGTGATGGCGACCGGCGGCTCGACCTCCGTGCGCGACGCCTGGCAGCCGATGCGCGAGGCCGGCGCAATGGGCCGCGCGATGCTGCAACAGGCCGCGGCCGCGACCTGGGCGGTGCCGGTGGCGGAGACCGTGGCGGAGCAGGGGCGGGTGCGCCATCCCGGCAGCGGTCGCAGCCTGGGCTATGGCGAGCTGGTGGCGGCCGCGTCGCGGCTGGACCCGCCCGCGACCGCGCCGCTGAAGGACCCCGCCAGCTATCGCCTGATCGGCACGGCGGTGCCGCGCCTGGACATCCCCGCCAAGGTGGACGGGTCCGCGCGGTTCGGCATCGACACCCACCTGCCGGACATGCTGTTCGCCGCGGTGCGCCAGGCGCCGCAGTTCGGTGCCACCCTGGCCCGGTTCGATGCCGCCGCGGTGCAGGACCGCCCCGGCGTGGTGCTGGTGGCAGAGGTTCCCAACGGCGTCGCGGTGGTGGCCGGCGACACCTGGACGGCACAGGCCGCCGTCGACGCCCTGCCGGTGGACTGGCAGGCCGGCCCGCATGCCGGGCTGACCGACGCGCGGGTGCTGGCCGACCTGCTGGACGGCCTGGACCGGGGGGAGGCCCGGAGCTACCGGGAGGAGGGCGACCCGGACGGGGTGCTGGCGGCGCCCGGTGCGGCACCGGTCGAAGCCGAATATGCGGTGCCCTACCTGGCCCATGCCTGCATGGAGCCGATGAACACCACCGCGCGGATCGCCGACGGGCAGGTGGAGGTCTGGTCGCCGAACCAGGCGCCGA
Source organism: Sneathiellaceae bacterium (assembly GCA_040216765.1). GTDB lineage: Bacteria > Pseudomonadota > Alphaproteobacteria > Ferrovibrionales > Ferrovibrionaceae > Marinibaculum. The sequence continues at coordinate 1,394 of JAVJON010000035.1, read as the reverse complement.
CCCTGGTGAAGTGGCTGGCGCAGGAGATTGCCGGCGTCGACGCCGATGCCGTCACCGTGCATACCCCGTTTCTGGGCGGTGGCTTCGGCCGCCGGGCGGAGACCGACGTGGTGGCCCAGGCGCTGACCCTGGCGACCCTGACCGGCGGCCGGCCGGTGAAGCTGACCTGGTCGCGCGAGGAGGATATGCGCCACGACATGTACCGGCCCGCGGCGGTCAGCCGGTTCCGGGCGGTACTGGACGATGCGGGACGGCCCCGCGCCCTGGTGAACCGGATCGCCGGCCCGTCTGTCGCCCGCGCCTTCATCGAGCGCAGCTGGCCCTGGATGGGCATGGACCTGCCCGACAACACCACCGCCGACGGCGCCGGCGACACGCCCTACGACTTCGGGGCGCTGCGGGTGGAGCATGTCACCCGTCCCTCGCCGGTGCCGGTCGGCTTCTGGCGCAGTGTCGGCCATTCCTACAACGCCTTCTTCGTCGAATCCTTCGTCGACGAGCTGGCCGACCGCGCCGGTGCCGACCCGCTGGCCTATCGCCGCCTTCTGCTCGAGGGCCGGCCGCGGCACCTCGCCGTGCTCGACCTGGTCGCGGAGAAGGCGGGATGGGGGCAGCCGCTGCCCGCCGGCCGGGCACGCGGCCTGGCCCTGCACAAGAGCTTCGGCAGCATCGTCGGCCAGGTGGCGGAGGTCTCGCTGGCGCCGGGCGCCGGCCTGCGGGTGCATCGCGTGACCTGCGCGGTGGATTGCGGCCAGCCGGTCAATCCGGACAGCATCGCGGCGCAGATGGAGGGCGGCATCGCCTATGGCCTGTCGGCAGCCCTGCATGGCCGCATCACCCTGGCCGACGGCGCGGTCGTGGAGGGCAATTTCCCGGACTACCCGATCCTGCAGATGGCGGAGATGCCCGCCGTGGAGGTCCATGTCGTGCCGAGCCGGGAACCGCCCGGCGGGGTGGGCGAGCCCGGAACGCCGCCGATCGCGCCGGCCCTGGCCAATGCGGTCTTCGCCCTGACCGGCCGGCGCATCCGCCGCCTGCCGCTGAGCCCGGCCGAACTGGGGATCGGCTGAGGCGCAGCTCCCGATCCTGTCGTCACCGCAGTTGCCGCGCTGCTGTCCGGTTCGGACCGGGTGGTGCGGCCCCTAGGCCTTGCACCGCCTGGCCGTTGACGGAAGGCACCGAACCGAGACAGGGAGGTGCCGGCCGTCTTCCCCATCTCGTCACCGCCGGGCGCGACCCACGGCTGTCCGGTCGGGCATGGCCGGCATTCGCTCAAGGCCGCGACTTTGCCGGGCTTGCGGGGTCAAGCGTTGACGCTGGACACGGATGTCCTTGCGTTCCCCCAATCGTCACCACCGCGCTCGTCGCGGTGGTCCATGGTGCCGCCAGGTTCA
>JAVJON010000027.1:0-101168 GCA_040216765.1 Sneathiellaceae bacterium | reverse complement strand
AGCGCGGTGGTGACGATTGGGGGAACGCAAGGACATCCGTGTCCAGCGTCAACGCTTGACCCCGCAAACCCGGCAAAGTCGCGGCCTTGAGCGAATGCCGGCCATGCTCAACCGGACACCAGTGGGCGCGACCCGGCGGTCCATCCCGAGGCGAGGCTCAATAGCGACAGAATGTGACGGAAACCGCTGGGCAGCGGCACCATGGACTCGCGGGCCAAGCCCGCGAGTGACGAGCTTTTTGGGGGAGGTCGCGCCATATCGCACAGCAGCCGACCTGGACCGGACACCAGTGGACTGGTTCCGCGCATCCATCGTGCCGCCGCTCAATGGAATGCTGCCTTTACGGCTGCGATTGAGCGCCGCGGAATCATGGGCCACCGCACCAAGTGCGGTGGTGACGATATCGGCAGGCGGCTCGGACCGATCCTGTCCGTTGGCGCCCCGCCGGTCTTCCCCTACGCCGCCTTGTCGACCGCCACCTGGAAGCTGGCCTCGGTCCGCTCGCGCACCTCGTCGGCGGTGACGCCGGGCGCCAGTTCGCGCAGGGTGACCGGGGTGGCGCCGCGGTTGATGTCGAACACGCCCAGGTCGGTGACCAGCATGTCGACGACACTGGTGCCGGTCAGCGGCAGGGTGCAGGATTTCAGGAACTTCTTGCCGCCATCCTTGGCGTTGTGGTCCATCACCACGACGACCCGGCGCACGCCGGCCACCAGGTCCATCGCGCCGCCCATGCCCTTGACCAGCTTGCCCGGCACCATCCAGTTCGCCAGGTCGCCCTTCTCGGAAACCTCCATCGCGCCCAGGATCGCCAGGTTGATATGGCCGCCGCGGATCATCGCGAAGGAGGTCGCGCTGTCGAAATAGCTGCTCTTGTCCAGCGCGGTGACGGTCTGCTTGCCGGCATTGATCAGGTCGGGATCCTCCTCGCCCTCATAGGGGAAGGGGCCGATGCCCAGCATGCCGTTCTCGCTGTGCAGGGTGACCTCCATCCCGGGCGGGATGTGGTTGGCCACCAGGGTCGGGATGCCGATTCCGAGATTCACGTAGAAGCCGTCTTCCAGCTCCTGCGCGGCGCGGGCCGCCATTTCGTCGCGGGTCCAGGGCATCGCACTCTCCTGTTCCGAAGGCTCCCTCGGGAGCGGTTGCGTTCAGTGTAGCATGGCGGGGGGGCGTGCCGTCAGGCCGCGCCCTCGCGCCGCCCTCACGCCGCCTTGGGGCGGGTGGTGCGCTGCTCGATCTGCTTCTTGTAGCTGCCGCCCTGGATGATCCGCTGCACGAAGATGCCCGGCGTGTGGATCTCGTCCGGGTTCAGGCTGCCGGTGGGGACCAGCTCCTCGACCTCGGCGACGGTGACCTTGCCCGCCGTCGCCATCGGCGCGTTGAAGTTCCGCGCGGTCAGGCGATAGACCAGATTGCCCTCCGCATCGCCCTTCCAGGCCTTCACCAGCGACAGGTCGGCATGCAGGCCGCGCTCCATGACATACTTCTCGCCGTCGAACTCGCGGATCTCCTTGCCCTCGGCCACGATCGTGCCGACCCCGGTGCGGGTGAAGAAGGCCGGGATCCCGGCGCCGCCGGCGCGGATCCGTTCCGCCAGGGTACCCTGCGGGCAGAATTCCAGTTGCAGGTCGCCGTCCAGGTACTGCCGCTCGAAGGTCTTGTTCTCCCCCACATAGGAGGCGATCATCCTGGCGATCTGCCGGGTCTGCAGCAGCAGGCCGAGCCCGGCGCCGTCGATGCCGGCATTGTTGGAGATGCAGGTCAGCCCGGTGACGCCGGACTCCTTCAGCGCGTCGATCAGGAATTCCGGGATGCCGCAGAGGCCGAAGCCGCCCGCCATCACCGTGATGTCGTTCCGCAGCAGGCCGTCCAGCGCTGCCGTCGCATCGGAATAGACCTTGTTCACCACTGCGCCTGCTCCTTCTGCCGCCGGGCGGCCGGCCCGCCATGGCCGGCCTGCCGGGCCTTGCGAAATCCATTCGGGGATTCAGTAGACAAGCCGAGGCCCGATGGCAATGCGTTGCAGTGCACAACCGGCGGCCGGTGGCGACGGGCCGCCACGGCCGCCGGTCCGGCATCAATGCTTTGCCTTGCCCTCGTGCTGGCCATGGCCGGCCGCCATGCCGTCACCGGACGGCCCCCTGGCGCCGATCGGTGCGACCTCGAGCATGACCGCGACCTCGCCGGCCCGTTCGAACATCAGGGTCACCGGCACGTCGCTGCCCTGGACGACCGCGCGGGTCAGGCCGACGAACATGAGATGGTTGCCGCCGGGCTTCAGCATGACGGTCTCTCCGGCCGGGATCTCCAGCCCGTCGGGCAGGTGGCGCATCCTCATCACGCCGTCCGTCATGTCCATCGTATGGATTTCCACCGTGCCCAGCGGCGAGGCGAGGCCGGTCAGCCGGTCGGCCGTGTCGCCGGTGTTCCGGATGGTCAGGAAGCCGCCGGCCGCGCGCGCCGCCGGCGGCGTGGCACGGATCCAGGGGGCGGCGATCTCCAGGCTGCCGACACGGACGTCGTCGGCAAGGGCGGGGGCGATCGCGGCGATCGCGAAAGCCGCGACCAGGCATGCGATACGGTGCATGAGGCTCTCCATTGCGGGTGGCCCGCGGCGCATGGCGCACCGGGCCGGGTCTCTGTCGGTGGGGAAGGGGTCGGTCAGGCCGTGGCGGGCGGCGCCCGGGCTTCCTGCAGCCGGGCCGCCGGCGATGTCGCAGGCGCCGCATGGCCATGCCGGGGCAGCAGCGGCTGCAGTGCCATCCGCAGCGGCGGCGCTGCCTCGGCGATCGCGGGCAGGGCGGGGGCCGGGCCGCCCAGGGCCTGGCAGAGCGCCAGGCAGCAGCCATGGGCCGGCAGGTCGGGCGCGGCCGGTGCCGGCCGCTCGCCCGCCGCCAGGCCGGCGGGGGTGCAGAGCGCGGAATCGCCGGCGGCGGCCGCCAGCCCCTGGCCGACGGAAGCGACCAGGCCCTGCAGCAGCAGGGTATAGGCCAGCAGGGCCGCCAGGCCGCCGCCGAACAACCGGTCGCCGAGCAATGCGCGAATCCAGGGCATGCCCCTGCTTGCCAGAAAGCTTGCGCCCGGTCACGCCGTCATTCGCCGCTGGGACAACGGGGCGCAGGGCGGCCGCTCAAATGGCCAGCAGGCGCTCGACCTCCGCGATGTCGGCGGCCAGCGCCGCGGCATCGCCCTGCCAGCACACCGTTCCCCGATCCATGACGTAGAACCGGCTGGCCAGGGCCTGCGGCACCCGCATGTTCTGTTCCACCAGGACAACCGCCACGCCGGACTCCGCAATGCTGCGGATCGCTGCGATCATGTCCTGCACCACCAGCGGCGCCAGGCCCTCGGTCGGTTCGTCCAGCAGCAGCACACGCGGGTTGCACAGCACGGCGCGGCCGATCGCGACCATCTGCTGCTCGCCGCCGGACAGGGCCCGGCCGCGTGCCGCGCGGCGCTCCGCCAGGCGCGGGAACAGCGCATAGACCGCCTCCAGCGACCAGGTGCCCCGGGGGCCGCCGGCCCGCCGCCGGGCGACCTGCGCCATGCGCAGGTTCTCCTCCACCGTGAGGGTGGGAAAGACCTGGCGATTGTCGGGCACCAGCGCCACGCCGGCGCGGTTCAGCGCCTCCGGCCCGGCCCGGCTGGCATCGGCGCCGTCCAGCAGGCGCCGGCCGCCGGCACAGCGCAGCAGGCCGCACAGGGTGCGGATCGCGGTGGTCTTGCCGGCTCCGTTGCGGCCCATCAGGGCGACGACCTCGTTGGCGCCGATCGCAAGGCTGACGCCATGCAGGGCCTGCGACTGGCCATAGAAGGCGTCCGCGCGCTCCAGCGCCAGCAGGGGGGAGGTCATGCCCCGGTCCCCAGATAGGCCGCCCGGACCTCGGCATCGGCGCGGATCTGCGCCGGCGTGCCCTGCGCCAGCAGCCGGCCGCCCACCAGGACCGCCACCCGGTCCGCCAGGCCCATCACGGCGTCCATGTTGTGCTCGATCAGGACGACGGTGCGGACCCGGCAGATGCCGTCGAGCAGCTCCATGAACGGCGCGACCTCGCGGCTGCCGACACCCGCCAGCGGCTCATCCAGCAACAGCACCGCCGGGTCGCCGACCAGGGCCAGGCCGATCTCGATGGCCCGCTGTTCGCCGTGGGACAAGGTGCCGGCACGGTCGGCGCCGCGGCCCGCCAGGCCGATCCGCTCCAGCATCGCCTCGGCCAGCTGCCGCGGCCGCCGGTACCCGGCGGCATCCCGCCAGGCCGGCATGCGCCGGAAACAGTGGCGCTGGGCCGCCAGCCGCAGGTTCTCGAACACCGTGAAGTCGGGGAAGATGCTGATGATCTGGAAACTGCGCGCCAGGCCCAGCCGGGCCCGCGGCGCGGCGCCAAGCGCGGTGACGTCGCGGCCCGCCATGCGGACCTTGCCCGCGCCGGGCATCTGCCGGCCCGACAGCACGTTCAGCAGGGTGGTCTTGCCGGCGCCATTGGGGCCGATCAGGGCGGTCGTGCGTCCCCGGGGAAAGGCCAGGCTGACGCTGTCCAATGCGGTGAACCCGCCGAACCGGACGGTGATGCCGTCGCAGTCCAGCGGCGGCCCGGCAGGGTCGGCGTCCGGCGTCATGGCGCGTCGCCCCCGGTTGCCGGCCTTCCCCGGCCGGCGGTGCGCCAGGCGCGGCGCAGGGTCCGCATGCCGCCCATCAGGCCTTCCGGAAGGAACAGGGTGAAGGCAATGAAGACGATCCCCAGGATGCCGTACCAATGGTCGGTCCAGGCGCTGGCGACGTCCCGCAGCAGCTCGAAGGCCAGGACGCCGAGAACCGGGCCGAGCAGGGTGCCGCGGCCGCCCAGAATGGTCATGATCAGCACGTCGCCGGACACCTTCCAGCCGGTCATGTCGGGGCCGACGAAGCTGGTCAGGCCGCCCATCAGGGCCCCGGCGGCGGCAGCGAACAGGCCGGAGACGGCAAACACCGCGATCTTGCTGCCGCGGACGTCGAAGCCGAGCTGGTCGGCCCGGACCTCGTTCTGCCGGATCGCCTGCAGCACCTGTCCGAAGGGCGAGCGGCGGAGGATCGCGGCGGCTGCCAGGGCGATAGTGAACAGGATCGCCAGGAAGGCGAGATAGATGCCGCTGTCGTAGAAGTCGAGGCCGAACGCCTCCGGCCGGGGCACGCCGATGAGGCCGTCGCTGCCGCCGGTCAGGCCGCGCAGCTTCACCTCCACCAGGATGTTGACCAGCTGCGCCAGAGCGAGGGTGGTCAGCGCCAGGTAGACCCCGCTCATCCGTATCGCGAACATGCCGAACAGGGCAGCCAGCCCGGCGCCGGCCAGCAACGCCGCGCCGAAGGCCGGGGCGAAGGCCCAGCCCATGTCGAGGGTCAGCAGCGCCTGGACATAGGCGCCGACGCCGAAAAAGGCGGCATGGCCGAAGGACAGCAGGCCGGTCAGGCCGAACACGAGGTCGAAGCCGATGGCGAAGATCGCCCAGATCAGCACCAGGCTGGCGAAATAGAGCAAGGGCTCGTCCGTCACGCCCAGGGCGAGGGCCAGCAGGGCCGCGCCGCCGGCCAGGATCGCGGCGAGCTGGCGGGCAAGCCCGCTCACGCGCTGCGCTCCCGCCCCAGGTTGAACAGTCCCTGCGGCCGCAGCAGCAGCACCAGGATCAGCACGCCATAGGTCGCGACGGCGATCCAGTCCGGCACATAGCGCTGTCCGAAGGCCTGCACCATGCCCAAGAGGACTGCGGCCGCCACGGCGCCGCGGATATTGCCCAGGCCGCCGATGATCACGACCATGAAACAGTCGATGATGATGCTGAAGCCCATGCCGATCTGCACCGGCAGCAACGGTGCCGCGACAGCGCCGCCCAGCGCGGCGAGCGCTGCCCCCAGCGCAAAGGTGAAGCTGCGCAGCCGGTCGACCCGGATGCCCAGGCAGCGGACCATGGCGGCATTGGAATCGGCCGCCCGCAGCACCATGCCCAGCACCGTGCGCTCGATCATCAGGAACAGGGCTGCCGCGACGGCAAGGCCCAGGGCGATGACGAACAGGCGGTAGGTGGCGATCTCGCTGCCGGCGATGGCGACCGAGCCGGCGAGGAAGGGCGGGGCCGTGACGCTCTTGTAGTCCAGCCCCCAGACAAGGCGCACGGCCTCCTCCAGCACCAGGATCCCGCCGAAGGTCAAGAGCAGTTGGAAGACATGGTCGCGGGCGTAGAGCGGCTTCAGCAGCAGCTCCATCGCCAGGCCGATCACGGCGACCAGCAGCGGTGCGGCCGCCAGGGCGAGCCAGAAGCTGCCGGTCCAGGCGACGACCTGCCAGCTGGCAAAGGCGCCCACCATGTACAGGGCGCCATGGGCGAAGTTGATCACGCCGAGCATGCCGAAGATCAGGGTCAGGCCGGAGGCCAGCAGGAAGAGCAGCATGGCGACGCTCAGGCCGATGACGATGGTTGAGAGCATGGCGGGCTCGTCAGCGGCCGGCCGGCGCTTGCAGCAGGGTCACCGCGCAGGCTGCGGCCTCCATGCCCAAGATGCCGCCGCCATTCTCGACAAGGCCGATTTCCGCCGTTGCGGCCTGGCGGGGGCCAGCCTCGCCGCGCAGCTGCAGGCAGGTCTCGAACAGCATGGACAGGCCCGTTGCGCCCACCGGATGCCCCTTGGACACCAGGCCGCCCGACAGGTTGACCGGCAGGCGCCCGTGCAGCCCGGTGGCGCCTTGGGCCACTGCCGCCGCGGCCTCGCCGGCGGCGAACAGGCCGAGATTCTCCAGCTCGATGATCTCCGCCACAGCGGCCGCATCGTGCAGCTCGACAATATCGACATCGCCGGGCGCCAGGCCGGCCATGGCGTAGGCCCGCCTGGCGGCCAAAGCCGTGACGGCTGCCTCGTCGGCAGTGCGGAAGCGGCCGGAGGCTTCGCCGAATCCGCGCAGGCGCACCGCCCTGGCACGGGCTTCCGGCGGCAGGCGGCCGAGGCCGCGGGCGGTGCAGACCAGGGCCGCGGCCGCGCCGTCCCCGATCGGTGCGCACATCGCCCGGGTCAGCGGCGGCATCACCATGCGGTCCGTCAGCACGTCCTCGGCCGTCATGGTGAAACGGTACTGCGCCCTGGGATTGGCGGCGCCGTGGTTGTGGTTCTTCGCTGCGGCCGCGGCGATCTGCGCCACGGTGGTGCCGTAGCGGGCCATATGTTCGCGGGCCATCACGGCATAGGTGTCCATGGTCACCGCATGCCCGGCGGCCGGGGCGTAGGCGCAGCCCGCGGCGGCGGCGCGGCGGGAATGCTCGTCCTGCCAGCTCGCCGGGTCGAAACGGTCATAGGCCTCGGCCATCGCCGCGATCGCCGCTTCATTGCCGTCCGGCCGCACCAGCTTCTCCACGCCGAGGGCAAGGCTGAAGTCGGCAAGGCCGAGCGCCACGTCGCGCACTGCACCCAGAAACGCCTTGGAGCCGCTGGCGCAGGCGCTTTCCACATTGGTCACCGGGACCTGCCCCGGCAGCAGGCCGCTCTGCATCGACGGCTGCAGGGCGACCTGGCCGAGGATCATCGACTGGCCCCAGAGGCTGCCCAGGCAATTGGCGAACCAGATTGTGCCGGGATGCTCGGCCGCCGGCAGGGCGGCATCGGCCAGGGCATCGGCCACGACCTCGTGCGCAAGATCCTTGAACGACCGGTCCGGCGCCCGGCCGAATGCGGTGCAGGCCGTGCCCACGACGAAGACCTCATCCATTGCGGCGCCTCCTGTCAGATATTGCGGTCAAGGCCGTTCCAGAACCGGTCCCGGATGCTGCGCTTCAGCACCTTGCCGTTCGGGCTGCGCGGCAGTTCGTCCCAGAACTCGACGGATTTCGGTGTCTTGACCCCGCCCAGGGCGCTGTTGCAGGCGGCGATCACCTCCGCCGCCTGCAATGCCGTGCCGTCGCGCAGCTCGATCACGGCCTTCACTGCCTCGCCCCATTTCGGGTCCGGCACGCCGATCACGGCGCAGTCGCGCACCTCCGGCAGGGCGGAGATCACCTGCTCGATCTCCGACGGGAACAGGTTGAAGCCGCCGGAGATGATCATGTCCTTCTTCCGGTCGACGACGTAGAGATAGCCCTCCGCATCCAGGAAGCCGACATCGCCGGTATGATGCCAGCCATGGGACGAGACCGCGTCGGTGCCCTCCGGGTCGCCGAAATAGCCCTTCATCACCAGCGGGCTGCGCACCACGATCTCGCCCCGCTCGCCCGGCGCCAGCAGGCGGCCGTCATCGTCCATGATGGCCAGCCGGGTCAGCAGGGTGGCGCGGCCGGCGCTGCCGAAGCGATGGGCATGCGCCGGATCGTCCACCGGATGTTCCCAGGGCGGCAGGCAGCTGCAGATCATCGGCGCCTCGGACTGTCCGTAGATCTGCGTCATGCAGGGGCCGAAGGCGTCGATTGCCTGCTTCAGCTTCTCCACCGACATCGGGGCCGCCCCATAGGCGATATGGCGCAGCGAGGAATAGTCGTGCCGGCCCAGCGCGGGGTCGGCCAGCATCATGTAGATGATCGTCGGCGGCAGGAAGATATCGGTCACCCGGCAGGCTTCGATGAGCCGGAGGATCTCCCCAGGGTCGCTGCGGCGCATCACCACGGTGGTCGCCGACTGCGCCATCTGCAGCAGGGTCAGCACCCCGGCGCCATGGGTCATCGGCGCCACCATCAGGTGCACCGGCGGCGTCGGGCAGGTCATCGCCGACCACCAGTTCGCCGCCATCGCCTCCCAGGTGCGGTCCGTCCACACCGCGCCCTTGGAGCGGCCCGTGGTGCCGCCGGTGGCGAAGACGGTGGCGATCCGGCTGTCGCTCGCCGCCAGTTCGGGCGCGGCATGGCCGCTCCCCTCGTCGCAGAAGGACGCCAGCGAAGGACCCAGCGCGCTGTCGCCGTCGATGCAGATCCAGTGCCGCACCGACGGCAGCTGCGCGTGCAGGGCGTCCGCGTCCGCCGCCAGGCTGTGATGGAAGAACAGCCAGTCCGGCTGCACCCGGCCGAGATACTCGGCATTGTGGGCGACGGTATTGCGGGCGTTCACCGGCACCCAGAAGGCGCCGGCGCGCAAGCCGCCCAGGACGCAGCCATAGGCCGTGGGATCGTTCGGGCTGAGGACCGCGAAGCCGCGATTCTCCAGGCTGCCGGCGCGCGCCGCCATCGCCGCGGCGATGCGGTGCGACAGCTGGCGCATTTCGGCATAGCTGTGGTGCCGGCCCTCCATGACGAAGGCGGCGCGGTGGGGCGCCCGGTCGGCACCGCGGTCGAACAGATCGATGGCGCGCATGCCGATCGGGCCCCCGTCCTCGTGGCAGTCCCTACTGGCAGTCCGGCAGGCCGAGCTCGGCGTCGGGCCAGCTGGCGATGACGGCCATGCGATGGGCCGGATAGGGCGGTTCGCCGGGCACCACCTTGGCCAGGAAGTTCACCTGCGAGGCCTGGTGGTCGCAGGCCCGCATGGCCTTGCGGCCTTCCACGGAACTGTCCCAGACGCTGGTCTCGAACACCGGGATCCAGACCTCCGGGTCGGTGGAGCCGCTCTGCTCGATCACCGACAGCAGCCAGCGCATCCCGTCATAGGCCTCGCCCGCCGTGAAGCCCGGCCAGTCGTCGTACTGCGCGCGGAAGCGTTCCACGAAGGCGGCATTGGCCGGCGTGTCGAGGCTGAAGTGGTAGCGGACGGCCGAGACGGTGCCGAGCGCGGCATCGCCGGCCGCCTTGGCCAGTGTCTCGTCCATGATCACCGGGCCGACGATCTGCGCGTTGGCGTCAAGCTTCACCGCATCCGCCTGCTTGACGAAGGTGATCGCATCGCCGCCGCCGACCAGCAATGCGATCATCTGGGCGCCGGATTGCTGCGCCTTGTCGATGATGATCGAGAAGTCCTTGCTGCCCCAGGAGGGAAAATCCTCGCCGACGACCGTCACGCCGCTGGCGTCGAACCCCGCGCGCATCGCAGCCCAGGCATCGCGGAACACGCTGACATCGGCAACAACGGCGTACACGGACTTGATGTCGTTGTCGGCGACGTAGCGCGAGATCATGCCGATCTCCGTCGCGACCTGGTTGGAGGTGCGGAAGGTGTAGCGGTTCCGGTCGGCGCCGGTGATCCGATCGTCCGCCGAGCCGGTGACCAGGAGCGGCACCTTGCGCCGCTTCGCCAACTCCATCACCGCGACCGTGGCGCCGGAGGCGGTGGCGCCGAACAGCAGGTCGGCGCCGCCGGCGATCATCTTCGTGGCCTGCTGGACCGCCGTTTCCGGCTTGGTCTGGCTGTCTTCCCATTCCACGACGATCGGGCGGCCGAGCAGGCTGCCCTTCTCGGCCACCGCCATCTCCACGCCACGTCGCATGCCCTCGCCATAGATCGCGTAGGGCCCGCTGAGGGCGACGATGCCGCCGATCCTGAAGGGCTCTTCCGCCGCACCCGCCGGTGCGGCCCCCGCCATCGCCGCAAGGCCCAGCCCCGCAACGGCGACCCGGCACAAGCTCAGAAACCTGCCCATGTGACGCTTCTCCCCTTTGTGTATCGGCCCGTGCCGGGAAACCGGCGGCCGGGCCATGAAGATATATCTACATAAGTTTATATAACAAGTCAGTAGTTATATATTGCGTCCGCACTTTGTTGCCCTGCCCGATGGCGGGTTCGTGCTAGACAGGGGATCGCGCAGGCAGATGTGGCGGGCCCGATGGCGAATGGCAGGAAAACCGGCAAGGCCAGCGGCGGCGCTGCGACCGCCCGGGTCGCGGCGTCCCGGACAGGGGGGTCGGGGGACGATCGCAGCCGGACGATGGCCCTCTGGTTCTTCGCGCATCGCCGTGCCACGGCGGCGGCCGACGGGCTGCTCGCCGAGCATGGCCTGAACCGGACGCAGTTCCGCGCGCTGTTCTTCACCGGCCGGCTGCCCGGGCTCACGGTGGGGCAGCTGATCGACATCCTCGGCCTGACCCAGCAGGCGGTCTCGCGCGCGCTGGGGCAGCTGATCGACCAGGGTCTGATCGAGCAGCAGTCCGGCCGCGCCGACCGGCGCCAGCGGCACCTGTCGCTGAGCGCCGCCGGGACGGCGCTGCAGGCGGAAGTGGTCGACCGCCAGGCCGCGGTCATCCAGGAGGCGATGGACAAGGTGGGCCCCGCGCCGGCGCAGGGCTATATCGCCACCCTGGAGGCGATGCTCGGTATCGACGAGCGTGCCCTGGTCGATCGCATGTATCCCGACCGGGCAGGCGATCGGTCCGCCGCGGCAGAGTGAGCGGCCGGGCCGGCCGCCCCGGCCGGCGGTTCCCCCGTCCCGCGCATTGCAGCAGGGACGAATGCGCAACCCCCGGCATCTGGCAGGAAACGGCCGGCCTCCGCTATTGTCCGCTGGCCGCCCGCCCGCCCGTCCTCCCGACCCCGCCCCGCAACCCCGGTCAGCCGATTGTCCCTCGCCAGCCTCAGCCGTTCCGCCCGCGCCGCGGCCCGACCGTCGATCCAGGCCTGGCTGGCTTTGTCCGACAATACCCGGGGCATCGTCTGGATGCTGGTCTCCGGTGTGCTGTTCTCCTGCATGGCCGCGCTGATCAAGCATGTCGGCACCCATTTCGATGCCATGCAGATGGCGTTCTTCCGGACCGCGTTCGGCCTGCTGGCGATCCTGCCGTTCGTCTTCCTGTCCGGCGGCCTGAAGGTGATCCGCACCCGGCGGTTCGGCGGCCATCTCATGCGCGGGCTCTGCGGCGCCACCGCGATGTTCGCGATGTTCTACGCGATCTCCGAGCTGCCGCTGGCCGAGGCCACCGCCTATACCTTCACCAAGCCGCTGTTCCTGGTGCTGCTGGCCGCCCTGTTCCTGGGGGAGAAGATCCGCCTGCGCCGCGCCACGGCGACGGCCGTGGGCTTCAGCGGCATCCTGCTGATGATGCAGGGCCAGGGCTTCAGGGGGGAGCTGGAATGGGCGGCCGTGGTGGCGCTGGGCGGCGCGGCGATGGTGGCCGTCGTGGTGGTGCAGGTGAAGCGCCTGATGCGGACCGAGGCGCCGATCACCGTGCTGTTCTGGTTCGGCGTGATCTCCACCCTCCTCACCGCGATCCCCGCCCTGCTGGTCTGGGTGCATCCGACCTGGGAAGAACTGCTGCTGCTGATCGCCATCGGCGTCACCGGGGCCAGCGCGCAGAGCTGCCTGATCCGCGGCTACCGGGTGGCCGAGGCGACGGTGATCGCGCCGTTCGACTATGTCAGGCTGCTCTATGCCGGCGCGTTCGGCTTCTTCCTGTTCGGCGAGGTGCCGGGCTGGTGGATGCTCGCCGGCGCGGGTGTGGTGGTCGCGGCGACCCTCTATATCGCATTCCGGGAGACGCAGCTGGGCAAGCGGCGGCAGGCGCCGCTGATCGACCAGCTGCCGCTGAAGCCCGACCATCTGGTCAGCCATCCGGAAGATCCGCCGGGCGCGCCGCCCGCGGACAAGGTCAAGGTCCGTCCCGTGGTCGACGGCACCGGCGCCCAGCAGGGCTGAACGCTTTCAAGAGGAGGAACGAGCCATGGACAAGGACATGCACGACAAGGGGCTGTCGGTGCGCCGCGCGGTGCTCGGCGACAGCTATGTCGACCGCGCCCTGGACAATGCGGACAGCTTCAGCCAGCCGCTGCAGGACCTGCTGAACGAGTATTGCTGGGGCGCCGTCTGGGGCCGCGAGGGGCTGAGCCGCAAGCAGCGCAGCCTCAACAACCTGTGCATGCTGGCGGCCCTGAACCGCAGCGAGGAATTCAAGACCCATTTCCGCGGCGCGCTGCGCAACGGCTGCACCCTGACGGAACTGCAGGAGACCCTGCTGCAGATCGCCATCTATTGCGGCGTGCCGGCATCGGTGGAGGCGTTCCGGAACGCCCGCGAGGTGCTGAAGGCGGAAGGCATCGCGCCCGATGCCATCGACCATGGCAGCCCGGTGGAGATGGGCTGAGCCGATGGCAGCAACGCAGGAGGCAGCGGTCGGCAGCTTCGGCTTCGTCGGGCTGGGCGACATGGGCGGGCCGATGGCCGCCAACCTGACGGCGGCGATGGCGCAGGCGGGCTTGCCGGTCGCCGTCTACGACAAGGCCGGCACGGCGGAGCGCGCGCCCCCGGGCGCGGCGATCGCCGCCTCGGTGGCGGACCTGGCCGGGCAGGCGGAGACGATCTTCCTGAGCGTGCCGGACGGCCGGATCTCCGCCCTGGTGCTGGACGAGATCGTCGCCGCCGGCCCCCGGCGCACCACCGCGGTGATCGACCTCTCCACCGTCGGGGTCGACCAGGCCGCGGCCCTGGCGGAGCGCGCCACTGCCGCCGGCATCGCCTTTGCCGACTGCCCGGTCTCCGGCGGCCGGGCAAAGGCGCTGGCCGGCACCATCACGATGATCTTCGGCGGCCCGGCGGCGCTGCTGGCGCGGCACCGGGCGGCGCTGGATGCGATGGGCGGGAACATCTTCCATGTCGGCGAGACGCCGGGCCAGGGCAGCGCGATGAAGCTGCTGAACAACTTCCTGTCGGCCTGCAACATGGCGGCGGCCAGCGAGGCGGTGACCTTCGGCCTGCGCCAGGGCCTGGCGATGCAGACCATCCTGGACGTGGTGAATGTCTCCACCGGCATGAATACCGCGACCGCCGACAAATTCCCGCGCTGCGTGGTCTCGGGCAGCAATTCCACCGGCTTCCGGGCGGAACTGCTGGCGAAGGACGTCAACCTCTACCTGGCGCAGGCGAAGCGCAACGGCACGCCGGTGGCGCTGTCCTCCAAGGTCGCGGCGATCTGCGATGCGGTGGTCGCCGACCAGCCGGACGCCGACATGATCGGCCTCTGGCTGGACGTCCAGGCCCGCGCAGGGCGCCCGGATTCCGGCGACTGAACGCCGTCGTCGAAAGCCGGCAAACCCGGTAAACCGGTGACAGTTTACTCTATTTACGGTCCCGACTGTCCGGCCGCCGCGTCCCTGGGCCGCCGCCCCGGCGTTCCCGGGCGGAGCCGGCGGCCGGTCCGGACCTCCAGCGCCCGCAGCCAGTCCGGGTCGCCGACCGGGCGGCCGATGGTCTCCGCGCGCCGCAGCGCGGCATAGGCCTGGTTCTCGTCGACCGGCTCTGTCAGGAAGCCGGCGAAATCGCCCACCCGTTGCAGCACCGGGGCGACCTGCACGAGCCGGTCGTCGCGCCCCGCCAGATGCGCCCCGGCGCTGGACCAGCGCCAGTCGCCGGCCCGCCGGGCCAGGCGCGCGCGCACCGGGTTCAGGGTGACATAGCGCACGGCATTCAACAGATGCGCCTCGTCCATCGCCACCGAGCCGTAGCGGCCCTGCCACAGATGCCCGGTATGGCCGGCGCGGGCGTTGACGAAGGCGGTGTAGCGCCGGTGCGCATCGGCGAAGGTGCGCCGCAGGCCGTCCTCGTCCGCGGGCACGGCGATCATATGGACATGGTTCGGCATCAGGCAGTAGGCCCAGATCGCGGTGCGGGCGCGGGCACTGCTTTCGGCCAGCAGCTCCAGATAGAGGGCGTAGTCGCCATCCCCGAAAAAGGTGCGCTCACGGCGGTTGCCGCGCTGCGTCACGTGATGCGGCAGTCCGGGGATCACGACGCGGGCGAGACGGGCCATCGCTGCATCCTATATGAGTAAACTGTCACCGGTTTAGGTGAGTAAACTGTCACCGGTTTAGGGCGGGCGGCGGGGCAGGGGTCTCTACAGGGGCCTAGCTGCGGGCGGCGCTGCCCTGGGCGGCCTGCGCGCGGGACAGGCGGGTGATCAGCCAGTCGACATCGTCGGTCTCGGCCATGTCCTCGAAGCGGGTCAGCACCCGCTCGATCACCGTCTCCACGAAGCGCGGCCGGTCGCCGGGCAGGCCGTCATATTCCAGCTCGTTGGCGACATCGACGGCGGCCCGCACCATGGGCAGCAGCTCCCGCGGCTGCCCGCCGCGCAGGTAGAGCGCCTCCAGCCCGCGGCCGCCGGCATCGGAGATCAGCTGGTGCGCGTTCTGCACCGGCACGCCGGCCAACTGCGCCAGGCCGCATTCGAAGAAATCCACGTCGCCGGTGCAGAGCGCCCGCAGCAGCAGGGTCGAGGTCAGCCTGCCATTGGCATGCAGCTCCGCGATCAGGCTGCGCACGTCCTGGCTGGACTGGCCCTCGGCCAGCAGGCCGATCAGCGCCCGCTCCCGGGTCTGCAGCAGCAGGTCCGCGGCGGTGTCGGCCGGCAGTTCGTGATGGGTCACCAGATGGTCGCGCAGGGTCTCGGAGACCAGGGCGACCAGCCGCTCGGAAATCGCGATCGGCAGCTTCGGCCGATGCACCATGGCGGCGCTGACGGTCTCGCTAGCACCGAAACGGTCGATCGCGCGGCCCATCGCCTGCTCCGGGATCGCCGCGCCGCGATTGCCCATCAGCGCGCCGACCACCTCCTCGTCGCCGCGCTCCACCAGCGCGGAGGCGACGGCCTCGGAAACCTGTTCCCGCCGGGCCACCGCGGCCTGGTGGTCATGGCCGGCGCTGTCGACGATCGCCAGCAGGTCGGCATCGCTCAATGCCGCGGAGAACTGCAGGATCGGCGTGGCGACCTCGGCCACGTCCCGGGCCAGGCGCACCGCCAGGTCGTGCGGGACGTCCGGGTTCTCCTTGAGGTTCAGCGACAGGGCGCTGCGCACCCGCACCTCGGCATCGCGGGCCATCACGCCCAGGATCTCGGTCGCCAGCCTGCGCTCGGCCTCGGTCAGCTGGCGGTCGCCGAAGGTCTGCGCCACTTTCGCGGCAGTGTCCGCCCTGGTGTCCGCCGACGGATCGGCGATCAGCCGCTCGATATCGGCCTTGCTCAGGGCCCCCATGCCGTCGAAGAAGCCACTCATGGTCCGGGATCCCCAGATTGCGGTTGCCGCCAGTGTAGCCTGAAAGATGGCCCCCGCCCATTGACGGCGGGTTAACGCCTCAGCCCTCGGCCGGGGCGAGGGCGTGGCGGCGGATCAGCGGCAGCTGCGCGAGCGAGAAGGCCAGGGTCAGCGGCATGATCCCGAAGACCTTGAAGTTCACCCAGGTGTCGGTGTCGAAGTTCCGCCAGACGATCTCGTTAGCAACCGCCAGCAGCAGGAAGAAGGCGGCCCAGCGCCAGGTCAGGATCCGCCAGCCGGCCATGTCCAGCGCCATGACGGTGTCCAGCAGCGGCCGCAGCAGCGGGCGCCCCGCCAGCATGCCGCCGGCCAGGATCGACGCGAACAGCGCGTTCACGATGGTCGGCTTCAGCTTGATGAAGGTCTCGTCGTTCAGCGCCAGGGTCAGGCCGCCGAACACCAGCACGAAGACCCCGGTGGCCAGCGGCAGCAGCGGCACATGCCGGGCCAGGGCGAAGGTGACGCCGATGGAGACCGCCATCGCCACCATGAAGGCGGCGGTCGCGACGAAGATGCCGCCCTGCGCATTCACCAGGAAGAACACGACCAGCGGGCCGATCTCCAGCACCAGCTTCACCAAGGGGTTGAGCTGGCGCTTCCCGCCCGCCGGCGCGGGCCGTACCTCCGGCCCGTCCTGCCCCTGCTCCGCCGTCATCGCCCGTTCGCCTCCGTTTCGCGCCCCAGCCCGACCAGGGCATGGGCGAAGTCCGCCGCCGCGAACGGCTGCAAATCCTCCGCCCCCTCGCCCACGCCGATGAAATGCACCGGCAGGCCGAACCGCTCGGCGGCCGCCACCAGCACGCCGCCGCGGGCGGTGCCGTCCAGCTTGGTCATCACCAGGCCGGAGACATCGGCCAGCTCGCGGAACACCTCGACCTGGCGCAGCGCGTTCTGCCCGGTCGTGGCATCCAGGGTCAGCAGCACGCTGTGCGGCGCCGCCGGCTCCAGCTTGCGCAGCACGCGGTTGATCTTCTGCAGCTCCGCCATCAGGTCGGCCTTGTTCTGCAGCCGGCCGGCCGTGTCGATCAGCAGCACGTCCGCGCCGTCGGCCTTCGCCCGCTGCAGGGCGTCGAAGGCCAGGCCGGCGGCATCGGCGCCGACCTTGGACGCCACCACCGTGGCGCCGGTCCGCTGGCCCCAGATCTGCAGCTGCTCGATCGCGGCGGCGCGGAAGGTGTCGCCGGCGGCCAGGACGACCTTCAGGCCGTCGCGGCGGTACTGCTCCGCCAGCTTGCCGATCGTCGTGGTCTTGCCGGTGCCGTTGACCCCGACCACCAGCACCACATGCGGCCGTGCGGCACCCAGTTCCAGCGGCCGGGCCAGCGGCTCCAGGATCGCCGTCACCTCGTCGGCCAGCGCGTCGCGGATCTCCTGCTCGGTGATGTCCCTGTCGAACTTCTCGCGCGCCAGGCGCTGGGTCACCCGGCCGGCCACCGCGACACCCAGGTCCGCCCGGATCAGCAGTTCCTCCAGCTCTTCCAGCGCCTCGTCGTCCAGCCGCCGCTTCTTGAAGGTGGCGGTGATGCTGCCGCCGAGCTGCCCGGCAGAGCGCGACAGACCGGCCGTCAGCCGGCTGAACCAGCCGCGCTTCTGCGCCTGCGGCGGCGGGTCGGGCGCTTCCGCGGCGATGTCCATGTCCGGTTCGGGAGGCGGCGGCGCCGGGTCGGCTGCCGGAAGCGGTTCCGCGACTTCCGCCTCGGCAGGCGGTTCCCCGGGCGGCTCGGCCGCTGCGCCATCCTTGCGGCGGGCCTTGAACAGGTTGCGGATCATGCCGCCACCCGCCCGACCAGGCCGTCGCCATCGGCGGCCACGATCCGCGCCTGCAGCAGGGCGCCGGGGAGGGCCTCCGCCTCCAGGGTCACCGGGGCGAACCAGCGGTCGCGGGCGCGCAGCGGCTCCTCGACCAGCACCTCGGCATCGCTGCCGACCCGGCCGGCCAGCCAGAGCGCCTGGGCTGCGGCACCGGCGGCGCGCAGCCGGGCGGCGCGCGCCCGGCGCTCCGCCACCGGGACCTGCGGCATGCGCGCGGCAGGGGTGCCGGCGCGCGCGCTGTAGGGAAAGACATGCAGGAAGGTCAGGCCGCAATCCTCGACCAGGGCCAGGCTGTTCGCGAACATCGCCTCGTCCTCCGTCGGAAAGCCGGCGATCAGGTCGGCGCCGAAGACGATATCCGGCCGCAGCGCGCGGGCGCGGGCGCAGACCGCGACGGCCTGGGCGCGGCTGTGGCGCCGCTTCATGCGCTTCAGGATCAGGTCGTCGCCGGCCTGCAGGCTCAGATGCAGATGCGGCATCAGCCGCGGCTCCGTGGCGATCAGCTGCCAGAGCTCCTCGTCGATCTCCGAGGGGTCGACGGAAGACAGCCGCAGGCGCCGCAGCTCCGGCACCAGCGCCAGCAGGCGGCGCACCGCCTGGCCCAGCCGCGGCCGGCCCGGCAGGTCGGCGCCATAGCCGGTGATGTCCACGCCGGTCAGCACGATCTCGCCATAGCCCTGTGCCGCCAGCTGGCGTGCGGAGTCCACCAGGGCGCCCAATGGGACGGAGCGGTTGTTGCCGCGGCCGAAGGGGATCACGCAGAAGGTGCAGCGATGGTCGCAGCCCTGCTGGATCTGCAGGAAGGCGCGGCTGCGCGACTGCGCGCCGTCGGCCAGGTGGGAGGCGGTCTCCCGCACGGCCATGATGTCGCCCACCGCGACCCGCGGGGCCGCCTCGTCGCCGGCCAGCCGCGCCCAGCTTGCGGCTTCCAGCTTCTCGGCATTGCCCATCACATGGTCGACCTCGGGCAGGCCGGCATAGGCGTCCGGCGCGATCTGCGCGGCGCAGCCGGTGACCACGATGCGGGCATCGGGGTTGCGGCGCCGCGCCCTGCGGATCGCCTGGCGTGCCTGGCGCTCGGCCTCGGCGGTCACGGCGCAGGTGTTCACCACCACCAGGTCGGTCAGGCCCGCCGCCGCCGCGCGGTCGCGGATGATGTCCGATTCCAGGGCGTTCAGGCGGCACCCGAACGTGACGAGTTCCGGCGCCCGGCCGCTGTCCCGGTCCTTGCGCTGTCGGGTGCCGGCGGTCATGCCGCGCGGCTGCCGTCCGACCCGGCGCCGGCTGTCCTGTCCAGCAGCTCCGCGGAGATCGTGCCGCGGAAGCTTTCGCTGGCCGGGCCGGTCATCAGCATGCGGCCCGCGGCCGCGCCCTCGTCCGGCCAGGCGATCTGCAGCGGCCCGCCGTCCAGCCGCACCTCGGCCCGGCGGCCGGTCAGCCCCCGCCGCATCGCGGCGACGGCCGTGGCGCAGGCGCCGGTGCCGCAGGCGCGCGTGATGCCCACGCCGCGTTCCCAGACCCGCAGGCGGATCCGCTCCCGGTCCAGCACCTGGGCGATGTTCACATTGATCCGGCGCGGAAAGAGCGGGTCATGCTCGATGCGGGGGCCGAGCCGCTCCAGGTCGATGGCGGCGGCATCGGCTACGAAGAACACCACGTGCGGATTGCCGACATTCACGGCCACCGGATCGGCCAGGCCGGGAGCCGGCGCGAAGTCCAGGTGCAGGCTGTCCATCGCGCGGGCCAGCGGGATCTCCTGCCAGTCCAGCCGGGGCGCGCCCATGTCGATCCGCACCCTGCCGCCCGGCGCATGCTCGGCCTGCAGCAGGCCGCCCAGGGAATCGATCCGGGCGGTGTCGCGGCCGGTCTCGGCCATGACCAGGCGCGCGATGCAGCGCGCGGCATTGCCGCAGGCCTCCACCTCGCCGCCATCGGCATTGCGAATGCGCATGAAGACGTCGGCGCGGTCGGACGGCTCGATGACGATCAGCTGGTCGCAGCCGATGCCGGTCCGGCGGTCGGCGATCCGGCGCGCGACGGCATCGTCCAGGCGCAGGTCCTGCGTCCGGGCGTCGAGCACGACGAAGTCGTTGCCCAGTCCATGCATCTTCACGAAAGCCGGCATTTCCGCTCTGTCCTGGCTCCTGGCCGTCCGCCGCCCGGCAATCTGGTGGTTGCCTGGGCTTGCGCGGGTTATATGGTCACGGCTTCCCGGCTGTCCAACGCTTTCCCGCCGCCCGGGGCGCGCTGGGCCGGCCCGGCCGACAGGGGGAGGGACAGGAATGACGGAACCCAAGACGAACCGGCAGTGGCGCCTGATGCAGCGGCCCAAGGGCGCGCTCAGCATGGCGGATTTCGCCTGGGGGGAGGGGCCGGTGCCGGCCGCCGGCCCGGGCGAGGTGCTGGTGCGCCACGACCTTCTGTCCATCGACGCGGCGAACCGCGCCTGGATGAGCCCGGTGCCGACCTACCTGCCGCCGGTGGAGCTGGAAGGGGTCATGCGCGGCTTCGGCATCGGCACGGTGCTGGAAAGCAACGATCCCGGCCTGAAGCCGGGGGACCGGGTCGAAGGGCTGCTCGGCTGGCAGGACCTGGCCGCGGTGCCGGGGCGGGAGCTGCGCAGGCTGTCGGGCGAGATCGGTGCCGACGAACAGCTCAACCTGCTCGGCATCACCGGCAAGACGGCCTGGTTCGGCCTGTTCGAGATCGGCCGCCCACGGCCGGGCGAGACGGTGGTGATCTCGGCCGCCGCGGGCGCGGTCGGCTCCGTCGTCGGGCAGCTGGCCAGGGTGGCCGGCGCGCGGGTCGTCGGCATTGCCGGGTCGGACGAGAAGTGCCGCTGGCTGACCGGCGAACTCGGGTTCGACGCCGCGGTGAACCACCGCGACCCGGCCATGCGCAAGGCGCTGCAGGCGGCCTGCCCGAAAGGCATCGACATCTATTTCGACAATGTCGGCGGCGAGATCCTGGAGACGGTGCTGTTCCAGCTGCGCTCCGGCGGCCGGATCGTGTGCTGCGGCTCGGTCTCCACCTACGACACCGGCACGCCGCCGCCCGGCCCGCGCGGCATTCCCGGCCTGCTGGTGGTCAAGCGGCTGCGCCTGGAGGGCTTCATCGTCACCGACTATGAGAGCCGCTACGGCGAAGCGGAAAAGGCGCTGGCGGCGCTGGCCGCCGCCGGCCGGGTCAGGGCGGCCGACGATATGCGTGCCGGCCTGGAACATGCGCCGCAGGCGCTGATCGACCTGCTGGCCGGGCAGAACCGCGGCAAGGTCATGGTGCGGATCGCCGGCGCCTGAGCCCGCCCGCCGGGCGCCCCGGCGCGGGCGCCCGGCGGCGGCGCTATTGTTGCGGCGGGAAGGGGGCGCCGTTCACCGTGACGGTGCCGTCCGGCCGCGCCTGGACCTCGAACCGCTCGGCGGGGTTGCCGTCCGCGTCGGTGGTCTTCTGGCCGAGTTCCTGCAGATAGGCGGCGAACCCGGCCAGCATCGCGCGCTCGCCCTTGTCCTCCACCATCTCCATCGCCAGGCTCCGAAGATTGTCGAGGCGGGAGACCAGCAGCGACATCTGCCCGGCGAGCATGGTGGGCGAGGTCGGATCGAAGGCGAAGCGGCCGTCGCCGCGGATGGCGCCGCCGAGGGCGACCACAGCGAGCTTCGGGATGTCCAGCACCGGATCGCTCTGGGCGGCCAGGACCGGGATGCTGTCTTCCTCGCCCTTGAGCAGCGCAAGGAGGATCTCGCGCACCGGCAGCGGGCCAAAGCGCAGGTCCAGCGCCAGGTCGCGCGGCCGCAGGTCGGGGCTCAGCGGCAGGTCCGCCTGGGCGCCGGTATCCAGGCCGGTGCCGTCGAGCGAGAACCCGATGCGGGCGGCGTTCTCCCGCAGCCCGGCCGCCGACAGGGCCAGGCGAAGGGTGTCGAAGCCGCCTTTGTCCCCCCCGACATCGATCGCCAGGTCGCTGCCGGAGATCTCCAGGCCGGCGCCTTCCACCGCCGCCAGGACATGGCCGATGGCCGCCACCTGCTCGCTGTCGGACAGGCTGTCGAGATCCGCGGCCTGCCCCTCCAGCGCCTTCAGGTCCCATCCGGTCCCGGTCAGGCCCAGGTCGAGCGTGCCGAGCCGGCCGACCGGGGCGCCGTCGGCATCGACCTGGAGCCCTTGCAGCCCGTAGCGCAGGGCAATGTCGTGGGGGGCGGCCGGTGCCGGGCGGGTCAGCGACACATCCACCGACAGCCCGTCCAGCGCGATGCGCCGGTCCATGCCCTCGTCGCGCCCTTCGACGGCCAGGGGTCCGGCAGTGAGCCGGCCGGTGACCGCGCGGGCAAAATCCTGCAGCTGCGGCAGTTCGCCGGCGATGCTGGCCCGCATCGCGGCGGCATAGGCCGCGCCGTCCAGGCCCGTTGCGGTACTTTCGATCGCCAGCGAGGCGCCGGTCAGCCCGAATGGCTCCAGCTCCTCGCCCGGCATGCCGGCTGCCTGTGCCAGGCGGCCGCCGGCCAGGCCCTGCAGCACGTAGCGGCTGGCGATATCCAGGCTGCCATCGGCCTGCGGCCGGGTGTCGGAGCGCCCCTCCAGGGAAGCGATCTCGATCCGGGTGCCGTCGGGCGACAGCAGCTGGATCCCCCCCAGCGCGATCTCGGCGCGTTCCGCCAGGAAGCTGCCCAGCGCATAGCGCCAGTCGATCCGCTGCCGGGCGATGCCGACGGTCGCGATGCCGCCGATGTCGGGCGCCTGCAGCACCGGCAGGGCCAGCACCGTCGCGGCATCGAGGCGGTCCGGCCGGTCGGAGGGCCGGAACCGGGTGCGGGAGACATTCAGCAGCATTGCGCCGGCGACGAGCGGCGGGGTGGCCATCACCAGGCTGTCGCCGTCCTGGTGGAAGGCCGGCGGGCCCAGCGGGCCGAAGCCCGGCATGGCGGTGCTGCCGGCGGAAAGCTGGCCGGCGGCCAGCCGCATCTCTTCCGCCAGCCGGCCGAGCACCGGATCGCCGATCGGCGCGGTCGCGGGCACCGGCATGCCGGCATCCGACAGGGTCACCAGCCAGGCATTCTCGTCCCGCTGGTCCGACGCATCGACATCGTCGCCCGCCACGGCGCCCGGCGGCAGCGGCTCCAGCGCGGTGCCGGCCGCCAGCAGACGCCCGTCGGCCTGTGCCGCGATGGCATAGAACAGGGTGTCGCGGGGGCCGCGGAAACGGCGTGCCCAGCGCCATTCGCCCTCCGCCGTCAGCAGGCCGGCAAAGGCGTCCTGTTCGCCATCCTCGGCGACCAGTGCCCCGGCGACAGCGATGCTGGCGGCAGAGCCGTCCCGGCCGGGCAGCACCTGCATGTTCTCCACCAGGCCCGCGCCAGCGGCGATCTGGCGCAGCCAGCGGACCGTCCCGTCGGCGCCAAGCCGCAGCATTGCGCCGGGGGAATCGTCCGCGCCGGTCATGTCGATCGCCAGCAGGATGTCGCCGCCGGGCAGCGGCCGCGCGCGATAGGCACTCATCGCCCCGTTGCCGGCCATGGTGGCGTGCAGCCGGCTGCTGCCGTCCGCGGCAAGCGCGACAAGGCGGATCTCGTTGCCGGCGCCGGCATCCTTGTTGCCGACGGCCAGCAGGCTGCCATCGGCCTGCAGCACCAGGCCGGCCAGGTCCTCCAGGTCGGGAACCGGCTGGCGCCAGAGCTCCTGCCCGTCGGCTGTGGCGCGGATCGCCATGGCGTACGGCTGTTCCGCCGCATCCAGCCCCTCGACCCCCAGCACGATATCGCCGCCCGGCATCTCGACCGCGCTGATCCCGTAGGTCGTGCCCGCCCCGGTATCGACGACGGCGTTCCAGCGAACCTCGCCGTCCGGCCCGATGCGGTGCAGGGCGGCATGGATCTGTCCGTCCGCGCTCTCCGTGTCGCCCACGGCCGCGATATCGCCATTGGCAAGCGCCACCAGGCCATAGATCCCGCCGCTGGTCCCGGGGGCCAGCAGGCGGGTCCGGTCCGGCAGCCCGTCGCGGTCGAAGCCCATCCACCAGGCAGGGCTGTCATCCGCGCCGAGCCCCAGGCTGCCGCCCATCAGCATCGAGCCGTCGGTGCGGCCGAGGAGGGTGTAGGCGCCGTCATCGCCCTCGCTGCCATAGGTCTGCCCGGCATCGTCGGACAGGTCGGAGACGGCGGGCAAAGCACCGCCACGCGCGGGTTGCTGGGCCTGCGCGGCCGGCAGCGCCAGCAGAACGCCGGCGATCAGGGCCAGCGGGGCAGCGGCAATCCCGGAAACACTGCGCATGATATCCTCCTGCGGTCCGGCGGGGCGCCCGCAGACATAGCATGACCGCGACCGCCCCGCAGTGGGGGAAAGCAGCGGGGGAAAGCGGTGCGGCCGGACCGCCGGCCGGCCGCCTTGACAGGCCGCGGGGCCTGCCGCATAAGACCCGCCTTTCCGACAGGTTTTCCGGGTTGCACCGGGCCTGCCGGTCGCCATCCGGGGGATGGGGATCGCCGCCAGTCCGCGAGTGTCGCGCACTGGCGCCGTTTTGCTATGTGTCCGGCAGGTCTGCCGGATCCGGCTCATGTCCGGCGGATGGCCGCCGGATCCGGGATCCGGATTTACCGCGCAACGCCCGAGGGCAGATGTTCGACGCGCTGACAGAACGACTGGGTACGGTCTTCGACCGCTTGAAACGGCGCGGCGCGCTGTCGGAAGCGGATGTCGGCGAAGCGCTGCGCGAAGTGCGGGTGGCGCTGCTGGAGGCCGATGTCGCGCTGCCGGTGGTGAAGAGCTTCATCGCCGAGGTGCGGCAGAAGGCGGTCGGCACGGACGTGCTGCGCTCGGTCACGCCGGGCCAGATGGTCGTCAAGATCGTGCACGATCACCTGGTGGCGACCCTGGGCGGCGCGGAAGCGCCGCTGGACCTGAATGCCTCGGCGCCGATCCCCTTCCTGATGATCGGCCTGCAGGGCTCCGGCAAGACCACGACCACGGCGAAGATCGCGAAGCGGCTGACCGACCGCGACCGCAAGAAGGTCCTGATGGCCTCGCTGGACGTGGCCCGTCCCGCGGCACAGGAACAGCTGCGCATCCTGGGCGAGCAGGCCGGGGTCGCGACCCTGCCGATCGTGCCCGGCCAGATGCCGGTCGAGATCGCCCGGCGGGCCATGCAGGCCGGCCGCCTGGGCGGCTATGACGTCGTGATGCTGGATACCGCCGGCCGCCTGTCGATCGACGAGGCGCTGATGGCCGAGGTCGTGGCCGTCCGCGAGGCCACGAAGCCGCACGAGACCCTGCTGGTGGCCGACGCGCTGACCGGCCAGGACGCGGTGGCGACGGCGGAGGCCTTCCACAACCGGGTGGGCCTGACCGGCATCGTGCTGACCCGGGTGGACGGCGATGGCCGTGGCGGCGCCGCCCTGTCGATGCGGGCGGTGACCGGCCGGCCGATCAAGCTGATCGGCACGGGCGAGAAGATCGACGCGCTCGAGGCGTTCCATCCCGAGCGTATCGCCTCGCGCATCCTGGGCATGGGCGATGTCGTCTCGCTGGTGGAGCGGGCGGCGGAAACCATCCAGCAGGAAGATGCCGAGGCGCTGGCCCGCAAGATGGAGAAGGGTCAGTTCGACCTGGAGGATTTGCGCCAGCAGCTGCGGCAGCTGAAGAAGATGGGCGGCATGTCCGGCATCATGGGCCTGCTGCCCGGCGTCGGAAAGATGAAGAAGCAGCTGGCGGACGCCAATGTGGACGAGGGGATGCTGGGCCGGCAGGAAGCCATCATCTCCTCCATGACCCCGCGGGAACGGCGCAACCCGAAGCTCATCCAGGCCTCGCGCAAGCGGCGCATCGCGGCCGGGTCCGGCACCAGCGTGCAGGACGTGAACCGGCTGCTGAAGCAGCACCAGCAGATGGCCGGCATGATGAAGAAGGTCAGCAAGATGGGGAAATCGGGCCGGATGCCCGCCGGCCTGGCCGGCATGGGCGGCGGCATGCCGGGTCAGTTCCCCGGCCAGATGCCGGGCGGCCAGCTGCCCGGCGGGCTGGGCGGGCCTGGCGGCCTGGGCGGTGGCGGCCGCCTGCAGCTTCCGCCGGGTTTTCCCAAGAAGTAACGAGATTCGGAAATCGACGGGATCGGATGCGCCAGGTCGCATCCTCCAGGACAGGAAACAGAGGAGTACCAACCGAATGTCCCTGCGAATTCGACTGTCGCGCGGCGGCGCCAAGAAGCGCCCGTTCTACCGTATCGTGGTGGCGGATGCCCGCAGCCCGCGGGACGGCCGCTTCATCGAGAAGATCGGCACCTACGACCCGATGCTGCCGAAGGACGCCACCCGGGTGAACCTGGATGCGGACCGCGCGAAGTTCTGGCTGGAGCGCGGCGCGCAGCCGTCGGAGCGCTGCGCGCGCTTCCTGGCGCAGGCCGAGCTGGTGAGCTGGAGCAATCCGGACCGCCCGAACAAGGGCAAGCCGAAGGCCAAGGCGCAGGAGCGCCTGGAGGCTGCCCGCGCGGCCGAGGAAGAGCAGGCGAAGGCCGCGGCCCAGCCGGCGCCGGAGAGCGACAATGCCGGGGAAGAGGCCAAGGCCGAGGCCTGACCGCGCCGCTGCCGCGCGACCCGGCACCGTCCGCCGGGACGCCGTGGCGCGGCCCGCGGCCGGGGGAGCGGAAACGGTACCGCTGGTGCCGGGCCCGTTCGTCCGCCTGGGCAGCATCGTCGGCCCGCATGGCATCAGGGGTGCGGTCAGGGTGAAGACCTTTACCGAGGATCCAATGAGCATCGCCGCCTACGGCCCGGTCTACGACCGGGGCGGACGCCGCCGGCTGGACCTGGCCGTGATCGGCCCGGCGAAGGCCGGCGCGCTGGTCCGGATCGCCGGCGTGGCGGATCGCGATGCGGCCGAGGCGCTGCGCGGGCTGGACCTGTTCGTGCCGCGCGCGGCCCTGCCGGAGCCCGAGGATGCGGAGGAGTTCTACCATGCCGACCTGATCGGCCTGGTCGCGGAGGATGCGCAGGGCAAGCCGCTGGGGCGGGTGGCCGATGTGCAGGACTTCGGCGCCGGGCCGATCCTGGAGATCCGGGGCGATGTCGAACTGCTGCTGCCCTTCACCCGCGACACGGTGCCGGTCGTGGACTTGGCGGCCGGCCGGCTGCGGGTCGTGCCGCCGGCCGAAACGGTCGCCGGCGATGGCGGGGAAGCCGACGCGGACGGCGGGGAAGCCGACCGGGCGGAGGCCGGCAGATGAGCGGCGCCGGCCGCAGCCGGATCTGGTCCGCCTGGGTGCTGACCCTGTATCCGGACATGTTTCCCGGACCGCTGGGGCAGGGCGTGGTGGGCCGGGGCCTGCAGGACGGGGCCTGGGGCCTGCACGTCATGGACATACGCGGGTTCGCACGCGATAAGCATGCCTCCGTCGACGATGTTCCCTTTGGCGGCGGCCCCGGCATGGTGATGCGGGCCGATGTTGTGGCCGCCAGCGTCGATGCGGCCACGGCCGCGGCGGCGGACGCCGCCGGCGGCCCGGTGCCGCTGCTGGCGCTGACACCCAGGGGGCGAACCTTGTCGCAGGCACGCCTGCGCCGGCTGGCCGACGGGCCCGGCGCGGTGCTGCTCTGCGGTCGTTTCGAGGGGATCGACGAGCGGCTGTACCAGGCGCGCGAGGTCGAGGAGGTGAGCCTGGGGGATTTCGTGCTCTCGGGCGGCGAGGTCGCGGCGATGGCCGTGCTGGACGGCGTGGCCCGCCTGTTGCCCGGCGTGGTCGGCAGTTCCGCCTCGCTGGAGGAAGAGAGTTTCGCCGGCGGGCTGCTGGAATATCCGCACTACACCCGCCCCCGCGACTGGGAGGGGCGGGCGGTGCCGGAGGTGCTGCTGTCGGGCCATCATGGCCAGATCGCCGCCTGGCGCCATGCGGAAGCGGAACGGGCGACCCGCCTGCGACGGCCCGACCTCTGGTCGGCCCGCGGCGGCGCCCTGGGAAATGGCCGGGGGAATGCCCGGGGAACGACAGGTGCCGGGCGGACCTGAAGGAACAGGCCGGACCGGCCAGGGGCTGCGGCCCCGGGCTGGCCGGCAATTGGATTGAGATGCAAACGGGAGCGTCGGACGCTCCGCAGACCGAGGTGAGTGACAATGAACATCGTGCAGCAGATCGAGGCCGAGGAATCCTCCCGGCTTGTCAGCGAGCGGCCGGTTCCCGAATTCGGGCCGGGCGACACCCTGCGGGTCAATGTCCGCGTGGTGGAAGGCAATCGCGAACGCGTACAGGCCTTCGAAGGCGTCTGCATCGCGCGTTCCAACAAGGGCGTGAATTCCAACTTCACCGTGCGGAAGATCTCCTACGGCGAGGGTGTGGAGCGTATCTTCCCGCTGTTCAGCCCGCGCATCGAGTCCATCGAGGTGGTGCGCCGCGGCGATGTCCGCCGGGCGAAGCTCTATTTCCTGCGCGGCCGCACCGGTAAGGCGGCGCGGATCAAGGAGAAGCGCACCACCGCGGCCGGACGGGCGAAGGCGAAGGCCGAGGCGGCTGCCGCGGCGGCCGCGGCTGCCGGCGCCAGCAAGGAATAGGCTGCGCCTGGGCTGCGGGACGGGGCCCGGCAGCAATGCGGCCCCGCAGCGGCTGAGGCGGCGGGTCGAAGGAGAGGGAAGAGGATCACATGGCGGCACCACGCACCCTGTACGACAAGATCTGGGACAGTCATCTCGTCCACGAGGACGAGAACAAGGTGGCGATCCTCTATGTCGACCGGCATCTGACGCATGAGGTCACCAGCCCGGTGGCCTTTGCCGGCCTGCGGGCATCCGGCCGCAAGGTGCGCCGGCCCGAGGCGACGATCGCGGTGCCCGACCACAACGTCCCCACCGATCCCGGCCGCAGCCCGGACACCGTCACCGACCCGGAGGCGCGCACCCAGTTGGAGTTGCTGGAGAGCAACGCCAAGGAGTTCGGCATCCCCTACATCCCGATGAACGACCCCCGCCAGGGCATCGTGCATATCATCGGGCCGGAGCAGGGGCTGACCCAGCCGGGCACCACCATCGTCTGCGGCGACAGCCATACCTCCACGCACGGTGCCTTCGGGGCGCTGGCCTTCGGCATCGGCACCTCCGAGGTCGAGCATGTCCTGGCCACGCAGACCCTGCAGACCCGCCGCTCGAAGAACATGCGGATCACCGTCAACGGCGATCTCGGCCCCGGCGTGACGGGCAAGGACGTGGTGCTGGCGATCATCGGCAAGATCGGCACCGCCGGCGGCACCGGCTATGTCATCGAATATGCCGGCGATGCGATCCGCAACCTCTCGATGGAAGGCCGCATGACGGTCTGCAACATGACGATCGAGGCTGGCGCGCGCGCCGGCCTGATCGCGCCGGACGAGAAGACCTTCGCCTATGTGAAGGGGCGGCCCAATGCGCCGAAGGCCGGCGCCTGGGAACAGGCATTGGCCTATTGGCGGACCCTGCCGACCGACGCGGGCGCGGTCTTCGACAAGGAGATCGTGCTGGACGCCGCCGAGATCGCGCCGCACCTGACCTGGGGCACCAGCCCGCAGGACGTGGCGCCGATCACCGGCCTGGTGCCGGACCCGGCGAAGGAGGCCGATTCCGACAAGCGCAGCTCGCTGGAGCGGGCGATCGAATATATGGGCCTGGTGCCGAACGCGCCGCTGACCGACTTCCGGGTCGACCGGGTGTTCATCGGCTCCTGCACCAACGGCCGGATCGAGGACCTGCGTGCCGCGGCCGAGGTCGCGAAGGGCCGCAAGGTCGCCGCCCATGTCGGCGCGATGGTGGTCCCGGGCTCCGGCCTGGTGAAGCACCAGGCGGAGGAAGAGGGGCTCGACAAGATCTTCATCGAGGCCGGTTTCGAATGGCGCGAGCCCGGCTGCTCGATGTGCCTGGCGATGAACCCGGACCGGCTGGAGCCGGGCGAGCGCTGTGCCTCCACCTCGAACCGCAATTTCGAGGGCCGCCAGGGCCGCGGCGGGCGCACCCACCTGATGAGCCCGGCGATGGCCGCCGCCGCCGCCGTCACCGGCCATCTGGCCGATGTCCGCGACCTGAAGTAAGGAGCCTGGGCGATGGAGAAGTTCACCAAGGTCGACGGCATCGCCGCGCCGCTGCCGATGATCAACATCGACACCGACCAGATCATCCCGAAGCAGTTCCTCAAGACCGTGGAGCGGACCGGCCTGGCGAAGGGCCTGTTCTACGACTTCCGCTGGGCGCAGGACGGCACCAAGACCGACTTCGTGCTGGACCAGGAGCCCTATACCAAGGCGAAGATCCTGGTCGCCGGCGACAATTTCGGCTGCGGCTCGAGCCGCGAGCATGCGCCCTGGGCGCTGCTCGACTTCGGCATCCGGGTGGTGATCTCCACCTCCTTCGCCGACATCTTCTACAACAACTGCTTCAAGAACGGCATCCTGCCCGTGGTCCTGCCGAAGGCGCAGCGCGACGCGCTGATGGAGGATGCGCAGATGGGCGGCAATGCGGTGATCTCCATCGACCTGGAGAAGCAGACCGTCACCCGGCCGAACGGGGAGAGCATCCCCTTCGACGTGGAGCCGTTCCGCCGCCACTGCCTGCTGAACGGGCTGGACGATATCGGCCAGACCCTGCAGCAGGCGCCCGCCATCGATTCCTACGAGGCGCGCCGGCGCAGCGAGACGCCCTGGCTGTTCCAGGACCCCGCGGCCTGACCGGCCGCCCTTGCCGCACATTCTTCTGACCACAGCCAGGACAAGCGCATGACCGCGAACCGCTCCCTTCTGATCCTCCCCGGCGACGGCATCGGCCCGGAAGTGATGGCCCAGGTGAACCGGACGGTCGACTGGCTGGAACGCCGCCGCGGCCTGCGCTTCGAGGTGACGGAGGATCTGGTCGGCGGCGCGGCGATCGACAAGCACGGCACGCCGCTGCACGACGACACGATGGCCGCGGCGCTGGAGGTGGATGCCGTCCTGCTGGGTGCGGTGGGCGGGCCGAAATGGGACGAATTGCCCTTCGCGCAGAAGCCGGAGCGCGGGCTGTTGCGCCTGCGCAAGGAAATGGACCTGTTCGCCAACCTGCGCCCCGCGCTCTGCTTCGACGCGCTGGTCGACGCCTCCACCCTGAAGCCGGAGATCGTCTCCGGCCTCGACATCATGATCGTGCGCGAGCTGACCGGCGGCGTCTATTTCGGCGAGCCGCGCGGCGTGGAGACCCTGCCCGACGGGCAGGAGCGCGGCATCAACACCCAGGTCTACACCACGTCGGAGATCGAGCGGGTCGCGGCGGTCGCCTTCGAGCTGGCGCGCAAGCGGTCGAACCGGGTGACCTCCTGCGAGAAGGCGAACGTCATGGAATCCGGCGTGCTGTGGCGCCGGGTCGTGCAGAAGGTGCACGACAAGGATTTCGCCGATGTCGAGCTCGGCCACATGTATGCCGACAATGCCGCCATGCAGCTGGTGCGCAACCCCAAGCAGTTCGACGTGATCGTCACCGACAACCTGTTCGGCGACATGCTGTCGGACGAGGCGGCGATGCTGACCGGCTCGCTGGGCATGCTGCCGTCGGCCTCCCTGGGCGCCGTCGATCCGACCGGCCGCCGCAAGGCGCTGTTCGAGCCGGTGCACGGCTCCGCCCCCGACATTGCCGGCAAGCGGATCGCCAACCCGCTGGCCACCATCCTCTCCTTCGCCATGGCGCTGCGCTATTCCTACGATCTGGCCGAAGAGGCCGACATGATCGAGACGGCGGTGCAGAAGGTGCTGGCCACCGGCATGCGCACCGCCGACATCATGCAGCCGGGCAAGGCCAAGGTCTCCACCGACGTGATGGGCGACAGCCTCTTGATGGAGCTGGACCGGCTCGACACCTGAGGGCGATGCCTGGGGGGCCGATCCCGCAGGGCCGGTTTGCCTGCCGGTCCCCGGCTTGCTAGGTTTCGGTGCGGGCCGACGCAACGCGGAGTGAGCGAAAATGCCGACGTCGAACAATACCGATCTGAATGTAGTGGGCAGCACCGGTGCGAAAGCCGAAACCGGCGGTGCCCATATGGAAGACGAACTCGACGTGGGGCCGATCGAAGTCTTCGACCGGCCGGCCGCATACCCCAAGGTCTCCGCCGGCTGCGCGGGCGGCGACTGAACGGGCGTGCCGGCGCGGTCGTCCGACCGCTCTCGCCGGCCGACCTGCCGGCGGTTCGCGCGCAGCTTGTCGGCGAAGGCGGCAGGTCACCGGCGCGCCATGGCCTAGCCAATCCCGGTTCCTCCGAACCCGGTCCGGCGCCGACCCGGCCTGACGGCTTGGAGCGGGTCGTCGCCGGTCCGACGCCGGCGCTGGGGGCCTGGTCGGATGGCCGGCTCCTCGGCCTGGCGCACGTAAACCGGCGTCCCGGCCCGGACGGATACCGTCTCGTCACCTATCTGACAGCCCCGGAGGGCAGGGAGCCGGCCTATGCGGCCCTGGTTCCCGAGCTCGACCGTGTTGTGGCCGGATTGGGCGCCACCGGCCAGATGGTCAGCGTATCCGCGGCGGTCGGAGAGCCGGTAGCGACGGCCGGGACCCCGTCGGTGCGCCGTGCGCTGGCGTGCCACGGCTTCGACGATCCCGTGCGGGCACAGATGATGTTCGGGTCCACCGCATGCGCGCGGCCGCCCGCGCCGGACGGTGTCCATATCCTGCGCTACGACCCTGCCGATCCGGTTTTGACCGGCGGCCTTATGGCGTTCCTGGGTCGGGAGGCGGTGATCCGCGGCCAGCTCTGGGCGCCAACCGATGCAACCGGGCTTCGCGCATTGCTCGCCAATCCGGACAGTCACTGGCTTGTGGCAGTCGAGACGCAGGGCGGCAGGGTGATCGGCGCTGCCGAGGCGGTGCCGGCGGAGGCCTGGTTCTATTTCATCGCGGTGGCGCCGTCGCGCCACCGGCGCGGTTTGTCCGACTGCCTGGCGGCGGCGACCCTGTCCCATTTGAAGTCCTGCGGCGTGGCGGAGGGCGGTACCCTGGTTCTGCCCCGCAATGCCGCATCGCGGTCTCTCTTGCGCCGGTTTGGCGCCGAACATGTCGCCGACCGCCTTCTGTTCCGGCGGCCATGCCCTGTCGCGGGGAAAGCCGCCTGAACCTCCCGGGGCCTGACCCGGGAGCCATGGCACAGGTGGCGAGGCTGCGCTCCTGTCGTCGTCCCGGACGTGACTGGGGCCCCTGGCGCAAGTGCCCCGCTATCACTTCAGCCCAGGGACCTTGTCGAGCAGGACACGGGCGATATCCATCCCTTCGGCCCGCGCGATGCCGGGTGTCATGTCCTTGTGATAGATCAGCCAGAGCAGGGCGCGGTCGCTGTCCGACAGGGCCACGGGCGTGCCCGGCGCGAAGGCCTTGGTGGGCTGTTGCAGCAGGCTGTCCTTCGGCAGGCGGCCGGTGCGGATGATCCCGAGCGCGCCGAGGAACTCATGCGCCAGGCACTGGACCGCCTCGTCCTCGGCCGTGTCGGTGCGCACCACGACGAGGCCGGCGCGGATGGCCTGTTCCACCACCACCAGCTTGCCGATGCACAGCGGTGCATCCGGCCCGGTCATGCTGGCGGCGGCCTGGCGGAACTGTTCGTCGCTCTCGAAATAGGGGGCGGCATAATCCGCCCACTTGCCGGTCAGGTCCTCTTCCGGCCGGTTGCTGAAGACAAACAGCAGGTTGACCCCCTCGCCGGTATAGCCCATCGGCAGGCGGGTGGCGTTCTTGATGCCGCGGCTCAGCTCCTCGACCGTCAGGGTCATCGCGCGGGACGGGGTGCCGAGCCCGGCGATGCGGACCTCGCCCTGCCATTTCAGCAGCCGCGAGACCTGGGCGCCCGGCAGGTAGGAGAAGGCAGCATCCTCGAAGGCGCGCAGCAGTGCGGCGCGGTCGGCCGCCACCGCCGGCCCGGCGGTCGCGGCGAGCCACAGCAGGGCCGCCAGCGCCGCCAGGATGCGGCAATCACGGCGCAGCCTGTCGGGGGGCGCCATCGGTTCAGGATTCGCCGGGCGTCCGGCGCAACTGGGCCAGGATTGCCTGCTGGACCTCGTCCGGCTGCGTGGCGATCGCGGCGCAGAGCCTGCGCATGTCGTCGCGCATCCGGTACATGCGGTCCATCAGGCGCAGCACGGTGGGCAGCGCCTCCTCGTCCAGGCCCATGTCCAGGTGCAGGTCGCGCAGCAGCTGTGCCCGGGCCAGATCGATCTCGGCGAACAGGATCGCCGGTTCGGTCTGCGCGGGGATCAGCCAGCGGCGGCTGACGAACAGCTCGACATGGCGGACGGTG
The DNA here is from genome assembly GCA_040216765.1 of Sneathiellaceae bacterium. Lineage (GTDB taxonomy): Bacteria > Pseudomonadota > Alphaproteobacteria > Ferrovibrionales > Ferrovibrionaceae > Marinibaculum. The sequence continues at coordinate 67,227 of JAVJON010000027.1, read as the reverse complement.
AGCCGGTCGACGTTCCGGATCAGGTCTTCGGCCGTCAGCATCCTGCGATCCTCCCGCCTACTGTCCGCCGCCATCCGCGCCGCTGCGCGGATCGTAGGGATGGCTCGCCGCCCAACCGGTCATGAACGCCTCCAGCTCGCCATCGACCTCGGACGGCAGCATCACCTGCAGGCGCACCAGCTGGTCGCCGGCCGCGCGGCTGCCGGCCGCCGGCACACCCTTGCCTTTCAGCCGCAGCACGGTGCCGGTATTGGCGCCCTTCGGCACCGTCACGTTCACCTCGCCGCCGACCGTCGGCACGGCGACCTTCCCGCCCAGCACGGCCTCCGGCAGGCTGACCGGCAGGTCGATCTCGATATCGCTGCCCTTGCGCCGGAACCGCGGATGCGGCCGGACCTGGACCTCGACCAGCGCATCGCCGGCCGGCGCCCCGCCCTGGCCCGGCTGGCCCTTGCCCTTCAGGCGCAGGGTCTGGCCGTCGCGCAGCCCGGCCGGGATCCGGACGTTCAGCTGGCTGCCATCCGGCAGCTGGATCTGCCGGGTCACGCCGTTGATCGCATCCAGGAAGTCGATCGCCAGGGCGTAGCGCGCATCGGCGCCGGGAAAGGCGAAGCCGCCGCCCCCCATCCCACCGGGCCCGGCGCCCGCGCGCCGGGCGCCGCCGCGGTTGAGGAACTCGTTGAGGATGTCGTCGAAGCCGCCGGCGGCGAAGCCTTCGGGCCCGCCCTCGGCATGGGCATAGGTGTATTTCCGGCCGCCCGGCCCTTCGGCGAAGTCGCGCCAATAGGGGCCCTGGCCCGGCCCTGCCGCGCCGGCCGGACGGGTCGGGGCGCCGCGCTCGTCGATCTCGCCGCGGTCATAGGCGGCCCGCTTGTCGGCATCGTTGAGGATCGAAAAGGCGTTCGAGACCTGCTTGAAGCGATCCTCGGCCGCCTTGTCGTCCGGGTTCAGGTCGGGATGGTGCTGTTTCGCGAGCGCACGATAGGCCTTGCGGATCTCCGCCTCCGACGCCCCCTTCTTCAGCCCCAGCACACCGTACAGGTCCTGTGCCATGATCAGCTCTTCCCGGACTTGCCGGCCTTTGCCTTGGGCGCCTTCGCCTTGCCGGACGTCGCCACCGCGGGCTTTGCCCGTGCCGGCTTCCGGCGACCGGCGGCGGTCGCCGGCCGGGGCCGGGCCGCATCCGCGGCCCGCTCTATCGACGCCGCGATCAGCTTGACGGCGTCCTGCGGGCCCACCCAGCCGCTGGAGCGCACATACTTGCCCTTCTCCAGGTCCTTGTAGTGGCTGAAGAAATGCTCGATCTGCCGGCGCGACATCTCCGGCACGTCGTCGACATCGCGGATCGCGCTGAAGAACGGGTCCAGTGCGGCGGCGGGCACTGCCAGGATCTTTTCATCGCCGCCGGCCTCGTCCTCCATGATCAGCGCACCGACCGGGCGGCAGCGGATCACCGCCCCCGGCACCACCGGGACCGGGCCATAGACCAGCACGTCCATCGGGTCGCCGTCGGCCGCCAGGGTATGCGGGATGAAGCCGTAATTGCCGGGATAGTGCATCGAGGTGTGCAGGAAGCGATCGACCACCATGAAGCCGCTGGACTTGTCGAACTCGTACTTCACCGGCACGCCGCCGACCGGCACCTCGATCAGGGCATTGAAGTCCCATGGCGGGTCGATTCCGATCGACAGCTTTGTCAGGTCCATGGGCCGTGGGCTCCTTGCAAGAGTGGCGGCGGAGGGTGCGCGGGGCAGTCCGGCCGGTCAGGCGGCCGCCACCACGAACCCGGTACGCGGGAAATGCTGATGTACCCTGCCGATCTGGGGATCCTCGCGCCGGATTGCCACACCGTCGGCGTCCATCTGCAGCAGGATCCCGGTCACCGGGTCGCGGCCGGAATCGTCCGGCGTGACGGTCACCGTCATGCCGGGCCGCCTTCCCTGGTGGTCGCCATCCTCCACGGCTTCCGGGATCGGCATCGGGTCCGCCGCGGCGGCGATCTCCAGCGCGACCTTCGCATCGATGTCGGTGCGGCTGCCATGGCCGAACGCGGCCATGCGTTCCGCCCAGCGGGCCAGCCTGGGGAAGCCGGCAAGCGCCGCACCGTCGGCGCCCTGGCCGTTGCGGACGAACCAGACGGAATTGTAGGCCGCGCAGTCCGCCGCCGAGACCGCGGCGCCGAGCAGGAAGGCGGTGTGCGACAGCATCTCCTCCAGCACCGACATATGGGCGCGGAACTGGTCGATGAAGACCGGTTGCGCCGCCTTCAGCCTGGCCGGATCCAGGTCGCGGCCGGAAAATTTCTTGCGGTCCTCGATGAAGGCCTGCGGCAGCTTGCCCTCCATCTCGGCGAAGACCACCGGGACCGCAACCGCGAACAGCGGCCGGTCGCACCAGTAGGACACCGCGCGGGCGGCCCCGCGGCATTCGCCGGGATAGAGCGACGGGCCGTCAACCAGGTTGTCGATGGCATCCATGATGCAGGCGGTGTCGCAGTAGACATCCGCGCCCGCCTGCATCACCGGCGTCTTGCGATAGCCCCCGGTCAGCGGCATCAGGTCGGGCTTCGGCATCATCGACGGGATCTCGACCGCCTGCCAGGCGGCGCCCTTGATGCCAAGCGCGATGCGCACCTTCTCGGAAAACGGCGAGCGCGCGTACTGGTGCAGGATGATGTCGGCCATGATGGTCCCCCGGTTCTGTCGCTGGCGGCGCCCGCCGGTGCTGCCTGGTCCGGGCAGTGTAGCCCGCGTACCCCGCACGGCGTAGCCCGCCCCTGCTTGCCGAAGTGGCCCGCCATGCCAATCTGCCCGCAAGACGATGCCATTGCTTGATTGTCGTGCAGTGCAGGCATAGAAAGCGCGGTTCACGCAGGTGCCGGCGCGACCGGCCCTGGTCCTGCGTCAGTCAACGGAGAAAGAGCGAGAGATGTCCTACAAGGTCGCCGTGGTCGGCGCGACGGGTGTCGTGGGCCACGAGATGCTGAACATCCTTGCCGAGCGGGAATTCCCGGCCGGCGAGGTCGTCCCCCTTGCCTCCCGCCGGTCGGTGGGGAAAGAGGTCTCGTTCGGCGACAGGACCCTGAAAGTCAAGGCGCTGGAGGATTTCGACTTCACCGGCACCGACATCGCCCTGTTCTCCGCCGGCAGCACGGTCGCCAGGGACTGGGCGCCACAGGCGGCGGCCAAGGGTGCCGTGGTGATCGACAATTCCTCGTTCTGGCGGATGGACCCGGACGTGCCGCTGGTGGTGCCCGAGGTGAACCCCGAGGCGCTGGCCGGATACTCGAAGCGCAACATCATCGCCAACCCGAACTGTTCCACCGCGCAGCTCGTGGTGGCGCTGAAGCCGCTGCACGACCGCGCCGGCATCCGCCGCTGCGTGGTGTCGACCTACCAGTCGACCTCCGGGGCCGGCAACGAGGCGATGGACGAGCTGTTCAACCAGACCAAGGCGGTTTTCGTCCATGACGAGATCCAGCCGAAGAAGTTCACCAAGCAGATCGCCTTCAATGTCATCCCCCACATAGACAGCTTCATGGAGGACGGCTCCACGAAGGAAGAGTGGAAGATGGTGGTGGAGACCAAGAAGATCCTGGACCCGAAGATCAGGCTGGTCGCCACCTGCGTGCGCGTGCCGGTCTTCGTCGGCCATTCCGAGGCGGTGCACCTGGAATTCGAGAATCCGATCACCGCGGAGGAAGCCCGCGCGATCCTGCGCGAGGCGCCGGGCTGCATGGTGTTCGACAAGCGCCAGGACGGCGGCTACATCACGCCGCTGGAATGCGTCGGCGACTATGCCACCTTCATCTCGCGCATCCGCGAGGATTTCACGGTCGACAACGGCCTGGCGATGTGGGTGGTGTCGGACAATCTGCGCAAGGGCGCGGCGCTGAACACCGTGCAGATCGCCGAAAGCCTGGTCGCCCGCCACCTCAGCAAGGCAGCCTGACCGCCGCGGGCGGCCGCCGGCCTGCCGGTGCGCGCTGTCCGCCGAAGCTCCCGTGCCGCAGAACCGGCTGCGGAACCCGATCCGGGCCTGCGTGTTTGCGGTTCGATGGCGGGGTCCGGGGATTGCACGGAAAGGCTCGGAGCCCCTGCGCACGGGAGGGCTCCATGCTTCGCATCCAGGGCAGGCGCGAACCGTTCACCATGATGTCGACCGGGCTGTTCCGGCCCCCTGACGGGGGGGCGGCGATCTCCGCCCTGCGGCTCGATGCCATCGCGCTGGGTGGCGGTCCCAGCGCGATCGATTCACTGGCGCTCGGACGGGTTGTCAGGCGAGGCGCCAGCGCCGCGGGCCGCGGGCAGGCGGGCGATTGACGGCAGGCGGGGGCAGCTGTCCGGCGCCCCCTATCTGCCGGGCAACGCGACTTCGAACGCCTCCGGGGACCAGCCATCGAGCTTGTCATGGGCATGGACGAAGACCCGGTCCACGTCGGCCGGAACCACCACCCCGCCGAGAGACCGGGTGAAGGGCTGCTCGTCGACATGAGGGTGCAGCAGGACGCGGATGCCCAGGACAGTGCCGTCGATCAGCCGGACCTCCCAGCGGTCGGCGTAATGCTCCCAGCCCGTATCGTCATGGCGCAGGGTGACCTGGAAACGGAACCGGTCATTGCCCTCCTCGGAGGTTTCCACCGCCACGATCGACACCTGGCCCGCCCGGGCCGGCCCTGCCATGGCCAGCGCGAGAGCGCCGCCGCCGATGACAAGCAGGGTGATGGCGAGCTGGCGCCACGACCGGGCGCTGGGCTGGACGGCGATCGGATCGGCGTTCATTGCAAGCACTCCATCCCGGACGGCCTTCTGCTCCGGGCGCGGTCCGGGGATCGCCTGCCAGGCCGCGACCTCGGCCTCTGACCGTGGCAGGTCATGCGACCCGCTGCACCCAGGGGTCGTGGCTGGGGCGCAGGATCTCTGCCTGCGCGGCGATCAGGCGCATCTCCCGGGGCAGCGCGTCATCGGCGGCCTCTACGCTGGTCCGCAATACGCCGTACGTCACGGCGACGGCGAAGGCGAGCGCCTTCTTGACCGACCGCTTCCTCAGGTAGCGCCCGAGGAAGGTGGCGGCAAACAGGTCGCCGGCGCCCTGCGGCACGTTGTTCAGGGTCGGCGTCTGGGCCAGCCAGGCGCCGTCTTCGGTGACCGCCAGGGATTCGATCGCGTCCGGCCGGCCATCGCGACGCTTGAGGGAGGTACAGACCACGCACCCGGTCCCGCGGGACAGCAGGATTCGTGCTGCGGACAGCGCATCGCCCAGGGAATCAACCGCATGTCCGGACAGAAGTTCCAGTTCGAAGCTGTTCGGCGTGGCGAACTGCGCTGCCGGCAGCAGGCGATCGCGGAACGCCGCAACCAGCGCCTCGTCGACATAGACACCCTTCGGCAGGTCGCCGATCACCGGGTCGCAGAGCCACAGGGCCTGGGGATTTGCCTCCCGAAGCCGGAGGTTCAGCGTCAGCACCGTCTCCGCGGTAGCCAGCGTGCCCAGCCAACCGGTCAGCAGGGCGGCGCAGGCCGGCAGCAGGCGCCGCTCGGTCAGCGAAGCGGTCAATGCAGCGATCTCCGCCGCGGGCAGCGGCCGGCCGGCCGGCGGGCCATGCCCGGGATGATGCGACAGGATCGCGGTCGGCACGGCCCAGACCTCGAAGCCGAGGCGTTGCAGGGCAGGCATGGCCGCGGCATTGCCGACATGGCCATAGACCACCTGGCTCTGGATCGAGAGGATGTTCAAGATATCGCCTGCCCGGCCCCGTTCCTGGGCTGCCCCACCGCCTGGATTGCGAGGTTGCCACAGCGGCGGCATCATTTGTACTCTCCGCCGCCGCCAGACCGGCGCGCATCCCTGACGTGCAGGAGACCCGGGCCATGACCGCAATCCGCCCCCGCCGTTCCGTTCTCTACATGCCGGGATCCAATGCCCGGGCGATCGGGAAGGCGAAGATCCTGCCGGCCGACGGGGTGATCTTCGACCTTGAGGATGCGGTGGCCCCCGATGCCAAGGCGGCGGCGCGCGACCAGGTCTGCGCCGCGGTCGCCAAGGGCGGCTATGGCGACCGTGAACTGGTGATCCGGGTCAACGGCATGGATACCGAGTGGTGGCGCCACGACATGGAAGCGGCGCTCCGTGCGCGGCCCGGCGCAATCCTGCTGCCGAAAGTGGAGAGCGTGAAGCAGCTGCGCGACGCCGACCGCGTGGTGCGGCATCACGATTCCAGCGGCGATATCGCGCTCTGGGCGATGATGGAGACGCCGCTCGGTGTCCTGCACGCCGACGATATCGCCGGCTATTCCGGGCGGCTGCAATGCCTGGTGCTGGGCACCTCGGACCTGACCAAGGACCTGCATGCGCAGCATGTGCCCGACCGCATGCCGCTGCTCTATGCCCTGTCGAAATGCCTGATGGCGGCACGCGCCTTCGGCCTGGCGGTGCTGGACGGGGTGCATCTGGACCTGGACGACATGAACGGCTTCGTGGCCGCCTGCGAACAGGGGCGGGCCATGGGCTTCGATGGCAAGACCCTGATCCATCCGAAACAGATCGACCCCTGCAACGATGTGTTCGCGCCGTCGCAGGCGCAGGTCGAGCATGCCCACAAGGTGATCGCCGCCTATCAGGAGGCGGTGCGCCAGGGCAAGGGTGTCGTCGTCGTCGATGGCGCGCTGGTGGAGAACCTGCACGTGGAGAATGCCCAGCGCATGGCCAGCCTGCATGCGGCCATCGAGCGGCTGTCCCGTGGCTGACCCTGTCGCCGCCGGCGCGCCGGGGGCCGGCCCGGGCGGCAAGACCGGGCGCGGACGCTTCCTGGAGGACTTCACGGTCGGCGAGCGCATCGCCCATGCCACGCCGCGCACGGTCACGGTGGGCGACGCGGCCCTGTACACGGCGCTCTATGGCCCGCGCTTCGCGATGCAGTCGGCGGACAGTTTCGCGCAGGCCTGCGGCCTGGAGCGATCGCCGGTCGACGACTGGCTCGCCTTCCACCTGGTGTTCGGCAAGTCGGTGCCGGACATCTCCCTCAATGCGGTGGCCAATCTGGGCTATGCGGACGGCCGCTGGCTGGCGCCGGTCTATCCGGGCGACAGCCTGACCGCCGACAGCGAGGTGATCGGCCTGCGGCAGAATTCCAACGGCACCACCGGCACCGTCTATGTCCGCACCACCGGCCGCAACCAGCACGGCCAGCCGGTGCTGGACTATGTCCGCTGGGTGCTGGTCCGCAAGCGCGACGCCGCGGCGCCGGCGCCCGAAGCCCGGGTGCCCGAACTGCCGACCGCGGTCGCGGCCGACCGCCTGGCGGTGCCGTCCGGCCTGGACCTGACGGGGTACGATCCGGTGCGGGCGGGCAGTCGCTTCCTGTGGGAGGATTACCGGGCCGGCGAGCGGATCGACCATGTCGACGGCATGACCATCGAGGAGGCCGAGCATCAGCTCGCCACCCGGCTCTTCCAGAACACCGCGCGGGTGCATTTCGACCAGCACCGCCAGGGGCAGGAGCGGCTCGGCCGCCGGCTGGTCTATGGCGGACATATCATCAGCCTGGCGCGCAGCCTCGCCTTCAACGGCCTGGGCAATGGCTGTTTCGTCGCGGCGCTGAATGCCGGCAGGCATGTCAATCCGACCCTGGCGGGCCATACGGTCTATGCCTGGTCGGAAGTGCTGGAGCGGGCGGAGCTGCCGGGCCGCCGCGATGTCGGCGCCTTGCGGGTCCGCACGGTGGCGACCCGCGACCTGCCCTGCGACGGCTTCCCGGACAAGGATGAGCAGGGCCGCTACCCCGAGGCCGTGGTGCTCGACCTCGACACCTGGCTGCTGCTGCCGCGGCGCGCCTGATCGTCACGACCGCGGCGCCCGCCGCACAGCCCACCGGCCCCGCCGTTGCGGTCGGCCGGAGGGCGCCGCTCTGACGGGGGGCGTTTGCGCGGACCTCGAAAAAAATCCGCCCGATGCACATCCGCATCGCAATGCGCGCCGTATCTCCCAGTGCTTCCGATGGACGAAGCGTCAGAGAACGGAGACCCCCATGTTCCAGAATTGCCTCCGCGGCGTCGCCGCTGCCACCCTCGCACTCACCGTCGCCGCCACGGCGCCGGCGATCGCGGCCGAGAACCCGATGGTCGGCGGCGCGGCCATGTATCCCTCCAAGAACATTGTCGAGAATGCCGTCAACTCGAAGGATCACGAGACCCTGGTTGCCGCAGTGAAGGCTGCGGGCCTTGCGGAAACCCTCTCCGGGGCCGGCCCGTTCACGGTCTTCGCGCCGACCGACGCGGCGTTCGAGATGCTGCCCGACGGTACTGTGGCGACGCTTCTGATGCCCGAGAACAAGGAGATGCTGGTCAAGGTGCTGACCTACCACGTGGTGGCCACCAATGCGTTGTCCGACGCGATCGCCACGATGATCGCCAATGACGGCGGCATGCATCCGATCACCACGGTCAGCGGCGATACCCTTCTGGCGAAGCGCCAGGGCGACAGCATCGTGCTCACCGACGAGAAGGGCGGCACCGCGACCGTGACGATCGCCGATGTGCGGCAGTCCAATGGCGTGATCCACGTCATCGACCGGGTCCTGCTGCCGAACTGATCGCAGTTTCGCCGGAGGCCCTGCGCCGTGCGCAGGGCCGATGGACCGCCCCGCGGCGCTGCCACGCCGCGGGGCGTCTTTCGTTCCAGAAGGGCCGGCCTGTCGTTTTGGGTTTGTTAACGCGATCGGGGAATGATGCGGCCCATGCCGGAAGGCTGCCGTGCGAACTGCGACAGGCGCGACATGACAGAGCTACGATCTTTCGCGGCGGAGGGGGCCGATACCGCCTCGGTCCTGAACCGTCTCCAGGACGACATCCAGCGGGCCGCCATCGATCCCTGTTTTGCGGCGATCTTCTATGGTTGCAGCCATGACGACGAGGCGATCCGGAGCCGGATCGGCCAGCTCTGGCCGCGGGCTGCGGTCATCGGCGGGACCTCCTGTTCCGGCGTGATGACCGGGGCCGGCAATCTCGGTGCCCAGGCCATCGGCGTCCTGGCGATCGACGATCCGGCCGGCGATTACGGGGTGGCTGCCGGCGAACTCGCCGGGGATGCGGCTGCGGCCGCTGCGGCCCTGCTACGCCAGGCGCTGCGCGACGCGGACTGTCCCGGCGAACTGCCTGAGCTGATCTGGATCTACCAGGCGCCCGGGCGGGAGGAAGAGGTGATCGCCGGCCTCAGGCAGGTGGTCGGGGATCGCTGTCCCATCATCGGCGGAAGTTCGGCCGACGACGATGTCGCCGGCAATTGGCGGCAGCTCGGCCGCGACGCCGTCTACCGGGATGGCCTGGCGGTTGCCGCGTTGTTTCCCTCCGGCGGGGTCGGCCATGCCTTCCAGGGGGGCTACCAGCCGGCCGGCGCGCTGGGCATCGTCACCTCCGTCGTCGACGATGCGGCAGCAGGCACTTACGGGCGGGCGCGCCGTGGGCGACGCATCAGGACCATCGACCACCAGCCGGCGGCCGAAGTCTACAATATCTGGGTGGGCAACCGGCTGGCCCCCAAGCTGCGGGGCGGAGGCAATATCCTGGTCGATACCACGGTCTGCCCCCTGGGCATCGAGGCCGGGCGTATCGAGGGCATGCCGCATTATCGCCTTGTCCATCCCGACAGCATCGCGCCGGACGGGTCGATCACCACATTCGCCGTGGTGGAGGAGGGCGCGCGCATTCATGCCATGCGTGGCGACAAGCGACGCCTGGTGGACCGTGCGGGGCGCGTCGCGACGGCCGCCGCCTCAGGCCTGAGCGGCGGCAAGGCCCGCCTTGCCGGGGGGTTGATGGTCTACTGCGCAGGCTGCAAGATCGCGGTCGGCGACCAGATGCCGGAAGTCGCGGAGGAAGTCCGCAACAGCTTCGGCGGCCAGCCCTTCATCGGCTGTTTCACCTTCGGCGAGCAGGGCAACATGTTCGATCAGAACATCCATGCCAATCTGATGATCTCGGCCATCGCTTTCGGTCGCTGAACTGCGATGGAGACCCTGGAGGAACTGCGGGAGGCGCTGCTGGAGGCCCGGCGCGAAGTGGATTCGCTGCGCCTGGAGGGCCGGCATGCCACGATGCTGCTGGATGCCATCGGTTCCCTGCTTACCTCGAGCCTCGACGACGACCCCTTCGACGTGCTGCATCGCGCGCTGGGAATCGTCTTCTCGTTCACCAGCCTGCTGGTGCTGGCGGAGCAGGAAGGCGAAGCGGGCGGGGATGGCGGCGGGATTGGCGGCGAACTGAAATGCATTGCCGCGCATCCCACGGAGCTGCGTGGCTCGATCTGGCCGGTCGGGCGCCTGTTCGGCAAGGTGCTGGCCGGCCGGGTCAGTGCCAGCCTGGACAATGCCGGTTTCGAGGAATGGCAGGGTGCGGCGCCTGCGGGACTGTCGGTCGCGCAGCCGGCGCTCTACCTCCCGATGCGCGTCCGCGACCGCCGTGGCCTGCTGGTGCTGCTCCGGGATGCCGGCGCGGCCGGCTTCGACCGCAGCGATATCGAGCTGGCGCGAAACTTCTCGCTGCTCGCGTCCGCCGCCTTTGCAGCCCTTTACACCCGGCAGCGCGAGCTGGAAAGCCGGCGCCTGCGGCAACTCACCGAGCGCCTGCAGAAGAGCGAACGGGCCCTGGCCCATCGCGCGAACTTCGACCAGCTCACCGGGTTGCCGAACCGGGAAACGATCGAGGAGCGGGTCGGCGAGGCGATCGCGGGCCTGGCGGAGGGCGAAACCCTGGCGCTGGCCTTCATCGACCTCGACGACTTCAAGAAGGTCAACGACTTTCACAACCATTCGGTCGGCGATGCCCTACTGGTCGCGGTGGCCGAGCGTGTCCGCCGGGTGGTGCGCGGGCGCGACATCCTGGGCCGGATCAGCGGGGACGAGTTTGTCCTCCTGCTGGTGGAGCCCGGCGACCGCCTGCAGACCGCCCATGTGATCGACCGGATCCTGGAGCAGATCCGCCAACCCTGCCGGGTGGAGGGGCTGGAACTGTTCATCTCCGCCTCCATCGGCATCAGCACCTATCCCGACCATGGCCGCGACTACGAGACCCTGCGGCGCAATGCCGACCTTGCGATGTACCGGGCGAAAAAGGTCGGCAAGGGGGGTGCCTGCTTCTTCGATTCCTGGCTCGGCGACGCGACAAGCGCAAGGATGCGGCTGGAACAGGATCTGCGGGTGGCGCTGCGGCATCGCCAGTTCCGCTGTGCCTTCCAGCCGAAGCTCGAGATCGCCGGCGCCACGGTCGCGGGCTTCGAGGCGCTGGTCCGCTGGATCGACGATGACGGACGCCAGCGCCCGCCGGGGGATTTCCTGGCGGTGGCGTCGGAGATGGGCCTGCTGAACGAGATTTCCGACATCGTGCTGGACGATATCCTCGGCAGTATCGACCGGCTGGACCGTCGCTTCGGCCGCGATACCCGGGTCAGCATGAACATTGCCGCCCGGCAGGCCTCCGACGCCGGCTTCATGGAGCGCCTGATCGCCCGCATCGTGGAGAGCGGCCGCGGCCACCGCTTCATGCTGGAGATCACCGAAGAGGCGGTGGTGCAGCCGGAAAGTTTCCTGACCGGCATCCTGCCGGTCCTGCGGCGCGAGGGGATCGGCCTGTCGATCGACGATTTCGGCACCGGCTATTCCTCCTTCGCGGTGCTGGCCGATATCACGGCCGACGAGCTGAAGGTCGACCGCTCCTACATCACCGCGATTCACGAACGGCCGCGCAGCCAGGGCATCCTGCGCGCGGTCGATTCGCTGGGCGCCGCCCTGGGCATGCAGGTCGTTGCCGAGGGCGTGGAAACGGCGGAGGAGCTTGGCTATCTGCGCCGGCAGACCGGCATCGGTTTCGTGCAGGGCTATCACTTCTGCCGACCGATGCTGCCGGAGGACCTGGTCTGCGCCCCCCTGCCGAACATCGAGCCGGTGCTGGACTATCGCCCCGTGGCCGGCGCGCTGCGCTGAGCCGCGCCTGCCGGCCGCCGCCAAGACCCTTTCCGTGGCCGCCATGTGCCGACATGATCGGCGCCAGCCGACATCACCAGGGCGCGACTTCACCAGGGAAGGGGAGGAAGATGAGCGACGAGCTTCTGACGGAGGTGCGCGACGGGGTCGCGCGCATGACCTTCAACCGGCCGCACGAGCGGAACGCGCTGGGCCCGACCACCATCGAGGAGATGATGGCCTTCGTGCGGGAGGTCGAGGCCCGCCCCGAGGTCCGGGTGATCCTGCTGTCGGGCACCGGCGAGCATTTCATGGCCGGCGGCAATGTGAAGAGCTTTGCCAAGATCGTGCAGGACAGCAGCCCGGACGAGCGTCGCCGCATGTTCGAGGAACGCATCCACAAGATGCACATCATGTTCTACACCATGGCGCGGATGCCGCAGCCGATCATCGCCGCCGTCCGGGGCGGCTGCGCCGGCGTCGGGCTGAGCTTCGTGCTGGCCTGCGACATGGCGATCGCCTCCGAGACCGCCTTCTTCACCATGGGCTATATCCATATCGGCACCAGCCCGGACGGGTCGGCGACCTATCACCTGCCGCGCACCGTCGGCCGGAAGAAGGCGATGGAACTGGCGCTGCTGGGCGACCGCTTTCCGGCGGCCGATGCGGAGCGCTATGGCATCGTGAACCGGGTGGTGCCCGATGCCGACCTGGAAGCCCGCGCCGAGGAGATCGCGCAGCGGCTCGCCAGCGGCCCGGGTGTCGCGATCGGCAATACCAAGCGGCTGCTGAACGCCAGCCTGCAGAACAGCATCGAGAGCCAGCTGCAGATGGAGGGCGAGATGTTCGCCCGCTGCGCCGCCAGCGCCGACTGGGTGGAGGGGGTCACCGCCTTTGCCGAGAAGCGCAAGACCCGGTTCACCGGAGCCTGATCCGCCTAGAGCGGCCCGTAGGCCTGGGGGAAGTCGCCGATCTCGAGGGTCGCGGCTTCCCCCGGCCGCACGAAGGCGCAGTCGTGCCGGCCGTCGGCATGCAGCCGGTGCTCGACATAGCCGACCTCCTTGGTGCCGTAGCGGGGCTGTATCCGGTCCGGGATCACGAAGCCGGTCGACGGGCCCCAGACATGGCGGGTCGCGCCGACATTGCGGCAGCGGAACTGGTGGACATGGCCGCTGACGATCAGCGCCGGGGCGACGCCGCCGAAGGTCCGCAGGACCTGCCGCCGCGGCTCCGGGTCGATGAACCGCCCGCCGAGCGCGGTCTCCTCCAGATGCGCGTCGCAGAACGGCTTGTGCCCGAACAGCGCCACATGACGGTCGCCGGCGCCGGCAAAGGCCGACCGCAGCGCCGCATCCTGCTCCGCCTCATCCGGCAGGCCGCTGCCGGGGAGCAGCGCGTTGAAGCCGACCAGCCGCCATCCCGGCAGATCCATGACCCACCGGTCCGCACCGAAATGCCGCCGGTAGCGCGCCAGCCGTTCGGCATCCACGACCTGTCCATGCCGGGGGCTGCGGGCCGCGACGGCCTGGGCCTCGCCGATGTCGTGGTTGCCGGGGATCGCCCGCCAGGGCAGCGGCAGCAGGTCGTGCAGGCGCCGCGCCTCGACGAAGTCGCTGTCGTCATCGGCGCCGTTCAGGGTGATGTCGCCGGTATTCACCACCAGGTCGGCCCCCCGTGCCGCGATCGCGGCGCAGGCTGCCGCGAAGTTCGCCGCAAAGAACGGCTTGGCGGCGCTGAGATGGCTGTCCGAGATCTGCGCAATGACGAACATCGTTGCCGCTATCCTGTTGCCCCCGGCCTGTTGCCCCCGGCCTGTTGCCTCGGGGCCCTCCCGCCGCTATCTGGCACAGCGCCGTGACACTGTCGTGACGGCCGGAGCGGAGGCAGGCCATGATCCTGATCGGCCAATATGACAGCCCCTTTGTCCGCCGGGTGGCGGTCGCCATGCACATCTATGGCATGGCCTGGGAGCATCGCCCCTGGTCGACCTTCGGCGATGCCGAAAGGATCGCTGCCTATACCCCGCTCGTCCGGGTCCCCGCACTGGTGCTCGATGACGGCGAGGTGCTGATCGAGAGTGGCGCCATCCTCGACTGGCTGGACGAGCAGGCCGGGCCGGGCGCCGCCCTGATCGCGCCGTCCGGCCCGGACCGGCGACGGGCGCTGAAACTGATCGCCCTGGCCACCGGCATGGCGGACAAGACGGTCAGCCTGATCTACGAACGGGCGATCCACAAGCGCGATACCGCGGTCTGGGTCGCGCGTTGCCAGGGCCAGATCGGCGGCGTCCTCGACCAGCTGGAGGCGGCCCGGGCCGCCGCCGCCACGGACTGGCTGGCAGGCGGCCGGATCGGCCATGAGGACATTGCCCTGGCCTGCGCCCTGCGCCTGCTGGCGGAAGCGCATCCCGGCCTCTTCGATCCGGCGCGCTGGCCGGCCCTGGCGCGCCATGCCGCGTCCTGCGAGGCGCTGCCGGCATTCCAGGCCGTGGTGCAGCCCTTCTTCAGCCCTGGGGAGAGCTGAGCCCGTCGACGGGGCCGGCCGCGGCCTGCATCGCGGGGCGGCGCCTGGCGGCCCGCCGGCGCAGGTACAGCCAGATGCCCGTGCCGATGAAGGCCGATGGCAACAGGGCCATGAACAGCCAGATCACCCGCAGCCAGGTGCCGGCGAAATCGCCATAGTGGATGTGATAGCGGAAATGCCACAGCCACTCCGCCGTGGTGACGTCGCGGCGGTCGTCGACGAACAGGACGCGCGGCGGGTCGTCGCCGACCCAGATCCGGCTCGGGACCTCCAGGCTGTCATGCCGAACTGCCATGGACACCGGCTCGCCCGGCTTCTGCGGCACCCGGAAATGCAGCAGGCGGGCCGCGGGCATCACCTCCCGGCCAAGGCGGATCGCCGCGTCGATATCCGGCACCCCGGCCAGACCGGCGAAATCCGGCGGCTCGACCTGTCGGATCGGCCCGCCGATCCACTCGACGACCTGCTGCATTTCCTTGTGCCAGTGGATGGCCATGCCGGTGAAGGCGATCACCAGCAGGACCAGCCCGGTCAGCAAGCCGGTCAGCTGGTGCAGCCGCAGCACCGCAAGGCGGCCGCGCCGGATCGCCAGGCGGCGCAGCCGCTTCGGCGGCAGCAGGTAGAGCCAGAGCCCGACCAGCACCTGGAGGAACAGCACCAGCGCGGCCGCCGATATCAGGTGCCGCACCCAGGGGCGCGCCGGGCCCTGCACCAGCCACCAGCGATGGATGGCGGTCACCGTGCCGTAGAAGGATTCCTTCGCGCCCTGATGGTCCAGCACCAGGGCGCGATAGGGGTCGAGCAGCAGATAGCCGGCACCGTTGGCGAGCCAGACCGACCAGGCATGGTCCGGTGTCTCGCCGATGCCCATCGACCAGGGCCGGACCTCCGGTGCCTGCGCGGCGACGGCCGACAGCAATGCCGTGAAGCTCTGCGGCTCGGCCGGCCCGCCGCCGGCGCGGGCCGGCGGATCGACCAGACGCACATCCGCTTCCAAGGCCAGGTCGATCTCGGGGCCGAAGACCAGAAGCAACCCGGTGACGCTCAGGACAAGCAATGGCAGTCCCGCGGCGAGGGTCAGCCACAGATGCAGGAGGCGGATATGGCGATAGCGCATCGGCTGTTCAGAAGGTGATGTCGGTGCCGATCCAGAACACGCGGCCGACATTGCCGGAGGTGTTCGACGCCGTGCCACTGATCGTCTGGCCGAAATCCTTTTCGTTGGTCACATTCTCGATGCGCCCGCGCAGGACGACATTCCCGGTCACCGCCCAGTCGCCGCCCAGGTCGAGGCGGCCGAACGGGTCGCGCTCGGTGATCGAACCGTCCAGGTTCACCGCCTCGTAGCCGGTCGAGTAGTAGCCGGCGGTCCACAGGCCGATATCCGAGGTCAGCGCATAGGTGATGCGGGCATTGGCCTGGTTGTCGGGCACCGATACGCCATTCGTGCCGAAGAAGATGTTGCCGTTGGCGTCGGTACCGTCGTCGCGGGTCGCCTTCACCCGGAAGAGATGCGCATAGCCCGCGGAGACGAACAGCCTGGAGGTGATCTGCGCCCCGGCCTCGAGCTCCAGTCCGGTCTGGTCGACCTTGACGCTCTCGATCGCGCCGCCGTTCCGGCGCGGCACATTGTCCTGGACGATGTTGTACAGCGCTGCATCGAAATAGCCGCGGCCCCAGCTCTGCCTGCCACCGACCTCGAGGGTGCGGGACTGCACGATCTCGTCCTCCGCGCCGGCGGGGTTCAGGGCGTCGGTGCCGAAATTGCCGTACTTCTCGTAGAACCGGTTGTAGCCGGTGGCGGCGGAGACCCGCAGGCGGGTGTTCGGCAGCACCGAATAGGAGGCGCCCAGGTCATAGGACAGCAGGCTGCTGGTCTTCAGGTTGTCGGGCTGCTCGACCCCCAGATAGTTGACGCTGTTGCTGAACCAGGTGTTTCGCAGGCCGAGGTTCAGCACCAGGTTGTCGTTGAATGTCAGGGCGTGGCGGGTGATCGCCGCCCAATCGTTGAACTTGTTGTCCCACTGGTCGTCGCGCAGGTAGTTGGTGTGGCGGAATTCGCCGCCCAGGGAGCCGTTGTATGCGATGCCCTCGGCCAGCTGGTGCTCGTAGTAGTAGCCGCCGAACAGCATGCGGGCATTGATCGACCGGTCGCGGCTGCGGGCGGCCCAGGTGGTATTGCTGTTGTTCGCCAGCGCGCCGACCCGGAGGCTGCCCGATTCCGTGAGCCTGTGGTCGATCGTCAACGATCCGAAATACTGGTCGTGGGTGATCGTCTCCTCGTTGCCGTTGCGGATGATCACCGGCTTGCTCTTGTCCCCGACGGTCAGCAGCTCCGCCCGGGTATCCTCGTCGATGTTCCAGCCGAAATTGCCCACCCCGCCGAACACGGACTGGTTCTTCAGGTTGTCCGGCTCCGCCCTGTAGTCGCCATAGAAGCCGCTGCCGGCCACGTAATAGTCCCAGGTGCCGCTATGGTCTGCCGCTTCGCCCTGGACCAGCCCCTCGCGGGCCGAACTGCCGTCCAGGGTGATGCCCTGGTGATCGGTATAGTCGCGGCCGGACTTCACCACCGTTTCCAGCACGCCGCCATCGGTGCCGTTGCCGAACTCCACGGCGCGGCCGCCCTTCAGGACGTTGACCCGGTCGACGGCAATGGACGGGATGAAGGTATTGCCGTAGCCGCCGCCTTCCTCGCCAGCCGACTTGAATGCGGGCAGGCCGTTGATCGACTGGGCGGCGCCCCAGTCGCCGAAGGTGCGGATCTTGAGGCTGCCGCCGAAGCGGTCGCCGGAACCCGGCTGGTTCACGATGCCGACCGTGTTGTAGCGGACGGCATCCAGCTTGTTCACCGGGCTGACATTCTGGATCACCGTGCCGCTGACCGAGGAATCGGTGCGGCTCTTCTCCATCGCGCTGTCGAGATCGTCGCGGACCTGCTGCGAGCGGTGCACCTCCGGCGCTGCCACCACAATATCGTCGATGCGGAAGACATCCGCACCGGCCGGGCCGGCGAGCAATGCCGTCGCGGCGCAGGCGGTCGTCAGACCCAGGCCGAAGATCCTGAAATTTTGCACCGGCATCGATTTCCTCCTCGCGGCAAGCCTTGGCGGCGGCAACCGTACAGGCGGGTTCTGCAAATGCAAATGACTCTCATTACATTATCGGAATGCGAGGCACTATCATGACCGGCTGTGGCAGGATTCACACATGGTCGGGGAGGGGCCGCGACCCGGACCGGCGCTCCGGTCAGCGCCCGGAGGTCGCTGCGGTCAGGTCCAGCTCCCAATACTGGCCGACCAGGTCGTGGCCGAAGGAATGGTGCTGCTCCTCCCTGACCAGCTGGAAGCCGGCGGCCTGGTAGATCCGGCGTGCGGAGGCAAGGATGTCATTGGTCCACAAGGTCAGGCGGCGGTAGCCGACCTGCCGCGCCCGTTCGATGCAGGCATCCACCAGGCGGCCGCCGATGCCGAGCCCGCGGGCATTGTGCTCGACATAGAGCATGCGCAGCTGGCCGGTGTCCGGCGCCGCACGGACCAGGAATACCGCCCCCAGGACCTCGCCTGCGCGTTCCGCGACCCAGCAGGCTTCTCCCGCCGGGTCGAAGTCGCGCAGGAAGGCGCCGCCGATCTCCGCCACCAGGGCCTCGAAACCGCCGGTCCAGCCATACTCGCTGCCGTAGAGCACCGCCTGCCGGTGCACGATCCAGCCGATATCGCCCATCCGGTGCGGGCGCAATGTCACCGGCGCCTCGGCCGGCGCCGCGCGCCGACCGGACAGCAGGGACTCGATGCCATGCATCGATCGGCAAAGCGCATCGCGTGCGGGCGGGTCCAGGTCGGCCAGCATCTCGGCGATCCGCGTCTGCGAGGCCCGGTTGAGCGGGGCGAACGCGGCCTCTCCGTCGGCTGTCAGGCGCAACAGCGATTGCCGCCGGTCGCCCGGCACAGGCCGCCGCTGGACCAGCCCGCGCTTCTGGAAGCGGGCCAGGATGCGGCTCAGATAGCCCTGGTCCAGGGCAAGGTCGCGGCACAGGTCGCGCGCCGTCAGGCCGTCATGGTGGGCCAGCTCGAACAGGATGCGGGCCTCCGCCAGGGTGAAGCCGCTGTGCAGCAGCCCCTCCTCGAGGACACCGATCCGTTGGGTATAGAAGCGGTTGAAGCGCCGGACGGCCTCGACATCGCTTTCCGATACCGGGCCCGGAGACGAATCGCCTGCCATGCCATCCCCCTTTCGATTGGGGGGAGGATCGGCCAGAAACATGACTCAGTCAAGTATCTGGCGCCGGGCTGCAGCCGGCCCGGCGCCTGCCGTCAGAAGTAGACCTTCCAGCCCTCTGCGGTCTTGCAGAACGGCAACCGGTAGGCGTTCCGGTCGTCGTCGCTGAAGCTGTGCGAGACCACGATGCAGGACAGCCCTTCCTTGGTATAGGTCTTGGTCGCGGTGGCGGTGCCGCCGAGATCGCCTTCCTTCCAGGTTTCCGAGGCGCCTTCCTTGCCCTTGGCCAGGACATCTTCGATCGCCTTGCCCATGGCCGCCTCCTGGGCGTTCGTCATGCCGCCGGGAAACTTGCCGAACGGATTGACCTGGGCCTGCAGGGAGGGCGCCGCGAGCGACAATGCAAGGGCGCCGGCCGCCAACGCCAAAGCCAGACGACCCGGCGCCCCGCGGCGCAAGAACCGACCGGCCGCGGCAACCGAACCGAACGACCCTCGGCCAGAATTCCCTGCGAACATCCACTTACCTCCATGGGTTTGCTGCGATCGGCACTCTAGCCACAGCACAGCCGCCAGACAATTGCCGTGCCCGGGCTGTCGTTCGGGCGACCGCGCGACACACCCGGACATCCCAAAAGGCCGGTCAGTCGAGGTCGGCTGATTGACGTCGCATGCCGCAGGACTACACTTCAGATACGGGGATCTTGGGGCCAACAGCCATCGGCATGCCACCGCAACGGGGGCGGGACCTGTCTGGCACGTCCGGAGTCGCAGGCCCGTTATGGCCGGGCCCGGCCACGGCCCGCCATTCACACCTGTCGGTTGGGGGAAAAGAAGCACATGGCACAGGTCGAACGGCCGCTTTCGCCGCATCTGCAGATCTACAAGCCGCAGATCAGCTCCGTGATGTCGATCCTGCATCGCCTGACCGGCCTTGCCCTGGGCGTCGGCACCCTGCTGCTGACCTGGTGGCTGATCGCGCTCGCCGCCGGGCCCGATTCGTTCAATGTGGTCCAGGATTTCATCGGCTCGGTCGTCGGCATCATCATCCTGATCGGGTTCAGCTGGGCGCTGTTCTATCACCTCTGCAACGGCATCCGGCACCTGTTCTGGGATATCGGACGGGGCTTCGAGCTGTCGAATGTCAACGCATCCGGCTGGGCGGTGGTGATCGCCTCCGCGGTGCTCACGGTGCTCGCCTGGATCCTCGCCCTGTCCTGGTAGTCCGTCCTCGCAGATCCCGCGCCGGCATTCCTGCCCGCCCGGCACGGCCGACTGGAGTCATTTCCGATGTCCGACAGCGCAAGCAAGCAGTACACCAATGCCCTGAAGCCGGTCCGCGGCCTGGGCTCGGCAAAGGACGGGACCGGCCATTTCTGGCTGCAGCGCCTGACGGCGGTGGCCCTGGTGCCGCTGGTCGTCGTCTTCGCGCTCTGCGTGATCAGCATTACCGGCGCCGACTACGAGGAGGCGCGCGACTTCCTCGGCAGCCCGGTGGTGGCCGCCATCGCGGCGTTGTTGCTGATCGCCGGGTTCTGGCACCTGAAGCTGGGCGTGCAGGTGGTGATCGAGGACTATGTCCACAGCAATTGGGCGAAGCTGCCGGCCCTCCTGCTGAACATGTTCGGCTGCATCGCGCTGGGCCTGGCCTGCCTGATCGCCCTGGCCGCGATCGCCTTCGGCGGCTGAGGCTGCCTTGCCCGCGCGACACCGACCCATCGAACGACCCGGCCCGGCCGGGCTGCATCAGTCCGGCGGCCGACCGGGCGTCAGGGATCTCTGGAGAAAAGCGACATGACCGCCTATCCGATCATCGATCATGACTACGATGTCGTCGTCATCGGCGCCGGCGGTGCCGGGCTGCGCGCCACGATGGGCATGTCGCAGAAAGGCTTCCGTACCGCCAACATCACCAAGGTCTTCCCGACCCGCAGCCATACCGTCGCCGCGCAGGGCGGGATCTCCGCCTCGCTGGGCAATATGGGCGAGGACCATTGGTCCTGGCACATGTACGACACGGTGAAGGGGTCGGACTGGCTCGGCGACCAGGACGCGATCGAGTACATGGTGCGCGAGGCGGTGCCCGCGGTGATCGAGCTGGAGCATTTCGGCGTGCCGTTCAGCCGCACCGAGGAAGGCAAGATCTACCAGCGCGCGTTCGGCGGCATGACCCGGAACTTCGGCGAGGGGCCGGTGCAGCGCACCTGCGCCGCCGCCGATCGCACCGGCCATGCCATGCTGCATGCGCTGTACCAGCAGAGCCTGAAGTACCAGACCGAGTTCTTCATCGAGTATTACGCCATCGACCTGATCATGGAGGATGGCGCCTGCCGCGGCTGCATCGCCATCGACCTGGCGACGGGCGAGATCCACCGCTTCCGCTCGCAGATGGTGGTGCTGGCGACCGGCGGCTATGGCCGCGCCTATTTCTCCTGCACCTCCGCCCATACCTGCACCGGCGATGGCGGCGGCATGATGCTGCGCGCCGGCCTGCCGCTGCAGGACATGGAGTTCGTGCAGTTCCATCCCACCGGGGTCTACGGCGCCGGCGTGCTGATCACCGAGGGCAGCCGCGGCGAGGGCGGCTATCTGGTGAATTCCGAGGGCGAGCGCTTTATGGAGCGCTATGCGCCGTCCGCCAAGGACCTGGCCAGCCGGGACGTGGTCAGCCGGGCGATGACCATGGAGATCCGCGAGGGCCGCGGCGTCGGGCCGGAGAAGGACCATATCTTCCTGCACCTGGACCATCTGGACCCGGCCGTGCTGGCGGAGCGCCTGCCCGGCATTTCGGAATCCGCGCGGATCTTCGCAGGCGTGGATGTCACCCGGCAGCCGATCCCCGTGCTGCCGACGGTGCATTACAACATGGGCGGCGTGCCGACCAACTATCACGGCGAGGTCACCATCCTGAAGGATGGCGCGCCGGATCATGTCGTGCCCGGCCTGATGGCGGTGGGCGAGGCGGCCTGCGTGTCGGTGCACGGCGCGAACCGGCTTGGCTCCAACTCGCTGATCGACCTTGTGGTCTTCGGCCGTGCCGCGGCGAACCGCGCGGCGGAGGTGCTGAAGCCCGGCGCCTCGCCGAAGCCGCTGCCGCGCGGCAGCGAGGACCAGGCGCTGGGCCGGCTGGACCGGTTCCGCAACGCCAAGGGCGGCACCTCGACCGCGAAGATCCGCGACCATATGCAGCGCACCATGCAGAGCAATGCCGCGGTGTTCCGCACCGGCGAGGTGCTGGACGAGGGCAAGAAGCTGATCGGCGAGGTCCATGCCATGATGCAGGATATCGGCGTGTCCGACCGCTCGCTGGTCTGGAACTCCGACCTGATCGAGACCATGGAACTGGACAACCTGCTGCCGCAGGCGATCGTCACGATGCATTCGGCGGCGAACCGGACCGAGAGCCGCGGCGCCCATGCGCGCGAGGATTATCCCGACCGCAACGACGACGAATGGATGAAGCATACGCTCGCCTGGTGCGACGAGCAGGGCAAGGTGCGGATCGACTATCGCCCGGTGCACAGCTACACCCTGACCGACGAGATCCAGTACATCCCGCCGAAGGCGCGAGTGTACTGACCCGGCGGCCCGGCGCAGCACGGTATCGACGAGGATTCAGCCCGGCCGCCACGCGGCGCCGGGCACAGGACGGCAAGGGAGTGACGCGATGGCCGAGTTCAGCCTGCCCCGCAATTCGAAGGTGAGGAAGGGAAAGCATTGGCCGGCACCGCAGGGCGCGACCCGCGTGCGGCGCTTCCAGGTCTATCGCTGGAACCCCGATGACGGCCAGAACCCGCAGGTCGACACCTACGAGGTCGACCTCGACAAGTGCGGCCCGATGGTCCTGGACGCGCTGATCAAGATCAAGAACGAGATCGACCCGACCCTGACCTTCCGCCGGTCCTGCCGCGAGGGGGTCTGCGGCTCCTGCGCGATGAACATCGACGGCACCAACACCCTGGCCTGCACACGCGGGATGGACGAGCTGCCGGGCGGCGACGTCAAGGTCTATCCCCTGCCGCACATGCCGGTGATCAAGGACCTGGTGCCGGACCTGACGCATTTCTACGCGCAATACGCCAGCATCGAGCCGTGGATGCAGACCCAGTCGCCGGCGCCGGACCGCGAGCGGCTGCAGAGCCATGAGGACCGGGTCAAGATCGACGGCCTGTACGAATGCATCCTCTGCGCCTGCTGCTCCACCGCCTGCCCGAGCTACTGGTGGAACGGCGAGCGCTACCTGGGCCCGGCGGTGCTGCTGCAGGCCCATCGCTGGCTGATGGACAGCCGCGACGAGATGACCGGCGAGCGGCTGGACAACCTGGAAGACCCGTTCCGGCTGTATCGCTGCCACACCATCATGAACTGCGCGAAGACCTGCCCGAAGGGCCTGAACCCGGCCAAGGCGATCGCGGAGATCAAGCAGATGCTGGTGGAACGGCGCACCTGACGGGCAGGTACCGGTCCCGAAGCGGTTCCGGGTCCCGGGCTGGCAAGGAGCACCCGTCCTGCTCGGCCGCCGAGCCGGGCACCGATTCCGCCAGCGTCGAGGTGCCATGCCGATTGCGGAATGGATCCCATGGCCAGGCCATGGGACGACGGTTTTTCCGGGCTTGCAGGCAAAGCCTGTTCCGGAAGCGCGCTATCCGATCTCCGTCTGCAGCTTCGCCGCCCGCCGCCGCCGCTCCAGCGCGATCAGCAGCGGCGCGGCGACCGCGCAGGCCAGGCCCAGCAGGAACAGCCCGCCCAGCGGCTCGTCCAGCAGGAGCCAGCCGAAGAAGGCGGAGGCGATCGGCGCCAGCGGCACGTAGATCGCCGCCCGGTTCGGCGAGGTCCGCCGCAGGCCCCAGTTGAACAGCAGGAAGCCGAGCAGCCCGCCCGGCCCCACCAGATAGGCGAAGATCCACCAATCCGTGCTGTCGAAGGCCGGGCCGGGATCGAACAGCCCTTCGGCCAGCGCCATCGGGAACAGGACCGCGGAACCCAGGATCATGGTCAGCGCGGTCACCGGCATGATCGACCGCACCCGCAGGAGGCGCGCGGACAGCGCGTTGTAGAGGGCGCCGCAGCACACTGCGAGGAAGAACAGCGCCTCGCCCAGCCAGCCGGCACCCAGATCGCCGGCCCCGTCAGCGGCCGGCAGCGCCGGCGCCAGCGCTTTCTCTCCCATCGCCAGGGCGACCCCGAAGAAGCCCAGCAGGGCGGCGCCGATCTGCACCGCCGACAGGCTGTCGCGGCCGAACAGGGCGGCGGCGAACATCGTCATGACCGGGATCAGGGCAAAGATCACCGCCCCGCGGCTGGCGGGAATGAACTGCAATGCGGAGTTCACGAACAGGTGGAACAGGCCGAACTGCAGGATCCCCAGCACCAGGATCAGCCCCCACTCCCGGCGGGTGAAGCGCGGCAGGCGCGCGCCCGGCCGGTGCCAGCCGATCGCCAGCGGCAGCAGAAGCAGCCCGGCAAGCCCGTAGCGCAGCAGGCCCAGCACCGCCGGCTGGTCCTGGTCGGCCATGATGGCGCGCACGGCAACGAAGCTGGAGCCGAGGATTGCCGCGGCGACGAACAGTCCCAGATGGGGCAGGAGGCGGGCGACAGGGCCGGCGTTCAGCATGACCGCCTGCCTAGGCCCCGCCGGTCGTGCCGGTCAAGCATCGCGGGCGCCGGTCCGCCATGCCGACCGCTCATGGCTGGGCGGCAGGGCCCATCGCCGCTATCCTTGGGCATCCGGCCCGGCGCGCGGCCGGGCCAGAGCAGAGCAAGAGGAGCGAGACGTGCCCGGACCCCTGCACGGTTTCACCGTCCTGGACCTTACCGCGATGCTGTCCGGCCCCTGGTGCACGACGATCCTCGGGGACCAGGGCGCGGAGGTGATCAAGGTCGAGGTGCCCGGCAAGGGCGACCATACCCGCTCCCTGCGCAACCAGCGCGGCGGGCTGTCGGCCAACTTCCTGCACATCAACCGCAACAAGCGGTCGCTGACCCTGGACCTGAAGAGCGCGGCGGGCCGCGCCGTGTTCTTCGACCTGGCGGCGCGCGCCGACGTGGTGATCCAGAACTTCCGCCCCGGCGTGGTGGAGCGCCTGGGCATCGACTATGACGCGGTCGCGCGGGTCAACCCGAGAGCGGTCTACCTGTCGCTGTCGGGCTTCGGCGAAACCGGGCCCTACAGTCACAAGCCGGTCTACGACCCGGTGATCCAGGCGCTGTCGGGCCTGACCACGATCCAGGCCGGCGCCGATACCGAGCGCCCGAAGCTGGTCCGCACCGTGCTGCCGGACAAGCTGTCGGCGGTGACGGCGGCGCAGGCGGTGACCGCGGCGCTGCTGGCGCGGGAGAGGAGCGGCGAGGGCCAGCATGTCCGGCTGTCGATGCTCGACGCGGTGATGGCCTTTCTCTGGGCCTCCGATTTCAACGCACAGACCTTCCCGGACCGGCCGACGACGAACCAGCGGGCGGCCAGCTTCATCGACCTGATCTACGAGACGGCCGACGGCTACATGACCGTCGCGGTGATGAGCAACAAGGAATGGGAAGCCCTGACCCGCGCCTTCGAGCGGCCGGACTGGCTGACCGATCCCCGCTTCGCGACCCCCGCCGCCCGCGACAGCCATATCAACGAGCGGCTGGAGATGACCCAGGAGGTGCTGCGCACCCGCACCACCGCAGACTGGCTGGAGCGGCTGGAGCGCGAAGGCGTGCCCTGCGCGCCGGCGCTGACCCGCAACGACGTGCTGGACCATCCCCAGGTGGCGGCCAGCGGCATCCTGGTGGAGATCGAGCATCCCACCGCCGGACGTCTCCGCCAGGCCCGGCCCGCGGCGCGGTTCGCGGGCACCCCGGCCGAGCTGCGCCGCGGCGCGCCGGAACTGGGCGAGCATAATGACGAGATCCTGCGCGAACTGGGCCGCAGCGATGCCGAGATCGAGGAGCTGCGCGCCGCCGGGGTGATCGGCTCGGAGATGCTGCGCGCCTCGGCGGCGGAATAGCGGCCGCCGGGGGCGCGAAGCGAGCCATGGCACTTCCCCGGGTCGCGGTCTTCGCCACCGGCGGCACCATCGCCCAGGCGCCGGACGAAACCGGCAGGGTGATGCCCGGTGTCGATGGCGCCAGCCTGCTGGCCGGCGTGCCCGGCCTGGATCGGCTGGCGAGGGTCACCCTGCGCCAGATCGTCAATATCGACAGCCGGGACATGCAGCCGGAGATCTGGCTGGACCTTGCGGCGGCAATCGACCTGGCGCTGCGCGATCCCGCCATTGCCGGTGCGGTGGTGCTGCACGGTACCGACACGATGGAGGACACGGCCTATTTCCTGGACCGCAGCCTGACCGGCGACAAGCCCGTCGTGCTGACCGGCGCCATGGAACTCGCCGGGTCGCCCTTTGCCGACGGGCCGCAGAACATCTTCAACGCGGTGCGCCAGGCCGTCGATCCCGCGGCGGCGGGACATGGCGCGACGGTGAACTTCGCCGGCGGGATCTTTGCCGCCGACGCGGTGCGCAAGGTCGCCACCGGCGGTCGCACGGCCTTCGACGGCGGCCGCCTTGCCCGGCTCGACGGGCTGGGGATCGACTGGCAATGCCGCCGCGACCGGCCGCCGCCGCTCGGGGTGCCGCGGGACGCGCTGCCCCGGGTGGACATCGTGACGGACTATCCCGGCGCCGACGGGGCCCTGCTGGATGCCGTGGTGGCCGCCGGTGCGGCGGGTCTGGTGGTCGAGGGCTATGGCGTCGGGAACCTGTCCCGGCCGACCTTCGACGCGGTGTTGCGGGCACGTGGCGCCGGCCTGCCCGTGGTGATCGCCAGCCGGGTGGCACAGGGCCGTCTGCACCCGGTCTATGGCGGGCCGGGCGGAGGCGAATCGCTGCTGGCCTCAGGCGCGATCCTGGGCGCGCCGCTGACGGCGGGCAAGAACCGCATCCTGCTGATGCTCGGGCTGGCCATGGGCATGGCCGGCGCGGAACTGCAGCGCTTCTTCGCCGTCCACTGAGGCGGGCCCCCTGCGACCGGCGCTATTCCGGCCGGTTCTGTGCGATCCAGTCCGCCAGCGGCGTCAGGTCCAGCCGGAAGCTGCCGTCCGGGCCAGCCTGCACCTGCGACAGCATCACCGGCTGCGTGACCCAGGGATCGGATCCGGCGGCGCCGCTCCCGCCCAGCCGATAGGCATAGTCGATGCCGACGGAAAGCCGGCCGGCGGCCGGGGCACCGATCTCCATGTCGAGGCGCGCAGGCCGGGTCGAACCCGCCGTCGCCAGGACCGGCGCCTGCAGCGACAGGCGGCAGGGCCAGGCCGGCGACCCGTCGTCTGCCGGCGCGATGGTGAAGGTGGCACTATCGCCGGCCTCGAGCAGGGTCGGCGGCCCTCTCCAGGTGCAGCCGTCGGCCGCCGCCGCCTGGCCCGGCATCTCGATGGCCAGGCGTGTCGCATTGTCGACCGCAAGCTGGATCGGCTGGCCCTGCGCGGCGCCGGCGGTCGCAAGGCTGGCACAGACCGCCAGCAAGGCCTTGGTCGGAAGGTTCATCCCTGCTCCTGAACGGCCGGCTGTTGCCCTTGCGGCGCACCGGTCCCTATATCCTCTGGTTGATCGAGGGACAGCATAGGCGGTGAAATCGTTGGAGGAACAGGCAGGCCCGGGACAGGACGGCGACAGGGCGGCGCCGGTCGCGCTGGTGACGGGGGCGGCGCGCCGGCTGGGGGCGGCAATGGCCCGGCGGCTCGGCGCAAGCGGGCACCGCGTGGCGGTGCATCATCGCGGCTCTCCGCGGGAGGCGGCGGAGACCGTCGAGGCGATCCGGGCCGCGGGGGGACAGGCGATCGCGGTGGCGGCGGACCTGACCGACGGGACCGCGATCGCCGCGACGATTGCCACGATCGAGCAGGCGTTCGGCGCCCGGCCCCGCATCCTCGTCAACAATGCCTCCGTCTTCGAGTGGGACGACCTGTCCAGCGTGACCGAGGATGCCCTGCTGCGGCATTACCGCACCAACCTGGTCGCGCCGGTGCTGCTGACCCGGCAGCTGGCCGCCGGGCCGCCGGCGGGCGGGCGGGCGGGCGTGATCGTGAACATGCTGGACCAGAAGCTGCTGGCCCCCAATCCGGACCACCTGTCCTATACCTTGTCGAAATATGCCCTGCAGGGGTTCACCGAAGTCATGGCACGCGCCCTGGCACCAGCCTGGCGGGTCTGCGCCATCGCCCCGGGCTATACCCTGCCCGCGCCGGATGCACCGCCGGGCCATTTCGAGCGCGAGCACGACCGGACCCCGTTGCGGCGCGGGCCAACGCCCGAGGATATCGGCGCCACCCTGGACCATATCGTCGCCAACCAGGCGATGACCGGCCAGATTTTCACGGTCGATGGCGGGGCCTTCATGGCCCTGGCCGCACGGGATTTCAGCTTCCGATGAGGACTTGCGACGCCTGATTCGCAAGTTGCTATTAAACAGTTGTTTAACTGGCCAAAAAATTGTTAAAAGGCGTCGGCTGCTTCTATCGGTGGGAAATTGTTATGCAGTTACAAGCAAATGCCGACTACAAATACCGTCGTATCGGGCTCAGTAAATGGGCAAACGATTCATGGACTGGCGCTGTCCGACGCAAATCCGAAGCGGCTGTTGTTCAGGAAATCCAGAAAAAACATCCGAATTCAGAGATCGAATTAGTCGATCTTCGCTGGGCATAGCCTGGCGAAATGAAGAATCCGCCCAGGGCCGATCGGCCCTGGCAGCCGGGCGGACTTTCCGGTCCAGGTTGTAGAACTTGTGCCGGGCCGCCCCGTCAGGGGCGATCGAAATCGGTTTCGCAAGCCCGCGACGGCATTGCCTCGGCAGTGCCGCGCAGGGTGAAGGTGCCGGCCAGGCCGTCCGGGAAACTCACCGTCATCTGGGGATTCTCCCGCAGCGCGGACCAGAGCAGTTCGAAGGTCTTGTCCGCGTCCTGGGTGTGGGTCGTGATCACGCCATCGGGATCCACGTCGAGGCGAAAGATCGCGCCCCCGACGGTGACCTTCACGGTCCCCGACCTGGGCAGCGGCTCGCCGAACAGGGTCGCCACGATCCAGGTGCGGCCCTTGCCCACAGCCTTCCTGCCGCAGTGAATCTCGAAGCTGTTGCGGATCGCATTGCCGATCCGGTAGCGGGTGCCGTTGTCGGTGCGCTCCGCCTTCCACGGCGCGGCCTGCGCGGGAGCGGCGGTCAGCACCGGAGCGGCGCATAGCAGGAGTGCGGTCAGCAGAAGCCCGGCAGGCAGCATCGCTGCGCCTGCCCCCCGGCCGGCGGAATGGCGGATCGTCTGGATCAGGGTCATCACTGCTCCTAACAGCATGGACAGGCTTTGGTTCCGGCTGCCGGCACCGCTTGTGTCAAGCCGCGCCGCAGCGTGCGAACCGCTCGAGCGCGCCGGGATGCCAGTGCCCGAGAATCGCCATATCCGGCGGCGGTTTTCAAGCGGCGCTGCGCCCGCCGCGCAGGCCGCCTGCATGGGCCTCGCCCAGATAGTCGGCGCTGCGCATCTCCTCCAGGCGGGAGGCGGTGCGGTGGAACTCGAAACTGCCGTCGCCCGCCGGATAGAGGCTGCCCGGCTCCGCCGCCGCGGAAGCGACAAGCCGGACCCTGGCCTCGTACAGGGCGTCGATCAGGGTGACGAATCGCTTGGCCTCGTTGCGCTTCTGCGGGTCCATCAGGGGGATGTCGTCCAGCACCAGGGTATGGAACCGCTGGGCCAGCGCCAGGTAGTCGGCCGCGCCGAGCGGCCGCGCACAGAGGTCGGCGAACGACATGCGGGCGATGTCGCGGGCCGCCTGCGGCACCTCCACCGTGCGGCCCTGCACCTCCAGGGTCACGGCCTGCGGGGCGGTGCCCTCGGTCAGGATCGCGAAGGCCCGGTCCAGCGCCGACCGGGAGTCCGGCCCCAGCGGCGTATACCAGACCCGGCGCCCCTCCAGCCTGTTCAGCCGGTGGTCGGTCGGGCTGGCGAGCTCCATGACCTCCAGGCGGTCCTTGAACATCTGGATGAAGGGCAGGAAGAGCTGACGGTTCAGGCCATCCTTGTACAGGTCGTCGGGCGGCCGGTTGGAGGTCGCCACGACCACCACGCCGCGCTCGAACAGCTTGGCGAAGAACTTGCCCAGGATCATCGCGTCGGCGATGTCCTGCACCTGGAACTCGTCGAAGCAGAGCAGGCTGACCTCGTTGGCCAGGGTCTTGGCGACGGCCTTCACCGGGTCGTCGCCGAGGCGCTTCCGCTCCGGCGCCCCGTCGGGCAGGTTGCGGTGGCGGCCGACCGCCTGGTGCACACGCTGCATGAAGGCATGGAAATGCACCCGCCGCTTGTCGGCAACCGGCGCATCCTCATAGAACATGTCCATCAACATGGACTTGCCGCGGCCGACATCGCCCCAGAGGTAGATGCCGCGGGGCGGTTCCGCCTCCCGCCGCCGGGAGAACAGCGACCAGCGCCGGCGCGCCGATGGCGGGACATAGCCCTGCAGCGCATCGTGCAGGGCGTCCAGCGCCTCGATCGCGGCCAGCTGGGCGCCGTCGTCGACGATCTCGCCCGCCGCCACCTTGCGCGCATAGGCCTCTTTCGGCCCGTCCCAGTCTGCCGCCGCCTCTCTGACTGTCATTCAGGTGCTCGTGTCGTCGGCGGTCGCCTGCCCGGGCGGCGATCTGCCCGGGCAGCGAGACAATGCGGTTCCGGCAAGCTTCAGGACACCGTGGGGATGGAGAAGTCCGCGCCGGCCCGGACGCCGGTCGGCCAGCGGCCGGTGACGGTCTTGATATGGGTGTAGAAGCGCACACCTTCGGGGCCGTGCTGGTTGGTGTCGCCGAAGGCGGATTTCTTCCAGCCGCCGAAGGTGTGGAAGCTCAGCGGCACCGGGATCGGCACATTCACGCCCACCATGCCGACATTGACCTTGTTGGCGAACTCCCGGGCGGCATCGCCGTCGCGGGTGAAGATCGCCACGCCGTTGCCGAACTCATGGTCCGACGGCAGGGCGCAGGCCTCGTCGAAATCCTTCGCCCGCACCACGCCCAGGACGGGACCGAAGATCTCCTCCTTGTAGATCCGCATGTCCGCGGTGACCCGGTCGAACAGGCTGCCGCCCATGAAATAGCCGTTCTCGTAGCCCTGCAGGGTCAGGTCGCGGCCGTCGACCACAAGGTCGGCGCCTTCCGTCACGCCGAGGTCGATATAGCCGCGCACCTTGTCGAAATGCGCGCGGGTGACCAGCGGGCCCAGATCGGCCTCCTTGGAATGGGACGGGCCGACATTCAGGCCGCGCACCCGGGGCGCCAGCTTCTCGATCAGGGCGTCGGCGGTCTGCTCGCCGACCGGCACGGCCACCGAGATCGCCATGCAGCGCTCGCCGGCGGAGCCATAGGCCGCGCCGATCAGGGCGTCGGTCACCTGGTCCATGTCGGCATCGGGCATCACGATCATGTGGTTCTTGGCGCCGCCCATCGCCTGGCAGCGCTTCCCGTGGGCGGCGGCCGTCGAATAGACGTACTGGGCGATCGGCGTGGAGCCGACGAAGCTGACCGCCTGGACATGCGGGTCGGTCAGCACCGCGTCCACCGCGACCTTGTCGCCCTGCAGCACGTTCAGCACGCCGGGCGGTGCGCCGGCCTCCATCATCAGCTCGGCCAGGCGAACCGGCACCGAGGGGTCCTTCTCGGAGGGCTTCAGCACGAAGGTGTTGCCGCAGGCGATCGCCACCGCGAACATCCACATCGGCACCATGGCCGGGAAGTTGAACGGCGTGATGCCGGCGGTGACGCCCAGCGGCTGGCGCATCGAATAGACGTCCAGGCCCCTGGACACGCTGTCGGAATACTCGCCCTTCAAGAGGTGCGGGATGCCGCAGGCGAACTCCACGACCTCCAGGCCGCGCTGCACGTCGCCGGCCGCATCGGGCAGGACCTTGCCATGCTCCGACGACAGCAGCGCCGCCAGCTCGTCCTTGTGCTTCTCGACCAGGTCGCGGAAGCGGAACATGACGCGGGCGCGGGCGATCGGCGAGGTCGCGGCCCAGCCGGGGAAGGCCTCCGCGGCGTTGGCGATGATCTTCGCGGCTTCCGCCGCGGTGGCGAACGCCACCCTGGCCTGCACCTCGCCCGTCGTCGGATTGTAGACGTCGCCGTACTTGCCGCTCTCGCCCTTCAGCGCCGCGCCGCCACAGAAATGGTGGATCTCCCGCATGACGTTCCCTCTTGCCTTGTGCCTGGTTCTTGCTGCGTGCGCCGTCCGCACGGTTCCGGCCCGGCGCGATCTGCCCGGCCGGCACCGCGCCATGATCCGGCGGGGGCCTGATCGTGATCGGCCGGAGTAAAGCGTCAAGCCAGTCGCGATTGCAAGCCGGCGGCCGGCAGAAACGGGTCAGCCGCGGAAGCTGTCCTTCAGCGCCCGTGTTCTGGCGAAGACCTCGACAAGCCCCGCTCCCGCCAGGCCGATGGTCGCCTGCAGGTCCGCGCTGTCGGGCCGCAGGAACGGGTTCGTCGCCCGTTCCTCGCCCAGGGTCGAGGGCACGGTGGGCCGGTCGGCGGCGCGCAGGCGCTCGACCTGCTGCATGCGCGCCTGCAGGGCGGCGTTCTGCGGTTCGACGCTGAGGGCAAAGCGGCCGTTGGCCATGGTGTATTCATGGGCGCAATAGACCCGCGCCGTATCGGGCAATGCGGCCAGTTTCGACAGCGAGTGCCACATCTGCGCCGGCGTCCCCTCGAACAGCCGGCCGCAGCCCATGGCGAACATGGTATCGCCGCAGAACAGCGCATCGGAATCGGCAAACCAGTAGGCGATATGCCCGCGGGTATGCCCGGGCACGTCGAACACCTGTGCCTCCGCCGTGCCCAGGCGATAGCGCTCGCCATCGCCCACGGCAATGTCCAGCCCGGGGATCCGCGCCTCGTCCGCCCGCGGCCCGACGATGGTGCAGCCGGTCTGCGCCTTCAGTTCCAGGTTGCCGCCGACATGGTCGGGATGGTGATGGGTGTTCAGGATATGGGTCAGCCGCCAGCCGCGGGAGGCCAGGCTGTCCAGCACCGGGCCGGCCACCGCCGGGTCGACGACCGCCGTTGCGGCGCTGACCGCATCGCGCGCCAGATAGACGTAATTGTCGTTCAGCACGGGGATCTGCACGATCTCCAGCCTGCCTTCGATTTCGGTTGCCGCTGTCATCGCTGCCTCCACTCCTGCCGGCCGGTGCCGTGCCCCCGGGGGGCCGCTGGCCCGTCCGCTGCCCAGGGAGAATTTGCGCAGGGCGGGGCGGTGTCAAATCGCCGGCTTTGGATGCGCTGCAGCATGATTGCCGGAATGCAGCCTTGCGGCAGCGGCAGAAACCTCTAAATTCCGGTCGCGATTCGACAGCCTGGAGCCGGAGGGGAGCGTATGGCACGCAACAAGATTGCGCTGATCGGTGGCGGCAATATCGGCGGGACGCTCGCCCATCTTGCCGGCCTGAAGGAACTCGGCGACGTGGTGCTGTTCGACATTGTCGAGGGCCTGCCGCAGGGCAAGACGCTCGACATTGCCCAGTCCTCGCCGATCGAGCGTTTCGACGCGGCGTTCAAGGGCGCCAACGATTATGCGGAGATCGCCGGCGCCGACGTGGTGATCGTGACCGCCGGCGTGCCCCGCAAGCCGGGGATGAGCCGCGACGTCCTGCTCGGCATCAACTGCAAGGTGATGAAGGCGGTCGGCGAGGGCATCGCGAAGAACGCGCCGGATGCCATGGTGATCTGCATCACCAACCCGCTGGACGCCATGGTCTGGGCGCTGCGGCAATATTCCGGGCTGCCGCACCACAAGGTGGTCGGCATGGCCGGCGTGCTCGATTCCGCCCGCTTCCGGCTGTTCCTGGCGCAGGAGTTCGGCGTCTCGGTCGAGGATGTCAACGCCTTCGTCCTGGGCGGCCATGGCGACACCATGGTGCCGCTGATCCGCTATTCCGCGGTCGCCGGCATCCCGGTGCCCGACCTGATCAAGATGGGCTGGTCGACGCAGGACAAGATCGACGGCATCGTCCAGCGCACCCGCGATGGCGGCGCGGAGATCGTCGGCCTGCTGAAGACCGGCTCGGCCTTCTATGCGCCCGCCGCGGCGGGCATCGAGATGGCGGAAGCCTATCTGAAGGACCGCAAGCGCGTGCTGCCCGTGGCGGCGCATCTGAGCGGCCAGTACGGTGTCGACGACCTCTATGTCGGCGTGCCTGTGGTGCTGGGCGGCGGCGGCGTGGAGCGGGTCGTGGAGATCGCGCTCGATGCCGACGAGATGGCCGGCTTCACCAAGTCCTGCGACGCCGTGCGCGGCCTGATCGACGCCTGCAAGGCGATCGATCCGGCGCTGGCCGGCTGACCGGCCGGCTGGCTGCAGGCCCAAGGCGAGCGACGTGGCTGCGGCGTAGCGCATCGACCATCCGGCGCGGTAGGGGCCGTGCCGCCATTCCGGCCCTGGCGGCCGCGCGCCCGACCGGACCGGGGCGCCGCGGCCCGCGGGGACGGCCGGCATCTGATTGGGGAGCCCTGACGGCATGAACATTCACGAGTACCAGGCGAAGGAACTCTTCCGGAAACACGGCGTCGCCGTCCCGAAGGGCCAGGTGGCCTTTTCCGCCGACGAGGCGGTGAAGGCGGCCGAGGCGCTGGGCGGACCGGTCTGGGTCGTCAAGGCGCAGATCCATGCGGGCGGCCGCGGCAAGGGCGGCGGCGTCAAGGTGGTGAAGTCGGTCGACGAGGTGCGCAAGGTCGCGGGCGAGATGCTCGGCATGACCCTGGTCACCCACCAGACCGGGCCGGCGGGCAAGCGGGTCAACCGGCTGTATGTCGAGGATGGCTGCGACATCGCCCGCGAGCTCTATCTGGGCATGCTGGTGGACCGCAGCACCAGCCGGATCACCGTGATGGCCTCCACCGAGGGCGGCATGGAGATCGAGGAAGTCGCCGCGCATTCGCCGGAGAAGATCATCCGCGTGACGATCGACCCGGTGACCGGCCTGATGCCGCACCATGCCCGCCAGGTCGCCTTCGGCCTGGGGCTGGAAGGCAAGCAGGTGGGCGCGGCGGTGAAGTTCCTGACCGCGATGTATGCCTGCTTTACCGGGCTGGACTGCTCGATCGTGGAAATCAATCCCCTGGTGGTGACCGGCGGCGGCGAACTGATCGCCCTGGATGCCAAGGTGAACTTCGACGACAACGCGCTGTACCGTCACCCGGACGTCGCGGAGATGCGCGATCCCGACGAAGAGGATCCGGCGGAGCTGGAGGCCGGCAAGCACGACCTCAACTACGTGAAGCTGGATGGCGAGATCGGCTGCATGGTGAACGGCGCCGGACTGGCGATGGCGACGATGGACATCATCAAGCTCTACGGCTCGGAGCCGGCGAACTTCCTGGATGTCGGCGGCGGCGCGACCAAGGAAAAGGTGACCGCGGCGTTCAAGATCATCCTCTCCGACAAGGCGGTGCGCGGCATCCTGGTCAACATCTTCGGCGGCATCATGCGCTGCGACATCATCGCGGAGGGTGTCGTCGCGGCCGCCAAGGAGGTCGATCTCCATGTTCCCCTGGTGGTGCGGCTGGAAGGCACCAACGTGGAGCAGGGCAAGAAGATCCTGGCCGAGAGCGGCCTGCCGATCCTGTCCGGCGACGATCTGGCCGATGCGGCCGCAAAAGTGGTGAAGGCGGTCAAGGAAGCCGCCTGAACCGGCCACCGCAGCACTGTACGAACAAGACAAAGTCGAAGGAGTACCGCGCGATGGCCGTGCTGGTCAGCAAGGACACCAAAGTCATCTGCCAGGGCATTACCGGCAGCCAGGGCAGCTTCCACAGCGAACAGGCGATCAAGTACGGCACGAAGATGGTCGGCGGCGTGACGCCGGGCAAGGGCGGGCAGACCCATCTGGACCTGCCGGTGTTCGACACGGTCGGCGAGGCGGTGGAACGGACCGGCGCCAACGCCACGGTGATCTATGTCCCGCCGCCCTTCGCCGCGGATTCGATCCTGGAAGCGATCGACGCCGAAATCCCCCTGATCGTCTGCATCACCGAGGGCATCCCGGTGGTCGACATGATCAAGGTGAAGCGCAAGCTGGCCGGCTCCGCCTCCCGGCTGATCGGGCCGAACTGCCCCGGCGTGATCACCCCGGACGAGTGCAAGATCGGCATCATGCCCGGCCATATCCACAAGCGCGGCAAGGTCGGCATCGTGTCGCGCTCCGGCACCCTGACCTATGAGGCGGTGGCGCAGACCACCGTGACCGGGCTGGGCCAGACCACCTGCATCGGCATCGGCGGCGACCCGGTCAACGGCACCAACTTCATCGACTGCCTGGACATGTTCCTGGGCGACCCGGAGACCGAGGCGATCATCATGATCGGCGAGATCGGCGGGACCGCCGAGGAGGATGCGGCGGATTTCGTGAAGGCCTCGAAGGTGAAGAAGCCGATGGTGGGCTTCATCGCCGGGCGCACGGCGCCCCCGGGACGGCGGATGGGCCATGCCGGGGCGATCATTTCCGGCGGCAAGGGCGGTGCGGAAGGCAAGATCGAGGCGATGAAGAGCGCCGGCATGGCGGTGGCCGACAGCCCGGCCGCGCTGGGCACCACCCTGGTGGAGCGCCTGAAGGGCTGAGCCTTCGGGCCGGGGCTTCATCCGGCGTTAACGGGCGGCATGCGACAGGTCGGACGGCGTCGGGTCGATCCGTCGCCGGCGGCGGACGATCCGCCAACTGGACGGTTGCCCCATGGGGTGGTCCTTGTCATGGTCTGATTCGCGATCCGGCGCGGTGTCCGTACGCCTGCCGTGGTTGCCGGGGCGCCGGTTCCGGCATGCCATCGGTTGCCACGTGACGTCCAGGACCCGTGACGACCATCGCCCCATGACTGCGACCGGCCTGACGGCCATCGCCCTGACTGCCACAGCCCTGCGACCGGGATTACGCAAATGAGCGCTCAGCTACTCTCCACCGAATTCCTGTACGGCCAGAACAGCGGCTTCATCGAGGAAATCTACGGGCGCTACCTGAACAACCCGGCCTCGGTGGACCCGTCCTGGGCGGAAGTGTTCAACGCCCTGGGCGACGACCTGCAGACCCTGGACCAGGAGAAGCGCGGACCCTCCTGGAAGCCGAAGAACGGCCTGGCCGCCCTGGAAGAGGAAGGCCTGCTGGGCGCCGACGGCGCCGTCAGCCGGTCGGCGCAGCGGGCGCAGCAGGCCGGCACGGCGGATGTGCGCGGCGCGGTGCTGGACACCATCCGGGCCGCGATGCTGATCCGCGCCTACCGGATCCGCGGCCATCTGAAGGCGAACCTGGACCCGCTCGGCATCGAGACGGTGCGCGACGTGCCCTCGGAGCTGGACCCCTCGACCTACGGCTTCGGCCCCGGCGACATGGACCGGCCGATCTTCATCGACCATATGCTCGGCCTGGAACAGGCCAGCATGAGCGAGATCCTGGAGATCGTGCAGCGCACCTATTGCAGCACGATCGGCATCGAGTTCATGCATATCGCGGACCCGGCGCAGAAGCTCTGGATCCAGGAGCGCATCGAGGGCCGCGACAAGGAGGTGCAGTTCACCCCCGAGGGCAAGCGGGCGATCCTGAACAAGCTGTCCGAGGCCGAGGGTTTCGAGCGCTTCCTGCAGCTGAAGTTCACCGGGACCAAGCGGTTCGGGCTGGAAGGCGGCGAGGCCCTGGTCCCGGCAATGGAGGCCGTGGTGAAGACCGGCGGCCAGCTGGGCATCCGCGAGGTCGTGCTGGGCATGCCCCATCGCGGCCGGCTGAACATCCTGGCCACCTTCATGCGCAAGCCGTTCCGGGCGATCTTCTCGGAGTTCCAGGGCAATTCCGCGCATCCGGAGGATGTGCAGGGCTCCGGCGACGTGAAGTACCATCTGGGCACCTCGTCGGACCGCTCCTTCGACGGCAACAATGTCCATCTGTCCTTGACCGCCAATCCCTCGCACCTGGAGGCGGTGGACCCGGTGGTGCTGGGCAAGGCCAGGGCCAAGCAGGCGCAGCTGCAGGATGCGGAGCGCGACATGGTGCTGCCGGTCCTGATGCACGGTGATGCCGCCTTCGCCGGCCAGGGCCTGGTGGCGGAATGCTTCGCGCTGTCGGAACTGCGCGGCTACCGGGTGGGCGGCTGCCTGCACCTGATCGTGAACAACCAGATCGGCTTCACCACCAGCCCGCGCTTCGCGCGCTCCTCGCCCTATCCGTCGGATGTCGCAAAGGTCGTGCAGTCGCCGATCTTCCACGTGAACGGCGACGACCCGGAAGCCGTGGTCTATGTCACCAAGATCGCCACGGAGTTCCGCCAGCAGTTCAAGAAGGACGTGGTGGTGGACATGTTCTGCTATCGCCGCCACGGCCATAACGAGGCGGACGAGCCGGCCTTCACCCAGCCGATCATGTACCGCCGCATCGCGCAGCACCCGACCACCCGGCAGGTCTATGCCCAGCGGCTGATCGCCGAAGGGGTCGTGACCGAGGCCGATGCGGAGAAGATGCTGGCCGATTTCCACGCCGTCCTGGACGAGGATTTCGAGGCTGCCTCCAACTACAAGCCGAACAAGGCCGACTGGCTGGAAGGCCGCTGGTCCGGCCTGGCCCAGGCATCGGGCGAGGACCGCCGCGGCGAGACCGGGGTCGAGGTCGAGGAACTCCGCGAGATCGGCATGAAGCTGGTGCAGGTGCCGGAAGGCTTCAGCCTGCACCGCACCCT
Source organism: Sneathiellaceae bacterium (assembly GCA_040216765.1). Classification (GTDB taxonomy): domain Bacteria; phylum Pseudomonadota; class Alphaproteobacteria; order Ferrovibrionales; family Ferrovibrionaceae; genus Marinibaculum. The sequence continues at coordinate 28,812 of JAVJON010000027.1, read as the reverse complement.
GAAGCGGATCCTGGACAACAAGCGCAAGACCATCGAATCGGGCGAGGGGCTGGAATGGGCGACCGCCGAGGCGCTCGCCTTCGGCAGCCTGTGCATCGACGGCTTCCCGGTGCGCCTGTCGGGCCAGGATTCCGGCCGCGGCACGTTCAGCCAGCGCCATGCCGTGCTGCGCGACCAGAACACCGAGGAACGCTACGTCGCGTTGGACAACCTGCGGCCCAACCAGGCCCGCTTCGAGGTGCACGATTCGCTGCTCTCGGAGGCCGCGGTGCTGGGCTACGAGTACGGCTATACCATGGCCGAGCCGCGGGCCCTGGTGCTGTGGGAGGCACAGTTCGGCGATTTCGCCAACGGCGCGCAGGTGATCATCGACCAGTTCATCGCGTCCGGCGAGCATAAGTGGCAGCGCATGTCCGGCCTGGTCCTGCTGCTGCCGCATGGCTATGAGGGCAATGGCCCGGAGCATTCCTCCGCCCGGCTGGAGCGCTACCTGCAGCTGTCGGCAGAGGACAATTGGCAGGTGGTGAACTGCACCACCCCGGCGAACTATTTCCACGCCTTGCGCCGGCAGATGCATCGCAGCTTCCGCAAGCCGCTGGTGGTGATGACGCCGAAATCGCTGCTGCGGCACCGGTTGGCCACCTCCACCCTCGCCGACATGGCGCCGGGCACCACCTTCCACCGGGTGCTGTTCGACAGCGACCATGACGACCTGGACATGAAGAAGATCGACCGGCTGGTGCTGTGCTGCGGCAAGGTCTACTACGACCTCCTGGAAGAGCGCCGCGCCCGCAAGCTGAAGAATGTCTATCTGATGCGGGTGGAGCAGCTCTATCCCTTCCCGCACAAGACCCTGCTGGCCGAACTGGACCGGTTCAAGAAGGGGGTGCAGGTCATCTGGTGCCAGGAGGAGCCCAAGAACATGGGATCCTGGCACTTCATCGAGGACCGGATCGAGGCGGTCCTGGTGGAGGCAGGCTTCAAAAACAGCCGGGCGCGCTATGCCGGGCGGCGCGAGGCCGCGTCCACCGCCACCGGGCTGTTGAAGCGTCACCAGGCGGAACAGGCGGCACTGCTCGCCGAGGCGCTGGAAGGCTGACCGTGCCGGCCGGGCCGATCGGAGAATTCACCTCGTCAACGAAAAGGATGACGTCATGGCGGTAGAGGTTCGCGTTCCCGGCCTCGGCGATTCGGTGACGGAGGCGACCGTCGGCAAATGGTTCAAGGCTGCCGGCGATGCCGTGGAAATGGACGAGCCGCTGCTGGAGCTGGAGACCGACAAGGTCACCATGGAGGTGAACGCGCCCGCCGCCGGACGGCTGGATTCGGTGGATGCCAACGAAGGCGATACCGTCCTGGTCGGCCAGGTGCTGGGGATGATCGAGGAAGGTGCGGCCGGCAAGGCACCGGCCGGCGCCGGCAAGCCCGCCGAATCCAAGCCCGCCGAGGCCAAGCCTGCGGAGCCCAAGCCTGCCGAGGCGCCGAAGCCGGCCGAAGCGGCCAGGCCCGCTGCGCCGGCGTCCGGGTCCGGCGGCGCAGCGCTGCCGGCGGCGGCCAAGATGGCGGCCGAGAAGGGTGTCGATACCGACCGGATCGCCGGCAGCGGCAAGGGCGGCCGGGTCACCAAGGGCGATGTGCTGGCCTTCCTGGACAGCGGCGGCGCCACGCCCGCGGCGGCGCCGGCAGCGAAGCCCGCCGCCCCGTCCGGCCCCCGGCCGGAGGCCGCACGCGAGGAACGCGTGCGGATGAGCAAGCTGCGCCGCGTGATCGCCGGCCGGCTGAAGGAAGCGCAGAACACGGCGGCGATGCTGACCACCTTCAACGAGGTGGACATGACCAACCTGCTGGCCGCGCGGAAGTCCTACCAGGATCGCTTCGAGAAGAAGCACGGCGTGCGGCTCGGCTTCATGTCGTTCTTCGTGAAGGCCTGCATCGCAGGCCTGCAGGAACTGCCGTCGGTGAATGCCGAGATCGAGGGCGACGAGGTCGTCTACAAGAACTACTACCACATGGGCGTCGCGGTCTCGACGCAGCAGGGCCTCGTGGTGCCGGTGCTGCGCGATGCCGACCGGCTCGGCTTCGCCGATATCGAGCGCGCGATCGGCGATTTCGGGGTGCGCGCCCGCGACGGCAAGCTGAAGCTGGAAGAGCTGCAGGGCGGCACCTTCACGATCTCCAACGGCGGGGTGTTCGGCTCGCTGATGTCGACGCCGATCCTCAACCCGCCGCAATCCGGCGTGCTCGGCATGCACAAGATCCAGGAGCGGCCGATGGTCGTGAACGGCGAGATCAAGATCCGCCCGATGATGTACCTGGCGCTGAGCTACGACCATCGCATGATCGACGGGCGCGAGGCGGTGACCTTCCTGGTGCGCGTCAAGGAATGCGTCGAGAACCCGGAACGGATTCTGTTCGACGTCTGACCGCGTCCGCGCGCCGGCCGATATCCCGGCGTCGCGGGGCGGCAGCCCCCGGGGCCGAACAGGGGAAGAAAGATCCATGGCAGAAGACAGCTACGACCTGATCGTCATCGGCGGCGGGCCGGGCGGCTATACCGCCGCCATCCGCGCGGCCCAGCTGGGCATGAAGACCGCCTGCGTGGAATCCCGCAACCGGCTCGGCGGCACCTGCCTCAATGTCGGCTGCATCCCGTCCAAGGCGCTGCTGGAAAGCTCCGAGATCTATCACGCGGCGCAGGGCGGCCTGGCCGACCATGGCGTGAAGACCGGCAAGGTCAGCCTGGACCTGGGCACCATGATGGGGCGCAAGGACAAGGTCGTCGGCGACCTGACCAAGGGCATCGAGTTCCTGTTCAAGAAGAACAAGATCACCTGGCTGAAGGGCCATGGCGCCCTGAAGGGCGGTGGCAAGGTCGAGGTCACCGACGGCGATGGCGCCGGCACCTACAAGGCGAAGTCGATCCTGCTGGTCAGCGGCTCGGAGGTGACGCCGCTGCCCGGCGTGGAGATCGACGAGGAGCGCATCGTCTCCTCCACCGGCGCGCTGGCCCTGCCGAAGGTGCCGAAGCACCTGGTGGTGGTCGGCGGCGGCTATATCGGGCTGGAGATGGGCACGGTCTGGAAGCGCCTGGGCGCCGAGGTCACCGTGGTGGAGTTCCTGGACCGCATCCTGCCCGGCATGGACGCCGAGGTCTCCAAGCAGATGCAGCGGATCCTCACCCGCCAGGGGATGAGCTTCAAGCTCGGCACCAAGGTGACCGGCGCCAAGGTGAAGAAGACCGGCGTCACCCTGACCGTCGAGCCCGCCCAGAAAGACAAAAAGGGGGGCGGGGAGTCAGAAAGCATCGATGCCGATTATGTCCTGGTCGCCATCGGCCGCCGGCCCTGGACCAAGGGCCTGGGGCTGGAGGAGGCCGGCGTGGCGCTGGACGATCGCGGCCGCATCAAGACCGACAAGAGCTTCGCGACCAGCGCGTCGGGCATCTACGCGGTCGGCGACGTGATCGCCGGGCCGATGCTGGCGCACAAGGCGGAGGAGGAAGGCGTGGCCTGCGTCGAGATGCTGGCCGGCCAGAAGCCGCATCTCAACTACGATGCGATTCCCGGCGTGGTCTATACATGGCCGGAAGTGGCCTCCGTCGGCCGCACCGAGGAACAGCTGAAGGCGGACGGGGTCGAGTACCGCTCCGGCAAGTTCCCGTTCTCCGCCAATGCCCGCGCCAAGGCGATCGCCGATACCGACGGCTTCGTGAAGATGCTGGCCGATGCCAAGACCGACGCGGTGCTGGGCTGCCATATCATCGGGCCGGATGCCGGCACCCTGATCGCCGAGGTCGCGCTGGCCATGGAGTTCGGCGCCAGCGCAGAGGATATCGCGCGCACCTGCCACGCCCATCCCACCCTGAACGAGGCGGTGAAGGAAGCCGCGCTGGCGGTCGACAACCGGACGCGGAATATCTGAGGGCAGAGGCCCCGTCCCATCACGACCCCGGATCAGGTTCGGGGTGACGGCGGAAGGGGAGGCGCCGCCAAGCTCCCCCCGTCCCGTCGTCCCGGGCCTGACCCGGGACCCATGGCGCCGGCGGCGATGCCGTGCGGCGGCGCCGTCCCGTCACGACCCCGGATCAAGTCCGGGGTGACGGCGGAAGGGGAGGCGCCGCCAGGCTCCCCCCGTCCTCAATCCCGGAAATTGCCGTAGTCCAGCGGCTGCTCGACATCCAGCCCCTTTACCAGGGCGATCGCGGCCTGCAGGTCGTCGCGCTTCTTGCCGGTGACCCGCAGTTCGTCGCCCTGCACCGCGGCCTGCACCTTGGTCTTGGAATCCTTCAGCGCCTTGACGATCTTCTTCGCCAGGTCGCGGTCGATGCCCTGCTTGATGACCACGGTCTGGCGCACGGAATTGCCGCTGGCCCGCTCCGGGTCCTGCCAGTCGAGCGCGCCGGGATCCAGCTTGCGGCGGACGAAATAGCCCTTCACCAGCTCCTCCACCTGCTTCAGCTTCAGATTGTCGTCGGCATGGATCTCCAGCGCATTCTCCTTGCGCTCGACCTTGGCGATCGATCCCTTGAAGTCGTAGCGGGTGCCGATCTCGCGCATCACCCCGTCGACGGCATTGTCGACCTCGGCAAGGTCGGTCTTGGACGTGATGTCGAAGCTGGGCATGGCGGCATCTCCCGAATGACAGGTACAGGAGGGTGGGTGTATCGCTGTCCGGCCGGCAGGCCAAGGGCGTGCCGGCCGGCGCCTCAGTCCTTCGGCGCGAAGAACCGCCGGGCGATGAAATAGTCCAGCGACACCGCACCCGGGCCGTAGCACAGGATGTAGATCAGCGGCCCGGCCCAGAGCAGGTGCGACAGGTAGTCCAGCGGGAAGACGAAGATCTCGATCACCAGGGTCATCCCCAGCAGCACGGCCGCCGCAAAGCGCGAGCCCAGGCCGAACAGCAGCAATACCGGCATCAGCAGTTCCACATAGCTGGCCGTGTGTGCGGCAAAGGCCGCCGGCAGCAGCGGCACGGCATAGACGTCCTGGAACAGGCTGACGGTGGAACTGCCCAGGGTCGGCGGCAGGATCGGCCAGCTGCCGCTTTCCGTGGTGAGCACCTTGGTCAGGCCGGATTTCCAGAACACGCCGGCCACGCCGATGCGCAGGATCAGGGCCAGCAGCCAGTGCGGGAAGCGGTGCAGGATGTTGAAGAGCGCCGCCACCAGCCCGACCAGGCCGCCGCGATCTTCCGGATAGGGTTTCCCGTCCGTCATGGTCTGTCTCCCCCGTGCCCCGTTGTTGCGCCGCGGTGGCGGCGATATTTCAGTCCTCCGGCCCCAGGTCGAACCCGGCGAACAGGCCCACCTGCGCCGCCCAGCCCAGGATCGCGGCCAGGTCGAAACCGTCATCGCCGCCGGCGGCCGTTTCCGCCGCCTGCCCCAGCATCATGCCGGACTGCAACCCGGTCAGGAAGCCGCCCTCCGCCGCCGACAGCCGGCGCCAGACCACGTCCCAGTCGTCGCGGTGCACGGCCAGGCAGCAGGGGCCGGCGGACAGGTCGACGCGGGCATCGGCCGGCGAACCGGGCCGGGTGACCTGCCAGATCTCCGCCAGCGGCCAGTCCGACCGCAACAGGGCGAAGGCCGGGACGAAAGCGTAGGTCAGGCGGCCGTAATCCCCGGCCGCGACCCGGGCAAAGGCGTCATGGTCGAACGGGGCCGCATCGGCGGCGTGGTAGACCGCGTTGAACGCCCAGTCCAGTTGCGCCACGTCCGGCAGATAGTCGAGCCCGGCCGGCAGCAGGCCGTCATCGGTGAGGAAGGCGGGCAGGCCGGCGCCATAGTCGAACAGGCAGGGTCCGTCCGGCGGGTGTGCCGTGACGAAGCGGGTGGCCATGGCATCGAAGAAATCCCGGCCGACCAGGGCGAGCACCGTCGGAAAGCTTGTCGCCAGGGCTTCGCGCAGGGTGATGTAGAGGTGGTTGCGATGGATGCCCAGGCGGCGCTCCGGCGCGATGCCGCCGCCATGGACGATGTCGCAAAGCGGGCTTTCGGCCAGTGCCGACGGGCTGCCCTGCAGCATGTCGGCGCGCCAGCGCGCCTGTACCTCAGGCAGCGCAGTCATCTGACGCGGTACGGCCGGGTCGCGAGATGCCCAGGGCATCGGCGCGATGGCGGTCCGCCAGCGCCGCCTGCGCCACAAGCCGCTCCAGCGGCGGGATCCGGCTGTCCCATTCGACCAGGCTGGCGGCGTCGGGAAAGCGCCGCACCGCCGCCGCATAGAGCGGCCAGACATCGGCGGCGACCGCGGAGCCATGGTCGTCGATCCGCAGCACCTGCTCCGTCCCGTCGGTGCCGGCGACCCGGTTCTCGTGATAGCCGGCCAGATGGATCTCGGCCACCGCATCGGCCGGCAGCGCGGCCAGGAAGGCCTGCGGGTCCTCGCCGTGATTGTGGGCGTTGACCGCGATATTGTTGACGTCGCACAGCAGCCGGCAGCCGGTGCGCTGCGCCAGGGCGGCAAGGAACGCGCCCTCCGGCACCGTGGAGGTTGCGAAGCGCAGGTAGGTCGAGGGATTCTCCAGCAGGATCGGGCGGCCGAGCCGGTCCTGCACCCGGCCGATATTGGCGGCGACGATCGCCAGGCTTTCCTCGGTGTAGGGCAGCGGCAGCAGGTCGTTCAGGTAGGTGCCGCCGGCCACGCTCCAGGCGAGATGCTCCGACACCAGCGCGGGTTCGGTTTCCGCCACCAGCCGGGCCAGCCGGTCGAGATGGGCGGGGTCCGGCGCCGCGGCGCTGCCGAGCGACAGGCCCACGCCATGAATCGACAGCGGCCAGTCCCGGCGCACCGCCTCCAGGTAGCGTCGCGGCGGGCCGCCGCACATGTAGTTCTCGGCATGCACTTCCAGCCAGCCGACCGGCGGGCGGTCCGCGACGATGGCCGCATGATGCGGCGCGCGCAGCCCGATTCCGCACCGATGGGCGGGGATGGGCGCGCGCGGCCCCCCGGCGTTCGCCCCAGGCGAGATCGTCGGAGAGATCGTCACGGATCGCCAGCCGGTCGTCACGCCGGAACGGTCAGGCGTCGCCTGGCCTCAGGACTTCATCGCCGTCGTGGAGCCGCCATCCAGCTTCTCGCAGAGGCCGGCCGGGACATAGATCCAGGCATCCTTCTGGCCATCGGTCTTGGAGGTGCCGGCGCAGGACGAGGTCGAGGTCTGGCAATCGTTCTTGCCGGCCTTGGCGACGCCGTAGCACTTCTCGTTGTCGGCGGCATTGGCAGTGGGGGCGGCGACGGCGCCGATGGCGAAGGCGGTGCCGACGGCGGCGGCGAGGGCGAGGGTGGAGGTCTTCATCTTTGGTCCCTTCCTGTTTCCTTCCCCGAACGGGCTGGCCCGCCGGGGTCTTCCAGGCTGTCCCCCTGGTGGGGCCGGCGCGAGGGCCAGCCCAGGCAAGATCCGCGCTGCGTGCGGCTGCGTCCACTCACAGCGCTGTGTCTGCGTATCACAAACGGTTGTTGGCAAAGCCGGAATTATAACAAGATTGCGTCGGCGGGCGCCGCCGCGGCGCAAGGTTTCGCAACAGGGAGAGGCAGGACATGCTGGACGGTCGGGTGGTTCTGGTGACGCAGGTGCAGCATTTCGTGGGCGGCCCCGCCGTCGCCGCGCTGCTCGCCGCAGGTGCCAGGGTCGTGGCACAGGACGACGACTTCGCCGATCGCGGCATTCGCGACGGCTGGTCCGCCGCCTATCCGGGGGTGGTCGCCACTGGCGAACAGGAGCCGGATGCCCTGGTGAAGGTTGCGGTCGACGCCTTCGGTCGGCTCGACGCGCTGGTCAACAACGACGCCTATCCCGCGGTGAAGGGCGCCGTCGACGAGGCCGATGCCGGGGAGTTCCGCCGCGGCATCGAGGCGATGATGGTGCGGCCGTTCAGGTTGACCGGTGCCGCGGTGCGCCAGATGAAGGCGCAGGGCGGCGGCAGCATCCTGTTCGTCACTTCCGCTTCCACCGTGCACGGCATCCCGAACTACAGCATGTATGTCGCGGCGCGTGCCGGGGCGAACGGCCTGGCGGTGACCCTGGCCAAGGAGCTGGCGCGCCACAACATCGTGGTCAACGCGCTGGCGCCGAACTTCGTCGAAAGCCCGACCTATTTCCCGCCCGCGCTGATGGACGACCCGAAGACCCGCGACAAGATCCTCGCCAACATCCCGCTGCGCCGCCTCGGCCGGCCGGAGGAGGTCGCCGCGGCCATTGTCTTCCTGACCTCCGGCACAAGCGATTTCCTGACCGGCCAGGTGATCCCGATCGCCGGCGGCTGGGCCTGACCGTGCCGGAACGGGTGCCGGTCGCAATCGGCCCGGAACGGCCGGACCTGCCGGACATCGTCGCCCTGCTGGCGGCCGCCGACAGATACTTTGCCGCTCTCTATCCGGTCGACTCCAACCATCTGCTGGATCCGGCGCGGCTCGCGGCCCCGGAGGTCACCTTCCTTGTCGCCAGACGGCAGGGCGTTGCGGTCGGCACGGCCGCACTGGTGGCATGCGGAGGCTGGGGCGAGATCAAGCGCATGTATGTCGATCCCGCGGCCCGCGGGCTCGGGCTGGGACGGCGGTTGCTGCAGGCGGTGGAGGCGGTGGCTGTCCGGCGCGGGCTCGACCCGCTGCGCCTGGAAACGGGCATCCACCAGCCCGAGGCGCTGGCCCTCTACCGGGGGGCCGGCTATGTCGAGCGCGGGCCGTTCGGTGCCTATCGCCCGGACCGGGCGAGTGTCTTCATGGAGCGCAGGATCGGCGCCGGGTGAGCGGCCTCAGCCTGCGTGGCGCGCCCGCGGATGGGCCGCCGCATGCACGGCCAGGATCCGCGCTGCATCGACGTCGGTATAGCGCTGCGTGGTGGACAGGGCGGCATGGCCCAGCAGTTCCTGGATGGTGCGCAGGTCGCCGCCGGCTGCCAGCAGGTGGGTCGCGAAGCTGTGCCGCAGCGCATGCGGGGTGGCCGAGGCGGCAAGCCCCAGCTGGGCGCGGATCTCCGCCATCCGGCGCTGCACCAGGCGGGCGCTGAGACGCCCGCCGCGGACGCCGCGGAACAGCGGCCCGTCGCCGCCGGTGGGCCAGGGGCAGGCCTGGCGATAGGCCTCCAGCGCCGCCTGCACGGCGGGCAGCACAGGCACCAGGCGCTGCTTGCCGCCCTTGCCCAGCACCCGGATCTCGCGGTCCCGCAGGGCGCAGTCGCGGCCCTGCAGGCCCACGGCCTCGCCGATCCGCAGGCCGCAGCCATAGAGCAGGGTCAGCAGCGCGGCATCGCGCAGCGCCACCCAGCCGTCCGCCGGTTCGGCGCCGCCGGGCGCCGCCGCGGCCGCCAGCGCCGACCGTGCCTGGCCTGCGGTCAGCGGGCGGGGGATGCCGCGCGGCAGCTTCGGCGGCTTCAGGTTCCGCCCGGCCGGATTGTCGCCGAGCGATTCGCGCTCCAGCCAGCGGAACAGGCTGCGCACCGCGCTGACGCTGCGGGCGATGCTGCTGGCTGCCGCCCCGTCGCGCCGGCGCTGTGCCAGCCAGGCGCGGAAATCGGTCTTGTCCAGCGCGACGAAGACCTGCAGGTCCGGCGGGGCGCCGCGATACCGCACCAGGAAGTCGAGGAACCCCTTCAGGTCCCGCAGATAGCCGTCGAGGGTCAGGTCGGCCAGGCGCCGTTCATGGGCCAGCCAGCCGGCCCAGCGGAGCAGCGGGTCGCGCAGGTCCGCCGCCACGGGCCAGTGCGCGAGGGCCGTGTCCACGGGCGCGGCGCCTGCCAGGGTCAGAGCCGGGGCAGGTCGAGCCAGGCCTGGACGCAGCGCTCCATCACGCCGCCCAGGAAGCCCAGCAGCTCGGTGCCCTGGCCCGCGTCGAAGCGGCCCGGCTCGCGCGAGCCGAAGGCGAACAGGCCGGGCGGCGCGGTGCCGCCGAAGGTCAGCCGCACCAGCGCATCGGATTTCACCAGCCTGGCACCGGGACCGAACAGCGCCGCCTGCCCGCTGGCCGCGGCGCGCAGCAGGATGCGCTTGTCCGCGCCCAGCAGGCTGTCGATCGCGCCCGGCGGCAGGGTGGCGACACCCGGCGTCTCCACCTGGCGCTGCAACAGGTCGCTCTCCAGGCAGATGGTCACCAGGTCGACATCCAGGATCGAGGCCAGGTCGGCGGTGGCGATGTGGATCAGATGCTCGAAGCTGGTGGCCGATAGCAGCGCCAGGACCGCGTCGTGGACCTGGCGCTGGGTGCTGGCATTCTGCCGCGAGGCCGCGATCACCTGGTCCTTGGTGCGGGTCAGCCGGCCGACATCGCCCTGCAGACGGTCGATCATGAAGCGCTGGAAATCGAGGACATTGCCGCCCTGGCCGGCAGGCCCCGAATCGCCATGGGCGCTGGGCGGCTGCAGCAGGTGCAGCAGTTCGGGCTGGCCCGCGAGGAAACCGGGATGCGCCGCCAGCCAGGCGGCGACCTGCGCCGGGGTCAGGTCCGGCGGCGCGGCCGGCGGCGGCAGTGGCGCCGCATCCGGGCCGGCGGGTGTTGCCGCGCCGGCCTTGGTGCCGTCCGGGTTGGCCTTGCTGTCCTGCGGTTCCGACATTCTGTCCCGTTCTTGATCCGTTCGAATCAGCCCAGTATCTTCTGTCCGGTCTTTTCCCAATCGGCCAGGAAGGCCGACAACCCCTTGTCGGTCAGCGGATGCTGCAGCAGCGCATGAATCACCGCCGGAGGTACCGTGGCGACATCCGCGCCCAGTTTCGCCGCGGCGATGACATGGGCGGGGCCGCGCACGCTGGCCACCAGGACCTCGGTCGCGAAGCCGTCGTACTGGTCGTAGATCTGCAGGATGTCGGCGATCAACTGCATGCCATCCTGGCCGATATCGTCCAGCCGGCCCACGAAGGGCGAAATGAAGGCCGCGCCGGCCTTCGCCGCCATCAGCGCCTGGCCGGGGGAGAAGCACAGGGTGACGTTGACGGCGATCCCCTGCTCCGCCAGGTGCCGGCAGGTGCGCAGCCCGTCCAGGGTCAGCGGCACCTTCACGGCGACATTGTCGGCCAGTTCCGCCAGGCGCAGCCCTTCCTGCAGCATGGTGTCGTGATCGGTCGCGGTGACCTCGGCGGAGACCGGCCCCTCGACAGCGGCGCAGATCTCGCGCACCACCTCCAGCATGTTCCGGCCGGTCTTGGCGATCAGGGACGGGTTGGTGGTGACCCCGTCGACGAAGCCGGTCTCGGCCAGTCGGCGGATCTCCGCGATGTCGGCGGTGTCGACAAAGAACTTCATGGCATCCTGCAGGCGGGGGCAGGCGCGCCTGCCCGTTGGCGAATCACTGGAGAGTCTAGCGATGGATTCGGGCGGTGTCATGACAGCTGATGCCGCCGCGCCGGCCCGGCCCGGCCGCGGGTCCGCCGCGGATTCGTCCGTTCCGCAGCGTCCCGGCAGCCCGACCCTGCCCGGGCTGTCGCCGGCCGCCGGGCAGGTGCCGGTGCTGCTGCCGCTGCCGTTCGATGCGCCGCTGACCTACGCCCCGCCCGCCGGCGAGGAGGGGGAGGAGGAGAATGGAGCCGGGCCGCTGCCGCCGGGGAGTTTCGTGCGGGTGCCGCTCGGCCCGCGCCAGACGATCGGCGTGGTGTGGGACCGGGCGGAGCAAGAGGTCGACCCGGCGCGGCTGCGCCCGGTGGCCGAAATCTTCCCCACGCCGCCGATGCCGGCCGGCTTGCGGCGGCTGATCGACTTCACCGCGGACTACACGCTCTGCTCCCGCGGCGCCGCGCTGCGCCTCGCCCTGCGCGACGCCCGCGCCCTGGTGCCGCCGCCGGGCCGCCGCGGCGTCGTGCTGGACGGGCCGCCGCCGGAGCGCATGACACCTCCCCGGCAGGCGGTGATCGACCATCTCATGGCGATCGGCCGGGACCCCGGCGGAGCGCCGCCGGCGATCGCCATGGCCGACCTGGCGGCGGCGACTGGCGCCAGCATGGCGGTGATCGGCGGGCTGCTCCGCGCCGGCACCCTTGCCGAGGTGGAACTGACGGGGGAACCCGGCTATCGCCGCCCGGATGTCACGGCCGCGCCGGCGAACCTGTCGCCCGGCCAGGCGGCGGCCGCCGGCGCCCTGGCGGACCGCGTGGGGCAGGGCTTCTCGGTCTCGGTGCTGGACGGGGTGACCGGCTCCGGCAAGACCGAGGTCTATTTCGCGGCCGTGCGGGCAGCCTTGCTGGCTGGCCGCCAGGTCCTGGTCATGGTGCCGGAGATCGCGCTCAGCACGGCCTGGCTGGAGCGCTTCACCGCGCGGTTCGGCACGGCGCCGGCGGTCTGGCATTCCGGGATCGGCCAGACCGAGCGCCGGCGCCTGTGGCGTGCCGCCGCCCTGGGCCGGGTCGACGTGGTGGTCGGCGCGCGCTCCTCGCTGTTCCTGCCGCTGGGGCGGCTGGGCCTGATCGTCGTCGACGAGGAGCATGACGCCTCCTACAAGCAGGACGACGGCGTCGCCTACAACGCCCGCGACCTGGCGGTGGTGCGCGCCAAGCTGGAAGAGGTGCCGGTCATCCTGTCCAGCGCCACGCCCTCGCTGGAGACCCTGACCAACGTGGCGCGCGGCCGCTACGGCCGGGTGCTGCTGCCGGCGCGGCATGGCCGGGCCGCCATGCCGGCGGTGGAGGCCGTCGACCTGCGCCGCTTCCCGCTGCCGGCCAGCCGCTTCCTGGCGCCGCCGCTGGTGGCCGGGGTGACGGAGGCGCTTGCGGCGGGCGAACAGGCGCTGCTGTTCCTCAACCGGCGCGGCTTCGCGCCGCTGACCCTGTGCGATGCCTGCGGCCATCGCCTGCAATGCCCGCATTGCAGCGCCTGGCTGGTCGAGCATCGGCTGCTCGGCCGGCTGCAATGCCATCATTGCGGCCATGCGGTCCGGTTGCCGCCGGCCTGCCCGGAATGCGGCGCGGAGGCGCGCTTCAAGGCCTGCGGGCCGGGTGTCGAGCGGCTCATGGACGAGGCCAGGGGCCTGTTCCCCGAGGCCCGCATCGCGCTGGCTTCGTCGGACAGCATGCATGGCCCGAAGCAGGCGGCCGAGCTGTTCGGCGCGATCCATGCGCGCGAGGTCGACCTGATCGTCGGCACCCAGGTCCTGGCGAAGGGCCATCACTTCCCCTGGCTGACCTGCGTCGGCGTGGTGGATGCCGATCTGGGGCTGGAAGGCGGCGACCTGCGTGCCGGCGAGCGCAGCTTCCAGATGCTGACCCAGGTGGCCGGGCGGGCGGGCCGGGCGGAACGGCCGGGCCGCGTCTTCCTGCAGACCCACCAGCCGGAGCATCCGGTGATGGCCGCGCTGATCGCCCATGACCGGGACGGCTTCGTCGCGGCCGAGACCGCCGCCCGGAAAAGTGCCGCGATGCCGCCGTTCGGGCGCCTCGCCTCGGTCCTGCTGTCGGGGCCGGACGAGGCCCAGGTGGCGAAGGCCGCCCGGATGGTGGCCGGTGCCGCGCCGCGGACCGCCGGGATCCGCGTGCTCGGCCCGGCGCCCGCGCCGCTCAGCCTGCTGCGCGGCCGCTTCCGCTGGCGCCTGCTGCTGCATGCCGCGCGCCACCTGCAGCTGCAACCGGTGCTGCGCGGCTGGCTGGGGCCGCTGGCCCTGCCGTCGGCGGTCCGGCTGTCGGTCGACGTGGATCCGTACAGCTTTCTCTAGGCCCGTTGGCCGCCGCCGGCCGGCGGCGCGGGATCGGCCGGACCCTGCCGACATTTCCCGGCCGACGGGCCGGTTCTTCGCGGCGGTGCGGGGGCCTCCCGCGGACTCCCCGAATGTCCGGGTTCGGCGCATGTTGCAGGGGCGAAATCGCTGTGCTACGAACCTCCCGCCTTCGTCGGCGCGGCCCAGTGAACGGACCCTGTGTGCGGACCCTGCGGTCGGGCTTGCGCGGCGCCATCTGCGCGGGTATCGCTGCCTGCTGTTCGGGCCATCCAGCATCGGCCGGGCCGAATTGCTCTCGATTGGGGTGCCTGGCATCGGGACGCCCCGGGCGGGGATGCGCCGGGCAGGGATGCCGGGAGGGTTCAATCCGCCTCGGAATGGCGTTCGACTGCCGATCGTCGGGGGGCGGCCGGCGCGGGCCATGGCGGTCCGGCAGAGATAGCCGTTCTGGGGGCCCGTTCTGGGGCCGGATCCCGATCTTCCCGGGACCATATTACGCATTGGGGGAGCACACTTGGCTGCCGTCTCGACTACAGCGACCGGGGGATCGGCCGTGTCCGGCATTTCCGGCCGCTATGCGACAGCGCTGTTCGAGCTTGCCGTCGACAACGGCCAGCTCGATGCGGTGGCGAGCGACCTGGCCGGCATCGAGAAGATGCTGGCGGAATCCGAGGACATGGTGCGGCTGATCCGCTCGCCGCTGCTTGGCCGCGAGGACCAGGCACGCGGCATCGCCGCCGTTCTGGAGCGGGCCGGGTGCGGTGAGCTGGTGAGCCGCTTCGCCGGGGTGCTGGCGCAGAACCGCCGGCTGTTCGTGCTGCCCAAGGCAATCCTGGATTTCCGCACCCTGCTGGCGCGCCATCGCGGCGAGACGATCGCCGAGGTGATCTCGGCCACGCCGCTGGCCGATGCGCAGCTGGAACAGATCCGCAAGTCCCTGTCGCAGGCCGCCGGCCGCGACGTGGTGATGAATACGAAGGTGGATGAGGCGCTGATCGGCGGCCTGGTTGTGAAACTGGGCTCCCGCATGATCGACGGCTCGATCCGCAGCAAACTGAAAAACCTGCAATTGGCGATGAAAGGGGTGGGGTGATGGACATCCGCGCCGCTGAGATTTCTGACATCCTGAAAGAGCAGATCAAGAACTTCGGGACCGAATCCGAAGTCACCGAGGTCGGTCAGGTTCTCTCCGTCGGCGACGGTATCGCCCGCATCTACGGGCTGGACCAGGTCGTGGCCGGCGAGATGGTCGAGTTCGACGGCGGCATCAAGGGGATGGCGCTGAACCTCGAAACCGACAATGTCGGCGTCGTGATCTTCGGCGACGACCGGACCATCAAGGAAGGCGATACGGTCAAGCGGACCGGTGCCATCGTGGATGTGCCGGTCGGCAAGGGCCTGCTGGGCCGCGTGGTCGACCCGCTGGGCAACCCGATCGACGGCAAGGGGCCGATCGAGGCGACCGAGCGCCGCCGCGCCGACGTGAAGGCGCCGGGCATCATCCCGCGGAAATCCGTGCACGAGCCGATGCAGTCGGGCCTGAAGGCGCTGGACGCCCTGGTCCCGGTCGGCCGCGGCCAGCGCGAGCTGGTGATCGGCGACCGCCAGACCGGCAAGACCGCGGTCTGCATCGACACGATCCTGAACCAGAAGGGCATCAACGCCAGCGACGACGAGAGCAAGAAGCTCTACTGCATCTATGTCGCGATCGGCCAGAAGCGCTCCACCGTCGCCCAGGTGGTGAAGACCCTCGAGGATTTCGGCGCGATGGAATACACCATCGTCGTCGCCGCGACGGCTTCGGAGCCCGCCCCGCTGCAGTTCCTGGCGCCGTTCGGCGCCTGCGCCATGGGCGAGTACTTCCGCGACAACGGCATGCACGCGCTGATGATCTACGACGATCTGTCGAAGCAGGCCGTCGCCTATCGCCAGATGTCGCTGCTGCTGCGCCGCCCGCCGGGCCGCGAGGCCTATCCGGGCGACGTGTTCTACCTGCATTCCCGCCTGCTGGAGCGCGCGGCGAAGCTGGGCGACGATCATGGCGCAGGCTCGCTGACCGCCCTGCCGATCATCGAGACGCAGGCCGGCGACGTCTCCGCCTATATCCCGACCAACGTGATCTCGATCACCGACGGCCAGATCTTCCTGGAAACCAGCCTGTTCTTCCGCGGCATCCGGCCGGCGATCAACGTCGGCATCTCGGTCAGCCGCGTGGGGTCCGCCGCGCAGATCAAGGCGATGAAGCAGGTCGCCGGCTCGATCAAGCTGGAACTGGCGCAGTATCGCGAGATGGCGGCCTTCGCGCAGTTCGGCTCCGACCTGGACGCCTCGACCCAGCGCCTGCTGAACCGCGGCGCGCGGCTGACGGAGCTGCTGAAGCAGGCCCAGTTCTCGCCGATGCCGGTGGAGGAGCAGGTGCTGTCGATCTATGCCGGCACCAACGGCTATCTCGACAAGATCCCGGCCAACGAGGTGACCCGCTACGAGGCGGCGATGCTGGACGAGGCGCGGGCCAACCAGAAGGAGCTTCTGGCGTCGATCCGGACCGAGCAGCAGCTGACCGACGAGATCAAGAGCAAGCTGAACAGCTTCCTCGACAGTTTCGCCAAGACCTTTGCCTGAGCGCCGCCGGGATCCGCGATCGTGACCTATTGCAGAATCCGTGAGGCGCGGCCCGACATGGGGCGTGAGATGAGGCCCGCCGAGGGCCCGGGAGCGACCGCATGTCGAGCCTGAAGGAACTCCGCAACCGCATCGCCAGCGTCAAGTCGACGCAGAAGATCACGCAGGCCATGAAGATGGTGGCCGCGTCGAAGCTGCGCCGGGCGCAGGAGATGGCCGAAGCCGCCCGTCCCTATGCCGAGCGCATGGAGCGGATGCTGGCCAACCTGGCCGCCGGCCAGAAGGGGATGGAGAACGCCCCCCGCCTGCTGATCGGCACCGGCCAGGACCAGGTCCATCTGCTGGTCGTCGCCACCGCCGAGCGCGGCCTGTGCGGCGCCTTCAATTCGTCGATCGCCCGCAAGGCGCGCGACGATGCACAGCGCCTGATCAAGGAAGGCAAGACGGTCAAGATCCTCTGCATCGGCCGGAAGGGGCGGGACATCCTGCGCCGGACCCTGGGCGACAAGATCGTCGGCCAGGTCGATCTCAGCCATGTGAAGCGGCTGCAGTTCGGCGATGCCCAGCCGATTGCCACCGACCTGGTGGCCCGCTTCGAGGCCGGCGAGTTCGACGTCGCCACCCTGTACTATGCCAACTTCCGGTCGGTGATCCTGCAGGTCCCGACCGCGCAGCAGCTGATCCCGACCCAGGTGCCGGATGCCGGCGAGGGCGAAGTGGCGGCGACCGAGGGCGGGGCGGTGTACGAATACGAGCCGGAGGAGGCCGAAATCCTCGACCGGCTGCTGCCGCGCAACCTGGCGATCCAGGTCTATCGTGCGCTGCTGGAGAATGCCGCATCGGAGCAGGGCGCCCGGATGTCGGCGATGGACAATGCGACCCGCAATGCAGGCGACATGATCGATCGCCTGACCCTGGTCTACAACCGCACCCGTCAGGCGGTGATCACCAAGGAACTGATCGAGATCATCTCGGGCGCCGAGGCGCTGTAGCGCCGCCGCATGCGGAATTGATGGCCGGGCAGGATCTGACGGCCGGACTGGATTTGAAGGTTGGGAGCAGTGAACATGGCGAGCAATGTTGTCGGACGCATCACCCAGGTGGTCGGCGCTGTCGTGGACGTGCAGTTCGGGGATCACCTGCCGGCGATCATGAACGCGCTGGAATGCGACAACCAGGGCAACCGCCTGGTGCTCGAGGTCGCACAGCATCTGGGCGAGCATACCGTGCGCACGATCGCCATGGATTCCACCGAGGGCCTGGTCCGCGGCCAGGAGGTCAAGGATACCGGCGACGCGATCTCGGTCCCGGTGGGGCCGGAGACCCTGGGCCGCATCATGAACGTGATCGGCGAGCCGATCGACGAGCGCGGGCCGATCGTCACCAAGCAGCGCTCGCCGATCCATCGCGAGGCGCCGCTGTTCGTCGACCAGTCGACGGAAACCGAGGTGCTGGTCACCGGCATCAAGGTGGTGGACCTGCTGGCGCCCTATTCGAAGGGCGGCAAGATCGGCCTGTTCGGCGGCGCCGGCGTGGGCAAGACCGTGCTGATCATGGAGCTGATCAACAATATCGCGAAGGGCCATGGCGGCTATTCGGTGTTCGCCGGCGTGGGCGAGCGCACCCGCGAGGGCAACGACCTCTATCACGAGATGATGGAATCCGGCGTCATCAACCATGACGGCGATTCCAAGGCGGCCCTGGTCTACGGCCAGATGAACGAGCCCCCGGGCGCCCGCGCCCGCGTCGGCCTGACCGGACTGACCCTGGCGGAGTATTTCCGCGACCAGGAAGGCCAGGACGTGCTGTTCTTCGTGGACAACATCTTCCGCTTCACCCAGGCGGGCTCCGAAGTGTCGGCGCTGCTGGGCCGCATCCCCTCCGCCGTGGGCTACCAGCCGACCCTGTCCACCGACATGGGCACGCTGCAGGAGCGGATCACCTCCACCAACAAGGGGTCGATCACCTCGGTGCAGGCGATCTACGTGCCGGCCGACGATCTGACCGACCCGGCGCCGGCAACCTCGTTCGCCCATCTGGACGCCACCACCGTGCTGTCGCGGCAGATCGCCGAGCTGGGCATCTACCCGGCGGTGGACCCGCTGGACTCCACCTCGCGGATCATGGACCCGCGGGTGCTGGGCGACGAGCATTACCAGTGCGCCCGTGAGGTGCAGCAGGTGCTGCAGACCTACAAGTCGCTGCAGGACATCATCGCGATCCTGGGCATGGACGAACTGTCGGAAGAGGACAAGCTGACGGTCGCCCGCGCCCGCAAGATCCAGCGCTTCCTGAGCCAGCCGTTCCACGTGGCCGAGGTGTTCACCAACACCCCCGGTGTGCTGGTCTCCCTGGAAGAGACCATCCGCGGCTTCCGCGAGATCGTCGACGGCAAGCATGACCATCTGCCGGAATCGGCATTCTACATGGTCGGCACCATCGACGAGGCGATCGAGAAGGCAAAGAAGCTGGCGGCCGAGGCGGCCTGACCGGCGCCCGGCAGGGCAGCGGGCGACAGGAGCGCGAGCGATGCACGAGGCCGATACCGAGGGCCCGTTCTACGTGGTCGGCGGGATCTACAGGAACACCAAGTTCCGCAAGCTCGCAGCGGGCGCGGAACTGGAGGTGTTCGGTCCCTACGAGACGCATGCCAAGGCCGACGAGGTCTGGCGGGACAAGTCCTTCGCCATGGTCGACAATGCCATGGCGCGGTTCACCGTGCGGTCGCAGCATGAGCTCGACGAGATCGAGCACAAGATCCTGAAGCAGAAGAAGAAGGCCCAGAAGAAGGCCAAGGCGAAGGACTGACCCTTCGCCGGCCGCAACGGGCCGGGCGCCGCGGCGCCCAGGACAGAATCGGGACGGACCGAGCATGGCAGAGAAGTTCGCATTCGAGATCGTGGCGCCGGATCGCCTCCTGAAGGAGGATATGGCCGAGACGGTCCTGCTGCCCGGCGACGAGGGCGATTTCGCCGTGATGGCCGAGCATGCGCCGTTCATGACGATCCTCCGGCCCGGCACCATCGAGATCTACGAGGGCGAGAAGCTCACCGAGAGCTTCGAGATCGGCGGCGGCTTTGCCGAGGTCGCCAACAACCGGCTGATCGTCCTCACCGAGGAGCGCGCCGCAAGCACTCCCGAGTCGCAGGACGCTTGACCCGTTTCCGCCGCGCCTGCGACGCCGGCCGGCATATTCCCCGGTCCGATTCCGGGCCAGTTCCGGGCCAGTTCCTGCCGGTTCGGGGTACAATCCGGTCGCGGGCATGGAACCCTCTGCCCCGGCTGTCAATTTCGTGAACAATTCGTATATTAGACGTCGCCGCGCACACAGCGCCGCCGTGCCGGCGGTGCTTGTGCTGGTTGCACTTTGACCGAGGTTTGGATGGCACGCGATGGCGCGACATTGGACACTCGATGACATACCTTGGGACCGCTTTGACGCCGACAAGGTCGATCCGGAAATCCTGGAGGCGGTAAAAGCCGCCTGCCTGGTCGAGTACAACTCGACCGACTATGTCAAATACCTCCACAACGTGTTCTCCGACGATCCTGCGTTCTGCGAGGCAGCGACGACCTGGGGCGTCGAAGAGGCGCAGCATGGCGAAGCCCTGGCACGCTGGGTAGGGCTGGCCGATCCCGCCTTCGACTTCGCGGCGGCGGTGGACCGGTTCCGCGACGGCTACCGGCTGCCCCTGGACGCCCAGGAATCGGTCCGCGGCAGCCGCGCCGGCGAGCTGATCGCCCGCTGCGTCGTGGAATGCGGCACCTCCAGCTTCTACAGCGCGATCCGGGATGCCGCCGAGGAACCGGTGCTGAAGGCGATCTGCGGCAAGGTCGCCGGCGACGAGTTCCGGCATTTCAAGCTGTTCCTGGACCATTTCCGCCGCTACCAGCCGATGGAACGCCTGCCGCTGGTGCGCCGCCTGCAGGTCGCGATGAGCCGCATCAACGAGGCCAGCGACGACGAGCTGGCGATGGCCTATTACTGCGGCAACGGCCTGACGGAGCCCTACGACCGGCGGCGGCATTCGGCCGCCTATGGCGCCCGTGCCGGACGGCTCTACCGGTTCGGCCATATCCAGCGGGCCACGGGAATGGTGCTGAAGGCCTGCGGGTTGAAGCCGCAGGGCCGCCTCAGCAAGTATGTCGCCCGGGCGTCCTGGCGGCTGATCCAGTGGCGTGGCCGCCAGATGGCACGGGTCGCCAATGCGCCGGTCGCCAACGCCGAGCCCGAGGATCTGGCGAGAGCGGCCTGAATCAGGGGCGGCCTGAAGCGGGGCGGCCCAATCGGCGGGCTCCGTCCGATCGGCAAGACAGCGGCGGCGCAGGAAGGGGCGAACAGTGGAACAGGCCCCGTCCCCGCGGCCCGGCGCTGCTGCGCCGCCGTCGAAGCTGCACGGCGCGCTGCTGACCTTGGCCGGCGTCCTGGTGCTCAGCACCGATTCGCTCCTGGTACGTCTGATCGACGGCGATGCCCTGACCATCGTGTTCTGGCGCGGCCTGCTGATGGCGCTGGGCTTCTGGCTGGTCCTGGCGGTGCAGCAGCGCGCGGCCCCGTTGCGCGCCCTGCTGCTGCCATCCCGCCCGACCCTGCTTGCCGCCGTGCTGTTCGCCGGCAGCACCCTGTGCTTCGTCGGCGCCATCAAGCATGCCCCGGTGGCGGATGTGCTGCTGATCCTGGCGGTCATACCGCTGACCGGGGCGCTGCTGTCCTGGCTGTTCCTGGGCGAGCGGGTGGCGCGGGTGACCTGGCTGGCCATGCTGGGCGCCATGCTCGGCCTGGCCCTGGTGGTCGGCGGACAGGACCGGACCGGCCTGGACGCCGACTGGCGCGCCCTGGCCCCATTGCGCGGCCATGCCCTGGCGCTGGGCGTGACCCTGTTCATCGGCGGCTACTTTACCGTCCTGCGGTCCGGCCGGGTCGGCAATCCCCTGCCGGCGCTCTGCATCGCCGGCCTGCTCTGCGCCCTGGTGGCCGCGATCCTGACCCCCCGCCTCGACCTGCCGGTCGACAGCTGGCCGCAGATGCTGCTGCTCGGCCTGGTGGTGATGCCGGTCTCGTTCGGCCTGATCTCGCTCGGGCCGCGCAGCCTGCCCGCGGCCGAGGTCGGGCTGATCATGCTGCTGGAAGCGGTGTTCGGCGGGGCCCTCGCCTGGATCTTCCTGTACGAGCCGCCGGCGGCTTCGGCCGCGCTCGGCGGGGCGGTCGTGATCCTGTCGGTCGGGTTGCGCGCGCTGGCATTGCGCCGGGCGGACCGCCCGGCCTGAAGGTTCAGCCCGGATGGCCCGCAAGGGCCGCTGCCGCCATCGCCTCGTTCTCCTGGTAGCGCTGCGCGGCGGTCTCGCCGTCCATCGCCAGGTCCGGGTCCAGGCCGTCGCCCATGCGCAGCAGCTGCAGGGCGAACCAGGCCATGCCGGCGCGCTTCGGCATGATCCTGTCCTCATAGGCAGGGACGCCGTCGGCCGCCCTGTCCAGCAGGCGCCGGGGCAGGTCGGGCTCGGCACAGAGCGGCCGGCCCAGGCCGATCACGTCCGCCGCGCCGCTTTCCAGGGCGGCGGCCATGCCGGCGGCGCTGCGAAAGCCGCCGGTCACCATCAGCGGCATCCGCGCAACCGGGGCGATGCTGGCGGCGTAGTCCAGGAAATAGGCCTCCCGCGCCGCGGTGGAGGCGGCGACCGGCCGGACCTGGTTCTCCGCCTGTCCATCGGCGTCCAGCACCCGGACCCCCATCATCGAAGGCTGCTCGTAATTGCCGCCGGAGACCTCCAGCAGGTCGATGCCGGCGGCGTTGAGCCAGCCCACGACCTGCAGGCACTCGGCATGGCTGAAGCCGCCCTTCTGGAAGTCCGCGGAATTGAGTTTCACCGACACCGGGTAGTCCGGCCCCACCGCGTGGCGGATCGCGCCGACAATGTCCAGCAGCAGGCGGGCGCGGTTCTCCAGCGGCCCGCCCCAGTCGTCGTCGCGCCGGTTGGCCAGCGGCGACAGGAACTCGCTCAGCAGATAGCCATGGGCGGCATGGACCTGCACCCCGGTGAAGCCGGTCTCGCGGGCGGTCCGGGCGGTGAAGGCAAAGCGGTCGACCACATCGGCGATCTCCGCCGCCGTCAGCGCACGCGGGGCGCCATAGCCGGACTTCAGCTTCAGCGGCACGGCCGACGGGCCGACCGGTTCCCTGTTCAGGTGTGCCGGGGTCTGCCGGCCGGCATGGTTGATCTGCATCCACAGATGGTTGCCGGCGGCGGTGCCCGCGGCGGCGTAGGCGCGCAGCGCATCCTGCGCCACATGGCCCGCCTCGATCGCCACATTGCCCGGCCGCTCCAGGTAGCGGCGGTCCACCAGGACATTGCCGGTGACCAGCAATCCGCTGCCGCCTTCGGACCAGCGCCGGTACAGGCGGACATGCCGCGAGGTCGCCGCATTGCGGGCATCGCCCAGCCCCTCGGTCAGCGGCGCCTTGGCGATCCGGTTGGGCAGCCGGGCGCCGCAGGGCAGCTCCAGCGGCGTCTCGAGGGTGACGGCCGCGGTCATGCCCGGGACCCGTGGGGCGAAGGCTCCGGGACCGCCCCCGCATCCGTGAAGCTGGCATCGATCAGCACCGCGCAGAGCAGGGCGGGCCCGTCGCCGATCGCCTCCCAGGCATGGTTGGTGCCGCGCTGGACCACCACGTCGAACGGCTTCAGCTCGACCTCGGCGGCTTCCAGGATCATCCGCACCCGGCCGCGCAGCAGGATGATGTAGTCGATGGTCTTCGTCTCGTGCATGCCGGCATGCTCGCCGCCGCGATGCGCGGTCTCCGCCTTGATGCCCTTGAACGCCTCCGCGGCCTCCGCCTGCTGCGCCGCGGCATCGGCCCCGGGCGGCCAGAGCTCGAAGAAGCGGAACCGGCTGCCGCCCGCCGGCGGGCTCAGCACCACCTGTCCGTCCAGGCTGTCGCTGCCGTCGCGCCGGTCCATTGCGGCACCGGCCTGCACCCAGAAATCGTCGAGCCGCGCCGTGGCGACCGCGAAGCCCGCGCCCGGCGGGCCGTCGATCGCGACCGTCGACCGCCCTTCGGCGTCGAGCCCCGTCACCACCCGGCGCAATGTCCTTGCGGTCATCCGTTCTGCCTCCCCGTTGCATCGCCCGGCGACAGCGGAGCATGGGCCGCGCCTCCGGTCCAGCGCTTCGAGCCGGCCCAGGCAGTCCCTGGCCGGCTATTGCAGGGCGATATCGCCTGTCTGCAGGACGACGGCCTGGAACAGGCTCAGAAAGCGGACGTTTGCCGCGCCCAGGACCCCTGTGCCCATGTCGTTCAGGTAGTACAGGCCGGTGCTGCTGCCATCGTTGGCGACCACCAGGGCGGGGCCGCTGCCCGTGATGGCGCCCAGGGCCGTCAGCAGGCTGTCGAAGGAGGGATCGGACAGGCCGCCGCCGGGAAGCGACTGGGTGAGATAGATCATCTCGTCGGTGCTGAGGTCCGCCGTTCCGCTGCCGCGGCTGGTCAGTGTCAGGCTGGCATCGCCGTTCTTCTCGACCGCGACCTGCAGGGTGCTGCCGCCGATGACCCGCAACTTGTCTGTGCCGGACTGGAAGTTCGAGACCGTGTCGTAGCCCGTGGCAGCGCCGAAGGCGCCGCCGTCCTGCTGCGAACTGTAGCCGACGGCCTCGGTGCCGCCGCCGGCCTGCAGGGCGATGCTGTCGCCGCCCGAAGAGCCGATCACCAGGCTGTCGCCCGAGGTCAGGGTCAGCGTGTCGGACGCGGCCGAACCGGTCAGGGTCTCCACCCCCGAAGCGCTGACAGTCTGGCCCGCGGCACCGCCAAGCTGGACATTGTCGCTGCCGGCACCCGCGGCAATGGTCTCGAGGTTGAAGGCGGAGATCTGGTTGCCGCCATCCGCAAGGGTCAGGCTGTCATTGCCCCCCAGCCCATTGACGATCGTGGCGGTCGCGCTGGCGCCAAGGGTCAGCGCATCGTCACCGGAACTGCCGATCAGCGTGTCGATGCCGGTCGCCGTGACAATGCCCGCGTCGGCGAGAAGCACGCTGCGGCCGGCGCCGCCGTTGCCGGCAAGGCTCTCGATACCGGAGATCGTCGTCGTCGTCGCGGCGGCACCGGCCAGGGTGAGACTGTCGGCGGAGGCGCCGCCGGTCACCGTTTCCACATTGTAGGCCGAGACGATGTTGACGCCGTCTGGCAGGGTCAGCCTGTCCGCGCCGCCCAGCAGGTTGACGATCGCGCCGGTGGCCGCGGCTCCCAGGGTGACAAGGTCGTCGTGCGCCGATCCCACCAGGGTCTCGACCCCGGTCACGGTCGCCGACTGCCCGGCGGCACCGCCCAGGGTTACCGTGTCGGGCCCGGTCCCTCCGGTGACCGTTTCGACATTGAAGGCGCTGACCGCATTGCTGCCGTCAGCAAGGGTGAAGCTGTCCGCGGCGCCCAGCAGATTGACGATGATGCCGGTCTGGACCACGGAAAGGACGACCCGGTGATCGCTGCCGGCGCCGCCGATGATGGTTTCCACCGCCGAAAAGGTGGTCGTCCCGCCGCCGCTCATGGTGACGGTATCGGCGCCGGCCGAGCCGATCAGCGTGTCGATCGCCGCGATCGTGAGCGACCCGGCGTCGGACAGCGATATCCGTTCCGCCGACGCCGTGCCGATCAAGGTGTCGATCAGGGAAAGCCTCATGGTCGCGGCAGCCGACAGCGTGACGAACTGGCCCACGGAGGCACTGCCGATCAGGGTTTCCACCGAGGCGACCAGCGTCGAGGTGGCGGTGAACCCGCCAAGCACCACGCTGTCTGCGGAGGTCCCGCCCTGGATCGTCTCCACATTGAAGGCCGAGATCGAATTGGTCCGGCCGGTCAGCGTCAGGATATCCGCGCCGCCCAGCAAATTGACGATGATGCCGCTCTGGCCCACATCGAGCGTGACCGCATCAGCGCTGGCGGAACCGACGATGGTATCGACGGCCGCGCTCTGCACCGTGGCGCCGCCCGCCGCCAGGGTCACCCAGTCCATGCTGGCGGAGCCTGTCAACGTCTCGATCCCGCCGATGGTCAGGGTGGTCGCCGCCGACAGGGTGACCGAATCTGCCGAAGCCGAGCCGGTCAGGGTGTCGAGCGCGGCGACCGTGATCGTCGTCGCCGAACTGAGCGTGGCCCGATCCGCCATGGTGCTGCCGACCAGGGTTTCCACCCGGGCCAGGGTGACCGTGCTGCCGCCGGCGCCGCCCAGGGTGACCCGGTCGCCGGTAGTGCTGCCGATGATGGTCTCGATGTTGAAGGCGCTCAGATCGCTGCCGCCGGTGCCCGCAGCAGGATTGAGGGCCAGGCTATCGGCACCGCCGAGCAGGTTGTAGAGCGCGCCGGTCTGCCCCACGGTCACGGTCACGGCATCGCCGCCGCCAGTTCCGGCAAGCGTGTCCAGGGCGCTGACCTGGATGGCGGAACCGGAGCCGGAAACCGCAACATAGTCGGCGGAGGCGCTGCCGGTCAGGGTGTCCAGTCCTGCCACAGTAACACTGGACGTGCCGCTCAGCGTGACGCGATCGGCACTTGGGCTGGCAACGATCGTGTCGATCGCCGCGACTGTCATCGTCGACGCCGCGCTGATCGTCACCTGATCGGCCAAGGCGGAGCCGATCAGCGTTTCCAGCAGCGCCGCCTGCATGCTGCCGCCGCCGGCCATTGTCACCATGTCGGCGGAGCCCGAGCCGGAGATCGTATCGATTGCCAGGACGGTCACGGAACTCGCCGCACTGAAGGTCACGGTCTCGCCCGATGCCGAGCCCTGCAGCGTGTCCAGGTTCGCGACCGTCAGGCTGCCGCCGCCGGAGATCGTGACCAGTTCCGCGGAGGCCGAGCCCAGCAGGGTGTCGATGGCGCCGACCGTGACCGAGCCGGCCGCCGACAAGGTCACCAGTTCGCGCGCGGCCGAGCCGAACAGGGAATCGATGGCCGCAACGGTCAGCGTGCTGGCCCCGGTCAGCGCCACCTGCTCCGCCGCGGCCGATCCCAGCAGCGTATCCAGATTGCTGGCGGTGACCGTGGTCACCCCGCTGAGCGTCACCCGTTCCGCGCTGGCCGAACCGATCAGGGTCTCGAAGTTCGCAACCTGGATGCTTGCCGCCGCGCTGAGCGTGAGCTGGTTGCCGCCCGCGGGCCCCACGGCGCCTTCCAGCGCGGCAACCGTTACGCTCTGGCTGCTGGCGCCGCCGAGGCTGACCAGATCGGTCGCCGTGCTTCCGACGATACTGTCCACGTTGTAGGCCGATAGCGTGGAACTGCCGCCGTCCTGGGACAGCATCACCAGGGTGTCGCCGTCGCCGCTGATCAGATTGTAGATCCCGCCGCTCTGGCTGGCCGTCAGGGTAATCTGGTCGGTGCCGCTGGTGGCAACGAAGGTATCCAGCAGGGCAACCGACATGGTCGCGCTGGTGCCGGAAACCCGGACATGATCCTGCGACGCACTGCCGATCAGCGTGTCGATCGCCCAGACCGTGGCAGTTGCGGCGGCACTCAGCGTGATCGATTCAGCGCTCGCCGAACCGGCCAGCATGTCGATCGCCGCAACCGTGGTGGTCGCGGCGCCGCTGAAATTGATCTGCTCGGTGGAGGCCGATCCGACAAGAGTTTGCAGCAGTGCGGCCAGCACGGTGCCGCCGCCGCTGATGGTCACCTGGTGGCTGTTGCTCGCCGTGCCGGTGATGGTTTCGATTGCGCCGACCGTCATGGAGCCGGTGCTGCTCAGGATCAGGCTGTCGCCGCTGGCCGAACCGATCGCGGTATCGAGATCGGCCACGGTCATCGTGCCGCCGCCGGATATCGTGACCAGCTCCGCCGAGGCGCTGCCGATCAGCGTGTCGATCGCGGTCACCATCGTCGTATTGCCGGCACTGAAGGTGACGCTCTCGGCGCTCGCCGACCCGATCAGGGTATCGATTGCGCCGATCCGGATGGTGGCCGCGGCAGACAGGGTCACCCGTTCGGCGCCAGCAGACCCGGTCAGCGTGTCGATGCCCGAAACCGTCGCGGTGTTGGCACCGCTGAAGGCAAGGCTGTCCGCACTGGCGGACCCGAGCAGGGTGTCGATGCCGGCGGCCAGCATGCTGGTTGCGCCCGAGAGCGTCACCCGCTCGACACTGTCCGAACCGACCAGCGTGTCGATCGCCGCGATCAGCATGCTGCTGGCGCCGGAGAGGGTGACCGCATCCGCACTTGCCGAGCCCAGCAGGGTCTCGATGCCGGACAGTGTCGCGGTATTAGCGGCGCTGAGGCTGATGGTGTCGCTGCCGGCCGAGCCGACCAGGGTGTCGATCTGGCTGACCAGCATGGTCGCCGCGGCAGAGACGGTGACCAGTTCGCCACTTTCGGAGCCGATCAGGGTCTCGATACCGGAAATCGTCGTGGTGGCGCCGCCGCTGAAGCTGATGCTGTCCTGGCTGGCCGACCCCAGCAACGTCTCGATCGCTGAAATCCGCGCGGTTGCGGCTGCAGAGAGCGTGACCTGATCCAGGCTGCCGGAGCCGGTCAGGGTCTCAATGGCGGAGGCCTGCACGGTGTTGGCCGCGCTGAACGCGACCTGCTCGAGGCTGGCGGAGCCGATCAGGGTGTCGATGCCGGCCGCCAACAGGGTGGTCGCGGCAGACAGCCTCACCTGGTCCGCGCTGGCCGAGCCGATCAGGGTGTCGATTGCAGCGGCGGTCAGGGTTGCCGCCGCAGAGATGGTCACCTGTTCGATACTGGCGGAGCCGGCCAGCGTCTCAATGGCGGAGAGTGTCGTGCTGTTCGCGGCGCTGAAGACGATGCTGTCGGCGCTGGCCGATCCAATCAGGGTGTCGATCCGGGCGATAAGCATGCTGGTCGCAGCGGATAGCGCGACCTGTTCCGCGCTGGCCGACCCGATCAGCGTGTCGATGCCCGAAACCGTCGCGGTATTGGCGGCGCTGAAGGTGACGGCATCGACGCTGGCGGAGCCGGTCAGGGTATCGATGCCGGCCGCCAGCAGGGTGGCCGCGGCCGACAGCGTGACCTGGTCCGCGCTGTCCGATCCAATCAGGGTGTCGATCGCAGAGGCCGCCAGGGTCGCCGCCGCAGAGATGGTCACCTGTTCGACGCTGGCGGAGCCGGCCAGCGTCTCGATGTTGGAGAGTGATGTGCTGTTCGCGGCGCTGAAGCTGATGCTGTCGGCGCCAGCCGAACCGGTCAGGGTATCGATCTGCGCGACCGTGGCAGTGGTCGCCCCGGTCAGGATCACCAGATCGGCGCTTTCCGACCCGAGCATGGTGTCGATCTGGGACAGGGTCACCGTATTGGCGCCGCTGAAGCTCACGTTGTCGCTGCTGGCGGAGCCGATCAGGATCTCGATGGCGCCGGCCAGCATGGTCGTGGCGGCGGACAGGGTGACCTGGTCCACGCTGTCGGAACCGACCAGGGGTCTGGATCGCGGAAACCGTCACCGTGCTGGCGGCGCTGAGGGTGACGAACTCGACGCTGGCGGAGCCGATCAGGGTGTCGGTGCCGGCGACGAGCATGGTGGTCGCGCCGGAGAGCGTGATCCGTTCGACGCTGTCCG
>JAVJON010000001.1:0-48926 GCA_040216765.1 Sneathiellaceae bacterium | reverse complement strand
CCTGATCTTATTGAGATGCGGCGCGATGGGTTGCCGGGCATCGCCCGGCGACCGGGACAAGCCCGCGCATGACGAAGCTATAAAACGCATGAGGCCGGAGAACGGCACTCAACCGGACAGCAGTGGGTCGAGCCCGGCGGTGACGAGATGGGGAGAACAGCTGCCGAATCCCTGTTTCGGTTCAGCGCGTTCCGTGAGAAGGCCAGACGGAACAAGGAGCTCCGGCCGAGCAGTTGCAGGGCAACCGGGTCAGGCCCGCGGGTGACGAGTCGGTGCGGCAGGGGCTCAGCAGTCGGGGTCTGCGCATCGCGCATTCATTGGCAGCCCCTCAGTTCTCGGTGAAGGCCGTGTCGGTGGTGGAGAGGATGCGGTCGGTGATGTAGGCCAGGATGGATTTCTTGCCTGTCTGCATTTCCACATCGACCAGCATGCCCGGCGTGACCGGCTGTTCGCCGGCGGTCAGTCCCAGATGGTCGCGGTCGGTCCGGATCTCCGTCTCGTAGAAGACCTGGCCGGTCTTCTCGTCGGTCGTCGCATCGGCGTCGATCCGCACGATATTGCCCATCAGCACGCCGTATTTCAGGAAGTCGTAGGTCCGGACCTTCACCCGGGCGGTCTGCCCGACATGGATCTGGCCGATATCGTTGTTCGGCACCTTGGCCTCGATGATCAGCTTGCCGCTGACCGGCACGATGGTCATCAACGGTTCCAGCGGGCTGATCGACTGCCCGATATTGATCACGTTCAGGTCCTGCACGATGCCGTCGGACGGCGCGGTCAGGGTCAGGTCGCGCAGCCGCGCCGCCAGTTGGGCGCGCTGCTCGGCCAGGCTCTCCCGCTCGGAGCGGGCGGCGGTCAGCTCGTCATAGACCGAGTTGGTGAAGTCCTGGTCGACCAGCTCCCGCTGGGCGCGGGCTTCGTCGAGCGCGGCGCGGCCGGCGGCGAGGCTCTGCTGCAGGCGCGCGATCTCGCCCTTGCGGTCGCTGATGTCGCGTTCCACGCTCTGGTAGCGCAGCCAGGGGAAATAGCCCTTGCCCGCCAGCTCCTTCAGGCTGGTGCCCTGCCGTTCCAGGATCACCAGGCCTTCGCGCTGCGACGACAGCAGCTGTTCGGTCGACGAGATCTCGGCCTCGCGCTGCAGGATCGAATTCTCCGCCTGGGACTGCCGGTTCTCCCGGGCGTCCAGCCGGCTGCGATACTGGCTGCGCTGCAGGGCGACCAGGTCGGGGCGGCTCTCCACGATCTCCCGCGGGAAGGGGATCTCGCGCTCGCCCAGAGCCTCGGCCTCCAGCCGCGCGGTCCGCGCGGCCACCTCCTGCCAGTTCCCGGTCACCCGGTCGAACTCCGACTTCAGCAGTTCGGGATTGAGCCGCAGCAGCGGCTGCCCTTCGGTGACCCGCTCGCCCTCGCGCACCATGATGGCGGCAACCCGCCCGCCTTCGGCATGGTTGACCACCTTGACCCGCCCATCGGGCCGGACCTGCCCGGACGCCTGCACCGACTGCTCGACCTCGGTGAATCCTGCCCAGAGCAGGAAGATCAGGAAGAAGGCGGCGATGATTCCGACCAGCAGGGTGGCGACCGGGGAATGGCGCTGGCCGCTGATTGCCTCATGCTCCGGCAGGAAGTCCGTGTACTGCCCGCGCAACTGCTTCCAGGCCAGGGCCGAGCCGCGGTTGTACAGGCTTGCGCGCTTTGGCCCGCCAGCCGCCTTGCCGCCCTGGCCCGGCGCGGCGGCCAGGCGCAGTTCGGCGGGGCGTGTCACCGCGCGGCCGGCCGGCGGATCGCCGGCAGATCCGGTTTCCCCGGGGGCGCTGCCGCCGGATCCAG
Organism: Sneathiellaceae bacterium; assembly: GCA_040216765.1. GTDB lineage: Bacteria > Pseudomonadota > Alphaproteobacteria > Ferrovibrionales > Ferrovibrionaceae > Marinibaculum. The sequence goes on along the minus strand of JAVJON010000001.1, from coordinate 47,096 downwards.
GGGCAGTGCCGGGCGCGGCGGCCACAGCGGTCCCGGTCGCCGCGCCGCCATCGGCCTGCCTGTCGGGCGGGCGCCCGCCGGCTTCGCTCGCGCCTGACGTCGCTGTGCCGCTTACCGCGACCGCGCGTGTCTTGTCCCGTGCTGCCGGATCGACCATCAGTCGCGGGTCCCGTCGCGCTCATGCCCGCCTTGCCCGGGCCCCGGAGACGGATCCAGGCGACGGGGACGGCTGTCGGTGTCCCAGTCCGAGGGGCCCTCGCCGCCGCTCGGCCGTTCGCCCGCGGCTTCGGCGGCGCGTTCCGCCATCCGGGTCCGGGCGAAGGCGATGACCTCCTGGGGTGCGCCGACGCGCTCGATGCGCCCGTCGATGACCAGGGCGGCCCGGTCGGTCACCACCACCGGCGCCATGCGGTGGGAGATCAGGATGATCGTGCGGCCGCGCGCCGCCCGGCGCAGGTTGCGCATCAAGCGCTCCTCGGTCACCGCGTCGAGCGCGCTGGTCGCCTCGTCCAGGATCATGATGCGGGGGTTGCGCATAAGCGCGCGGGCGATCGACAGCAACTGGCGCTGGCCGGCCGACAGCCCGAAGCCGCGCTCGGTCAGCACCGTGTCATAGCCTTTCGGCAGATGCTGGATGAAGTCATGGGCGCCGACGAAGCGCGCCACCTGGACCACCCGGGCAGGGTCCTTGTCGCCGACCCCGAAGGCGATGTTCTCCCGCACGGTGCCGGCGAACAGCTGGATGTCCTGCGGCACGACGCCGATCTGCCGGCGCAGCGACGACGGCGACATGTGCTGCACGTCGGTGCCGTCGATCAGCACCCGGCCGTTGGTCGGGGCGTACAGGCCCTGGACCAGCTTGGCGATCGTCGACTTGCCGGACCCGCTGGGGCCGATGATGCCGACCACCTGCCCCGCCTCGATATCGAGGCTCACGTCCTGCAGCACCTCAGGCCCCTCCTCGCCATAGGCGAAGGACAGGTTCTCCAGGCGGATATGGCCGCGCAGGGTCAGGCCGGGGCCGACCTCGCCCGGCTTCAGCTCCACCGGCTCGTCCATGATCTGGTTGATGCGGGTGAAGGCGGCCCGGACCTCCTGCAGCTGGTACCAGGCGGAGACCACCTGGCGCATCGGCGCGATGGCGCGGCTGGCCAGGATGTTGGCGGCGATCAGCTCGCCGACATTCATCTCGCCGCTGATGATCGCCCGCGCGCCGATGAAGATGATGGCCAGCCCCGCCACCTGCTGCAGCAGCTGGCCGATCGTGGCGATCGCGCCGGACAGGTTGCTGACCCGGAAGCCGGTCCAGGCCGCCAGGCCCAGCCGTTCGTGGAACCGCCGCTCCACCTCCGACTCCAGGGCCAGGGACTTCACCGTCAGCGCGTTGGTGATGGTCTCGTTCAGGGCCGAACTGCGGGCCGCCTGGCCCATGAAGCTCTGCTCGGCGAGCTTGCGCTGGGTGGCGTGGAAGGCGATCGAGAGCAGCACGAAGACCGGCATCACGGCGAGGGTCACGAAGCCGAGCATGGAGTTGATCATGAAGAGCACGAGCAGGAACACGCCGACAAAGGCCAGGTCGACGATGGTCAGCGGCATCTGCCCGGTGAAGAAGGCGCGGATCGTGTCCAGCTGGCGCAGCCGCTCGCCGATCATGCCGGAGGCGGTGTTCTCGAAATGCCGGTAGGGCAGGTGCAGCAGGTGGTGGAAGACCTCGCCGCCGATCAGCGCCTCCAGCCGGGCGCCGGTATGGCTGGAGATATAGCTGCGGACGATGCGCAGCAGCGAATCGAAGACGTAGAGCGAGATCATCCCGACAGCGAGGACCGTCAGCGTGTCCACCGCCTGGTTGCCGATGACCTTGTTGTACACCGTCATCACGAACAGCGGCCCGGCCAGGGCAAAGATGTTGATCACCAGCGACGCGATGCCCAGCTCCCAGATCACCCCGCGCACCCGCGCGGTGATCAGGTTCCGCCAGTTCTGGTTCTCCCGGTCCGCCGACGAGAACGGCTTCATCAGCAGGATCGCGCCGCCGCGCACCTCGACATCAGCCAGAAGGTCGGCGTGGCTCAGGGTGAGATTGGCGCCGGCGCGGGGGTCGTAGACGGAGAATTGCGGCCCGTCCCGCTCCAGCACGACCCGCGCAGTGGCGTGCTTCTCGTCCACCCCCTCGGCCTCGACCGTCGCCGGGTCGGGATCCTGCAGCAGGACGAACGGCACCGGGAAGGCATCCAGGCTCTCGCGGCTCATCGGCGCCACGGCCACCTTGTAGCCCAGGCGGTTGCCGGCCAGGTGCAGGGCGTCGATGGACAGCTCCTCGGGGGCGCTCGCGGCGGCATCGAGGATATCGGTCTCGCCGACCGGCCGGCCGTAGAACTGGGTCATGCGCATGACCGACCTGAGCAGGTCGCGCGCCCGCAGCATCTTCGCCTTGGCGGCAAGGCTGGCGGCCTTCGCCTTGGCAGCCTCCGGGTCTTCGTCCGCGGCCTCCGGCGCATCGAGGCCGGTGTCCTGCGGTTGCGCTGCGGGCGGAGTCGGTTGGGCCGGCTTCGGTCCGGCGGCGACCGGTGGCGTCGCGACCTGGCCAGGGCCGTCGCCCGACGCGGCGCGGGGCCCCGCCAGCGGCAGGACATTGCTGTCCTGCGCAGGGCCGGCTGCCCCCGGGCTGGCAGTCTCCGGGCCGGCCGTCACCGGGACCGCGGCGGCACGGCCGGGCTTGGCATCGGGATCGGCGGGCCGTGCCGCTTCCGCACCGGTTGGACCGGTGGCGTCGGGGCTGCCGCCCGGCGGGGCAGGTCCGGTGCCGTCTCCCGGCGCTGCGGGTCGTGGCGCAGCGGGGGGATCGGCCGGCATTGCCGGCGCAGGCGTCTGTGCGGCGGGCGTAGGGCCGCGATCCGTGCCGGCGGCCGCCGGCGGGCCCGGCATGTCAGGCGCGGCGGAATCGGCAGATTCGTCCGCCTCGGCAGCCGCGCGGCGGCGCTTTATGCGCACGACCCGGCGCGCATCCGGCAAACGCCCATCCGCGGAATCCGTCCCCCCGCCGGGCCCCCCGTCGGGCCGCTGAGAATCCTGTTGCACTCTGTCCGAAGCCACTACCGTTGCTGCGCCTGCTCCCGGATCGATCCGGCGGGACCTGTCATGCGCGAATCGTGCCGTGTTTGTCCGTCAGGCGACTCCTCGCCGCGGGCATCTGTTCCGCAGCCGCCCGGGCCAGGCCAGTTTATCCGGTTACGGCGATGACCGCCACGCAGCCGCAGGCGCGCGGGTCAGCGGGCCTCGCCCAGCATGCCCCGGTTCGGCCGGACCAGCCCGGCAAGCCGCCGGGAGTTGCGCCACAGGACGGTCTTTCCCGAGGCCGACAGAAGCATCTCCCGCATCAGCTTGTGGCCCAGGCCGTGATCCTGGGCCGGATCGCCGAAATGCCCGGCAGCCAGGTCGGTGGCGACCCGGTCCAGCAGCCATGAGGCCGGCCCGGACGGGGCCAGCATCAGCCGCTGTGGGATGCCGGTCCCGTCGAACCCGAGCAGGACGATCAGCGACAGGTAGGTGCGCAGCGCCCGCAGGGAATCGCCGCCCCGCGCAAGTTGCTCGATCTCGGCCCAGTCCAGCCCGGTGGCTGGCATCCCCGGGCGCCGGCCGGCGCGCAGCAGCAGGGCGCCATCGATCAGCAGCTTCAGGCTGGGCGGGTCGAACAGGTCACGGGCCGCATTGCTGGCGGCGATCAGGAGCTGGTGCTCGGGCCGTGGCACCCTGACCCGGCCTTCCGGGGTCTCCACCTCGAGGCTGCCGGCCAGCACCTCCTCGGTGGACAGCCCGCCATGCAGCGGCCAGGCATCGGGATGCCGATGCAGGTCCAGGTTGCCGCCTTCCGGGCTGATCAGCGGCTCTGCGCTCGCGTCGCCGATGAAGCCCCAGGGATGCCGTGTCGGCTCCTGGCCGACGGCGAAACCCTGGGAGAGCAGGTAGCGCAGGGCGTGGCTCAGATCTGCCGGGCGCACCAGCAGGTCGGCATCGGCCATCGCGCGAAGCTCCGGTTCGGGGTACAGGGCGGCGGCGGCGGCCAGGCCCTTCAGGCAGACGGTCTCGATACCGGCCTGCCGCAGGCGCACCGCCCAACGCCAACCGCCGGCGACCCGGTAGCGGTTGTACAGGTGGCTGCGCCGCACGTCCGGGTCGTCCTGCGGCATGCCCAGGGCCCAGGCGACGAGGGCCATGCCCAGGATTCCGGCGAAGGCGGCGGTGGCCGGCGGCAGGGGGCCGGCCGGGCCGTCCTGTCGCGGCGGCATCGGCGCAGCCTCGCCGGATGCGTTTCGGATGCGGTCGTGCAGGCCGCTCCAGAACGCCGGTGCCGCCTCCGACGGCGCTGCCTTCGTCGGGGGGGTCAGGGCCGGTCCCCCCTTGCCCGCCGATCCTGCAGGCGGTCCGAAGGCCGGCTCATCGCCCGGCCCCGCCACCGGCATGACAGGGCGCTGACCGCTGCATTCCCAGAATGGCGCAAGGCTTTGTCATTCTGTCCCATTTAAGGACAATCCTGTCCGCGGAGGGCGACCTGAGGCACAAGTCTAGCACGAAAGATAACGTACTGCCCGCAAACAATTGATTTTACGGAAGAATGGTGGTATCTGTCACAGCATCGAGGCAGACCTTGACAGCCAAATTGGCTGCCGGGGTCCGCGTCAGAATGGCAGGCACGATTCTTGCGGAACTTTACCGCTGAAACGGCCGTCAGCATCGTCGGTGCCGGTGAGCAGTCAGGTTTGATGTCATGTCGATCAACCAGCAGAAGCGAGGCGGCGTCGGAGCGGCAATCCGCGGCTCCGCGCTTGCCGTGTCGGTCTCCGCCCTCCTGGGGCTGACCGCAGTGGCCGCCCGGGCGCAGACCCTGCTGCCCGACGGTGTCGCGCCGCCGACAGCCAATCAGGGCTTCGACGCAGGCGGAATCGGCGCCAGCGGGACGGGCGGCGCGTTCGGGCCGGGGGCCAGCGATGGCCAGGGCGCCTTTGGCGAGAGCGCGGCCGCCGGCGAGGTCGGCGCAAGCCTGGGGAACATCGTTTCGCAATTGCAGGGCGACGTGCAGGGGACCGAGGCACTCGTGGGTGCCCTGACCGGCTCGGAGGAAGGGCTGGAGCAGCTGTCGGCCTACCTGAATGCGAACGAGGCGGATCCGGACAAGGTGGCCGAGAAGGCGGAAAGCCTGATGAGCGCGCTGCTGCAGGGCAATCTGGTGCAGGATCCGGTGGCGCTGCAGCAGGCCATCGCCCGGATCGAGCAGAGTGCCAGCACCGCGATCGTCGCAACGCCGGTGATGAAGACGGTCGTGACCGCGGATTTCAAGCTGGACGAACGGCGCATCGGCTATGATTTCGGCCCTCCGGACAGCACCGTCATGACCGGCTTCCGGCGTGTCGACATCACCGAGGATGCCTTCGCCACCGAGGACGGCTCGCCGCAGGAGCTGCAGACCGTGCGGCGCCCGAATGGCGATCCGCTGCTGGTCGATGGCGTGGCCGGTATCAGGGAAGTGACGCTGCCGGCGCCGAACGGGCGCTATCGGGTGGTCATCCTCAGCAACGATTTCGGGAATTCCGGACAGTTCAGCAGGCCCTTCGGGGATGAGATCGAGATCAACGGCGTGGCGACGACGGTCGCCAACTCCAAGCCCGAGGAATGGCTGGACAGCATTGCGCTGACCAATGCCCGTGGCACCGATGTCCAGGCGGGCGACTTCTCCTTCGTCGACCCCAACCAGCGGGGCGGCGCCATCGTCATCGATACGATCGTCAGCGGCGGCACCCTGCGCCTGAAGTTCAAGGGCCGTCCCGGGCAGCAGACCCTTCTGTCGGGCATCGTGCTTGAACCCGCGGACGACCAGGACAGCATCCTGCAGCCCCAGTCGGAGCAGTCGCGGCGGGCCCTGTCCCGGAACCAGCAGACCCGGGATCAGGCACGCGCCCGCCAGCGGGCCGCCGAGGCCCGGGTGCAGGACGCCACGGCGCGGCTACTGGCCAACGTGGCGACGGCGGCCGGACAGCGGCAGCAGCAGCGGCAGACCGTGGCTGCGCTTCTCGGCCCGCCGGACCCGGTTCGGGACCGGGGCACGACGATCAGCGCGAACTGATGCGTTGAGGCCGGTCCCCGCAGGGCGGGGCGGAAGGACTCTGAGTCCGCCGCCCGTGCCATGGAGGAACCCCGGATCTCCCCGCCGGCCGGCCTGCCGTATACCGGTATTCCTCGCGACTGCAGCCCTGCTGCTGCCCCTGATTGCCGGCATCGCCTGCGGGCCGGTGCGCGCCCAGGATGTCGGCGTCGTCAAGGAGCCGTCGGCCGACCGGGAATCGGTCCGCAACCGCTCGCGTCCGGAATACGATGCCCAGGGCATGAACCTGGGACAGGCCCTGTTCGGCTCGGACCGCCGGGTCGACCCGGAGACCGGATTGCGGCTCCATACCAGGGTCGCCGACAGCCTGATCCTGAAGCCCAAGATGATCGTCGAGACCGAGTACAACGACAATATCGTCAACTCCAAGATCGTCGACCTGTCGGACGTTATCCTGCGGCTCAAGCCCCGGCTGGAGCTGACCAGCGACTGGGACAATCACCAGTTGCGCGCCGCGCTCGCGGCCACCGTCCAGCGCTACAGGACCAACACGTTCGAAGACGCCAACCTGCTGGACGGATCGCTCGGCGGGCGGATCGACGTCACCGAGTTCCATGAGATCGACCTCAATGTCCGGCTGGCGCAGACCCAGGAAAGGCTGACATCGCAGGATCTGCTGACCACAGGTGCGTCGACCCTGACGGTGACCTCCTTCTATCCGATACCGGTGACCACCCTGTATCTGGACGGGGACTGGGACTACCAGCGCGACGTCTTCCGCTCCGAGTTGCGGGCCCGGGTGCGGCAGTTCGACTATGACAATGTGCAACAGGCGGCCAATCCGTTCGACCGGAACCAGCAGGATCGCGACAGGTGGGAATACAGGCTGACCTGGCTCGCCGGATACGAGGCATTCGAAGACACGCTGCTCTACGTGGAGCCTTCGGTGAACCTGCGTCGCTACATGATCACGCCGGACGATGCCGGCTTCCAGCGGGATTCCGAGGGTTGGGTGTTCCTGACCGGCCTGAAATACAATGCCTCGGCGGTCAGCTACCTGGATGCGGCAATCGGCTACCAGCAGCAGACCTACGAGGATGCCAGGCTGGCGACCCTGTCCGGACCGACCGGGCGGCTCAGCCTGGTCTGGAACGCCACCGAACTGCTGACCATCCGCGCCAATATCGAACGCCAGCTGACGGAACAGCTTCTGAACAATGCCGGCGGCCAGACGCGCACCCTGTTCACCCTGCTGGCCAGTCAGGAGATCTACTACCGGAACATCGCGACGGCGGAATACCGGTGGCAGAAGGACGTGACGGCAAGCAACGGGCGTGTGGCGGGATACACGCAGACGACCCAGAACATCAATCTGGGCCTGAAGCGCCTGTTCAACGAATACGCTTCGGGCGAAGCCTATCTTCGCCATTCATGGGCCGAGTCGCCGACCAGCAGCCTGGAATATTCCGGCACTGTTCTTGGCATCAGCCTGGACCTTCACATCTGATCTCCGTAGAAGAAAATCCATGCAATCCAGCGCCCCCGACACCTCCAGCCCTGCCGCCCGCGCCAGCCGTGGGACCGGAGCCCCCGGCGCCCGGCCGCTGGCGATGGCGGGGTTGCCGCTGTTCCTGGCCGTGCTGCTGCTCATCCTTGCCGCATGCGCGCGGAACGAAATCCCGCCCCCGCCAGTTATCAAGGCCGGCAAGGCGGGAGAGACAGAGCAGGTCTATCGGTACAGGCTGGGAGCGGGCGACAAGCTGGCGGTCAAGGTGTTCGGCCAGGACGATCTGTCCGGCGAGTTCGAACTCAGCGCCGACGGACAGCTGGCGATGCCCCTGGTCGGCCAGGTGGACGCGGCGGGGCTGACCGTGGGCGAATTGCGGGAAGAACTGGTCAGCCTGCTGAACAAGAACTACCTGGTCGATCCGCAGGTCACCATCGAAGTCGCGAACTACCGGCCGTTCTTCATTCTGGGCCAGGTCCGCAACCCCGGCAGCTTTCCGTATCAGTCGGGCCTGAACATGCGCCAGGCGGTCGCCCTGGCAGGAGGCTACACCAACCGTGCCTTGCACGAACCCATGATCGTGATCCGTCAGGATCAGGACAATGTACCGGCCCGCTATTCGGTCACGCAGGACTATCCTGTCCTTCCGGGGGATACGATCGAAGTGCAGCGACGGCTATTCTAGCTGCAGGTCGAGGCCGCTGCGCCGCACAGGACTATCCCTTTTTGATACAGGGCAGACTTGCGGCGGACGAGGTGGGAGGAGGCGAACAGCAGGGAATCCGTCCGCCTGGCGGACATGGCGGTGTTATTTCCGCCTCAATGTTGACACAGTTCTGGCACGTTCTGTGCCTGTCAGAACCGGGACATGTTGAAACAGGGATTTTCCGCCGAGATCAATGACATGGCGACCGTGACCTACATCGCGCCGCAAGGACAGGAGCCGGAACCGCATGACGCTCCGTCTTACGGTTCGATCGAGCGGGCGCAAGATTCGGAGGCACCGCTCCGTCACCTGATCGGCACGATCTGGCGGCGGCGATGGATCATCATCGCCACAATCGTGGTGGCCGTTACCCTGGCCACCCTGTTCGTCTTCCAGATCACGCCGCGCTATACCGCCTCCGCCCAGATCCTGGTCGAAACCCGCCAGATGAACGTCCTCAACATCCAGGCGGTCGTCCCGGGCCTTGGGGCCGATTACCAGACCAACGAGACCGAAGCCGCCGTCCTGCGCTCGCGGGAGCTGGCGAAAAAGGTCGTGGAGCTGCTGAATCTCACGGCCAACCCGGCGTTCAATCCGGAACTGCGGCCGCCGGCACCGGGCATCATGACCCGGCTGTTCGGCGAGTTCAGCCTGACGGAAACCCTCCTTGGCCTGATGCCGGACTTCGTGACGGCACCGATCGAGGAGGCGCGCGAGCGCCGCCGGCTGGCGGAAACCCGCCTGACGCCGGAGCGGCGGGCGGAACTGACCCGGGAATGGGTGGTCGATTATTTCCTCGCCAGCCTGAACGTGACGGCCAGCGAACGCAGCCGGGCGATCCGCCTGGATTTCACCGCCGAGGATCCGGAACTGGCCGCCGAGGTGGTGAACGCCCTGGCAGACACCTATGTCCTGCAGACAGCGGAGAACAAGCGCAGCGCCACCAACCGTGCGTCTGACTGGCTGGAACGCCGGGCCGAGGAGGTGCGGGAGCGCATGGTGGAGTCCGAGCGCAACCTGGCCGGCTTTCGCCGCGATGTCGGCCTGATCGACATCGGCCAGCAGGTCACCCTGATGACCCAGCAGCTGGTGGAGCTGAACCGGGAGCTGATCGACGGGCGCAGCAAGCTGAACGAAGCCGAGGCCCGCTACGCCCAGGTACAACAGCTGATCGCGTCGGACGCCGGCCTGGAGACCGCCGCCGCGGTCCTGCAGTCGCAGCTGATCCAGCGCCTGCGCGAGCAGGAAAGCGAGGTCGCGCGGCAGCTGGCGGAACTGCGGACCCAGCTTCGCGAAGGCCATCCGCGCTTCGAGCTGAAGCGCAGCGAAATGCGCGACATCCGCGAGAAGATCGCCGGCGAAATCGACAAGATCGGCATCAACCTGCGCAACGAGGTCGAGCTCGCCCGGGTGCGGGTGCAGAATACCGAGCGGGCGGTCAAGGACCTGGAACAGACCCTGCGCGGCCAGTCCGAGGCCCAGGTCAAGCTGAAGCAGCTGGAGAGCGATGCGCGGTCCGAGCGCGAGCTCTACGAGCGGCTGCGCGACCGTTTCCGCGAGACCGGCGTGCAGGAGGATGGCGACCTGACATTGCCGGATGCACGGGTGATCTCCTACGCCGTGCCGCCGGAAGTGCCCAGCTATCCCAACAAGAAGGTGATGATCGCCTTCGCCTTCGTCGTCTCCGCCGCGCTTGGCGTGATGCTGGTCTTCGTCGCCGAGCATCTGGATGCCGGCTTCCGTTCGGTGAAGCAGCTGGAGATGCAGACCGGGATCCCGACGATTGCGGTCCTGCCGCGCGCCAGCGGCGGAAAGGGAGGCCCGCAGGAACTTGTCCTCTCCAGACCGGGCTCGGTCTTCGCCGAGGCGGTCCGATCGTTGCGAACGGCATTGCTGCTGTCCGATGTCGACCATCCGCCGCGCTCCGTGCTGTTCACCTCGTCCGTGCCGGGCGAGGGCAAGACCACGACGGCGCTGGCCGTTGCCCGGGCCTCGGCGCGGGCCGGGCAACGGGTGATCCTGGTGGATACCGATCTGCGGCATCCGTCGCTGCACTATGCGATGGGGGTGCCCAACAATGCCGGTCTCGTCTCCGTGCTGTCGGGCGAGGCCCGGCTGGAGGACGTGATCGAGATCGACCCCCGGTCCGGCATGCATTTCCTGACCGCCGGGCCACCGGCGCCGAACCCGCCGGATCTGCTGGGATCCGCGCGGATGCAGCAGGTCCTGATGCGGCTGAAGGACGCCTACGACCTGGTGGTCGTCGATACCCCGCCGGTGCTGGCCGTGGCAGACGTGCTGGTGCTGCTGCGGCAGATCGACAAATGCGTCTTCGTGATCCGCTGGGGCCGCACCCACCGCGAGGCCGCCTACAGCGCGCTGAAGCAGCTGCTCGACAGCGGTGCCGACCTGGTGGGCACCGTGCTCAGCCAGGTCGATCTGAAGAAGCACGCCCAGTATCATTACGGGACGTCCAGCGGCTACTACCAGGGGTATTACAAAGAATATTATGGCGGCGGGTGATCCGACGGCGGTACGCGCCTCCGGGCTGCGGCCGGGGGCCTATGCGGCTGTCGTCTTCGGGCTCGGCCTGCTGCTGACAGGCTTGGCCCTGCCCCAGTTCCTGGCAGCGCTGGCGCGGGTTGGCGGCGATGCCGCGCTGACCGCTGTCGGTGCCGGCCGGGACCTGCCGCCGCGCCAGGTGGAACGGGCCATGCGCAGCCGCAGGAATGCGGCGAACATGTGGCCGACCCACGAGGACATGTCCGACATCGCACTGCTGCAGTTGAGCGGGGCGCGGCAGATGGACCTGGACCGCCAGAGCGGCCAGCGGCGGCTTCAACTGGACCGGGCGATCGGATCGGCGCGGCAGGCGATCGCCCTGAACGCGGGGAACCCCTATTCCTGGATGCGGCTCGCCGAGGGACTGTTCCTGCGCAATGGCCTTGATGACGAAACCGCCGCGGCGGTGGTCCGGGCGATGGAACTGGGTCCGGCCGTGCAGCAGATGATCCTGCCACGGCTGGAACTCGCCTTCCTGCTGGACGCCCAGCTCACCGAGCCGCAGCGCGCCGTCGTGGAAGAGCAGATCAGGCTGGCCGTGCTGTGGAATCCCGCCGGCTTGGTGCGCCATGCGCGCCGCCGCTATGCCGTGGGCATCGTCCGCCGCGCGCTGGCGTCCACCCCCGACCGGCTGGCGGTATTCGACGCGGCCTGGGAGGCGTCGCGCTAGCCCTGCCGCTCCCCTCGGCCCTCGCCCCCCTGGTGCAGCGAGTCCGACTGCCGCACGAACACCATGGCCGACACGCCGGACGGCAGGGTCTGGGCGAAGCCGGCACCCAGAAGGGTCACCCAGACCAGGGCAATGGCCGGAATCTGGGCACTGAAATCCACGGCGCTGTGAATGCCCAGCACCGCTGTGCTGCCCAAGGCTGCGGTGCCGTAGCGCCCGCCCAGCCCGGCCGCCGTGCCGCGCAGGATGCGCCAGCTCAGCCAGCCGGGCACCGCGATCAGCAGCAGCCCGAAAGGCAGGCCGAGCTCGACGAAAAGCTCCAGGTAGGTGTCGTGGGCCTTGTCGACCTGGCGGATGAAGATGTGCGGTTCGTCCTGATAGGCGAAGAAGATCGATTCATAGGTCCCCAGGCCGTGGCCGCGAAGCGGCGCGTCGGCCAGCGCCACCACGCTGCGTTCCCAGATCTCCGCCCGCCCGGCGGCCATGCCCCGATCCTCTCCCAGGCGGTCGATGACGGCCCCCCCGCTGATCAGCAGGATCACCAGCATCGCGGCACCGATGGCCAGCGGCCAGAGACGGCCGCCGGCCGGCAGCCCGATGCCGCCGCCCCTGGCCCCCAGGCGGTAGTGCAGGACCAGGACCACCGTGATGCCGATCAGGCTTGCTGCCAGCCCGGCGCGCGACCGCGACAGCAGAAGGGCGGTGAACAGGACCAGCAGGATGGCCAGAAGGACGGCAAGCTTTGCCATGCGCCGGTCGCGGGAATGATCGTCCGGCCGGTCATGCGCGTAGGGGCCGCGCAATTCCGACATCAGGCTGGCCACCAGCGTGACCATCGCGATGCCGCAGAAGGTCGCGAAACTGTTGCGGTTGACGAAGGTCGAGGTGAGCGACTCCGGATAGGCCCATTTCTGGTACCACAGGATCGACCCGTTGCCCGAGAAGTTGACCGCCAGGCCATAGACCGCATAGGCCAGCGCGCTGAGGATGATCACCGTCACCAGGCGCTGGGCGTTCGCCCGCTCGCGACAGAACTGCATGGCCAGGAAGAATGCGCCGCCATAGGTCGCAAGCCGGGTCACCCCGGTGAGCGTCTCCAGCGGCACGGCGCTGATCGCGCCGGAGGCGCGCCCGCCCGAGGCATCGATCGCCCCTGCCCACATCCAGTGGTGCAGGAAACCCGGTGTCCAGGGCATCGCCTGGACCAGTCCCCAGGCAAGGACCGCAGCGAAGGCCAGGGCGGGCGGCTTCCAGTAGGGCAGGCGGACATGCAACTGGGTCCAGTCCCGCCACATCGAGAAGCCCCAGGCCATCAGCATCAGGCCGATCCAGATGGCCAGCAGGCTCCACGGCCCCGGCCGGTTGCTGCCCAGCGGCAGAGGTGCCAGCGCGATGGCGAGAAGAAGGCCTATGAACGGCAGCAGGCGCATGGGTCAGCGGCCGCTCAACGGACCGTCTCCCGCACGGTGGCGGAGAATTCGTCCCACAACCCCAGCGAGGCGCCCGGCATCAGGTCGATCCCGATCCAGGATTTCAGCATGTAGAGGATGCCGAGAACGGAAAGCAGGAGCAGACCGAAAAAGAACGTCCCGAACAGCAGGTTGCCGAACGTGACCAGCGGCTGGCTGCGCCGGTCGTACACGCGCCTGTTGCGGGAGCGCTTTTCGCCGCCGACCAGCAGGACCATGTACATGCGCCGCCAGGGGATCGGCAGCGAGACCCGCAGGTCCACGATATGGGCCCCGCGGTAGCGTGCGCCGAACGCGCGCTTTATCTCGAAAAGCTGCTCCTCGGTATAGGCGGACCAGGAGTCCCGGGGAATGCGGGAGAAGAAGTCGTGGAAGAACGGGTCCTGACGGATCTCTCGTGGATGCATGCACTGTTCCCCGCTGCCATTGCCCGGAGCGCGACGTTCCGGCCACGGCGTCCCGTTCGGCCCGACCCGAACGACCTCAATAGGCGTTCTCGTTCACGAAGCCGACAAAGAGGGTGCGGAAAAGAATGCGCATGTCCAGCCATATCGACCAGTTCTCGATGTAGTACAGGTCCGCCTGCACACGCCGTTCCATTTTTTCGGGCGTATCGGTCTCCCCGCGCAGGCCGTGGATCTGTGCCCAGCCGGTGATCCCCGGCTTGACCCGATGGCGGCCCATGTACTGGTCGATGATCTTCGCGAACTCCTCATTATGCGCGATGGCATGGGGCCGCGGCCCGACCATCGACATCTCGCCGCGCAGCACGTTGAAGATCTGCGGGAGCTCGTCGAGGCTGGTGCGGCGCAGGAAGCGGCCGATGCGGGTCACGCGGGGGTCGTTGCGCTGGGCCTGGGCGACGCCGCCAATGCTCTCGGGCGCCGGGTCCGCGGCTGCCGGGGAGAGCCGGTCCGGCGGCGGCCCCTGATACATCGTCCTGAACTTGTAGACGCTGAAGATGTTGTTGTTGAAACCGTAGCGCGGCTGACGGAACAGGGCCGGGCCGGGACTGTCCATGCGGATCAGGATCGAGATGATCAGCATGACGGGGGCGAACAGGATCATGGCGACCGCTGCCAGGATCCGGTCCTCCAGCGCCTTCACGAAATAGCTCCAGCCGCCGAGCGGCCGCTCGGCGACCGTGATCATCGGCAGGCCCGCGAACTGATGGACCCTGCGGTCGATCAGCCGATAGGCGACATGGTCCGGCGCCAGCGTGATGTCCGTCGGCGCGGTGCGCAGCTTCTCCATCAGGCTCATCAGCCGCTCCTCGGCATGCCAGGGCAGGGTGATGATGATCTGGTCCACCGTGTTGCGCCGGAGGTAGTGCATCAGGTCCTCGACAGTGCCCAGAAGGGGCACATGCTCGATGCCGCGCGGCACCCGGGTCACCCGGTCGTCGAACATCCCCAGCACCTTCAGCCCGTGATCCTGTGTGCGTTCCAGGTGGCTGATCAGGCGGCGCGCATTCTCGTTGGCGCCGACGATGACGGTGTTGCGCGCCAGATAGCCGCGGCGGCGCCAGATGTAGAACAGGATGGCCACGGGCATGCGGACGACGAAGAACGCGCAATAGGTACTGACGAACCAGGTGCCGGCCCAGAGCCGGGAGAAATCCTCCGAGGTTTTGGAGAAGAAGGCCGCTGCGGCCAGCCCGACCCCGACCGCCACCCACAAGGGCGCCAGCCGGGCCATGTTGCGGCTCAGGCGGCGAAAATTCTCGTACCGGTAGATGCCGCCGATATGGAAGATCTGCGCCGTGAGGATGCAGGCGAGCGCCACGCCGACCCAGTACTGGGTCGGCATCGCCCATTCGTCGTGCCGGAACTGGTAGGCCGCCACGCCGACGACCAGGATCACCAGCAGGTCCGCGGCACGCAGCAGGCCGAGCAGGATGCTCGGGTCTTTCGCCAGAACCAGAATGCCTTGCCGCATGGTACTGTATTCACCGGTCCGCAGCGGTCAGCGCGTCGCAATCGCCCCGGTCGTGGTTCATCCACCCGGTCGCGCCGCCATTATGGCAGGATTAGTGCGGCTTCCGCGCCGCCATGCCAATCCGCCAATCGAACAACAGCGTGCAGGATACGGGCAAATGGCCCTCAGCGATGCAGCCACCAGGCGGATTCGTTCAGGGAATAGATCGGCTTGTAGTGGCGGATGGCGGACTGGTCGACGACCTGCTCGATCTGGTTGTCCAGGATCAGGTAGCGGTCGCCGAATCGGACGATCAGGATCGCATGCGGAATCCGCAGGTTCAGGTCCTGCAGGACCACGAGGCGCAGATCCTCCGGCGTCCAGCCCAGGGCCCGCAGGGACAGGTATTTCGAGATCGCATAATCCTCGCAATCGCCATCCTTGGTGAGGAACTGGCCGGGCGCCGCCCAGTAGTCCTCAAGGCCCCAGTTGATCGGGTCGGTGATGTAGGGCCGCTGGTTGAAGAAGGCATTTACGCCGCGCAGCTGCGCCAGGCTCTTCTTTCCCTTCAGCGATGACAGCAGCGTCTGCCATTCGCGCCAGTGGCAGCTGTTGAAGGTCTTGTCCTTGCAATCGCCGGCCGTCTTGCCACGCTCCTTGAAATAGCGCTCCAGCGCCGAAGTCCATTTCGGAAAGGGCTTGAGATTGTCCCTGCGGAACTCCCGGGTATGAAAGAAGCTGTCCACTGCCGGGGTTGCTGCGAGTGCGCCGCCCTGGCGGACCAGCAGCTGGCCGCCCCCAAGCCATGCCACCAGCGCGACGAGGACCAGGCCGAGGATGCGCGGGCGCGACAGGAAATTTGGCGTGGCAGCGTGCATGGTCTTGGATGATGCTGTCCTGGGCCTGACGGCCGGGTGAGCGGTCAGTGCCAGAATGGGACAAACCTGGGTGGAACGCCAATCATAATGCCGCCGATCCGGGTCGTTGGTGACCGCCGTCACAGCTGGCGCGGAACTGGCAGGGAGCCGGCTGGCGCTTTATGGTGCCGGTCGATCGCACCAGGGTAGCGACAAAACCTTGACGATCGATGACCGATGCCGGGACTCCGGGGATGCGGCGGGGCAGGAATGGCGGGTCCAATGACCGAGGCAGGTTCAGCACAGGCGGAGTCGGCAGCACAGGCGGAGTCAGCAGCACAGGCGAATGCAGCGGCGATGGCGGGCGCTGGCGGCGCGGCACCGGCTGGCGGTCTGCCGCAGGACGAGGACGTGGCGCAGGGGCGCAAGACGCGCGTTTTCGTGATTGCCGCCGGTATCCTGCTGGCCCTGGTCGCCGTCGTCGGCGTGGCGCTGGTCATCGGGTTCGTGGACTCCGAGCGCAGCCGCGACCTGCGGGCCTGGCAGACCCGGCTGGGGATCATTGCGGATACCCGGGCAGCGGCGATCCGCGAGTGGGTCCAGACCCAGGCGCGGTCGCTGCGCGACGTGGCGGACAATGACTCCGTGCGTCTGCTGATGACGGAGTTGTCCTATTCCGCCTGGGACATCGAGCAGGTCCCCGACGGCGAGGCGCAGCGCGACTATATCCGCATCTTCCTGGTCTCGACGGCCAGCGCCACCGGCTTCACCGCAGCGGCGCGGGGGCCGGAGATCAATGCCAACGTCACCCGGGTCGGGACCGCGGGGCTGGCCATCGTCACCCCCGACAACCAGCTTGTCGTCGCCACACCCGACATGCCGCCGCTCGATCCGAAGCTGCGGGCCTTCCTGGAGGTGCGGAAGCCCGGGGAGGCGGCGATCCTGGACGTCTACCGGTCGCCGTCCGGCGCGCTCAGCATGGCTTTCGTGGCGCCGATCTATGCCGTGCAGGCCGACGCTTCCGCAGAGGCGGAACTGGGTGCCGTGATCGGCATCCGCCCCGTGCAGGAGGAACTGGAGCGCCGGCTGGTGCAGCCGGGAGATACCTCGCGCACGTCGGAGACGGTGCTGGTGCGCGAATCCGACGGGCAGGCGCAGTACCTGACCACCCTGGCCGATGGCGCGCAGCCGCTGGAGCGCAGGCTGTCGCGCAGCGATCGCGCCCTGGCCGCCAACCGGGCGCTGGACGAGCCCGGCGCATTCGGCCAGCAGGTCGACTATCGCAGCCGGCCCGTGGTGATGACCTCGCGCGCGATCGAGGGCATGCCCTGGGTGCTGATGCGCAAGATCGACGAATCCGAGGCGCTGGAGGAAACCGAGTACCGGGCGCGGGTCCTGCTGGCGACCCTGATCGGCGCGATCCTGCTGGTGGCGATCGTCGTGGTGGCGGTCTGGCGGCATGGCACCTCGATGCGCGCCGCACAATCGGCCGCCCGCTATCGGAAGGTGGCGGAGCGGCTGAATTCGCTGTCCGGCTTCCTGAAAGTGGTGACCGACAACCAGCCCACGGCGATCACCGCCGTGGATGCCGGCAACCGCATCACCTTCGTCAACCGGCAGGCTGCCGCGTCGGTCCGCCAGGACCCGGCCGACCTGGTCGGCAAGGAACTCGGCGCAGCTTTCGGCCCGGCGCTGGCGGAGGAACTGGAGGAGCTGAACCGGCGCGCGCGGAAGAAGGGCCGGACGATGACGGAGGTGCGCCATCGCCATGTGGCCGCGATGGGCGCGAAGAAGGCCTCCGAGCGGATACTGAAATCGGACCATATCCCGCTGCCCGCCGAAAGCGGGCGCGAGGGCGCCGTGCTGATGGTCGAAACCGACATTACGGAAGTGGAGCGCGAGCGCGAGCGGCGCGAGCAGTCGATGCGCCAGTTGGTGGAGACCCTGGTGGCGCTGATCGATCGGCGCGATCCCTATGCGGCGAACCATTCCAAGAGGGTCGCCGTGGTGGCGGCGGCCACCGCGGGGGAAATGGGCGCCACCGATATCGACATCCGCACGGTGGAAATCGCCGCGGCGATGACCAATCTGGGCAAGATCGCCGTCCCGGAGCATATCCTGGCGAAAACCGACAAGCTGTCGGAGGCCGAACTGGCCCTGGTGCGGAACTCGATCCAGATGTCGGCGGACCTGCTGGAGGGGGTGGAGTTCGATGGCCCGGTGGTGGAGACCCTGCGCCAGATGCAGGAACATTGGGACGGCACCGGGATGCCCGCCGGGCTGAAGGGCGAGGCGATCCTGCCCACCGCACGGATCGTCGCGCTGGCCAACGATTTCGTGGCCATGGCCAGTCCGCGCGCATGGCGCTCCGGCCTTGATTTTGACACCATCACCGGCGAACTGATGAAGAATGCCGGCACCAAGTACGAACGCAAGGTCGTGATCGCGCTGGTCAATCATCTGGACAACCGGGGCGGCCGGGATGCATGGGCGCATTTCGGCGAGGCCGAGCCGGAGGCAGAGGTCGCTGGTGCGGGCTGAGCGGAATGCCGGCAGGCCGGCTGCGGGGATTGGCAGAAGGATGCCGAGGCGCTGATGTTCAAAAGACTTCGCAAACAGGCGGTGCGCCAGCGCAGCGAAGGGCTGGAGACCCGTCCCGACGGGCGGGCCAGGTCGGTACCTCCGGGGCGACGGGTCTACGCCATCGGCGACATACATGGCCGTTCCGACCTGCTGGATCGCCTGCACGAGATGATCAGGGAGGATGCCCGCAAGGCTGAGGAGGCGAAACGGACGATCGTCTATCTCGGCGACCTGGTGGATCGCGGCATGGACAGCCGCGGCGTCGTCGAGCAGTTGCTGGACGGGCCCCCCGATGGTTTCGACGCCGTCTATGTCCTGGGCAACCACGAGGCCGCGATGCTGGATTTCCTGGAGGATTCCTCCATCGGGCCGCATTGGATGGTCAATGGCGGCGACATGACGCTCTATTCCTACGGCGTTGCCGTGCCGCGCAGCGCGAATGCGGGCAGCCCGGAATTCGTCGAGGCGCGCAAGTCCCTGATCGAAAAGCTGCCGGCAGAGCATCTGCGATTCCTGAAAAGCATGGTCCTGGCCCATGAGGTCGGCGACTATCTGTTCGTCCATGCAGGCATCCGGCCCGGCGTGCCGATGGCGGAGCAGGATCCCCAGGACCTGTTGTGGATTCGCGAACCCTTTCTGTCCTCCACCGCGGACCTGGGACAGGTGGTGGTGCATGGCCATACCATCTCCACCGAGGTGGAAGAGCGCAGCAACCGGATCGGTATCGATACCGGCGCCTATCATTCGGGGCGGTTGACCAGTCTGGTCCTGTCCGGCGCAGGGCGCCGCTACCTGCAGACCTGAAGGCGTGCCCGGGCCGGGGCGGCTTCACTCGGGTGGAGGGTTCACTTGCCGGTCGGGGGATTCAGCAAGGCGCCCTGCGGGCCGATCGCAAGGCGGTTGTTGCCCAGGTCGAGGATGAAGCCGCCGCCCGGCTGTCGCGCCAGCCCCGACACCGGTGTCGAGGCGCAGCGCAGGCGCAGCAGCGCGAGGAACTCGATACCGGCCGTCTTTCCTGTCGTGGCGAACCGGGCATGCCATTGCCGGGGCAGGTCGCTTCGGTCGGGCGGCCTATCGGGCGAGCCGAAGCGGTCGGTGCGATCGAGGTCAAGGCCCGGCGGGGCCAGGATCTCGACGCAGAGCGTGGTGTTCCGCTGCGAGAACCCCAGGGCATTCCGGGCATAGGGAAGCATCTCCCCCAGGCTGTGCAGGTTCCACTCGAAGCGGCGCGGCGTCGGGCTGGACAGCCGGTCATAGACCAGGACCAGGTCGGGGCGCAGGAAAGCCAGGGTGCGGACGGCCTCGCCCAGCGCACCGTCATAGGCATTCGTGGCATCGCCGGTGACCGATGCCAGCCGCCCGCTGTCCGAAAAGGCCGTGATGCGGCCCGCTGTATCCAGACGCCGGGCCGGCTGGCCCTTGCCGCCATCGAAGGTGATGGCGTTGTGCGCCCTGGTCTGGCGCGACCAGTGCATCATGTGGGGGGAGTCGTAGCTGTCGTAATAGCCGCTGTCGATCGCCAGGCGCTGGCGGTCGATATCCAGGATGAAGCTGTTCTGGTCGGCGTCGTTATGGCCATCGGAACCGAACGGCCCGGAGCGGAAATAGACCGACGCCTTCTGCGGTGCCTGCAGGTCGGAGTGCAGGGCCGCCCAGCCGATCGAGGGCAGCACCGCGGCATCCGGCAGCCGGGCCGGGTCGGGCCCCTTGTCTGCGGCTGCCGGCGATGGCGGGGCCAGCAGTTCGATGATGTGCGGCACGGGGTAGCTGTAGGGCACCTGCAGGGCGTACCAGCGGGCGACCTTGCTGCCGGTATGGGCATAGAGCGTCCGCATCACCGTGCCGGTCAGCCGTGTGTCCCGGTGCCCGGCGCCGTCACCGAACAGGAAGGGCATCCCGGGCCCCTGGAAATAGGCGGCATAGAGGGGGAAATTGCGCGCCCAGGCGGTGTCGGCGGGATCCAGCCCGATACCGTGGCGCAGCGCGCCCCAGCGCCGCAACAGGTTGATCATGGTGTAGAAGGCGTAGTTGCCGCCGATCCCGGAACCGCCATCCTCGCCGCCCCAGGGGTGCGGCAGGGCAAGATGCAGGGGCAGCGCCCTGTCGAACCAGGCCCGCGCCTGCGGCAGTTCGCCGGCAAACATCACGGACAGGGCGGCAAGGTTGACCAGGTGGCTGTTGCCATGGCTGTTCCAGGGCTGCGCCTGCAGGGTGGCCTGCCGCTGGTCGGGATTGTCCAGGAACCAGCGGTAGGCGGGCATCATGCCGGCCGCGACGGTGGCGGCAATCCGGCTCCGCACCGCCGGGGACAGGACGTCATGCATCATGTCGTAGGCGAACGACAGGCTCCAGGCATGATTGCGCGCCAGCGCATCGTTCCGGAAGAAGGCGGTCGCGCCGTCGACCGGCCAGTCGAGGATCTTCATCAGGCGGGTGCGGGTGTCTTCCAGCAGCGCCGGTTCGCCCGTGACCCGCCACACAAAGGCGGCGCGCTCGAGGGTCTCCAGTTCGGTCCGATAGGCGTCTTCGCCGGGCTGCGGCCACCAGCCCGGTTCCGCGGAGTCCGCCGGCGGCCCGGCCGCCCCGCTCGGGTCCGGCGAGAAATACTGGCCGATCGCTGCCATGGCGGCCTGCTGTGCCCGCGCGAATACCGGTCCGCGCCGGCCGCTCAGCAGATCCGCGCGATGTCGCTGCCAGGCCTCCCCTGACGGCAGCAGCCGCGGATGCGGCGCCGACACCGCCCTGTCCCACAATGTCTCCAGCGCAGGGACCGGAAAGGGCGTGGCACCCTCGGCGACCTGGAACCGGCGCCTGTCGCTCCAGCCGCGCGCCGTGTCGCCATCGATGCGGAGCTGCCAGTCGTACCGGCCCGCCGGCAGGACATGGTCCAGCAGCAGGACGTTGCCCGTGATCTGCCGCTCCTCCACGGCGCCGTCCGGTCCGGTCAGGCGGAACAGGTAGCGGCCGTCCGGGGCCAGATCGGGCCAGGTGAAGCCGGGCGGCGATTGCTGCACCACGGCGCCATCGGCTGGATGGAGCGGAAATGATGGCGCCGGGGCGGCGGAAAGCCAGTCGGCGATGCCGCCTGCCGGCGGGACGGTCGCCAGGGCGGCCAGCGCAGGGCCCTGAGCAGGGCTCTGCGCGGCCGCGCTTTCGGCAGCTCCTGCCGGGCTTGCCGGGCCGAGGGACAGGCAGAGCGCCAGGCAGGCCGGGGCGAGGCTTCCGGCCAGGACGCCCGGTCGGCGCGCGCGCCTGTCTTGTCCTGCAACCTGCATCGACTGGTTCCTTCTTCGCCCGGAAGGATATTGTGACGCAGCTGCCCCGCCGATTGGAAGCATGGCCGGGCGGCATCGCAACAGACGGAGTTTCAATGCCGCCGGATCAGGAAGACCCGCGGGGCGGTGGCTGGAGACGGGCCCGGGCCCTGATCCGCCCGGGCCGCTTCACCGGCGCCGTGGCCTGGACCCTGGCGCTGCGTGTCCTTGGCCTGCCCGCCCAGCTTCTGTTGTTCATCCTGGTGGCGCGGCTGCACGACGTTGCCAGCGTCGGCCTGTTCGGCGTGGTATCGAGCCTCTGGCTTGCCACCCGGATGTTCGGCCCGTTCGGCTTCGACCGTGCGGCGATGCGGCTGCTTCCGCTCTATGCAGCCGAAGGCCGGGACTGGGCTGCATCCGCCCTGGTCCGGTATGCCCTCGCAAGGCTGGCGGTCCCGGCCCTGCTCTGTGGCGGCGCCCTTGTCGCCGCGGCGCTCTGGCTGGAGCAGGTCCTCCCCTTTCTGTCCGGCGCCGGGCAGGAGAGCGGCGCGGCCGGCGCGATGGACGAGCGCGGCATCGTGCTGATCTGCGGGCTGGGCCTGCCGGCCTATGTCCTGATCGGCTTCCTTGTCGGCGTGGTGCGCGCCCGCAGGAAGGTCATAGCCGCACAATTGCCGGAGCTGGTGGGCCAGCCGCTTCTCAGCCTCCTGCTGATCGGGGCGGTGGCACTCCTCCGGCCGGACAGCGGGGTCGAAGGCTCCCTCGCCGCCGTCGCGGCCTCGGCCTGGACCGTGGCCCTGGTCTACTGCTGGTCGATCCGCGACCTGTTGCGACCGGGGCCCGCGCTGCCTGGCGCCGAGCGGCGCACGATCATGTCGGCCTCCATCGGCATCGGTCTGGCGACGGTGGTCACCATGGTCACGCAACGCGGTCCCCTGTTCATCGTGGCCGCGCTTGCCGGCGCAAGTGCCGCCGGCCTGTACGAGAGTGCCCACCGGCTTGCGCTGCTCGGAACGATCGGCACATGGGCCACCGGTGCCGCGGTCGCACCGATGGTCGCCGCGGCGCATGCCGGGCGGGATGGCGGGCGGCTGCGCCAACTGGTTGCCGGCAGCATCCTCGTCTCCTCCGCGCAGGCGCTTGGCGTGGTCTTCCTCCTGCTCCTGTTCGGCGACTGGCTTCTGGGCCTGTTCGGCCCGGCATTCGTGGCTGCGCATGCGACGGCGGTCTTCCTGGCGCTGGCCTACCTGCTGAACGCGATCGGCGGCCCCGTGGCCAGCGCCTGCTACATGATCGGTCGGGAACGCCTGGTGCTCGCGTTCAACCTGGCGGCGGCCGTGACAATGGCGGTCGCGGTCACCGTGGGGGCCCTGACATTGGGCGCTACCGGGGCCGCCCTGGGGTTCCTGCTGGCCGTGATGGTCGGCGATGGGGGGATGGCGATCGCGGCGCGGACGGTCCTGGGCATCGGCCTGCGCGACCTCCACCCCGGCCGGTTGGCGCTCGCCCTGGCCCCGCCGGCCGAAGGCGGGCCGCCGGGCGCCGCCGCAGGGCGGGACGCATGAAGACCTGACCGGCTGTCCCGGCTGCGGCCGGCCTGGTGCCGCTACCGCCGCGTGCCCTGGCGCAGCGGCCGCGTCATGCGGGCCGGCCGGCGCCCTGCGGCGGTGCCCGGCCGGGTCGCGGTCTGCCCGAACCCGTTCGGGTGGCAGGCAGCGATGGCGATCGCGACGCCAAGGATCATGACATAGAAATCGGACGTCATCGTTGCGGCGGCGATGGACTTGACCAGTGCCGTGACAAGGACGAAGCACGCGAAGAGGGTCTCGACCGTCGGCCGTCGGAGGGTCGAGCGCAGGGTCCGTCCGGCAAGGAACAGCAGCAGCCCGAGATAGGCGAACAGGCCGAGCCATCCGCTCTCGCCAAGGACCTTGGGCCAGAACACGTCCTGGATGTAGTGCGGATGCAGCCGCGACGCGCCGTAGATCAGCGACAGTCCGGTCTGGTCGTAGATCGGACTGTAGAAAATGGTGTAGGAGGCAAGGCTGCCGAAGGTTCCCAGACCGGTCCCCAGCGGGAAGTTGTCGGCGGCCAGCTTGACGGAATTCAGGTACATCAGGGTACGGATGGCGCTTTCGCCATCCTCCACATAGGCGGTGACCTGGCCCTGTATGATCGGCAGCACCAGATCGGCGAAGGGGATGGCCAGCAGAAGGCTGCTGGTCAGTGCCGCGGCACGTACCAGGATCTGGGTATTGCGTTGCCGGAACTGCATGGTGAGTACGGTCAGGGCGAGCACAAGGACGACCGCGACGATCTCCTTCGCCACGATATGCAGCATCGTGATGAGAGCCAGGAACAGGGTCAGCCCGGCCCAGGTCGCATTCTTGCGGATGCCCCAGATCGCGGCGGCGGCCATGGTCGCCAGCAGGTGCACGTCCACGCTGGACACCGTGTGATGGAACAGGCCCTGGGGCCGGTAGATGCCGCCCCTGCTGTCCATCGGTTCGCCATAGATGCTGGTGCCGCTGTTGAGCACAAGGTCGCGCAGCACGAAGGGCAGGTTCAGGAGCGCGATCGTGACGAGCGAATAGAGCAGCGGCAGCATGATGTCGGAGTCGCGCGCCCGGGCCAGGCAATAGGCAAAAGCGATCGCCAGGATGATCGGCTTGGAATCCAGGGCCATTGTCAGGCCCGTCACCATGGCGAAGGGATAGCCGCCGATCGGGCTGAACAGGCCGGAAACGATGCCCGATGCCAGATAGATGCCGAAACTGATCGGTACCACCAGCAGGCCCGGCGGCGGACGAAACAGGGCGGCAAGCGCAAGGGGCATGGCGAACAGGACGACGATCTCGTCGAGATAGCCGGACAGGTTGTCGGCCGTGCGGACAAAGACACTGTCCAGCATCAGCAACCAGTAGTAGCCGGCCGACAGCATCAGGGCCGTGCCGGCAAGATCCATTGCCGCGCGCCGCGCCGGGGGCCTTCCGATTCGCTGAGCCCGCAGGCGAGGGTCAGGGACCCTGCCGCCATCGCGGGGATAGGGTGCGCCGGGATCGTTCACGTTCAAGCAGCAGCCGCCTCTCTGCGCCCATCTCTCCGTCGATCCGGCCAGAATGCCAATCTGGGCCGGCGGCAAATATGGTACAGGATAGGTGCAAATCGGAACGCGTGGCTGCCCGCGGGTTCGGTCCTGATACCATGGCGAACATGACTGTACCGTATTCGATCAGTTCGAAGCAGTGCCTTCTGCGCCAGTCTTCCCTCGGCCTCGGGGTGGCGTGCGCGATGGCATTCGCGATTGCGGATGTCGATCGGGCGCGGGCACAGGACCAGAACCTGGGCGCGGCGATGCTGGAATGCGCGGAGATCAAGCCATTGTTCGAACGGCTGCGCTGCTACGATCGGCTGGCACGCGATGTCGACACTTTCGATTCGGTGGTGCGCGAGACCTGCGGCGCATCGGCCACCGGCAGGGCCGAGGATCCGGAACTTGACGAGGCCCGCCGTCGCCTGACGGTCGACGACGCCGTGGCGGCGCTGCGCCAAAGCCAGGCCGGTCTGGCCGGCGGCGGCGAGTTGCAGGTGAAGCGCAACGTCCAGGTCCAGGGAATCGCCGTCGCGCCGAACTGGAAGGTGGACGAGGTCCGGGATGGCGGCGGGTCGTTGGTGGAGGTCCGCCTGTCGACCGCCGCGAAGGCGCCGCTGACCCAGGGGGGTAGTACGCCCAGCTTCAACATCCTGTGCCGGCAGCGCAACACGATGATGTGGCTGGAGACCGGCCAGTCAGGCGATGGCGACACGACCGCGGTGCAGCTGGCCTTCGGCGCGGACCAGGAACCGATCACGATGACCTTGAACAACACCCAGAACGGCAAGGCGATGGGCATCTGGGACGGTGCCGAAGGCAGCCTCAAGCCGCTTCTGCCCAAACAGTCGATGACCGCGCAGTTCACGCCGAAGGGCGCCGGAAAGCCGGTCCAGGCGCAGTTCGACCTGAGCGGCTTCGAGGATGCGATCGAGGTCATACGCCTGCAATGCGGCTGGTAACCGAGATGCCGCCATCGCCTGAGATCGAACCGGTGCCGGGGATGCCCACCGATATCCGCGACATGCTGGGCCGGATCGGGAAGGTCCGGGTGCTGACGGTCGGCGATGTCATGCTCGACCGTTTCGTCTATGGCGCAGTCTCCCGCGTCAGCTACGAGGCGCCGATCCCGGTGCTGAATGTGGAGCGCGAGAGCGCCATGCCGGGCGGCGCCGGAAATGCCGCCCGCAACGCTGCCGCCCTGGGCGGCCGGGTCAGCCTGATCGGCGTTGTCGGCGACGATGGGGCCGGGGCTGATCTGCGCAGCCTGATTGCCCGGACCGAGGGGCTGTGCGACCGGCTGATCGTCGACCCGGGGCGGCCGACGACGCGCAAGACACGATTCGTGGCCCAGGGGCAGCAATTGCTGCGGGCCGACCGGGAGACCGCCGGGCCGCTCTCGGCTGCGGCCAGGGATGCGCTGCTGCAGGCGATCGATGCGGCACTGGTCGAGTCCGATGTCGTGATCCTCTCCGACTATGCCAAGGGCGTACTGGGCGATGCGATCCTGCAGCCATTGCTGGCGGCGGCGCAGGCGGCCGGGGTCCCGGTCGTGGTCGACCCGAAATCCACCGATCTCGGCCGCTACGCCGGTGCGACCCTGATCAAGCCGAACCGCCAGGAAATGGCGGCTGCCTGCCGCCACCCCTGCGACACCGACGAGCAGGTCGTGGCGGCGGCGGAAGACCTGATCGCGGCCGCCGGCTTTCCCGCGATCGCGGTCAGCCGGGCCGAGAAGGGTTTGACCCTGGTGCGGCAGGGCTGCCCGCCGCTGCACCTTCCGGCGCAGGCGCGCGAGGTGTTCGACGTGTCCGGCGCCGGCGACACCCTGGTGGCGGCCCTCGCGCTGGGCCTGGGCGCCGGGCTCGACCCGGCCTCCGCCGCCTGGCTGGCGAACCTCGCCTCGGGCCTGGTGGTCGAGAAGGTGGGCACGGCCGTTGTGCATCCCGACGAGATCCTGGCCCGTGTCCACGAGAAGCATGTCCTGGATACCGATGCCAAGGTCCTGCCCGGCCAGGCCGCGCTGGACCGGATCGCCCGCTGGCGGGCCGAAGGTGACCGGATCGGCTTCACCAATGGCTGTTTCGACCTGGTCCATCCAGGCCATGTGGCCCTGCTGCGGCAGGCGCGGGGCGCCTGCGACCGCCTGGTCGTCGGCCTGAACAGCGACGCCTCGGTGCGTCGGCTCAAGGGGCCCGACCGGCCGGTCCAATCCGAAGCGGCGCGGGCCATCGTGCTGTCCTCGCTGGCCGCGGTCGACCTCGTGATCCTGTTCGACGAGGATACCCCGATCGATCTGATCGAGGCGGTGCGGCCGGAGGTCCTGGTGAAGGGCGCCGACTACCGGCCGGACCAGGTGGTCGGCGGCAGCTTCGTCGAGGGCTATGGCGGCCGGGTCCTGCTGGCCGATCTGGTCGACGGGCAATCGACCAGCAGCATGATCGCCCGCGCCGGGCATCTGCGCGCATGAGTCCGTTCTCCCCATGATTCTGGTCACCGGCGGTGCAGGCTTCATCGGCTCCAACATCGTGGCCGATCTCTGCGCGGCGGGGCGGGCGGTGGCGGTTTGCGACTGGTTCGGCACCGGTGACAAATGGCGCAACCTCGCCAGGCATGACGTCGTGGAATTCGTCGCGCCGGAGGATCTGTCGGCCTGGCTCGCCGCCCGGCCGCCGCTTTCCGCCGTGATCCACATGGGGGCGATCAGCGCCACGACGGAGCGCGATGCCGACCTGATCGTGGCCACCAACATCCGCCTGCCCTGGACCTTGTGGCAATGGTGCGCCAAGGCGGAGGTGCCGCTGATCTACGCCTCCTCCGCGGCGACCTATGGCGATGGCAGCGCCGGTTTCGACGATGCCACCGACCCTCAGGCGCTGGCCAGGCTGCGGCCGCTCAACCCCTATGGCTGGAGCAAGCTGGCCTTCGATCGCCGGGCGGTCCGCGCGGTCGATGGCGGCGAGGCGCGCCCGCCGCAATGGGCGGGCCTGCGCTTCTTCAACGTCTATGGCCCGAACGAATACCACAAGGGCCGGATGCAGAGCGTGATCAGCCAGAACCACGGCCGCATCGCTGCCGGCGGCGAGATGCGGCTGTTCCGGTCGCATCATCCCGACTACCCCGATGGCGGGCAGTTGCGGGATTTCATCCATGTCCGGGACTGCGTGGCGGTAGTCCTTTGGCTACTGGATCATCCGCGGGTCTGCGGCATATTCAATGTCGGGACCGGCGAGGCGCGATCGTGGAGCGATCTTGCCCATGCCCTGTTCAAGGCGGCCGACCGGCCGCCGCAGATCCGCTTCATCCCGATGCCCGAGGACCTTCGCCTGCGTTACCAGTACTTCACCGAGGCCCGCATGGAACGGCTGCGCGCGGCCGGCTATCAGGCAGCGTTCACATCCCTCGAAGATGGGGTCGCAGCCTATGTGCGTGGCTATCTGGCGGGCGATGACCCCTATCGCTGACCATCGCCCCGGCGGCGATGCCCTCGCCCCGGCCTGACCTGCCGCGCGGGCAGGCGGCCCGGGCAGCGACTCCGGCTGCGGCATCGTCGGGCCGAAGCGAACGGCTGCGCTGGTACCTGCGGCGGTTGCGGTCGATGTCGCCGGCGGAGATCCTGCACCGCCTGCAGGAGCAGGAACGGCGGATGCTGTCCCGCCTGCTGCCGGCGCCGCCGGGCCGCTTCCTGCGGCCGGGCGCAGAGGACCGGCTGCCGGACCTCCCTGTCCTGCGGCGGCGCCTGCCGGTCCTGGCGGAGCAGACCGGGCTGGCCGCGACACTCGCCGAGGCGGCGGCATGCGTCGGCCGCGGGGAGATCGCCATCTACGGCCGGGCCTGGTCCTGCCGCACGGCCGGTGCCGCAGGCGCCATGCCCCTGCCGGACTGGCACTGGGACCCGGGATCCGGCGGGCATTGGCCCGAGGATCGCTACTGCTTCGACATCCCCTTCCGCCATGTCCGTCTGGCGGAAGAGGATGCCGCCGCAGGCAGCGCCGCGGGCGAAGCCAGGTTCGTCTGGGAACTGAACCGGCTGGCCTACCTGCAGCCGGTGGCGGCGCATGCCTGCCTGTCGGGCGACGACCGGGCGCGGCAGGTCTGCATCGCGCATCTGTCGGACTGGCTGGACCGCAACCCGCCCTATACCGGCATCAACTGGGCGTCGGGCATCGAACTCGGGACGCGGCTCGTCAGCATCGTGGTGATCCTGGCGTTCCTGGAGCCGGCCAGCCTGCCGTCGCCCCTGCGCCGCCGCCTGGCGGAGAGCCTCGCGGCACATGGGCATTGGCTGCACCGCTTTCCGTCGCGCCATTCCTCGGCCAACAACCATGTCATCGCCGAGCTGGCCGGCCTGTTCCTGCTGGGCAGCCTGTTCGACGGTCTGCGGCATGGCCCGTCCTGGGCCGAAGCGGCGCGCGCCGGGCTGCAGGTCGAGGCGCAGCGCCAGATCTTCGACGATGGCACGGGCGCGGAGACGTCGCCGGCCTATGCCGCGCTGAACCTGGAACTGTTCGGCATCTGTGCCCAGGTTGCAGCCGAGACCCGCAATCCCTTCCCGGACCCCTTCCTCCGGCGCCTGGCCAGCGGCGCTGCCTGGCTGCGCGCGATCGGCGATGCCAGCGGGCGGGTCGCCGATATCGGCGATGCCGATGGCGCCAGCCTGTTTTTCCGGGAAGGGCCGCAGGCCCTCTATCCCGCGGCCATCCGTGGCTGTATCGCGCAGCTGACCGGGCGGCACGAACTGGCCCCTGCGCAGGTGCAGCCCGGCCTGCGCCATGCCCTGTTCGGCCTGCCCGCGCCCGGGGTGGCGCCGGCCGACGGGGTAACGACGTTTCCCGATGGTGGCCTGACCGTGATGCGCTGGAGCCCGGATCGCGCGCCGGATCGCGCACCGGATCCCGCGTCCGGGGCCGGCTCCGGCGGTGCACGTGAAGCCGTGCTGCTGTTCGACCATGGCCCGCTGGGCTATCTGTCGATCGCGGCCCATGGCCATGCGGATGCCCTGGCCGTCTGGCTGCACCTGGACGGCCATCCGGTGCTGGTGGATGCGGGGACCTGGCTCTATCTGGGCGCGGGCGACTGGCGGTCCCATTTCCGCAGCACCGCGGCGCACAATACCCTGGCTGTTGGCGGTGCCGATTCCAGCCAGGCCTCGGGCCCGTTCAACTGGCGGACCCAGGCCCAAGCCGCGCTGCTGGAGGTGCAGGAGGCCGGCGCTTCCTGGCACGCCACCGCGGAGCATGACGGCTATGTCGCAGCGACCGGCTACCGTCATCGCCGGACTGTCCGCCGGGCCGGCACGCGGCAGATCGTGATCGAGGATGTCCTGGTCGGCGGGCGCGCCGGCCCCAAGGCGGAGGCCGCCATAGCCGTCCCCGTCGAGATCGGCTTCCTTTTTGCCGCGGATCTGGATGTGAGTGCGCATGGCGAGGGCTGGCAGGCCGCGCGGGCCGGCCAAGCCGTCCTGCATGTCAGCGGAGCCGAGGGGATGGCCGGCAATGTGGTCCGGGGTGCAAAGACGCCGCCGGAAGGGTGGGTCTCGCCCGCCTTCGGCGAACGCCGGCCGGCATCGCGGCTGTCGTTTCGCGGCGCCATGCGCCACGGCGGGACATGCCGCATTACCCTGACGATAGAGTGACGGCGGCGCCGAAATCTGCGAAAGCCTCACTGTCTGGGGCAGGAGGGGCAATGAAACTCAGTATTTTTGGCCTGGGATATGTCGGCTCGGTATCTGCCGCCCTGTTCGCCGATGCGGGCCACACGGTGTATGGCGTCGATCCGAACAACGACAAGGTCTCCCTGATCAACGACGGGCGGCCACCCGTGGTGGAGGCCGGCCTGTCGGAGCTTGTCGCCAAGTCCACCGCATCGGGCCGGCTGCGCGCGATGACCGAGGGTCATGGCGCGGTGCAGGAGACGGACCTCAGCATCATCTGCGTCGGCACCCCCAGCCATGCCAATGGTTCGCTCGACCTGACCTATCTGCGCCGGGTCTGCCAGGAGATTGGCGCCGCGCTTGCGGACAAGGACGATTATCATGTCGTGGTGGTCCGCTCGACCATGCTGCCCGGGACCATGGAATCGGTCGTCGTGCCGACCCTGGAGGAGTTCTCCGGCAAGTCCTCCGCCGAGGCTTTCGGTGTCTGCGTCAACCCGGAATTCCTGCGGGAAGGCTCGGCGGTCCATGATTTCCTGCACCCGCCCAAGACGGTGATCGGCGAGAGCGACGCCAGGGCCGGCGAACGGCTGGCCCGCCTCTATGCCGGCATCGATGCGCCGCTGATCCACTGCTCGGTGCCGGTCGCGGAGATGGTGAAATATGCCGACAACACCTGGCATGCCATCAAGGTCGCCTTCGGCAACGAGATCGGCGTGATCTGCAAGGCCGTGGGGATCGACAGCCACAAGGTGATGGAGATCTTCTGCCGCGACACCAAGCTCAACCTGTCGCCCTACTACCTGAAGCCGGGCTTCGCCTTCGGCGGCTCCTGCCTGCCGAAGGACCTGCGGGCGCTGACCTATCATGCCCGCCAGCTCGACATCGACATCCCGCTGTTGAGCTCGGTGCTGCCGTCGAACGACTTCCACCTGCAGCGCGGCCTGGACCTGATCCTGTCGCGCGGGCGCAAGCGCATCGGCATCCTGGGCTTCAGCTTCAAGGCCGGGACCGACGACCTGCGGGAAAGCCCGATGGTGGAGGTCATCGAGCAGCTCCTGGGCAAGGGCATGGATGTGCGGATCTTCGACCGCAACGTCCAGCTCGCCGCGCTGACCGGCGCCAACCGGGACTTCATCCTGAAGGTCATCCCGCATATCGCCCGCCTGATGGTGGAAGATATCGCAGAGGTGGTTGAGCATGCCGAGATCGTGGTGATCGGCAATGGCGACCCCGCCTTTCGCTCGGTGCTGGACATGATGCGGCCCGAGCAGGAGCTGATCGATTTTGTCCGCCTGACCGAGCCGCCGCCCGAGCGGGACGGCTATCAGGGCATCTGCTGGTAGCGAACATGGTCGACACAGACAGTGCCGAACAGACCCCAACCGCCGCCGGCGCCGGACCGGCAGCCGGGACGGCCGGCGGTCCGGCGCCGCGCAGCGAGCGCGGCCGTGGGCGCCGCGTCCTGATCATCGTCGAGAACCTGCCGGTGCCGTTCGACCGGCGGGTCTGGCAGGAGGCCACGGCGCTGGCCCGCCACGGCTACACCGTCTCGATCATCTGCCCCACCGGCAAGGGTTTCGAGGCCCGGCACGAGATCCTCGAGGGCATCGAGGTGTTCCGCCACAGCCTGCCGCTGGATGCGAAGGGTGCCTCCGGCTACCTGCTGGAATATGGCGCCGCCTTGTTCTGGGAGTTCTGGCTGTCCTGGCGGGTGATGTTCCGCCGCGGCTTCGATGTGATCCACGCCTGCAATCCGCCGGACAACATCTTCCTGGTCGGCGGCTTCTTCAAGCTGTTCTTCCGCAAGAAGTTCCTGTTCGACCATCACGACATCAATCCGGAGCTCTACGAGGCGAAGTTCGGCCGCCGCGATTTCTTCTACAAGGTGATGCTGGCCTGGGAGCGCTGGACCTTCCGCACCGCGAATGTCTCCATCGCGACGAACGAGAGCTACAAGCGGATTGCCATCGAGCGTGGCGGCATGGCACCCGACCGGGTCTATGTCGTGCGCTCCGGTCCCAGCCTGGAGCGTTTGCGGATCCTGCCGCCGGTGCCGGAACTGCGGCGCGGCCGGCAATTCCTGGTCGGCTATGTCGGCGTCATGGGACAGCAGGAAGGGCTGGACTACCTTCTGGAGGCGGCGCGGCTGATCGTGCGCGAGCATGGCCGCGAGGATGTCCATTTCGGCCTGGTCGGCGGCGGGCCCGACCTGGAGCGGCTGCGGGCCAGGGCCGGGGAGCTCGGCATCGCCGACTATGTCACCTTCACCGGCCGGGTACCCGACCGCGAGCTGCTGGAGATGCTGAACACCGCGGATGTCTGCGTGAATTCCGACGAGTTCAACGAGATGAACGACAAGTCGACCATGAACAAGATCATGGAATACATGGCGCTGGGCAAGCCGATCGTTCAGTTCGACCTCACCGAGGGGCGGTTCTCCGCGCAGGATGCCTCCGTCTATGCCCGGCCCAACGATGCGGCCGATATGGCGGACAAGATCCTCGAGCTTCTGGCCGACCCGGAGCGGCGCAAGGCGATGGGGGAGGTCGGCCGTCGCCGGGTCGAGACCGACCTGGCCTGGCCCTATGAGGAACCGAAGCTGCTTGCCGCCTACGACCGGCTCTGGGACTGAACGGCCATGGCGCTGCACGGCCCCGGGGGGGAAGTGCGGTCCGCCGGTACAGGATCGACGGCGGAGGTGGCGCCCGCCGCCCTGCATGACCGGCAAGTGCTGACCGGGCTCGCCCTGCGCGGCATGGCGGCGCTTCTGCTCGCAGGCATCACCCTGCTGCTCTATCTGGGCATCGGCCGGTTCGTTCCGGACGGTCCGGACCTGCTGCCGCCGATCGCGGCCGGCGATGCGGGGTCGGGCTGGACCGCCAGCGGCGATGTCCGACTGGACGGCGAGGATGGCGTCGCGCTCAGCAACGGCGACCCGGACAGCAGTGCCATCCTCGCCATCCGGCTGCCGGCGCCGACCGGCCGGCGCTACCTGGCTCTGGCCGCAGACCTGCGGCTGCAGGACGTTGTCGGGGGCCGGCAGCTCTGGGAAAGCGGCCGCCTGATCCTGGTCTCCCGGACCGGGGCGGCCGGCGAATGGCGCTACGACCTTCCGCACACGGTCATCCGGACCACCGGCAGCATGGCCTGGCGACATGTCGACCGTACCTTCCTGGTGCCCGACGGTTCCCAGATCCAGGTGGCGGTGCAGCTGCTGCGGTCGACGGGCAGGCTCTGGGTGCGGAACCTGTCGTTGCGCCCGGCGGCGGAGCGTGCCTGGTTTCCCCTGGCCTCGACCCTGCTCGTGCTCTGCTGGCTGCTGGCCGCAGCCTGGATCCTCTGGCCGCTGGCGGCCCCGATCGCCGCAACCCTAAGGTCGCGAAGGCTGGCCGCACAGCCTCTGCGGCTGCTGGCGGTCCTGCTGACCCTTCTGGCGATCACGGCGGGCGTCCTGGTCCCGCCCGAAGGCAAGCAGCTGGTCCGCGGCCTGGCCGGCTCCGCCTGGTCCGCCGGCCGCAGCCTCGTCACGTCGGGCAGCCTCGCGACGCCCGCGGAACAATGCGCGCTGCCGCCGGCCGGCGCGGTCCTGCCGGACCTGAAGCCGCTGGATCCGCAGTCACTGGCGGCCGGCCCGCCTTCCCCGGCACCCGACCAGGACTTCGTCTCGCCGCACCAGATGCGCTGGCTGATGGTGGACAAGCTGGGGCATATGGCCGGCTTCGCGCTGCTTGCATTCCTGTCGCTGTGGGCGGCGCGCCCCCTGGGGCGGCGGGGCAGGCTGCTCCTGCTTGCCGCGCTGCCGGCCTTTGCCGGCGTGACGGAGACCTGGCAGGTGATGGCGACCACCCGCGGCGCCAGCCTTGCCGATGTCGCGATCGACATTGCCGGCCTGGCAATCGGAGCCCTGGCCTGGAGCATCGTGGGCGCGGCGCTGAGATTGCGGTGCCGATGGCGAGGCGGCGGGCCGCGCGCACGAGGCTAGGGGGCGAGGGGCAGGATCTGTCGCGCCATCCGGTCGGCGGCGGTCCTGGCCAGGCGCAGGGTGACGGCGCGCCGTCGCGCCGGTCCCAGGCGCTGTTCCAGGGCGGGACGGACGATTGCGGCCCCATAGGCGTCGGCGACCATCAGGCCGCAGCTCTCGGGGATCAGAGCGGCGGGAAAGGCGGTATCGACCGCGAAGTAGAAGCTGTCGCAATGCGGCAGGTAGTCGGGCCATTTCCGATCGCTCTGGAAATCGGCCACCGAACTTTTCACTTCGACGATCAGCAGGCTGCCCTTGCGATCGACGGCCAGCAGGTCGGCGCGCCGGCCATTGTCCAGGATCACTTCCGGGGCCGGGCTGAATCCCATTTCCAGCAGGAGCCTCAGGGTCCCCCTGACGATCGCCTCCGCCCCCTGCAGGGGGAGTCCCGATTCGCGAAATGCATGTCCTGATTCGGGGCACATCACCGGAATCTGCGTCAAAATGGGATGTAGCGTAATGGCACAATGGGTCCTGTCGTGTCGGTTGTCACGGGAATCCCGGCATGGAACGCCGGATTCCGCCATTCGCGAACCGGCGCACAAGGCATAGCTCTTGCAGCCATCCGGAGGCCCGTCACGTCCGGATTTTGTCCGGGCTCATGGCGGGACGGTCGATCGGTGCTCTGCCGCGCCGACCGGACCGGGGCCGTTTCGGCAGAAAACGTCAGTTCAGGATGGGCGCCATGGGTAAGAAGAGCAAAAAGAATTGGAAAGACGATGGCAGCTCGTCCCAAGACACTGACGAACAGGACCAGACCCGCCAGAACTTCGTCGGCACCGGCAATGGCGACCACCATTCCGGCAGCGACGATGACGACGATATCGACGGGGCCGGCGGCAATGACACGCTGTACGGCAAGGATGGCGACGACTCGATCGACGGCGGTTCCGGTACCGATTTCATCGATGGCGGCGACGACGACGATACGATCGACGGCGGCGACAGCAACGACACGCTTTATGGCGGCGACGGCGACGACCTGATCTCCGGCGGGTCCGGCACCGACCGAATCGAGGGCGGCGACGGCGACGACACGATCGACGGCGGGGACAGCAACGACACGCTGTACGGCAATGACGACGACGATTCCATGTCCGGTGGCGAAGGCACCAACTACATGGAAGGCGGCGACGGCGACGACACCATGACCGCCGGCAGCCAGAACGACACCCTGCATGGCGGGGACGATGACGATGTCCTGGATGCCGGCGACGGCTATGACTATGTCACCGGCGGCGACGGGGATGACACGCTCTATGTCACCGGCGGCCGCGACACCCTGAAGGGCGATTCCGACGACGACCTGTTCATCGCCCAGGGCGGCGTCACCATCGACGACGAACTCGACGGCGGGTCGGGCAACGACACCCTCTATTCCGACGGCGACATCGTGTTCGACGGCAATGCGCGGCTGTCCAGCATCGAGGCGATGGAGATCGGCGGCCAGGGCGGCCGCATCCTTGGCACCAACGACAGCCAGGCGATCAACCTGGGGGGCATGACCCTCTCCGGTGTGTCCGAGGTCGATGGCGGTGCCGGCAACGACACCATCACCGGCGCCGACGACGTGTCGCTGAGCTATGTCGGCGGCAGCGGCACCGATTGGATCCGTGCCGGCGACGGCGACGACACCATCGACGGCGGCGACAGCAACGACACGCTGTACGGCGAGGATGGCGACGATTCCATGTCGGGCGGCAGCGGCACCAACTACATGGAAGGCGGCGACGGCGACGACACCATGACGGCGGGCGACCAGAACGACACCTTGAAGGGTGGCGATGGCGACGACGTGATCGATGCCGGCGGCGGCTACAATTTCGTCTCCGGCGGTGACGGCGAGGATACGCTGTATGTCACCGATGGCCGCAGCACCCTGCAGGGCGACAGCGACGACGACCTGTTCGTCGCCCGGGGCGGCGTGACCATCGACGACAACCTGGACGGCGGGTCGGGCAGCGACACCCTGTTTTCCGACGGCGACATCGTGTTCGACGGCAATGCGCGCATGTCGAGCATTGAGGCGATGGAGATCGGCGGCCAGGGCGGTCGCGTCCTGGGCACTGGCGACAGCCAGTCCATCGACCTGGACGGCATGGCCGTCACCGGAGTGAGCGAGGTGGATGGCGGCGCCGGCAACGACACGATCACCGGCACCGATTCGGTCGGCCTCCGGCTGACCGGCGGCAGCGGCTACGATCGCCTGACCGGCGGCAAGAAGGACGACACCCTCGACGGCGGCTCCGAGAACGACAGCCTGTATGGCGATAGCGGCGACGACCTGCTGATCGCCGGTGGCGGCTATGACTATCTGAATGGCGGATCGGGCAGCGACACGGCGAGCTATGCCGGCGCGTCGGGCGGCGTGACCGTCGATCTGGACAATGGCAATTGGCAGAACATCGGCGCCGACCAGCACAGCGACCAGCTGGTCAGCATCGAGAACCTGATCGGCTCGTCCCACAACGACACCCTGACCGGCAACAGCTCCGCAAACCGGATCGAGGCCGGCGCCGGCAACGACCTCGGGATCCTGGACTACAACGAGGCCGATGGCGATATCTTCGACGGCGGCAGCGGGACCGACACCCTGCGCATCAACCTGACCAACGGTCAGTTCAATTCCAATGGCGTCTACGAGATCCTGCAGAGCCTGAAGGGCTTCATTGCCGAGCATGGCAATGCCGGCGCGTCGAGCGGCCCCAGCTTTACTGCGGCCAACGGCCTGACCATCGCCAACTGGGAAAACCTGGAAGTCTATGTCAACGGCCAGCTGACCGAGATCGAGCCGCCGGAACCCGATGTGGAACCGCTGTTCTCCAGGTCCGACGATACTGTCGATTTCAACGCGCTTGCGTCCGGCGACTACGAGGACGGCTCACAGTACGACGCAGGCGCCGGCGACGACAATGTGACCCTGGCGGCCGATGCGGCTGCGGCGGCTGCCGCGGGCTACGCGGCGGGCACCGCCTTCGATGCCGGCCAGGGCGACGACACGGTGACCGGCGGTGCGCTGGACGACGCGGTCGAGGGCGGCTCCGGCGACGACGAGTTGGCCGGCGGTGCCGGCGATGACAGCCTGTCGGGCGGATCGCAGGACGATACGCTGGACGGCGGTGCCGGCGACGATTCGCTGGTCGGCGATTCCGGCGACGACCTGCTGGTGGCCGGCGGCGGCAGCGACACGGTGATGGGCGGCTCGGGCCGCGACACCGGCGTGGTGGACGGCGCATCGACAGATGCGGCGGTGTTCGACGGCGGTTCCGGCCAGGACGTGCTGCAGGTCAGGCTGACCGAGGCGCAGCTCGCCGAGAGCGGCGTGGTGGATGTGCTGCGGGCGCTGCAGGCGCATATCGAGGCGCATGGCGGTGACAGCTCCAGTTCCGGGCCGACCCATTTCGCGGCGGGTTTCGGGACCTTCTCGAACTGGGAGAGCCTGGAGCTCTATGTCGACGGCCAGCTGACGTCGATCCCGAAGCCGGCCCTGTTCTCCGCCGGCGACGACGATGTGGACTTCAACGACGTCGCGGCCGGCGACTATCAGGCGGGCAGCCAGTATGCCGCCGGCGATGGCGATGACGCTGTGACCCTGGCCGCGGATTCCGCTGCGGCTTCGGATGCCGGCTATGACCAGGGCAGGGTATTTGATGCCGGCGCCGGCGACGACAGTGTGACCGGCGGCGGCCTGGACGACGCGGTCGACGGCGGCAGCGGCAACGACCAGTTGGCCGGCGGCGGCGGCGACGACCAGCTGTCGGGCGGCACCGACAACGATCTCCTGGTGGGCGGTGCCGGCAACGACACCCTGAGCGGCGATGCCGGCGACGATGTCCTGATCGATTCCGACGGCGATGATTCCCTGTCCGGCGGTGCCGGCAATGACACCCTGGTCGGCCTCGGCGGCGCCGACACCCTGGATGCCGGTGACGGCGACGATGTCGGCCTGGTGGGTGGCGATATCTCCGCGGGCGCGCTGTTCGACGGCGGCGCCGGGACCGATACCCTGATGATCTCGCTGACCGCCGAGCAGTTTGCCGGCGAAGGCACCCTGCAGATCCTGCAGGCGCTCGACCGGTTCATCGCCGAGAATGCCGATCCGTCGACGGATGCGGGCGCCAGCCTGGACCTGGGTGGCGTCACCGTCACCAACTGGGAGTTTCTGCAGCTCTATGTGGACGGCCAGCTGACGGCGATCCCGAAGCCGGACCTGTTCTCCGACGATGACGATTCGGTCGACTTCAACGCGGTTGCCGCCGGCGATTACGCGGCGGGCAGCCAGTACGCCGCCGGGGATGGCGACGACGAGGTGACCCTGGCGGCGGATGCCGCTGCGGCATCGGATGCCGGCTATGCCCAGGGCACCACTTTCGATGCGGGCGCCGGCGACGACAGTGTGACCGGCGGCGGTCTGGACGATGCGATCGATGGCGGCAGCGGCGACGACCAGCTGTCGGGCGGCGGCGGCGCGGACGACCTGTCCGGCGGCGATGGCGATGACAGCCTGGCCGGTGGCGCGGGCAACGACCTGCTGTCGGGCGGCGCCGGCGACGACACGCTGTCCAGCGATGGCGGCGCGGATACGGTGCGCGGCGGAGCGGGCGACGATGTCGGCATCCTGACGCCCGACGCGGTCGATGGCGCGGTGTTCGACGGCGGCGCCGGCAGCGACACCCTGCGGGTGCACCTGACGGCAGAGCAATGGGCCGATGCCGGGGTCGTGGAGATCCTGCAGACGGTGAAGCGGTTCATCGCGGAGAATGCCGATCCCGGCAGCGATGCCGGCGCAAGTCTCGTGGTCGGCGGCGTCACGATCGCCAACTGGGAAGGTATCGAGCTTTTTGTCGACGGCCAGCTGACGGCCATCCCTGAGCCGGACCTGTTCTCGGAGTCCGACGACAGTGTCGACTTCAACGCCGTGGCGGCCGGCAGCTATGCCGCGGGCAGCCAGTACGATGCCGGCGATGGCGACGACGAGGTGACCCTGGCGGCCGATGCCGATGCGGCCGAAGCGGCCGGCTTTGCCGCCGGCACGACGTTCCGCGCAGGCGCGGGCGAGGATTCGGTGGCCGGCGGCGACCTGGACGATCAGGTCGAGGGCGGCGCGGGCGAGGACACGCTGACCGGCGCTGCCGGCGACGATCAGCTCTCGGGCGGCGACGACAACGATCTCCTGGTCGGCGGTGCCGGCAACGACACCCTGAGCGGCGATGCCGGCGACGATGTCCTGTGGGATGCCGAGGGCGACGATTCCCTGTCCGGCGGTGCCGGTAACGACACCCTGGTCGGCCTGGGCGGCGCCGACACCCTGGATGCCGGGGACGGCGACGATGTCGGCGTGGTGGGCGGCGAGGTCTCCGCGGGCGCGCTGTTCGACGGCGGCGCCGGGACCGACACCCTGGTGATCTCGCTGACCGCCGAGCAGTTCGCCGGCGAAGGCACCCTGCAGATCCTGCAGGCGCTGGACCGGTTCATTGCGGATCATGCCGATGCGTCCACGGATGCGGGCGCCAGCCTGGACCTGGGCGGCGTCACGATCACCAACTGGGAGAACCTGCAGCTCTATGTGGACGGCCAGCTGACGGCGATCCCGAAGCCGGACCTGTTCTCCGACGATGACGATTCGGTCGACTTCAACGCGGTCGCCGCCGGCGATTACGCGGCGGGCAGCCAGTACGCCGCCGGGGATGGCGATGACGAGGTGACCCTGGCGGCGGATGCCGCTGCGGCCTCGGATGCCGGTTATGCCCAGGGCACCACTTTCGATGCGGGCGCGGGCGACGACAGTGTGACCGGCGGCGGTCTGGACGATGCGATCGATGGCGGCAGCGGCGACGACCAGCTGTCGGGCGGCGGCGGCGCGGACACCCTGACGGGCGGCAGCGGCGACGACACGCTCGCAGGGGATGCGGGCGCCGATCGGATCGTCGGCGGCGACGGTGCGGACGACATCGATGCCGGCGCGGACAACGACACGGTGGTGGGCGGCGCGGGCGCCGACACGATCTCAGGCGGTGCCGGCAACGACTCGCTGGACGGCGGCGAGGATGCCGACATTGTGTCCGGCGGCGCCGGCAACGACAGCATCGCCGGCGGTGCGGGCGACGATAGCCTGAGCGGCGGCGCCGGCAACGACACGCTGGCCGGTGGCGGCGATGCCGATACCGTGCGGGGCGGGGATGGCGACGATACGGCCATCGTCAGCCCGGGCAGTGACAGCGCGGTCTATGACGGCGGCCGCGGCACCGATACCCTGCGGCTGCAGCTGACCGCGGCGCAGTTCGACGATGACGGCACGATCGAGGTCCTGCAGGCCCTGAAGCAGTTCATTGCCGAGAATTCCGATGCCGGCAGCGACACCGGCGACGGCTTCGAGGCGGATGGCCTGGGCAGATTCTCCAATTGGGAAGGGCTGGAGCTCTACGTCGACGGGGAACTGACGGAGATCCCCGACCCGGTGGGCGACCTGTTCACCGATGGCAATGACAGTGTCGATTTCAACCAGGTCCGGCGTGGCGATTATGTCGAAGGCTCGCAGTACGATGCCGGAGGCGGCGACGATCACGTCACCCTGGCCGACAACCCGATGGCGGCGGCCAATGCCGGCTATTCCGCGCGGCGCGGCTTCGATGCCGGCGCCGGCGACGACACGGTTGTCGGCGGGCGGCAGGCCGATACGGTCGATGGCGGTAGCGGCGACGACCAGCTGTTCGGCGGCGCCGGCAGCGACAAGCTGTCCGGCGAGGATGGCGACGACACCCTGGATGGCGGCGAGGGTCGCGACACGCTGACCGGCGGTGCCGGCAACGATCGGATCCAGGTCTCCGGCGACCATGCCGAATCCGACCGGATGGACGGCGGCGCGGGTGCAGACACCTTGTTCTCCGAAGGCGATTTCAGCCTGGGCAGCAATGCGCAGCTGATCGACATCGAGACCATCGAGATCCAGGGCGGCGGCACGGTCCACGGCACCGCCGACAGCGACCGCATCGACCTGAGCGGCGTGAGCAGCCTGCAAGGTGTCGAGGCGCTGGATGGCGGCTTTGGCAATGACACGCTGATCGGCTCGGGCAGCGACGCGACGACCCTGCTCGGCGGTGCCGGCAACGACCAGTTGACCGGCGGCAGCGCGGCCGACCGGCTGGATGGCGGGGTCGGCGACGACACGATGTCCGGCGGCCATGGCGATGACCGGCTGCTGGGCAGCGCCGGCCGGGACGAGCTGTCCGGCGGTGGCGGTACAGATACGGCGGACTACAGCGCAAGTGGCGACGGGGTGCAGGTCGACCTGGGCGAGACCGGCTTCCAGACGGTGTCCGCCACGCAGGGCGAGGACCGGCTGACCTCGATCGAGAACCTGTTCGGCTCGAGCCATGACGACCGGCTTGCCGGTAGTGCCGGCGCCAATGTCATCGCGGCCGGTGCCGGCAACGATGTGGTGGCTACGGCTGGCGGCGAATGGGCCGGCGACCGGCTCGACGGCGGCGTGGGCAGCGACATCCTGCGTCTCGACCTCACGGCGGCGCAGTTCGGCGCGCCCGGGACCATGGACGGGTTGCAGGCGCTGAAGCGCTTCATCCTGGAAAATGCCGATGCCGATGCCTCGGACGGGCCCGAAGGCAGCCATGACGGCCTGACCTTCAGCAATTTCGAGGCGCTGGAGGTCTATGTCGACGGCGTTCTGACGAACGTCCCGCTGCCCCTGTTCACCGAGAA
This sequence comes from Sneathiellaceae bacterium, assembly GCA_040216765.1. Classification (GTDB taxonomy): domain Bacteria; phylum Pseudomonadota; class Alphaproteobacteria; order Ferrovibrionales; family Ferrovibrionaceae; genus Marinibaculum. The sequence goes on along the minus strand of JAVJON010000001.1, from coordinate 4,990 downwards.
TACCGACAGTATCGATTTCAACCTTGTCGATCCCGGTCTCTATGACGACGGCACCCAGTACGATGCGCTGGATGGCGACGACCATGTGATCCTGGCGGAGGATGCCGCGGCGGCGATCGGCGCCGGCTTCGATCCGCTGCAGGACTTCCACGCCGGTGGGGGCAACGACACCGTCACCGGCGGCAGCCTGGACGACCGGATCCATGGCGATGACGGCGACGACCAGCTCTCCGGCAATGCCGGCAACGACCTGATCCACGGCGACAGCCTGTTCGGCCCGGGTAGCGCGAGCCTGTCCGGTGGCGACGGCCTGTACGACGTCGCCGGCCTGTCGCAGGTCACGATCAACGTCGACTTCCATTCCAGCAATGCCGGGTACAACAACAGCTACGGCTTTTTCCTGGCCGACGAGAGTGGCGCTCCGATCTCCGGTTCGGTGATCTGGGCGAACGTGAAGGGCCAGGACAATGCCAGCCTGACCCTGGATTCCGCACAGCTCAACGGCGCCGCCAGGCTCGGCTTCTTCATCATTCCCGACGGCGATACCTTCAATCCGGACCTGGCGGACGGCACGGCCGTCACCTTCCAGCAGGTGGATGGGGTCTGGACCGCCTTTGCCGGCGGCGCGCCGCTGGCGGGTCAGTCCGCTCCCGCGCTGTTCTCCGATGCCGCGCTGAATCCGGGCGGGCTGGACTACGAAATCGACAACGGCGCGCCCGGCACCTCCAATTGGGAGGATATCTTCGGCGGTGGCGACAATGACTTCGACGATGTCAACGTTACCGTCTCGGTGGAAACCCCGCTGGCGGCGACCGGCGATGACACGATCTCCGGCGGCGGCGGCGACGACAACCTGTTCGGGGATGCCGGCGACGACCTCGTCTATGGCGATGCCGGCAATGACACCGTCGATGGCGGCAGCGGCGACGACCTGATCCGCGGGGACAATGACGGGTCCGGCGGGACCACCGCTCCGTCCGATTTCGCCGGCACGATAACCGCGGCGAATGTCCAGGCGACCGGCGCAGGCTTCGCAGTCACCGCCCAGAAGCTGGGCGCCAACGGCCTGCCGCTGGACCCCTCGGCGCAGGACATTTCGCTCAACGATGGCGGCTTCGGCGTCTCGGGCGGCGGCACCGCCGGACCGGAGGCGCAGATCGGCCGCAACACGGCGACCGGCGAATCCGATGCCATCATCGTCGACTTCGACCAGCTGGTCGGGACCAGCTCGGTGTCGGTCCGCCGGCTGTTCGAGGATGAGGGCGGCGGCGAGACCGGCCACTGGTACGCCTATCGCGATGGCGCCCTGGTGGCGGATGGCACCTTCCAGGCGGCGCAAGGCCAGCACCAGGCGGGCTTCGACATCGACCTCACCGCCGAGGGCGGCTTCGACCGGCTGGTCTTCAAGGCGGATCCCTATGGCGGGCAGGACCAGACCGGCGGCGCCGACAGCTCCGACTATCTGATCGAGCAGATCGCCTTCGCCGGGATGCCGGTCACCGGCGGCGGTACGGTCGAGGGCGCCGGCGACGACGTCCTGGCCGGCGGCGATGGCAATGACACGGTCTATGGCGATGCCGGCGACGACCTTGTCACCGGCGGCGCGGGCGACGACCTGTTGCATGGCGATACCGGGGTCGATGACGGTGCCGGCGGCGCGGCGGCGCCGATCCCGGCAGTGGACGGCCTGTACGACCTGTCGGGTGCAGCGGGCGGCCTGGCGATCGAGATCGATTTCCACGGTGGCAGTGCCGGCTACAACAATTCCTACGGCTACTATCTCGCGGACGCCGACGGCAATCCGCTGGGCGGCGAGGTGATCTGGGCGAACGTCAAGACCCATGACGGCACCACATTGTCGCTCAGTGCCGAGCAGATCGGCGATGCGACGCAGCTTGGCTTCTTCATCATCCCGAACGGCGCCGACCGGAACCCGGGCCTGGCCGACAGCACCGCGGTGAGCTTCCAGCAGGTCGACGGCAAGTGGACCCTGTTCGCCGACGGCGAGGCATTGGCCGGGCAGGGCGTCCCCGCCCTGTTCAGCGACAGCGGGCTGAATCCGGATGGCGGCGACTATGAGGTCGACAATGCCGCCGAGGGCAACTCGAACTGGGAGGACATCTACCAGTACGGCGACCATGACTTCGACGACGTGAATGTCACGGTCCGGATCGAGGGCCTGTCCGCCGGCTCCAGCGGGAACGACACGCTGCTTGGCGGAGAGGGTGCCGACACCCTTGCGGGCGAGGGCGGCAACGATCTGCTGGATGGCGGCGCGGGGACGGATTCCGTCCATGGCGGATCCGGCGACGACATCGCTGTGTTCACAGGCGGGGAATCCGGCGGCAGCGGCGACCGTTACGATGGCGGCACCGGCACCGATACCCTGCGGATCAATCTCACCGCGGAAGCCTTCGCCGACGACGCGACCCGCGCCGAGCTCTGGGCGCTGCAGCGGTTCATCGCGGGCAACAGCGATTCCGGCACCGACGACGGGGCCGAATTCCAGGCCCTGAATCTGAACCTGACGGTGCAGGATTTCGAGAATGTCGTCCTGTTCGTGGACGGTGTCGAAACCGATATCGAGCCCCCGCCGCTGTTCACCGACGGCGACGATGTCGTGGACCTGAACGAGGTTCTGGACGGCGCCTATACCGGTTCGCCGCATGAGGCCCTGGACGGCGACGACCATGTGATCCTGGCCGACAGCGCCGCAGAAGCCGCCGAGGCCGGCTACGACACGGCGCAGGGCTTCGACGCCGGCGCCGGCGACGACACGGTTGCGGGCGGCGGCCTTGCCGATACGATTCACGGCGGCGCTGGCGACGACTCCCTGGCTGGCGGCGACGACGCCGACGTCGTGGCCGGCGGCACCGGTTCTGACACGGTCTCCGGCGGTGCCGGCGACGACACCCTGGCGGGTGACGAAGGTGCCGATCTGCTGGATGGCGGCGACGGTGCGGACAGCATCGACGCCGGCGCGGACAACGATTCCGTCCTGGGTGGCGCAGGTGCCGACACGATCTCCGGCGGTGCGGGCGACGACTCCCTGTCTGGCGGCGACGATGCGGACCTGGTGGCCGGCGGCGCAGGCGCTGACACGATCGCTGGCGGAGCTGGCGACGACACTCTGGCGGGTGACGAAGGCGCCGATCAGATCGACGGCGGCGCAGGCGCCGACACCATCTCCGGCGGTGCGGGGGATGACTCCCTGGACGGCGGCGACGATGCCGACCTGGTTGCTGGTGGGACCGGTTCTGACACGATCGCTGGCGGCGCCGGCGACGACTCCCTGTCTGGCGGCGACGATGCTGACCTGATTGCTGGTGGGACCGGTTTTGACACGATCGCTGGCGGTGCCGACGACGACACCCTGGCGGGTGACGAAGGTGCCGATCTGCTCGACGGCGGCGATGGTGCGGACAGCATCGACGCCGGCGCCGACAACGATACCGTCCTGGGTGGCACAGGTGCCGACACCATCTCCGGCGGTGCCGGTGATGACTCCCTGGATGGCGGCGACGACGCGGACGTCGTGGCCGGCGGCGCAGGCGCAGACACGATCGCTGGCGGAGCTGGCGACGACACCCTGACGGGTGACGAAGGCGCGGATCAGATCGACGGCGGCGCAGGCGCGGACAGCATCGACGCAGGTGCGGACGACGACACCGTCCTGGGCGGCGCAGGCGCCGATACCATCTCCGGCGGTGGCGGCGATGACTCTCTGGACGGCGGCGACGACGCCGACCTGGTTGCTGGCGGATCCGGTTCTGACACGATCTCCGGCGGCGCGGGCGACGACTCGCTGGCGGGTGACGAGGGTGCCGACCTGCTCGACGGTGGCGACGGTGCGGATAGCATCGACGCCGGTGCGGACGATGACACATCCTTGGTGGTGCCGGCTCCGACATGATCTACGGCGGCGCAGGCGACGACTCCCTGGACGGCGGCGCCGATGCGGACGTCGTGGCCGGCGGAGACGGCGCCGCCCCGATCGCTGGCGGAGCTGGCGACGACACCCTGACGGGTGACGAAGGCGCGGATCAGATCGACGGCGGCGCAGGCGCGGACAGCATCGACGCCGGTGCGGACAACGACAGTGTTTTCGGCGGCGCAGGCGACGACACCATCTCCGGCGGTGCTGGCGATGACTCCCTGGACGGCGGCGATGACGCCGACCTGGTTGCTGGCGGTGCCGGTGCCGGTGCCGACACGATCTCTGGCGGCGCAGGCGACGACACCTTGGCGGGTGCCGAAGGTGCCGACCTGCTCGACGGCGGCGAGGGTGCGGACAGCATCGACGCCGGCGCGGACGACGACACTGTTTTCGGCGGCGCAGGCGCCGACACGATCTCCGGCGGCGCGGGCGATGACTCTCTGGACAGCGGCGATGATGCCGACCTGGTGGCCGGCGGCGAAGGCGCGGACACGATCTCTGGCGGAGCTGGGGACGACACCCTGGCGGGTGACGAGGGCGCAGATCAGATCGACGGTGGCGCAGGTGCGGACAGCATCGACGCCGGCGCAGACAACGACACCGTCCTTGGTGGTGCAGGCGCTGACACGATCTCCGGCGGCGCGGGCGACGACTCCCTGGATGGCGGCGATGACGCCGACCTGATTGCTGGCGGTACCGGTTCTGACACGATCGCTGGCGGCACTGGCGACGACACCCTGGCGGGTGACGAGGGTGCCGATCTGCTCGACGGCGGCGACGGTGCGGACAGCATCAATGCCGGCGCAGACAACGACACCGTCCTGGGTGGCGCAGGTGCCGACACGATCTCCGGCGGAGCCGGCGATGACTCCCTGGACGGCGGCGACGATGCCGACCTGATTGCTGGCGGTACCGGTTCTGACACGATCTCCGGCGGCGCCGGCGACGACTCCCTGGTTGGCGGCGACGATGCCGACCTGGTTGCTGGCGGTGAAGGCGCAGACACGATCTCCGGCGGTGCCGGCGACGACATCCTGGCGGGTGACGAGGGTG
>JAVJON010000063.1:0-10954 GCA_040216765.1 Sneathiellaceae bacterium | reverse complement strand
CCCCGAGCCGAGCATCCATTCCGCCGGCGTTGCCGCGGTGACGGTGTGGTCCGGACCGGGGTGCGACGGCGCGGCTTGCGGAATGGATGGCCGGCTCAAGGCCGGCCATGACGAATGCGGGCAGGCAACCCACAACGCCGTTATGCTCGGCCCCCGAGCCGAGCATCCATTCCGCCGGCGTTGCCGCGGTGGCGGTCTGTTCCGGACCGGAGTGCGGCGGCGTGGCTTGCGGAATGGATGGCCGGCTCAAGGCCGGCCATGACGACCAGGGGAGAGAACGCCTCCTGGACGCCGTCTTGCTCGGCCCTCGAGCCGGGCATCCCGTCAGTTATGCCCGCGGCGCTGGCCGAGGCGGAGGCGGAGCGCGTTGAGCTTGATGAAGCCCTCGGCGTCGCGCTGGTCGTAGACCATGTCCTCCTCGAAGGTGACATGCGCCATGGAGTAGAGCGACTTCGGCGAGCGGCGGCCGACCACGTCGGCGCGGCCCTTGTACAGCTTCAGCCGCACCTCGCCCTCCACCGGCTCCTGGCTGCGGTCGATCAGCGCCTGCAGCATCTCGCGCTCGGGGGAGAACCAGAATCCGTTGTAGATCAGCTCCGCATAGCGCGGCATCAGCTCGTCCTTCAGATGGCCGGCGCCGCGATCCAGGGTCAGCTGCTCGATGCCGCGATGGGCGGCCAGCAGGACGGTGCCGCCCGGGGTCTCGTAGATGCCGCGGCTCTTCATGCCGACGAAGCGGTTCTCCACCAGGTCCAGCCGGCCGATGCCGTGCCGGCCGCCCAGTTCGTTCAGCTTCGTCAGCAGGGCGGCGGGCGACAGCGTCTCGCCGTTGACCGCCACCGGGTCGCCCTTGAGGAACGCCACGGTGATGTATTCCGGCTCGTCCGGCGCCTGCTCCGGCGCGACGGAGCGGGAATAGACATATTCCTCGGCCTCCACCCAGGGATCCTCAAGCACCTTGCCCTCGGCGGAGATGTGCAGGAGGTTCGCGTCGACCGAGAACGGCGCCTCGCCGCGCTTGTCCTTGGCGACCTGGATCTGGTGCTTCTCGGCATACTCGATCAGCTTCGTGCGCGAGTTCAGCTGCCATTCCCGCCAGGGCGCGATCACCGTGATGTCGGGGTTCAGCGCGTAATAGCTCAGCTCGAAGCGGACCTGGTCGTTGCCCGTGCCGGTCGCGCCATGGGCGACGGCATCGGCGCCGGTCTCGGCCGCGATCTCGATCTGGCGCTTCGCGATCAGCGGCCGCGCGATCGAGGTGCCCAGCAGGTAGAGCCCCTCGTAGAGCGCATTGGCGCGGAACATCGGGAAGACATAGTCGGCGACGAAGGTCTCGCGCAGGTCCTCGACGAAGATCTGCTTCACGCCGGCGCGCTCGGCCTTCTCGCGTGCCGGGCCCAGCTCCTCGCCCTGGCCCAGGTCGGCGGTGAAGGTCACCACCTCGCAGTCATATTCCTCCTGCAGCCATTTCAGGATCACCGAGGTGTCCAGGCCGCCGGAATAGGCCAGCACCACCTTCTTCACGTCGCGGCGCGGACGCGTCATCCCCTTATCCCCCTGCACTCGTCATGGACATCTTCGGCGGCGGTTTCCCTAGCGCGGCGGGCGGCGGCGGCGCAAGGGCGATTTCGCCTCAGGCGGTGGCGGCGACCGCCTCGCGTTCGCGACGGGTGAGGCGCTGGCTGGCGGATTTCAGCTGGCCGCAGGCGGCCATGATGTCGCGGCCGCGGGGCGTGCGCACCGGCGAGGCATAGCCGGCATCCAGCACCACATTGGCGAAGCGCCGGATCGCGGCGTCGCTGGAACAGTCATAGGGCGCGCCGGGCCAGGGGTTGAACGGGATCAGGTTCACCTTCGCCGGGATGCCGGCGATCAGGCGCACCAGTTCCTTGGCGTCGGCGACGCTGTCGTTCACGTCGCGCAGCATCACGTATTCGAAGGTGATCCGCCGGGCATTGTTGGCGCCGGGATAGTCGCGGCAGGCCTGCAACAGCTCGGCGATCGGGTATTTTTTGTTGATCGGCACCAGCTCGTCGCGGATCTCGTCGCGCACCGCATGCAGCGAGACGGCGAGGTTCACCCCCAGCTCCTGCCCGCAGCGGCGCATCGCCGGCACCACGCCGGCGGTCGACAGGGTGATCCGCCGCCGCGACAGCGAGATCCCTTCGCCGTCCATCACGATGGACAGCGCCTTGGCGACATTCTCGTAGTTATAGAGCGGCTCGCCCATCCCCATCATGACGATGTTGGAGATCATGCGGCCCTCGCGCGGGCTCGGCCATTCGTCCAGTGCATCGCGGGCCAGCAGGAGCTGGCCCAGCACCTCGCCCGCGGTCAGGTTGCGCACCAGCTTCTGCGTGCCGGTATGGCAGAACCGGCAGGTCAGGATGCAGCCCACCTGGGAGGAGACGCAGAGCGCGCCGCGATCGGCCTCCGGGATATGGACGCATTCCGCCTCCTGCCCGTCGGCGAAGCGCAGCAGCCATTTGCGGGTGCCGTCGTCGGACAGCAGCGCCTGGCTGGTGCCCGGGCGGCTGACCATGAAATGCTCCGCCAGGCGGGCCCGCATCTCCTTGGAGATCGAGGTCATCGCGTCGAAGTCGCGCGCGCCGCGGAAATACAGCCAGTGCCAGAGCTGGTTGGCGCGCATGCGCAGCCACTTGTCCGGCTGCCCGGCGCCGACGGTGGCGGCCAGCGCGGCCATCAGCTCCGCCCGGGTCAGGCCGACCAGGTCGATACGGCCCGCGGCATCGGGCAGGAAGGCGGGGGCAGGCGGCGCATCGGGCCGGACCTGCACATCTGGGACTATCGTCATGGCGCAACTATCTGGTGCGGCCGCGTCCGGCTGCAAGACGGGGGGGCTGCGGCGTCCCGCCGCCCCGGGTCGGGCAGGCCCGGCCTTCGCTACTTGCAGGCCTTGGCGATCGCCTCGCGGGCGTTGGTCACGCCCATCAGCGAATAGCTGTCGTCGATCTGCGTGCCCTTGCTGGACACCGCGCTGATCTGCATCTCGGCGCCGCGCACCATGGCGTCGACCGCCACCTTGTCCTGCCCCGGATTGGAGGTCCATGCGGTGTCGCGGTCGGTTACCATCGGCACGCTGGTGCCGCCGATCTTCATCTGCGCCTGGCTCTTCTCCTTCAGGGTGGAGCCGAAATTGACCGAGACCTCGTCCCGCACCTTGTCCGCGGTGCGGAAGGTGATCATCACATAGGCGTCGCCGCGGCTGCGCTCGGCCCCGGCCTTCTTGGTCGGGCGGGACAGGATGAAGCAGACCTTCTCGCCCGCCTCCTGATACTCGTAGGCGGTCCAGTCCTGGAAACTGCCGAGCCGCTTCGGCGCCGGCTGCTGCGCCGCCGCGGGCAGGGCCAGAAGCATGCCCAGCACGACGCCTGCCGCGAGGCCGGTCCAGGTCGCCGAAAGCCGCCCGGTCGTGTCATGCCTGCGCGTCATCATTCCAACCATATGCCTCCCCGAGAGCATTGCCTTGAACCATCTGCATCCCGGAAGCCGGGGACAGCCGGGCCGGCCCGCCTGCCGTCCGTGCCCGTCCGCGTCGGCCGGCCTGGGCCGGGATGCGGGACAGCGGGAAGATATCGGTCGCGCGTGGGTTTTTCCACCCTGGCCGCCGGTGGCCGGCCGCACGCGACATCTGGCATGGCCGTGACGCATCGCCTAGAACTGTCGCATGAGCGAAAGACGGGCTGCGTCCGACGAACTGGACCGCCAGGCACAGGCCGACCTGCTGCGCGCCATTTCCGAACGGCGCGACCGTTCGGCGTTCGCGGCCCTGTTCGCCCATTTCGCGCCGCGCCTGAAAGGCTACCTGATGCGCCTGGGCGCGTCGGAGGCGATGGCCGACGAGCTGGTGCAGGAGGTGATGCTGACGGTGTGGCGCAAGGCCGGCAGCTTCGATGCGTCGAAGAGCTCGCCCGCCACCTGGCTGTTCACGATCGCGCGAAACCGGCGAATCGACGTGCTGCGGCGCGAACGCCGGCCGGAGATCGATCCCCAGGACCCCCTGCTGACGCCCGACGCCCCGAAGGACCAGCACGAGATGCTTGGCGACAGGGAGGAGGCCGCGCGCCTGAAGACGGCCATCGCCGCCCTGCCGCAGGAACAGCGCGAGCTGGTCGCGCTGGCATTCTACGAGGACCTGTCGCATCGCGAGGTCGCGGAGCGCCGGGGCCTGCCGCTGGGCACCGTGAAGTCCCGCCTGCGGCTCGCCCTGGCCCGCCTGCGCCAGGGCCTGGAGGCCGTGCCGGGCGCGGGCCCCGGCGAGATGCCGGTGGCCGGGGGCGCAGGCGCCGGGCCGGAGGATGAAGCGGTCGGCAAGGGGCGGGGCCCATGACGGGCGCAGCCGCGCGGCGGCGCCGCGGCGGGTCAGGGCAGTTCGCCGCGCCGCCGCATCCGGGGCCCGCCGTGGATATGCGCCTGCCGGGGCGCCGGTTGCGCCAGGCTCGATATCGGCCGCTCCGCGAAGCGGCCATGGGTCAGCATGCGGTCGTACATGACGATCGCGCCGGCGGTCCCCAGGTTGACGCAGAACCGGGTCGGGATGCGTACCAGGTGCTGGCAGCGGGCCAGCAGCTCTGGCGAGAGGCTGCCGCGCTCGGGTCCCAGCACATAGGCGGCCTGCGCCGGATGGTGGAAGCTGGGCAGCTCGGCCGCTTCGTCCAGGAACTCGATGCCGACCAGCTCGCAGCCCTCCGGCAGGACCATGTCGGCGACCGTGTCATGGCTGTGCCATGGCACATGCAGCGGCGTGCGGCTGGTGTCGCTCTTGCCGCTCTTGACCGAATAGCGGGCGTTGATGGTGAACACGAAGCTGGCACCGAAGGCATGCGCGGTGCGGAACAGGTTGCCCGCATTCATCGCCTTGCTCAGGCCCTCGACGCCGATCCCGAAATAGCCGCGCACCTGGTCCCCGCTGCGTTCCGCGCCTGCCGCCCTGCCCGGCCCGCCTGCGTGGGGCCCGTCGACGCCGGCTATGGGATATCGCGCAAGCCGGCCCGTTGTGCAATCCGGAGCGCCCGATGACGGATCAGGACAGGCCCGGCGCCGAGCGGGATGCGGCGGTGCGGGCGCAGTACGAGGTCTATCCCTATCCGCCGCGCGACCCGGCGGACGAGCGCCACCGGCTGGTGACCGGCTCGCCGAGCAACCTGCCGGAGGTCGACCATTACCTGTTCGCCGGCGTGCGCGACTGGGGCCGCCCGTTCCGCGCCCTGTTCGCCGGCGGCGGCACCGGCGACGGCTGCATCATGCTGGCGCAGCAGCTGGCGGACCGGGCGGTGCCGGCGGAGGTCGTGCATCTCGACATTTCCGGGGCCAGCCAGGGCATCGCCCGTGCGCGGGCGGAGGTGCGCGGCCTGCGCAACATCCGCTTCGTGCAGGGCCCGCTGGGCGCGGTGGGGTCGCTGGCGCCCGGCCCCTGGGACTATGTCGATTGCTGCGGCGTGCTGCATCACCTGGAGGATCCCGCCGCCGGGCTCGCCGCCCTGCGGGCGGAGCTCGACCCGCAGGGCGGGATGGGGCTGATGCTCTATGGCGAGCTGGGGCGCATCGGGGTCTATCCGGTGCAGGCGGCGCTGCGCAGCCTGGCCGGCCCGTCGGGCGACCTGCCCGGCCGCGTGGCCCTGGCGCATCGCCTGCTGGCCGACCTGCCGGACAGCAACTGGCTGCGCCGCAACCCCTGGCTGAACGACCATCTGCCCGAGACGCCGGGCGAGGCGGTGCCGGCGGGCAAGCTGTTCGACCTGCTGCTGCATCCGCGCGACCGGGCCTATACGGTGCCGCAATTGCTGGAGCTGCTGGCCGGCGCCGGCCTGGCCGTCACCTCGTTCATCGTGCCGATGCAGTACCGGCCCGAGACCTATCTGCGGGATGCCGACCTGCTGGCCCGCGCCGCGGCGCTGGACCAGCCGGCGCGTTGGGCGCTGGCGGAGAACCTGGCCGGCAACATGCGTGTCCACGTGGTCTATGCGGTGCCCGCGGCGCGCGCCGCGCAGGCGCTGGCGCGGCCGGACCGGGCGGCCGCCAGGCCGCAGCCGAACGGCATCGACATGCAGGCCCTGGCGCGGGCGATCGTGCGGGGGAAAGGGGTGTTCCAGGCAGACCTGGCGGGGCTGCCGCTGTCGCTCCCCCTGCCTGCGGGGGCGGAGCGGCTGCTGCCGCTGATCGACGGACGCCGCGACCTGAATGCCCTGGCCGCCGCGCTGGGGCTGGACTGGTTCGCCTTCAAGCCGCTGTTCGACCGGGTCTACCGGGTGCTCAACGGCCTCAACCTGCTGCTGCTGCGCAGCGGGGCATAGGGCGCAGAGGGATGCCGCGAGGCGCACATCTGCCGTGGTCCCGGGCTTGACCCGGACCCATGGCGCGGGCGGCGAGACAGCGTAGCGGCGCCGGTCCGTCACGATCCCGGATCGCGGTCCGGGATGACACAATCGGGTGAGGCGCCGATGGCCTTGGTGCGGCCGCGGGCCGCCGCACCTGAGTCGTTTTGGTGCGGCCGCGGGCCGCCGCACCTGAGTCGTTGTGGTGCGGCCGCGGGCCGCCCCGGGGACGGGGGAGGGGTTCGGGGCGACCCGCGGACCGACAGCCGTAGCCGCGGATCAGTTGTCCTTCGGCTGCGACGGCTGCTCCGGCGCGGCGGCAGCGGAGGGATTGCCCGGCATGCCGGCGCGGTCATGCCTGCCCATGCGGTCGTGCATGTCGGAGCGGTCATGCTTGCCGTGGAAGCCATGCTTGCCCTTGCCGCCGCGGAAATGCTTCGGCGGGATCTTGCTGAAGCCGGTGACCTCCAGGCTGGCCGGGTTGAGCCAGAGCTTCATCGGCCGCGCCTCGTCCTTGCGGGCAATCACCGAATAGCAGCCATCCTTGCGCACGACGCGCAGGAGATCGGTATAGCCCTCGCCCTCCAGCTTCTGGGCCAGCGCGCTGATCGACTGCCAGCTGGTATCCTGGGCGGCGCCGCACTTCTCGCCGAAGGAATCGCCGCCGCGCGCCATGGCCGGCGCGGCCGCGGCCAGCATGACGACGGCGCCCAGGCCGGCGACGGTCAGGATGGCGCCACGTGCCAGGCTGTTTCTGCGGATGGGGTTCATGGGACTTGCTCCTGTTGGCTGTCCAGAGAGGTTCGGGGTGGGGCAGTCACGCTGCCGGGAGACCTGCAGCATCGAGGCGGAGCATGGGCCTGCGGCGCTGAACCGAAGCTGAGAGCGGTGTTCATCTGCCGTTCAGGCGCTTCCTGGCCTATTCTGGCGGCATGACAGCCTTGCCCCACCTCGACGCTCTTGCCCGGCTGCTGCCCCGGCTGCCGCTCCTGGGGTTGCGGTTCCGGGGCATGCGGCCTGTCCGGCTGGCCCTGGCGGGGCTGCTGCTGCTCTGCGCGCCGGGCCTGCTGCAGGCCGGTGGCGAGCGGGGCGATCACGACCGGGCACGGGCCGCGCTGCAGGCGGGCGAGATCCTGCCCCTGCCGGCGATCCTCGACCGTGTCGCCTATGAGTTCACCGGCCAGGTGCTGGAGGTGGAGCTGGAGAGCCGAAAGGGCCGCTGGATCTACGAGATCGACCTGCTGGCGCCGGACGGCCAGGTGCTGCGCCTGCACTACGACGCCCGGACGACGGAGCTGATGCGCGCGCACGGCCATAACCTGGATGCGGCGATCCGCCAGGGCCGCCCGCCCTACCGGCCGCCGCCGCCGCCCGGCCCCCCCAGGAAGTAGAATGGGCGACCAGGTGAGAGGGGCGCAGACCGAGATGGGAGCTTGCCGATCATGCGGGTATTGATCGCGGAGGATGACCGGGACCTCGCGCGCCAGCTGCTGAAGGCGCTGGATGCGGCCGGCTATGTGGCGGACGCGGTCGCGAATGGCGAGGATGCGCAGCATCTGGGCGAGACCGAGCCCTATGATGCGGTGATCCTGGACCTGGGCCTGCCGCTGCGCGACGGACTGTCGGTGCTGCGCGCCTGGCGCGGCGCCGGGCGGGCCATGCCGGTGCTGATCCTGACCGCGCGCGACCGCTGGCACGAGAAGGTCGAGGGCATCGACGCCGGTGCCGACGACTATCTCGCCAAGCCGTTCCAGATGGCCGAGCTGATGGCGCGCCTGCGGGCCCTGATCCGCCGCGCCAACGGGCTGTCGCAGCCGGAGATGGTCTGCGGCGACCTGCGCCTGGACACCCGCCAGGGCAATGTCACCCTGCAGGGCATGCCGGTCAGCCTGACGGCGCAGGAATACCGGATCCTGTCCTACCTGATGCACCATCCCGGCCAGGTGATCAGCCGGGCGCAGCTGACCGAGCATATCTATGCGCAGGACTTCGACCGCGACAGCAATACCATCGAGGTCTTCATCGGCCGCCTGCGCAAGAAGCTCGGCGCCGACCTGATCGAGACCCGGCGCGGCATGGGCTATCGGCTGGCGGCGCCGGGCGAGGGCGGCGAGGATGCCGGCCCGGCGAAGGCGGGGCCGTGACCACCGGCGGCGATGCCCGGACCGGCGACGGCCTGTTCGACAGGCTGCGCCTGCGCTCCCTCAGCCTGCGGCTGGTGGTGTCCGCCCTGGCCTGGATCGCCATCGTCCTGGTGGTCGCCTGGTTCGGCCTGGTCGCCCTGTTCCGCAACCATCTGGAGGCCGACCTGGATGCCCGGGCGCAGTTCGACCTGAACCGGCTGATCGCCGCCCTGGCGGTCGACGAGCAGGGCGACCTGCTGGTGGAGGGAAAGGTGGCCAGCCGGATCTTCGCCAAGCCCTATTCCGGGCGCTACTGGCAGGTCGCCTTCGGCACCGGGGAGGATGGCGGCACCGCGGCGGAGGGGCCGGCGGGGGCACCGGCGGACGATCCGGCGAGCGCCGGGCAGCCGCTGCGCTCGCGCTCGCTCTGGGACCAGAGCCTGCCGCTGGACATGCCGCCGCCGGATGCGGACGGCATCTCGCGCTGGCGGGAGGAAGGCCCTGCCGGCCAGAACCTGCTGCTGCTGGGCCGCCGGATCGTCCTGCCCGACGCCTCGGAGGAGGTGCTGGCCGTGGTCGGCCGGGACCGCGCCACGATCCCGGCCGCGGTGGAGGCCTTCGCCTGGCAGCTGGGCGTCGCGCTGGCCGGGCTGGCGGCGGGCCTGGCCATCGCGATCGGCCTGCAGGTCTGGTTCGGCCTGGCGCCGCTGCGGCGGCTGCGCGCGGCCCTGGGCCGCCTGCGCGGCGGTGCCGCGCCCCGCGTCGAGGGGCGCTGGCCGGGCGAGGTCGCCCCGCTGGTCGACGACCTGAACGCCGTCCTGACCCACAACGAGGCCGTGGTCGCCCGCGCCCGCACCCAGGCCGGCGACCTGGCCCATGCCCTGAAGACGCCGATCGCGGTGCTGGCCAACGCCGCCTCCAGCCAGGCCGCGGACCTGCCGGAACTGGTGGAGCAGCAGAGCCAGGCGATGCGCCGCCAGATCGACCGGCATCTCGCCCGCGCCCGGGCCGCGGGCAGCGCGGAGCGCCCCGGCGCGCGCGCCGACCTGGGCGAGGTGGCAGGCGGGCTGGTGCGGGCGATGCGGCGGCTGCACGCCCGGCCCGGGCTGGAGCTTGCCCTGCAGGCGCCGCCGGCACGGATCCTGTTCCACGGCGACCGGGAGGATGCGGCGGAGATCCTTGGCTGCATTCTGGACAATGCCTGCACCTGGGCGGCCGGGCAGGTGCGGCTGACCCTGTCGGAGGATATGCCGGCGGCGCCCGGCGCGGAGCCGCAGCGCCGGTTCCTGCAGGTCACGGTGGAGGATGACGGCCCCGGATTGTCGCCGGATGCCCGCAACGCGGTGCTCGGCCGTGGCGTCCGGCTGGACGAGAGCGTGCCGGGCAGCGGCCTGGGCCTGGCCATCGTGCGCGACCTGGTGGCGATCTACGAGGGCGGGCTGACCCTGGACGCCTCGCCGCTGGGCGGCCTGCGGGTCGCGCTGCGCCTGCCCGGCCACCTGGAGACCGAGGAGGCGAAGCGCCAGCCGGAGCGCGCGGCCTGACCGCCTGGGGCTGCAATCGCGCGGATGTGATGCCCGGCGGTTGTGCTAGGATCGCGGCATGAGCACCCGCCCGCCCGTCCTCGCCCGGAGGACGCAACGCCCCGTACCGCTGCGATCCTATGCCAGCCGCGCCCGCCTGCGCGGCGAGCGGGTGCTTCTGGTCCGGCCGACGCGGGAAGATGCCGGCCCGCTGCTGGCGCTGACCCTCAGCAACAAGGACTTTTATCGACCCTGGGTGGTACCGCCCTACAACGCGCGGTCCTTCCAGCAATATCTCGAGCGGATCGAGGCCGGCCGCGATGTCGGGTTCCTGGTGGTGGACCGGGAGCAGCGGCAGCTTCAGGGCGTGGTGAACCTCAACGAGGTCACCCGCCGCGGCATGGACACCGCCTCCCTGGGCTATTACGGCCGCAGCGAGGGGCAGGGTACCGGCCTGATCCGCGAAGCGGTCGCCCTGGTGCTCGGCCATGCCTTCGGCGAACTGGAACTGCACCGGGTGGAGGCCAATATCCAGCCCGACAACGCGCGTTCCCTCGCCCTGGTCAGCGCGCTGGGGTTCCGCCGCGAAGGCTTCTCCCCCCGCTTCATGCGGATCGACGGCGCCTGGCGCGACCATGAGCGCTGGGCCCTGCTGACCGAAGACTGGCGGGCTGGCAGGGGGTAGCGGGCGGCTGCCGGACGGCTGTTTTGACGTCTGCTTCGGCGCTCATGTCATTGCCCGGATCGACCTGGAGAGGCGGTCCGCGCAATGATGCAACCCGTCCACCATGTCTCCGAACAGGTGTCCACTATCTCCTCGGGCCAAACAACGAGCGCGGTGGTGACGATTGGGGGAACGCAAGGACATCCGTGTCCAGCGTCAACGCTTGACCCCGCAAACCCGGCAAAGTCGCGGCCTTGAGCGAATGCCGGCCATGCTCAACCGGACACCAGTGGGCGCGACCCGGCGGTC
>JAVJON010000054.1:0-11836 GCA_040216765.1 Sneathiellaceae bacterium | reverse complement strand
CCCGAGGCTCAGTCGCTGCGCTCCCTGCGCCCGCCGTCGATTCCGACCTCCGCTTGCTACCCCGCTGTTCGCCACGAGGCAGGGGTTCAGGACGGGGCCTGAACCCGTCCAGGGACGGGGGAAGGCCTCCGGCCTTGGATCCCGGAGCCAATGGAGGGGCAGACGATGGGCAAGCGGTATTCGCGGATGCGGGACAATGGTGACCGTCAGGACGTTTACGAGCGCGTGACGGCAACAATCATCGAGCAGCTGGAGAAGGGCGTGCGGCCCTGGTGCAAGCCCTGGTCGGGCGGGCACGTCGCCGGGCCGATCCATCGGCCGTTGCGGTCCTGCGGGACGCCGTACCGGGGAATCAATGTCGTCATGCTCTGGGTGGTTGCGGAAATGAAGGGCTACACCGCGCCGATCTGGATGACCTACCGGCAAGCCCAGGCCCTCGGCGGGCAGGTCCGGAAGGGCGAGAAGTCGGCGCTTGTCACCTACTCGGGCACCATCGAGAAGGAAGGCGAAGGCGACGAATGCGGCGGCGGCGAGGAGGGCCGGACCATCCGGTTCCGCAAGGGCTATACCGTCTTCAACGTCGAGCAGATCGACGGTTTGCCCGGACACTACTACGCGACCCACGACACCAACCCGAACCCGGATGCACCGATTGCCGAGGCGGAGGCGTTCTTTGCGGCCATCGGTGCCGATATCCGGCATGGCGGGATGGAAGCCTATTTTGCGCCCGGCCTGGACTATATCCAGATGCCGCCGTTCGAACGTTTCCAGGAGGCCGGCCGGTACTACGAAGTCCTGGCGCATGAGTGCACGCACTGGAGCGGACACAAGAGCCGGCTTGACCGCGAGATGCCGGGAGAGACCCCGAAAGAGCGGTACGCGAATGAGGAGCTTGTCGCGGAGATCGGCGCGGCCTTCCTCGCGGCCGAGCTCGGGCTGGCCATCGAGCCGCGGGAGGATCACGCCGCCTATATCGCCAACTGGCTGCAGGCGTTGCGGAACGACAAGCGGCTGATCTTCAAGGCCGCGTCGGAAGCGCAGAAGGCGGCCGACTACCTGATCGAGAAGGCCGGCGGGAACCGTCAGACCGAGGCGGACGGGGAAGAAGAAAGGGCCGCCGCTTAGGCGGCCCCGCTTCCTGGAGGCGCGGACATGCCGAGATTCCCCCTGTTTCGCCGTCGGCGGATCTTCGTGGTCGTGGTGTGGCGCAGCGACACCGGGGCCATGGCCGAAACCCTCGCCGAGGCCGCCGACGCGGCGGCCGCGCTCGCCCTTGGCGAGCGCCAGCTATTGGGCTGTGATCCGGCCGACTTCGGTCCCGGCTACGAGGTGACCGTCATCGAGACCGTCCGCCGGAGGCCGAGGCCATGACCCGGAGGCCGGTCGACCGGATGATTCTGTCGCTGGCATGGGGCAACCCATGCACCGACCCGCCGCCAGGCATCCCCACCTTTGGCGACCGGCACCGCACCAGGTGGAGCGTGACCCTTCTGGACCGCACGGCCGAGACGGAGATCCGCGGCCACATGCCGGCCAACGTGCTGGGGGATGGCTGGTGCCATTGCCTCACCTTCCAGCCCGCGGCGCCGCCGGCGCGATGGTCGGCCGAGGCGAAGGGCAGGGTGCGGCGGAAGCGTCTGCGGGAGCGGTTGGACCGACGGTTCCCGCTTCTGGCCGAGCAGCTCTATGCGGCCGCGATCGCCGAGCGGCCGAGCTACTATCGGGGGGAGGGGCGATGAAAAATTCGCCGGCCGGGCCTTGCGGTCCGGTCGGCTCGGCGGACAGCTTCCGGCCCTGCCCGCAGAGGACCTGGGCCAAAGCCAAAGCCCTGTTGCGCGAACAGAGCATGACCATGGAGAAGGTGGCGGAGCGCTTCGGCGTGGCCCGATCTCCCCTCTACCGCAATCTGAAACGCGGCCGCGGCTCGCTGACCAACTCCCAGGATTAGGCGATCGCGTAATTCGCCTGTAAGGCGGTCAATCGCGCGTATTGTGCGAAACGGCAAACATCTACAATCTTAACTCCGCGGCGAGTCGGAGCCGACAGGCGGAGATCCGTTGCACGGCTGATCCGCAGCTGTGGGTGTCGAATCCGCAGCTATATGCGGTTCGCACGCGAAATGTTGCGGCTTTGAGGCTGGAGGCCACACTATACGGCGTCCGCCATACGATCCGGACCGATCGTGCGGCGCCAAACTGGGGAGCAGAAATAGCGGATAGGTAGCCAGAAACGGAAAAGCCCCGCGGCGGCAACCGCGGGGCTTTTCGGGAACCCTAGGAAAGTCAGGACCCAGATCTGATGTCCTGACTATCCCACAGCATCATCCGGTGACGCAAGCGGAAAAGAGCATTTTTCGCAACGGGTCGGGCTGTGCGCGGTTCCCACCGACACGAGGGAATCAGATGACGCACGAAACGGCCCGACAACCGTCGGGACTCCGAACGATCTCGCGCATGTCGATCGCCACCGAGGCGGCGGCCGAGCGCTACACAGGCACCACGGAACAGCGGCTCGCCCGCATCCTGGCTGCCTTCAAGAGGGCTGCGCCGCATGTCGGGATCGCGGCTCACCTTCGGGAGACGATCGACCTGTTGTGGAGCTGGACCCAGCCGCAGGACTGGCGGGATGGAGCCCGTCCCATCGTCTGGCCATCCAATGCCTGCCTGTGTCACGAGCTCGGCATCACGGAAAGGCAGGTCCGCAACCGGCTTCGGGCATTGGAGCGCCGTGGCCTCATCGCAACGGTGGAGAGCCCGACGGGGCGGCGCTACGGCCGCCGCGGCGCGGACGGACAGATCGTCTTCGCCTACGGCTTCGACCTGTCCCCGCTTGCCGCCAGGCGCGCAGAATTCGAGGCCGTGGCCGAGGCTGCCACCGCCCAGCGGGAGGCCCGCGCTGCCTTCCGGAGGCGGTTGACCATCGCCCGGAAGGGGGTTGCGCAGATCCTGGAAGCGGCAACGGACGCCGAACTGCCAGATGCGGCCACCTGGGCCGACATTGAGCGCCGCGCCGGCGGGGTCGGCACCCCGGAAACGGATGCCGAACTGCAGCTCGCCGTCGCGACCCTGGAAGCATTGCAGACGGAAGCGGCCAGTGCCTTCGAGGCGGCATGCGCCGCCACCGAGCGCGAGCGCGAGGCGGATGCTTTTCCCGGTGATATTACCGGCGAGGGGGAAATCAGTTTCCGCCACATACAACTACAACCCCACCACCCATCGCAAAGCGATACAGGTAGCCTAAAGGCCCGGGACCGGCAGAGCGGCCGTAGCGCTTCCGGCCCGGGCAGGGACGCAAGCCGGGCACGCCAGAGCAGCGGCACCGACCAGGCCGAGCGGCGGCCGGTCAGTCCACAGCTGCTGGCCTTCGCGGTACCGGAACTGATCGCCGAGGGGGTCAGCGCCAGCAAGGCAGACTGGCGCGACATCGTCGGAGCGGCCGACCGGTTGAGACGCGGGCTCGGCATCAGCCAGGATGCCTGGGGCAGGGCCTGCCTCGTCATGGGCCGGGAGCGGGCCGCGGCGGCGGTCGCTGTGATCGTGTCCAAACGGTCGGACATCCGATCACCTGGCGGCTATCTTCGCGGCATGGTGGCCAAGGCGGAACGTGGCGAGCTCGATCTTGCCGCCAGCATCTACCAGGCGCGCGATCGCCGACAGGCCGACCCGACCGAACGGTCGGATCCACCGCCCCGCTGGCAGGGTCGAAAGCCACCGGTTCCGCCGATGTCATGACCCTGGGTTTCGTTTCCTGACGGAGTGGACCTATCATCAGGAGCGTAGAACCTTGCCCGGAGCGATTGTGTCCGAAGACGCACGAGTCGGCCGCCATGTCGCGGCGCGGTTGAGATTGGGTCGAATCCTGCGGGACCTGCGGCAATCCGACCTCGCGGAGCGGGTCGGTGTCCTGCCACAGCAGATCCACAAGTATGAGTCCGGCCTCAGTCGCATCACCATCGAGCGGCTCCACGCACTCGCCGATGCCCTCGGTGTCCCGATCGGC
This sequence comes from Sneathiellaceae bacterium, assembly GCA_040216765.1. Taxonomy (GTDB): domain Bacteria; phylum Pseudomonadota; class Alphaproteobacteria; order Ferrovibrionales; family Ferrovibrionaceae; genus Marinibaculum. The sequence continues at coordinate 7,837 of JAVJON010000054.1, read as the reverse complement.
TTCTTTTTCGAGGGTTTGCACGACGCCGACGGTGCCGCCCGAGCTGCGTTTGCGGAACTGGAGACCTTGGTGCCAGAGGATACCAGCGCGGTGGGGACCACTCTGCTCTATCAGGAGATGCAGGACCTTTGCCGTGCCTTCAGCCGGATTCCCGTCCCCGAAGTCAGGCATCAGATCGTGTCGCTGGCCAGGACTTTGTCCGAAGATATGCCGCCGCCGCCGAAGGGGACAGGCCCGACAGAGCCAGCCCGGAAGGGGGAGGCAGAAGCGGGCACGAGCTGATCGGGCCCCGGCTCCCCAAAGGCTATCGGCGCGACGCGCGATAGACCCACGGCGCCACGAAGGCGCCCGCCCAGATTCCGGCTCGATCGACCCTGGCCGCGTGCTCCTCGTCAACATAGTCCGTGGAGTAGCGCCTATAGGCGAGCGCCCAGCCATTTCGGACCAACCAGGCGCCGAGGTCGACCGTCTCCAAGTGGCAGGTCGCGATGAACCGCCCATAGCGGTCTCGCGACTGCGTCTGGCACGAGACGACACGCGAACCAATCCGCGCATCGAGGGCCTGTGCGGCGCGGCGACCGCACGGCCAGGCTGCGCCGGCCGCAGTCTGGCATTGCTGCGATGCTTCGGGCGCGTCGATGCCGCTCAACCGGATCCGCTCACCGTGGATCTCCAGCGTATCGCCGTCGATCACACTGGCCCTGCCGGCCAATACCGGCCTGTCGCGCGCAGCGCCTGCAGGGAAGCTCCACAGGATCACGATCAGGACCAGGATTGGCCAGGCTGGTGCAGTCCTGCACTCTCCCCCCATGTTCTCGCTATGTACCGACCTCGCCGAGCAAGCCGCCGATCTGCTTCCCGCCGGACCCTGATCGCCCGGACCCATCGGCACGCCGTAGACATCCCGGTGCCTCGGCATGGCCTCGGCCCGGCGATCGACACCTACTATAGCTGGTGCGAGGCTCACCTGCCCGCAGACAGCTGGGCGGCCTTCCATCACAGCATCGAGCAGCCCGGATCCGCGCCCGCCGATCACCAGCGGTTCTGCTTCCTGGAGATCGAGCAGGCAAGAGCCTTTGCCGCCCGCTTCGATCTTCCTCTCAGCCTCGATACGGCTGGCGGACCAGGCTGAGCACGCCGGCGCCAACGCTCGCCACCTCCGGCGGCCGCGGTCGCTGTCTCATCCCCCTCTGTTGTGCGCTGGCCAGGCGCTTTTCGGGGCTGTCCAAGCTTCCCGAGGCGCTGTCCATTTCCGGTGTGCAGCTGTCCAGTGCGTTTGGCGGGCTGTCCACCAAAGATCTCCCGCCTGCTGAGCGTGCGGCGGTGCAGCACCAATTCCCCCATGGACGTGAGAGCCGCAGAAATCCTTGGGTCTCAGATTCAACCTAAGGTACACTCCGAGGTAGTTAAGTGAGGCAGGTACGGGATTTCGTATACGAAATCCCCGACGAAGGTGCCAAGACCTCCGGTTTCCGCCCCGTCGTCCCTGCGCTCCGCGGGACCGGCCTGCGGCCGGGCAGGGGCTATGGCCCCAGGAGCCAAGGCGGCAGAGCGGCGGCCGAGAACGGAGAGGCGGCGAGGGCAATGGCGTCCGGTCTACCGAAGGTGACGATCAGCGTCCGGCTCGACCCGGCGATCGCCGACGAGCTGCCGCGCGACAAGAAGGGCCGTGCCGCCTTCCTGCGCAATGCGATCAGTGCAGCCGTCACCGAGCGCCGTGTCCCAGCCCCTGAAGAGATCGAGCAGCTCCGGCGTCTGGTTCGCGAGCTCCGGCCGATCGGCCAGAACATCAACCAGGTCGTGCACTCCATGCACTTCGCCCGCCAGGAAGGACGTTACGTCGAGGTCTCGCCCCAGCTTCAGAAGCTGGTCGACGAGGCCCTGGACCAGGTGGCGGTCGCCCGCCGTGTCGTCGGCTTCTGGGAAGGGCGCGGCTCATCATGACCGCGCCCAGCCGCGAGGTCGTGGTGAAGGTCGTCGGCTTTGGGAAATCGGCCCGGGCGGCGATCGCCACCGCCCGCTATGTCGCCGACGGTTCGGAGCATGTCCCGCCAGGGACATCGCTCCGAGATTCCGAGGGCCGTCACCACACTCCGGAAGCGGCCGCCGAACGGCTCAACCTGATGCCGGACGACGAGAACCTATCGCCGGCGGCGCGGGCGCTGCCCGAGCATCTCCGGCGCGGTCTGCCGGAGCAGGAGCGGCTCCGAAACCGCCAGACCGGGCATTTCGTGCTCAGCTTTCCGAAGGATGTCCGGGTCCATCCGCTTGTCGCCGAGCTGATCGCCCAGGACTTCATCGCGCCGTGGGCCGATGACAGCTATCCGGCCTTCTACGTCCCACATCTGCGCCAGGGGATGGGCAAGGTCTCCGGTCCGGACCACATCCATATCGTGCTCGGCATGAAATCGTCTGATCCCGGCAAGGGCCGGCTGCAGATCCAGACGCGGGACATCCTGGAGATGCGTCGCCGCTTCGCCCGCGTCGCGGCCCGCCACGGCATCGAAATGACCGCGACCCGGCGGATCGACCGGCCGGAATTGCAGGCCGAGATCGCCGCCGGCGCCGAGCCAGTGCGCGCGCCCAACCGCTTCGAGCCGAAACGCCGCGGCCGATTGCCAAAGCCCCAGCTTCTGGAGCGCCAGGCGCCAGTCTGGTACGCCCGGCACGGGCCGAGCTGGGAGGTCATGCGGGCCGGCGACGATCCAACGGCGATCGCGCCGCCGGCGGCGGTGTCGCTGCCGGCCCCGTCAAAGCGTGCCCTCCAGGGTCTGGACTCATGGGCGGCGGCCCGGTTTGCCGCCGACAGCCGGGAGCTGGCCGCCCGCCGGTTCCTTGAAATGGCGGCCGAGGCGCATCGCACCGCGTTCTGGTACGCCAACAACCGGCCCGAAGTCTTCGGCACCCCGATCGAGGGTGCGACCGCCCTGAAACTCACCGGCGGCGACGTACCCTTGTCGAAGACCTGGCGCGCGAAGGCCGCCGCGGTCCTGCAGTCCGCGGAGAGCCCGCAGCATCGCGGCCGCCGGCTCAGCCGGGCGCGCGAGCTCAAGGCCGTCGGCGACAGGACCCTGCGGGCCAGGTCGGCGGCGGCGGCCAAGGCGTGGATCCGCGATCGCACCACGACGCACGACAAGCGGGTTCCGGCCGATCTCGTTTTGGCCCTCCAAAAGGTCCCGGCATGGGTGGAGCGCTTCGGCCTTCCGCCGACCGGCGAGACACCGCTCCTTCCGGCTCTGCCGGCCCTGCCGAAGACGGCCGATCAGCGCCTGGAGACCTGGATCCGCGCAACCTTTGCAAAGGCGCATCGCCCGCTTGCTCGCGAGCGATGGCTCGCCATGTACGCCGAGCGGCCGGAGACGGCCCTCGATGTCGCCGCGCAGTATCCGGAGCTCTTCGGTGCCCTGCGCCCGGACAGCAAGCCGGGGTTGGCGGCGCAGCGTCTCGAAAAGCTGGATCTCGACGATGCGGGGAGGGCAGCGATCCGCGCCGCCGTCGCTGAAAGCCAGGCCCAGGCGCCCCTCACCGAACGCCGGCAGGCCCTGCAGATCCTGGACGATCTTGTGCGCGAGCGCACCGTGGTCAGCGACACCCGGCTGGCCGCGGAGCTGGTGGAGCGGTCAGGCTCCCGGGATGCGGCCCTCGACGCCATGCGCGCGATCCTCTCCGACCCGGACACCGTCACCGTGGCCGAGGATCCGGAGAGCGGCGAGCGCCAGTTGAGCACCCGGGCGGTGGTCCAGGCCGAAGCCCGGCTCTTGGAGACGGCGGCGCGCATGGCAGCCGACCGGCGCGGCGCTGTCGGCCGACTGCGCGCCGGCACCGCCCTGCGGCGGTACAAGCGCGAGTTCAAGAAGCGCACTGGCGCGGACCTTACCGACCAGCAGACGGCCGCAGCGCTGCATGCCACAACCGGCACCCGGCTCGCTGTCGTGACCGGCGCCGCCGGCGCCGGCAAGTCCACTGCGTTCGAAGCAGCGCGCCATATCTGGCAACGCGACGGCCGCCAGGTCCTCGGCGCGGCCCCTTCGGGGATTGCCGCCCAGGCGCTTGCCGAGACAGGCATCGAGGCGACGACCCTGCATCGCCTGGAACAGCGGCTCACAGCAGAATCTGCCTTCGCAGAGCTCAAGCGAACCGGCCACCTGAACGCGACGACCCGCGAAAGCCTGGCCCATGGCGCCCGCTTCGCCGCTGAAAAGCAGAGTGAGCCGGGCAAGCGGGCGGAGTGGATGGCGCGCGCTTCTGCCATCGAGAGCGCCGAGAAGGTCCGGACCCTCGATCGCCGGACGCGCGACTGGATTGCCAAGCAGACGGAGCGCCGGACCAAGGATGCCGTCAGTGTGCGCTCCGTCGTGGTGATCGACGAGGCCGGTATGGTCGGGCATGAGCAGCTCGATCGTGTCATGCACCGACTGGATGCGGTTGGCGCCAAGGTCGTCCTGGCCGGCGACCCAGAGCAGCTTCAGCCGATCGCCGCCGGCGGCGCCCTGCGGGCGGTTCAGAAGGAAGCTCCACCGAGCCGGCTGACCCAGGTGCGCCGCCAGCGCGAGGCATGGCAGCAGGAAGCCAGTGCCCGCCTGGCGTCCGGCTCCGCCGAGGCTGCCCTGGAAGCGTTCAATGCCTATGGCAGTCGCGGGTTCTTCCGGACCGGAATCGAGGGCTATGACCGCGATGCGCAGGTCAAGCAGGCGGAACAGGCGCTCGGCCAGAAGCTCTCGATCCACGAGCAGACCCTTCTTCGCAATGTCCTGGACTATGCCTCCGACCGCCAGGTTGCCGGACGGGCCTTTGCCGAAGGCGACAGGGAAAGGGGCGTCGAAGCGCTTCACCAGCGGGCCGATGCCGCCTTGCGCATCGGCGAGGATCTCGCAGCACACAAGCCCTGGATCGACCGCCTCGGCGTCGATGGTGTCGAGCTGGCGCGGCATGTGGTCGAAGCCAGAGAAGAGCCGCGGCGCAGCGTCGATCATGCGGCCGGCGAACTCATCCAGCGCTTCGAGCTGGACCGGCAGGAGCGGGACGTGCGGCTCAGGCTCGATCCCGCTGCTGGCGCCCGGGCCCAGCTTATCGAAGATCACAAGACCATCCTGGCGGACGATCCGGATCAGCGCCTTCTGATCCTCGCCTATACCAACGAGGATGTGAGCCGCCTGAATGCCGGCGTGCGTGAGTCCATGCGAGAGCTCGGGCTCCTGACCAGCGCCGACCGTGTCATACGCCGCGAGGATGGCGAGGTTCGCGTTGCGACCGGCGACAGGATCCTCATCACCTCCAACCTCTATGGCGGCGAACCGCGGCAGCTGCTCGCCGCCAATGGCGCGATCGGAACCGTCACGGCGATCGGACCCGCCAAATCCGGCAGTCCGATCGAGCTGCGGCTCGACAACGGGGCCAATGTCACACTCGGCCCCTCATTCCAGGGCTGGCAGCACGGATATGCGGCGACCGTCCACAAGAGCCAGGGCGCGACGGTCGACCGGACGTTCATTCTCGATCACAGCCGCTTCGACCGGCATCTCGCGACCGTCGCACTGACCCGGCACCGCGACGGCGTCCACGTCTATGCCGCCGCGGCCTATGCGGCGACACCGACCGGCCTCGCCCGCCGCTGGAGCGAGGCAAGAAGCAAGACCACCGTTGCCGATCATGCGGCACCCGCTGCCGCGCTTGGCCGCCAGATCGATCCGGACCGACGCGCCGCTGCCCTGGATACCGCACAGGTCCGGGACCGCCTGTTCCCATCCTCGCCGGAGCCGGCCATGGATGGACCAGTGCCCCGGGCCGGCGCCTCAGCAGACCGCAGCCCAGAACCCGGCCGTCGGGACTCTCGCGAGGTTCAACCACCGGCCGCCCCCGAAGGTTACAAGCCTGCCGATCCGGATACTCAGCTCTCACCGCTTGCCGAGGTCGCGCGGCGGCTTCAGGCCAGCAAAGCATCTGGCGACCAGAAGAAGATGATCCAGGAAAGCCTGCGACAGGCACGGGAGGCACTCGCCAAGGCAGAAGCCGCCCTTCAGGCCGCACGCCATGACGAGCGGGACCTGCAGCGGAGCCTGGCGCAGGTCTATCGCGATCCACAGGAGGCCGCGGCCCGGATCCGCGAAGCGGTCGAAGGGCGCGGCCTGACAACCGCTATCCGTGAGCTTGAAACCCGGCCGGAGGAATATGGGCGGCTGCATGGCACGGGCGTCGGTCCCCTGCGCAGCCAGGCCAGGCGGAGCGCCCAGCAGGCAGCCGGCAAGGCCGTCCCCCGTCTGATTGCGGCGACGGAGGCTCGCCGCACTGTAGACGCCCAGGCGCCGGCAGATGCGGCACACCAGAAGACCGTCACGGACCTGCAGGCCCGCCTCGCAGGCCTGAGGTCCCAAGACAGACCCACCCAGGCCGAGATACGTCGGGCGATCGAGGCCACCAGGCCCACCGATCGGAGAGCCTTGCCGGGCGAGGACCGGCAGGCGCTTGCCGACGAACTCCGGCGACAGCGGGCCGCCGCCCAGACGGCAGCCGCCCGCCAAGGCCGAGGCCGAGGCGGCCGCGGGCGATAGTCCCGGCTCGCCGCGCCCGCGCCCCCTCGCTACTCGTGCACCGACCGCGCCGGGATATTGGCCAGGGTCTTCGTGATGGTCCGGGTTTCTGCATCGAGCTCAGCCCAGCTTTCGACCAGGTCCTCTGGGTGAAAATGATCGACACCGTCGACCAGGTCGCACGGGAGCCAAATCCCCCTGACCGCCAGCTCCGCCGCCAGGTCGCGAGATTCGATCCAGCCGGCCTTCCGGAGATCGGCATCGCTGATGTCTGCGAGCGGCTTCCCGCTCTCGCACACCGCCGACGCCAATGCGCCGCGCACCGCTTCACTGCCTTTGATCCTCGCCATTGCACGCCACCTCGCTTCCGCAACGGGCTGAGACGGGTCTTGTTCGTCTGCCCTCAGGTTGTGGGCGGGGTTCAGGCCCCGTCCTGAACCCCTGCCTCGTGGCGAACAGCGGGGTAGCAAGCGGAGGTCGGAATCGACGGCGGGCGCAGGGAGCGGAGCGACTGAGCCTCGGGAGACCGTCGATTCCGATCGAAGCGCGCGAGGGCAGAGCCCTTAGCAGGGCGTTCGAGGATAGGCGGGACCATGAGCAGGAGCTTGAGCGCCAGGAGCGGACCGGCCCCTCCCACAAACAGTGGTTTGTAGGGGACAGCGAGCGCACAGACCGGGTTCGGCCTCGGTTCCTCGTGTCAGATCAGCAGCGAGAAACTGCCCAACTCGGCGGCCGTGGCGACCAGGCCCTGCCGGGTGAGGATGTCGAGGTACTCTTCGGCGCTATAGGGAGGGTTCTGCAGTCGCGCACGGACCTTCCGGATTGCCGAGCAGAACAATCCCGGCGCCAGGCTGAGCTGATTGGCCAGGAACTCGTCCGGGTGAAGGGCCTCGATGCCGAACGGCGCAATGGCATCGGGCGGAAAATCCCTGAGGTTCTGCGTGACAATGGCATCGCACCGGCCGGTGATCGCAGCTGCCAGCACGTGACGATCGTCGGGGTCGGGCAGTGCAAGGGAAGGCACCAGAGCCTGATATCCGGTGACCAGGCAGTCCCGCACATTCCGGTCCATCAGCGATCTTGTGCGCTCCAGCAGGGCCCGATCCCTGTGCGGCTCCTGGCGGAGAAGGGCATTCATCCACTCCCGGTGAATGTCATCGCTCCATTTTGCCTTGAACAGATCGGAGACGGCGAGCTGCAGGAGCAGGTCTCGCATCGGGGCCGGGTAGAGCACATTGGCATCGAGCAGGACCGTGTAGCGGCTCACCGCTTGTCGTAACCCATATCATGGGCCTGGGCGTCTGCAGCGA
>JAVJON010000050.1:0-137994 GCA_040216765.1 Sneathiellaceae bacterium | reverse complement strand
CACCGTGCTGGCGGCGCTGAGGGTGACGAACTCGACGCTGGCGGAGCCGATCAGGGTGTCGGTGCCGGCGACGAGCATGGTGGTCGCGCCGGAGAGCGTGATCCGTTCGACGCTGTCCGAACCGATCAGGGTATCGATCTGTGCGACCCTGGCGGTGGTCGCCCCGGTCAGGGTCACCAGGTCGGCGCTTGCCGACCCGAGCATGGTGTCGATCTGGGACAGGGTCACCGTATTGGCGCCGGTGAAGCTGATATTGTCGTTGCTGGCGGAGCCGGTCAGGCTGTCGATGGCGCCGGCCAGCATGGTCGTGGCGGCGGACAGGGTGACCTGGTCCGCGCTGTCGGAACCGACCAGGGTCTGGATCGCGGAGACCGTCACCGTGCTGGCGGCGCTGAGGGTGATGAACTCCAGGCTGGCGGAGCCGATCAGGGTGTCGGTGCCGGCGACAAGCATGGTGGTTGCGCCGGAGAGCGTTATCCGTTCGACGCTGTCCGAGCCGATCAGGGTATCGATCTGTGCGACCCTGGCGGTGGTCGCCCCGCTCAGGGTTACCAGATCGGCGCTTGCCGACCCGAGCACGGTGTCGATCTGGGACAGGGTCACCGTGTTGGCGCCGGTGAAGCTGATATTGTCGCTGCTGGCGGAGCCGGTCAGGCTGTCGATGGCGCCGGCCAGCATGGTCGTTCCGGCGGACAGCGTGATCTGCTGGGCGCTCGCGGAACCGATCAGCGTCTCGATCCTGGAGACGATGGTCGTGCTGGCTCCTGTATAGGTTACCAGGTCGGCGCCGGCGGAGCCGAGGATGGAGCTGACATTGCCGGGCGCCTGGGCGTTAACGGCCAGGGAGGTCGGGTTTGCGCCGAAGACGATGACATCATTGCCATCGGTCGATATGACGATGACCTGGGTCTGGCTGGAGGTCAGCGTGTGTGTGGTATCGCCTGCCGTATCGGTGATGGTGACTGTCGTCATGGGGCCAGGATTTTCTTCCTTGAACGCCGGGTCAGCGGCGGCACCCCGCCTGCAACATGACAGCGCCGTGGACGCCCCTCTGGACAGTCATCCATCGACAGTCTGGGAGAAGCCCGCCGATCCCGGATGGAAGCCGGAATCGCACGCCCTCGTTGCAGAGATCCCAGCGATGCCTCGCCGCGGGTCGGGGTAAGGTGTTCAGCGCCGTCGTTGCCTGTGTCGGTGGCCGGTACCGGAGGGATCGCGGCAGGGGCAGGGACGCATGTCGTACGGCACCGTGACTTCGATCCATGTCAGGATGCCTGTCGCAGACTGTGAACGAAATACTTGGCATTTGTTGCCAGCGCGTCAGGCCCGCCAATTCGACAAACTGCATTTAATGACAAATTAAAGAAAAAACAATAGAAATATTTGCAATATTCGGTTCGTCATGAAAGGGTCCGGCAGTCTCCGGTGCCATGGCGTTCGCGGCACAAGGTCAGGCGCTGCCCCACCGGTCCAGCGCGTCGAGCCAGTCCAGGCAGTCCCGGAACACCGCCGCCTCAGCCGCCTCGCCAAAGATGAAATGCCCCAGCCCGGCATATTCCCGGCAGGCCGCCAGGTCGCCGTAGCGCCCGGCGGTGGCCCGTACGGTCGCCGGGGAGATCACCGCATCCTCGCTGCCGGTGACGAACAGCATGGGGCAGCGCACCCGGTGGCTGGCCACCGCGCTTGCGCGGGTCAGGTCCCAGCCCCAGCAGTTGATCTCGAACAGCACGCGGCCGGATTCGGGCCGCAGCCGCGACAGCGCCTCCGCGCGGGCCGCGGCACCCAGGCCCCGCATCAGGACATCGCCGGCCAGGCCAAGGTCAGGCGGCAGGATCTGGGTCCAGAACGGCCCGAGGTTCAGCAGCCCGCTGACATTCACGTTCTCCTGCATGGTGGCGTAGAATTGCCCCCAGGGCGGGGCCGGCGCCAGCAGGATCGCGCCGCGGACCGCGCCGGTAGCCGCCAGCTGCTGCGCCAGCAGGCCGCCCATGGAATGCCCCACCACCACGGGCGGGCCGGCCATGCGGTCGATCGCGGCCAGGCAGGCCGCCAGATAATCCTGCAGCCCGGCCGGCCCGGTGCGGCCGTTCTGCGGTTCCAGGTCGATGCCGCACAGCTCCCAGTCGCGTGCGGCCGCCACCTCGCGCAACGGGTCGAAGCACCAGGAACCGGAGAACGCCCCGTGGATGGCGAACAGGGTCCGGTTCATGCGGCGGGGGGCGGCGATGCGGCGCGGTGCCGGCCGGCGGCGGGAAGAACGGGCATGGCCTCACGGGGTGGGAGGGGCGGGATTGCGTCGGCGCAGGCGGATCGGCCGGCTGGAGCGGCCGGCGCGGCGGGACCGGCGGGACCGGCGGCACCGACGGTCAGTCGGGGGTGGATCCCAGGAGGGGGCGGAACTCGGCCACGATACGCCGGTAGAGGTCACGCTTGAAGGGCACGATGATATCGGGAAGGCTTTCCATCTCCACCCACTTCCAGGACTCGAACTCCGGGTCGTGGGCCGTCAGGTCGATCTCCGCATCCTCGCCCAGGAAACGGGCGGCGAACCAGAGCTGGCGCTGCCCGCGATAGCGGCCCTTCCAGACCTTGCCGATCAGGTGCTCCGGCAGGTCGTAGGTCAGCCAGTCGCTGCTGCGTGCCAGGATGCGCCAGTTCCGGGTGCCGATCTCCTCCGCCACCTCGCGAACCAGCGCGGTCTCAGGGTCCTCGCCCGGGTCGATCCCGCCCTGCGGCATCTGCCAGGCTTCCGCCGTCGTATCGATGCGCCGGCCGACGAAGACCCGGTCGTCCCGGGACAGCAGGCAGATTCCGACGCATGGCCGGTAGGGCAGCGCTGACGGCTCGGGTCTGTCGTCGTCGGATGGCATCGCGGTCTCGCAAATGGGATCGGGGCGCATGACACCGGGGCGCATGACACCGGGGCGCGGTGCCGGCCCGGCCAGTCAGCCGGATTCGGCTGACGCGATTATGCCGGTCAGCGGGGCCAATGCGAACCCCCTGGCCTCCAGCGCCAGGGCCCAGCCGGCGATCCGGTCGATGCTGACCGGATAGGCGCGGGCAAAGCCGACGGCCTGGCCGTTCTCCCGTGCCAGCCGTTCCAGGTCGGCCAGGGCCGCATCGATCGCCGCGGGGGTGGGTTCCGCGTCCAGCACCAGGTCGGCGGCGGCGAACGGGGTCTCGCCCGTCCGGGCCAGGCCGGCGGCCGTCACCGCGCTGCCGGCCCCGCCGTCGAAGAACAGCAGGCCGCGCTCCTTCAGGGCCTTGAGCAGTGGCTCGGCGGTCTGCGCATTCTCGGTGACGGGCGACACGGTTTCCGTTGCCAGGCCGACATAGCCGGCGGCGCGCGCCATCGTCCAGCGCAGTCGCGAAGCGGCCTCCGCCGCCTTCAGGTCGGCGAGCAGGGCATGGGGCCCGGGGTCGTTGGCCGGATAGCCCGGCGGCTGCACCGGCAGGACGAGCAGCACCTCGTGCCCCTTGCTGCGGGCCTGCTGGACCCAGTCGTCCAGGCTGGAGGCATAGGGCGAGAGGGCGAGGGTGACCTCGCCGGGAAGATCCTGGATCGCCTCGACGGTCGCCGGCGAATCCAGGCCCAGCCCGCCGAACACGATCGCGATGCGCGGACGCCCTTCCTCGGCCTCGAACGGCCGGGCATAGACCTGCCAGGGCAGTTCCCCCTCCGGGCCGGGGCGCGGCAGGATGCCATCGACACCCTGCTCCTGCAGCTTCGGGTCGGGGGCCGGCGCCAGCGGGCCCTGGCTCTGTGCCAGGCGCAGCGGATCGACCGGGGGCGGCGCCGGATCCGCCTCGGCCATCGGCTCCGGTGCCGTCTCGGCCGCCGCCGTCTCAACCGCCGCCGCCTCGGCCGTCTGGGCCTCGGCCGCCTGGGCCTGTTCTTCCTGCGGCAGGCTGTCGGATGTCTCGGCCGGCATCCCGGCATCCGGGGCGCCAGGCGCCGCATCGGAGCCTTCGGCCATGGCCGGCGCCCGGCTGTCCCCGGCCGCCCGTGTTCCTTCGGGGTCAGCGGACGGCGGGGGCGGCACCGTCTCGCCGCCTTCGGCGGCCGTTGTCCCGGTCGATTCCGGGCCGGCGGGCGCCGTTTCCTGCTGCATGTCGTTCCCGGCGGTTTCGGCGTCGCCGAGCGGGCCGGCGAGGTAGAGCCAGATGCCGCCGCCGGCGAGCACCAGGACATAGCAGAGCCAGGCAGCGATCAGCGGCCAGGGCCGGCGGCGGCGCTCGCCCTCGTCGGCCGCCCCGCGGCGCTGCTCGCCACGCAGCCGCAATCGTCCGCGGCCGCGCCGCGGCACGGTCGCTTCTGCCGCATCGCCGGCGGCGTCCTCGTCCCCGTCCTGCTCGAATAAAGTGGCCAGCGCGTCCTGCCCGTCCTGCCCCGCCCTACCGTCCTGTCCCGTCCTGCCGTCCCGCCCGCCCTGCCGATGCCAGGGCGGGCGACGGCAGGGCGATGCGACAGCAGTTTAGCGGGACGCGGCGTTCGCGTGAAACAGCGACAGGCCGCGCAGCAGGTCCAGTGCCCGAATCAGCTGGAAGTCCTCGTCGCTGCCTTCCGGCTTGGCGGCCTGGGGGGCGACCTCCTCGGCAGCCTCGCCGTCCTTCGGCTTCTCCGCTTCCTCCGGCGCCAGCCGGTTGCGCAGATCGGCTTCCGTGGTACGGCTGCGCTGCTCCAGCAGCTCGATTTTGGCCTGCGGGACCTCGATGTCGGGCACGATGCCCTTGGCCTGGATGGAATGGCCGGACGGCGTGAAGTAGCGCGCCGTCGTCATCCGCAGGGCTCCCTGGCCCTGGATCGGGATGATGGTCTGCACCGATCCCTTGCCGAAGGACTTGGTGCCCAGGACGATCGCCCGGTGATGGTCCTGCAGGGCGCCGGCGACGATCTCGGAGGCGCTGGCCGACCCGCCGTTGATCAGGACGACGACCGGCTTGCCGTCGGTCAGGTCGCCGTCGCGGGCGTTGTAGCGCTGCTGGTTGGCCTCGTCCCGGCCGCGGGTGGAGACGATCTCGCCCTGGTCCATGAAGCCGTCGGCCACCGCGATCGCCTGGTCCAGCAGGCCGCCCGGATTGTTCCGCAGGTCCAGCACATAGCCCTTGATGCGGTCGGCGCCGATCTCGTCCTTGACCTTGGCGACCGCCGTCTTCAGGCCTTCCTCGGTCTGCTCGTTGAAGGTGGTGATGCGGACATAGCCGATATCCCCCTCGACGCGGGAGCGCACCGACTGGACCTTGATGATGTCGCGGATGATCTCGATATCCAGCGGCTGGTCCTCGCCATCGCGCTGCACGGTCACCTTGATCTTCGAGTTCACCGGGCCGCGCATCTGCTCGACCGCCTCGCCCAGGGTCATCCCCAGCACCGGGGTGCCGTCCAGGTGGGTGATCAGGTCGCCGGCCTTGACCCCGGCGCGTGCGGCCGGCGTCTCGTCGATCGGGGTGACGACCTTCACCAGGCCGTTCTCCATGGTGACCTCGATGCCCAGGCCGCCGAACTCGCCGCGGGTCTGCACCTGCATCTCGCGGAACTTCTTCGGGTTCAGGTAGCTGGAATGCGGATCCAGCGAGGCCAGCATGCCGTTGATCGCGGCCTCGACCAGCTCGGCATCGTCCGCCGGCTCCACATAGTCGTTGCGGACCCGCTCGAAGATGTCGCCGAACAGGTTCAGCTGCCGATAGGTGTCGGAACTGGCTGCCTGGGTGCCGTCGGCGGACGGCAGGAAGGCAAGGCCGGCGGCCGCCAGCAACAACAATGAGAAGGCGCTTCCCAGCAGGAAATTACGCATCTAACCACTCGCTTTTCGGTCTGTCTTGGCGATCCATCGTTCGGGATCGACGGGTTTGCCCTCATGGCGCAATTCTAGATACAGCGACGCACGCGTACCCCCTGCCGTCGCGGCGCTCATCACACCGACCGGCTCCCCCGCCAGAACATGGTCGCCAACCTCACGGTCGATACGCCCGAACCCCGCAAGGAGGGTATGGTAGTTGTCGCCGTGGGCCAGGATCAATATCCGACCATATCCCTTGAACGGCCCCGCGAACATCACACGTGCGTCAGCCGGCGCGGTCACCTGCGCGTTCTCGCGCACCGCGACGGTCAGGCCGGGCCGCCGCTCGCCGCCGGCGCCCGGCCTGCCGAACCGGCCGGTGATCTGGCCGGCCACGGGAATCGCGAGTTCGCCGGGCTTCAGGCCGTCCAGGCGCGGCGGCGCCAGGGCCGCCGGGCGGACCGTGGCCGGCCGGCCCGAACCCGCCTGTGCCGCCGCCCGCGCGGCGAACTGGCGCTCGCGCTCCAGCCGTTCGGCCGTGTCCAGCTCTTCCAGGAGGTTGCGGACATCGGCGGCGTCCTTGCTCAGACTGGCCACCTGCCTGGACAGCGCCGCGGCTTCCTGGCGGGTGCTGCTGCGGGCGTTGCTCAGCTTCCGTTCCATTTCCGTCAGACGCTGCCGTTCGTCGGCCATGGAGCGGACGACATTGCTCAGCTCCACCCGGCGCGCATGCAGGTCGGCCTCGATCGACGCCAGTTCGTCCAGGTCCTCGCGAAGGCCGGCGGCGCGGCTGCTGATCAGCGGGCCGATGCCGCCCAGCAGGACAGCCGCCCGCCAGGTGTCATAGGCCTCGCCCGGCGCGAACAGCATCGCCTCCGGCGGGCGCCGGCTCAGCCGGGTCAGGCCGTTGACCAGGCGTGCCAGCTCGTCGCGCCGCTGCTCGAGTTCCTGCAATTTGAAGCCTCTTGCGTCCCGGATCGCCGACAATGTCAGCTCCAGGGCGCTGGCTTCCTCTTCCTGCGACTGCAATGCGGCGGCGGCGGCAATCGAAGCCTGGCGCAGGCGCTCCAGCTCGGCCTGCAGCGCCTCCTCGCGCTCCGACAGGCCGGCCTGCCTCTCCTGCCGCTCCTGCAAGCCCTGCTGCACCTGCTGCAGCCGGTCGCGGGCCGCCTCGCGCTCCGCCGACAGCGGTGCGGCGGCATCGGCCGGCGGCGCATCGCTGCCCTGCCCGCCCGCCGGCCAGGCGGCGAGCAGGACCATGCCCGCCAGCGCCCATGCGCCGGCCCTGCCGCTGCGCCGGGCGCCGGGCAGGCCGGTGGCCGCCGCGTCGGTGCCGCGGCGGCGCAGGCGGTCTGGCAGGTCAGGCGATGGCACGGTCCGCCGGGCCCGGATCGGGGTTGCTGCCGGCAGCGCCGGACTCCGCCTCGGCCGGACGCAGCAGCGACCGGCCGGTCATCTCGTCCGGCCGCGCCAGGCCCAGCAGGTTCAGCAGGGTCGGCGCGATATCGGCCAGTCCGCCATCGGCAAGCCGCTGGCCCCGGGCCGCGGGCCCGACCAGCAGGGCGGGCACCGGGTTGGTGGTATGCTGGGTATGCGCCGCGCCGCTTTCGGGGTCGCGCATCTCCTCCAGGTTGCCATGGTCGGCGGTGACCAGCATGGCGCCGCCGGCCCGGCCCACGGCCGCGACCAGGCGGCCCAGGCAGGCATCCACCGTCTCCGCCGCCCTGATGGCCGCCGGCAGCTTGCCGGTATGCCCGACCATGTCCGGGTTGGCATAGTTCACCACGATCAGCCCGAAGCTGCGGCCATCCAGCGCCTCGACCACCCGGTCGGTCACCTCGGCGGCCGACATCTCCGGCTGCAGGTCGTAGGTCGCCACCTTCGGCGAAGGCACCATCGCCCGTTCCTCGCCCGGGAAACAGGCTTCCTCGCCGCCGTTCAGGAAGAAGGTGACATGGGCATATTTCTCGGTCTCCGCGATGCGGATCTGCCGCAACCCGGCATCCGCGGCGCAGGCACCCAGGGTGTGCGGGAAGGTCATCGACGGGAACAGCACGCCCATCCGCTCGTCCAGCGCGGCGGAATAGGACGCCATGCCGGCCACCGCGGCGAGCTCCGGCAGGCGCCGGGCAAAGCCGTCGAACTGCGGATCGACCAGGGCCGTCATCAGTTCCCGTGCCCGGTCGGCCCGGAAATTGGCCATGATTGCGGCATCGCCGTCCCGCATGCCGGCATAATCCCCGATCGCCGCCGGCTGCACGAACTCGTCGGTCTCGCCGGCGGCATAGGCCGCCTCCAGGGCCGCCATCGCCGTGTCCGCCCGGCGCACGCCGCGCCCGTCCACCATGGCGGCATAGGCCAGCGCGACCCGGTCCCACCGCTTGTCGCGGTCCATCCCGAAATAACGGCCGCAGACCGTGGCGATCCGGATGTCGGCGCCGGCAGCGTTCAGCCGTCCGATCGCCGCCTCCACCTCCGGCAGGACCGTCCTGGCGCTCTGCGGCGGGGTGTCCCGGCCGTCCAGCAGGGCATGGATCCGCACGGCCAGCCCGGAAGCGGCGGCGGCCTCCGCCAGGGCCAGGACATGGCGCTGGTGGCTGTGCACCCCGCCGGGCGACAGCAATCCCAGGACATGCAGGCAGCCGCCGGCCTGACCGGCGGCCTGCAGGCAATCCTGCAGGGCGGGGATGCGGGCGAAGCTGCCATCGGCGATCGCCGCGTCGATGCGCGGCAGGTCCTGCAGCGGGATGCGGCCGGCGCCGATGGTCATGTGGCCGACCTCGGAATTGCCCATCTGGCCGTCGGGCAGCCCGACGGCGGCACCGGAGGTGGCGATCCGCGCCGGCGGCCGGCCTTCGGTCATCGCCTGCCAGTGCGGCAGCGCCGCCTGGGCCAGCGCATTGTCCCGGGCATCGTCGCGCAGCCCCCAGCCGTCCAGGATGCAGAGGACCACGGGACCCCGGGACGCCGGGTCCTGCGGCGCCGATCGCGATCGGGACGGGGTGCGGGTCGTCATGCGGTTGCTCCTGTCACGTCTCTCGCCGACATCCTTGCCCGGGCCATCGCTCGGGCTTTGCGCGCCTCTCAGGCGCGGTGATAGGGATGGCCTTCCAGGATCGTATAGGCGCGATACAACTGCTCCGCCAGCATGGCGCGGACCAGCAGGTGCGGCCATGTCTGGCGGCCGAAGGCGAGCCGCAGGGCGGCCCGCCCCGCGAGGTCCGGATGCAGGCCGTCGGGCCCGCCGATCAGCACCGCCAGGTCGGCCCGGCCGTCCTGGCGCAGCCGGTCCAGGCGCGCGGCCAGCGCCGTGCTGCCGAGATCCTCGCCGCGCTCGTCCAGTGCCATCAGGACATGCGTTGCCGGCACCGCGCGGTCAAGGGCAGCCGCCTCTTCCGCCTTGCGCTGGCTGGCGGTGGCAGCGCGCGACTGGTCGATCTCGGTCACCGCGACCTGCCAGGGCAGGCGCTTCAGGTATTCCGCGACAAGCATCGCCTCCGGCCCGTCGCGCGCGCGGCCGCGCAGGCGCCCGACGGCGGCGATCAGGATCCGCAAGCGCCCGGTCCCGGCAAGGCGCCCGCGGCGCCGCCGGCCGCCGCTGTCAGAGGGCGGCCCGTCAGAGGGCGGCGGCCTGTTCCGGCCAGGTGACCGACCAGAGCTTTTCCAGGTTGTAGAACTTCCGCACCTCGGGCTGGAAGACATGCACCAGCACATCGCCCAGGTCGATGGCGACCCACTCTGCGGTCCGGACGCCCTCCATGCCCAGGACCGGCAGGCCGGCCCCCTTCACGCGCTCGACCAGATGCTCCGCGATCGCGGCCACCTGCCGGCTGGAACGCCCGCTGGCGATGACCATGTAGTCGGCCAGCGTGGTCTTGCCCGCCAGGTCGATCACGGCGATCTCCTCCGCCTTGTCGTCCTCCAGCGAGTTGCGGACACGGTCCAGCAGGGCCTCGGCCTCTGCCGCTCCGTTACTGTCGCCCCCGGCGATATGCGGGTGTGGCTGCATGAGTGTGATGGCTTTCCTCTCCTTGTCGGCTCAGGGCCGGGCTGGCTTGGCCCCGGATGCCGGGCCCCGGCAGGGCCTGGACGGGATCCGGGGCAGGGTAATTGGAGGCAAGGCCTGCGCCATGGCCGGCAAGCGGCCCGGACGCGGCGATGGGACAGGTCGGAAACGGGATGGGCGAGCGGATTGCGATCGGGATGCCGGCGCTTGCGGCGGCGCTGCGGGCAAGGCCCGTCACGCGGCCGCAGCCTTCCGGGGCGCGGTCACGCGGCGCGGCCCGTGGCAAGGCTGCCGCTGCCGCCAGAGTCCGGGCCGCCAGATTTCGGGTCGCCAGTTTTCGGGCCGCCGGATGCCGCCCCTGCCGATGCGGCGCCTGCGCTGCTGCGCGCCCGGATGGCGGTGGCCGATGCGGGATGGGTGCGCACATGCAGAAAGCACCAGGCCGGTGCTTTCCGGCCCGGAAGGGTGGCTGCGGCCTCTGCCGGATGGCGGCTTGCGGCGAAACGCATGGCTCCTGGGGCGCTGAGACTGCGGTTAGCGTAGGACGGCCTGTCGATCACTGCAATCGGGGTTTTCGTGAAGATTTCGTGCCACCGCTTCCAGCGGTGGATCTGCGCCAGGTTGTCGGCCCCCATGAGCCAGACGAACTGCAGCCCCGGATAGCGGCGATGCAGCTTCGCCAGGGTATCGGCGGTGTAGCGGGTGCCCAGCCGGGTTTCCAGATCGGTCACCCGGATGAAATGGGGCAGGTCGAGCGCTTCTGCAAGGCGCAGGCGCTCGGCCAGCGGCTTCATCCCGGTCCTGGCCTTCAGCGGGTTCTGCGGGCTGACCAGCCACCAGACCTGATCCAGGTCCAGCCGGGCCTTTGCCAGGCGCGAGATATGGACATGGCCGTCATGCGCCGGGTTGAAGGAGCCGCCCAGGATGCCGATCCGCAGGCCCGGCGAGAGGCCGCTGCGCGACAGTGGCACCGGCCGGTCCAGGCGGGCCGGCACGCCCGTCCCGGATGCCGAAGGGAGATCGGTCAAGACGGTCCCGCAGGCCCGCTGCCCGGTTCCTGCGGCCGCTCGGCGTCGTCAGGGACGGGTCTGGCCATTGCCGCTGACCTGGTACTTGAAGGTGGTCAGCTGCTCCACGCCGACCGGGCCGCGGGCATGCAGCCGCCCGGTGGCGATGCCGATCTCCGCGCCCATGCCGAACTCGCCGCCATCGGCGAACTGGGTGGAGGCATTATGCATGACGATGGCGCTGTCCACCGCGTTCAGGAAGGCCGCCGCCGCCGCCGCATCGTCGGTGACGATGGCGTCGGTATGGTGCGAGCCGTAGCGGCCGATATGGGCGATCGCCGCGTCCAGCCCGTCGACCACCCGGGCGGAGATCACCGCATCCAGGTACTCGGTGGACCAGTCCTCCTCGGTCGCCGGGGTGACCCGGGGATCGGCCGCCTGCACCGCCGCATCGCCGCGCACCGCGCAGCCGGCATCCAGCAGCGCCGTGACCAGCGGCTGCAGCTGGGCATCGGCCACCGCCCGGTCCACCAGCAGGCTCTCCGCCGCGCCGCAGATCCCGGTGCGCCGCAGCTTGGCGTTCAGCAGGACCGTCTTCGCCATCTCCGGCGCGGCCGCCTCGTGAACATAGACATGGCAATTGCCGTCCAGATGGGCGAGCACCGGGATCCGGCTTTCCGCCTGCACCCGGGCGATCAGCCCCTTGCCGCCGCGCGGCACGATCAGGTCCACATGGCGGTCCAGCCGCAGGAGCGCGCCGACCGCCGCGCGGTCCGCCACCGGCACCCGCTGGATCGCCTCGGCCGGCAGGCCGGCCTCGCGCAGGCCTGCCTGCAGGCAGTCGAGGATCGCCGCGGAGGAATGCAGGCTGTCGGAGCCGCCGCGCAGGATGCAGGCATTGCCCGACTTCAGGCAGAGCCCGCCGGCATCGGCGGTCACGTTCGGGCGGCTCTCGTAGATGATGCCGATCACACCCAGCGGCACCGCGACCCGCCGGATATGCAGGCCGTTGGGGCGGTCCCATTCCGCCAGCACCCGGCCGACCGGGTCGGGCAGGGCGGCGATCTGCTCCAGCCCGGCGGCCATCGCCTCGATCCGCTCCGGGGTCAGGGTCAGGCGGTCGACCAGGGCGGCGGCCGTGCCGCTGTCGCGCGCGGCCGTCACGTCCTTCCCGTTCTCCGCCAGGATCCGCGGGATGTCGCTGCGCAGCGCGGCGGCGGCGGCGCGCAGCGCGCGGTCCTTCTGCGCCTGCGGGGCGGCGGCCAGGACCGGCTGTGCGGCGGCGGCGCTGCGGCCCAGCGCCTCCATCATCGTGTCGATATCCCCGGCGCTGCCGGCGCCGGCTGGCGTCCCTGCAGCCTTGTCCAGGGGAACGATCGTGCTGGCCTGGCTCATGTTTCCTCCTGTTCGGTCGCGGCCGTGGCGGCTCAGTCCTCCGCCTCGATCCTGCGCGCCTGGGTCGGCGTGCGCAGCTCGGGCGGCAGGAGCGGCCAATGGCCGGCGGCATGCACCACCAGGTCGTCGCGGTGAATGATCTCGTCCCGCCCACGGTAGCCCAGCAGGCGCGTGATTTCACGGCTGCGATGGCCGGCGATCTGCCGGGCATCGTCCGACGAATAGGCCGACAGCCCGCGGCCCAGTTCGCAGCCCGCGGCGTCGGCGACGATCACCGGGTCGCCACGCTCGAACGCGCCGGTCACCGCGGTCACGCCCGCCGGCAGCAGCGAGCGGCCGCGCTCCAGGGCCTTCTGCGCGCCGGCATCGACGATCAGGGCGCCCAGCGGCTGCAGGCTCGCGGCGATCCAGCTCTTGCGTGCGGTCTGGTCCACATCGGCGGCGGCGAACCAGGTGCAGGGCGCGCCCTGCAGCATGCGGCGGATCGGGTGCGGGTCGATGCCGCGGGCGATCGCCATGGCGCAGCCGGCGCTGGTGGCGATCCGTGCCGCGACCAGCTTGGTGCGCATGCCGCCGCTGCCATACTCGGTCCGCTTCAGCCCGGCCATCGCCTCGATCTCCGGCGTGACCTCGGCGACCCAGGGCACCAGCTTCGCGGATTTCTTGCGCCGCGGGTCGCCGTCGTACAGCCCGTCGACATCGGACAGCAGCACCAGGCAATCCGCCATCATCATCTGCGCGACCCGGGCGGCGAGCCGGTCGTTGTCGCCGAAGCGGATCTCGCTGGTCGCCACGGTGTCGTTCTCGTTCACCACCGGGATCGCCTTCAGCTGCCACAGCTGCTCCACCGTGGCGCGGGCGTTCAGGTAGCGGCGGCGGTCCTCGGTATCGCCCAGGGTCAGCAGGATCTGCGCCACCGGGATGTCGTGGCGGGCCAGCGCCGCCTGCCAGCGATGGGCGAGCCGGATCTGCCCGACCGAGGCGGCCGCCTGGCTTTCCTCCAGGCGCAGGCGCCGGGGCTTGAACTGCAGCGCCTCGCGGCCCAGGCCGATCGCGCCGGAGGAGACCACGAGCAGCCGCTTGCCGGCCCGGTGCAGCTCGGCCAGATCGTCGGCCAGCGCCTCCAGCCAGGCCGCGCGCACGTCGCCGCGGCCCGGCTCCACCAGCAGCGAGGAGCCGACCTTCACCACGACGATACCGGCCACCGCCAGGGGATCGCGGCCGGCGCCCGGCCCGGGGCTGCCCTGGCCGAGCCCCGCCGTGGCGGAGGCCCTGTCCTGGACGGTCACGATGCGCACCGCATCGGCATCACAGCGGCGACCAGGCCGCATCGCGGCCCGGGCTGCCCGTATCGTCCTCCGCCTCCGGCGCGGCCCGGCCGGCGGCCGTGTCCGTCGCCGCGGGGCGCGGACGGGCGGTGTCGATATGGGCCAGCATGCGGCGCAGGACGGCCGGCACGCCGGCGCCGGTGACGCCGGACAGGAGCAGGACCGGGGTGTCGCCGGCGGCGTCCTGCAGCGCGGCGCGGCGCTCTTCCGCCTCCTCGGCGGTCAGCGCGTCGGCCTTGTTCAGGCCGACGATCTCCGGCTTCTCCGCCACGCCATGGCCATAGGCCGCCAGCTCCTCGCGGATCAGCCGCCAGTCGGCGACCGGGTCGGCGGCGGTGCCGTCGACCAGGTGCAGCACGGTGGCGCAGCGCTCGACATGGGCCAGGAAGCGGTCGCCCAGGCCGGTGCCCTCATGGGCGCCCTCGATCAGGCCGGGCAGGTCGGCCAGGACGAACTCCCGGGCATCGACGCCGACGACGCCGAGCTGCGGGTGCAGGGTGGTGAAGGGATAGTCGGCGATCTTCGGCTTGGCGCGGCTGACCGCAGCCAGGAAGGTCGACTTGCCGGCATTGGGCAGGCCCACCAGCCCGGCATCGGCGATCAGCTTGAGATGCAGCCAGAGATACATCTCCTGCCCCGGCCAGCCGGGCTCGGAGCGGCGCGGCGCCTGGTTGGTGGCGCTCTTGAAGCGGGCATTGCCGCGGCCGCCATCGCCGCCGCGGGCCAGCAGGACCTTCTGGCCGACCTCGGTCAGGTCGGCGATCACCGTGTCGCGGTTGCCATCCTCGTCTTCGGCGAGGATCTGGGTGCCGGCGGGCACCCGCAGGACAACGTCGTCGGCGGCCGCGCCGGTGCGGTCGGAGCCCATGCCGTGATGCCCGCGACGGGCCTTGAAATGCTGCTGGTAGCGATAGTCGATCAGGGTGTTCAGGCCGTCGACCGCTTCGGCCCAGACATGGCCGCCGCGGCCGCCATCGCCCCCGTTGGGGCCGCCGAACTCGACATACTTCTCGCGGCGGAAGCTGACGCAGCCTGCGCCGCCATCGCCGGACTTGATGAAGACTTTCGCCTGGTCGAGGAACTTCATGGCCTGCCACTCCTGGTCCGGCCGGTTGGAAGATTGCCGGCCGGAGCAGTCATGGCGCGGCCGGTCACTCTGCCGGGGCCGGCTCCGGGGTCGCGCCTTCTGCGGGCAGCACGGAGACGAACATGCGGTTCAGCCGGCCGGTATGGAAGGTCACGGCGCCGTCCTGCTTGGCGAAGATCGTGTGATCCTTGCCCAGCCCGACATTCTCGCCCGGATAGTATTTCGTGCCGCGCTGGCGGACGATGATCATGCCCGCCCGGACGCTCTCGCCGCCGAACTTCTTGACGCCGAGGCGCCGGCCCGCGGAGTCGCGCCCGTTGCGGGAGCTGCCGCCGGCTTTCTTGTGTGCCATGAGATCTGCTCCTTGGAATGTCGTTCGGGGACCGCAGCGCCTCAGGCGCCGGCGGAGATCCCGGTGATCCGGACCTTGGTCAGGTCCTGGCGATGGCCGTTCTTGCGCCGGCTGTTCTGGCGGCGGCGCTTCTTGAAGATGATGATCTTCGGGCCGCGGGTCTGGCCGACCAGCTCGGCGCTGACCGTGGCGCCTTCCAGGACCGGCTTGCCGAGGGTCAGGGTGCCCCCGTCCTCGACCGCCAGCACGTCGGTGAAGGTGATCTCCGTGCCGGAATCGCCCGCCAGCCGCTCCACCTCGATCACGTCGTCGGGGGCGACCCGGTACTGCTTTCCGCCGGTCTTGATGACAGCGAACATCGTCTTGATCCGTCCATAATCCATGCGGTGGCGCCCGTGCCGGCCGACCTGTCTGCGCAGCCCGGGCCCGACCGGAACGGGCCGGGGGCCGGGGCGCGAGCGTCCTGCACATGCGCACACGAAAACGCGCAGCGGTCAGGGACCCCGACCGCAGGCGCTGTCTCTTCGGGCGGCGGAGTATAGCGGCGGCGCAACGCAGGTCAATTGCTTTATCGCGACCGGTTGCCCCCGGGCCGCCAGATCGCGCTTGCGCCCGCCAGCGCCATTTTGTACCTATCGCGCTCTTCCGCCGCCCCCATGGCTGGAAGCCGATACGGAAGCGCCGCGGAGAGGTGCCAGAGTGGTCGATTGGGGCGGTCTCGAAAACCGTTGTGCCTGCGAGGGCACCGTGGGTTCGAATCCCACCCTCTCCGCCACTTTCCCGTCGATGTACTGCCGTTCTTCGGTGCCTCCCGCAAATTGACGCTGACGACAGGTCCGCACCGATCTGGCGCGGCCACCTTCCTCACGCCCTGCCGCGCATCCGGTCGAAGCTGAGCGGGCCCGGCCCGGCGACGGCCAGGTACAGGAACAGGAAGCAGAACAGGATCGCCTCGTTGCCGCCGTTGACCAGCGGGAAGAAGTCGCGCGGCGCGTGCACCAGGAAATAGCCGACCGCCATCGCCCCGCTGGCCAGGAACGCCGCCGGCCGGGTGAACAGGCCCAGCACGATCAGGGCGCCGCCGACCAGCTCGATCACCCCGGCCGCGCCGTTCAGGCTCAGCAGCGGGGTGCCGGTGAACTGGCTGTGGGGGAAGCCAAGGAACTTGCTGGTGCCGTGCTGCAGGAACACCAGGCCCGCGGCGAGGCGCAGCAGGCTGAGGGCATGGGGTGCATAGGCTTTGACGGCGGTCATCGGCGCTTTCCTTGCTGATCGTCGGGTTCCGGGGTGTGGGATGGCTGCATGCAGGCTGCCGGCAGGCGCAGGGTGACGGTGGTGCCCTCGCCCTCCCGGCTGTCGAACTGCAGGTCGCCCTGCAGGTCGTCGGCATGCGACTTGACGATGGCCAGGCCCAGGCCGACGCCGCCATGGGCGCGCACCAGGGCGCCCTGGCGCTGCCAGAACGGCTGGGTCAGCTGGCCGATCAGCTCGGCGGGAATGCCCATCCCCTGGTCGGCGACCGACAGTGCCGGCCGGCCGTCCCCGCCGATGAAGCTGCGGATCCGGACCCGGGTGCCGGCGCTGGAGAACTTGATCGCGTTCGACACGAGGTTCTGCAGGACCTGGTAGAGCGCGGCGGGGTCGACCGCCAGCGCCGCCGGTCCCGCATCGAGGTCCGCTTCCAGGTCGATGCGCTGCGCCAGTGCGGTCGGCCCCAGGTCGCGGCGCACCGCCGCGACAACCTCCGCCACCCGGCTGCGCCCGCCGGTCGCGGCCTGGGGCTTCTGCTCGGCGCGGGAGAATTCCAGGATGTTCTCGATCATGGCGAGCAGCTTCCGGCCGCTGCCGACGATATCGTCGGCATAGGCGCGGTACTGCGCATTGCCCAGCGGCCCGAACAGCTCCTGCTTCATGATGTCGGCGAAGCCGATCACGCCGTTCAGCGGCGTGCGCAGCTCATGGCTCATGTTCGCCAGGAATTCCGACTTCGCCGCGCTGGCCGTCTCGGCACGGCGCATCGCGTCGGCCATCTCCATCTCGTGCAGCTTCAGCTCGGTGACATCGGAATAGATCGCGACCAGGCCGCCCTCCGCGGTCGGCCGCTCGTCGACCCGGAACCAGCGCCCGTCGAGATGCTCCTGCAGCCGTGGCGCCCCGCTGCCGGCAAAGGCGGCGGCGCGTTCGGCGAGCCAGGCGTCCGCCCGCCCGGCCGCGTCGACCGGCGCGCCGGGCGAGGTCGCGAATGCCGCCATCAGCGCCTCGTAGCGGATGCCGGGGCTGGCGGCGGCGCCGGCCGGGCCGAGCATCGCGGCGAACCGGCCGTTGCAGACCACCAGGCGCCGGTCGGCGCCGAACAGCGCGAAGCCCTCGGCGATCCGGCCGATGCCGTCGCGCAGCCGCTCGCCCGCGCGGCGGGCCGCCTCCTCCGCGCCGATCCGGGCGCCGATGTCGCGCAGTACGATGACGAAGACCGGCTGCTCGATCTCGGTGGCGGCGATCGTCATCTCGGCCGGCCGGGTGCTGCCGTCGCTGTGGCGGGCGGCGATGGCGAGCACCTCGTTGCCGCGAACCGCATGGTCCAGGGCGCTGCCCGGCCGGTCCCCGAGGGCCGCCGCCCGGAAGCCGGGGAGCATCTCGTCCAGGCGCCGGCCGGGCAGGTCGGCCGGCGCGATGCCGAACAGCCGTGCGGCGCCCGCATTCGCGGTGAGGATCCGGGCCTGGGCGTCGACCGTCACGATGGCATCGAAGCTCGCATCCACGACCCGGCGCATATAGGCGTCCTGGCGGGCCAGGAGCGCTGCCTGCTGGCGCCGGATCAGGATCTGCTCGCGCATCCGGACCAGCGCGACCTGGCCGGTCAGGACGAGGCCCGCCAGCAGCGGAAAGCTGGCATCGGCCAGCAGGCCCGCGCCGAGGGACAGGGCAGCGGCCGCCGCCGCCAGCGCCACGGCCAGGCCCGCGGCGACCAGGGCGAGCAGCGGCAGGCCGAGCCAGGGCGATGCCACCACGATGGCAAGGCCGATCGCCACCGCGGCCCCTGCCTCCGCCAGCCGCATGATCGGCGGCCGCGCCATCACCCGCCCGGCCAGGATGGACTCGATCGCCAGGGCCTGGAACAGCGAGCCCGTCACCACCCTGTCCGACGCGGTCCGCAGCGGCGGCGCCACGCCGGAGGCGGACACGCCGATCACCACGATCCTGCCGGACAGCGCGGCGGCGAGCGCGGCGGCGTCCGCGCCGTCCCCCAGCAGGAGATGGGCGGGGATCACCGGGATCCGGCCGGGATGCCGCGAATCGATCCAGAGCCGGCCCTGCGCGTCGGCCGGCACAAGGTGGCCGCCGACCGAGATGCCTTCCGGCCCATAGCCCGTCGGCACCTCCAGGATCAGGTTCGCTGCGCCTGCGGCGACGCGCACCGCCTCGATCGCCAGGCCGGGAAGCAGCTTTTCACCGACCACGACCGCACCGGGGACCGTCCGGGTTGCGCCGTCGAGATCGGGGTAGAGGTTCAGCAGCCCGATGCCGCTGGAGGCCGCCTCGATGACCGGCAGGGTGCGCAGGACTGCGCTTGCCCGGGGCAGGTCGCCGAGATCCGGCACCCCGCGGGTCGCGAAGCGCCCGACCACCGGCTCCTGCCGGGCCGAGGGGGGCTGCCCGGCCGGAATCGCGGCGCCTGCAACGACCGGCACGCGCGCCATGGCCGATGCGAGCGCAATGTCATTCACGCCCCGGCGGTCGGGTTCGGCCAGCAGCAGGTCGAGGGCGATGACGGCCGTGCCCCGCTCGGCCAGCCGCGCCACCGCCAGGCCAAGAAGGCCGCGCGGCCAGGGCCATTGGCCGATCCGCGCCAGGCTCTCGTCGTCGATGTCGAGCACCGCCACCGGCGCCTGGCCGGGGGCCGCCGGTTCGGGCCGCACCGCCTCGGCCAGGTCGAAGCCCCAGAGCCGCAGCGCGGCGAGCGGCGTCAGGTCGACCGCCCAGGCAAACAGGAGGAGGGCCAGCAGGGCCGCGCCCATCAGCGGGGTGCGCTTCGGCTTGATCGGCGGCGGGAGCTCCGGCCCGAAGGGCGCAATGCCCGCATCGGCCCCGCGGGCAGCCGTCCGGCTCCGCGCATCCGCTGTCCGAATGCGCCGCTTCGCCCGCCCTGCCACGACACCCCGTCAGCGCACGGTGATTTCTACGCGCCGGTTGCGCGGCTCGTCCACGCCGTCTGCGGTCGGGACCACCGGATCCTGCTCGCCGAACGAGTCGACGCGGATCAGGCGCGGCGCGACGCCAAGCTCCAGCAGAAGGTCGCGGATCACCCCCGCGCGGCGGAACGCCAGGCGGTCGTTGACGGAAGCGGCGCCGACACGGTCGGTATGCCCGGCGACCTCGACACCGGGCACGACGCGGGTGCGGATCAGGTCGCGGATTCCCGGCAGGGCCGCCTGCGATTCCGGTGTCAAACGGTCGGTGCCGCTCTCGAAATACAGGCGGATCGTCACCGGCGGCTGCGGCTCTGCCGCCAGCGCGCCGCCGAAGATCTCCTTCACGTCCCGCTCGGGCACCCGGCCGATGGCATCCGGGGCGGCGCTGCCACCGGGCACGACCGCGCCGGCCTGCAGGGTGGAGAGGGTGACTGACCCTTGCGCATTGCTGAGCTCGACTGCGCCGACCTCGCCGTCGGGGTCGGCCAGCAGCACCACGACCGAGCCGGCCAGGGCGCGCTCGACCTCCGCCATCGCCGCGTCGAAGGCCTGGCGGCAGGCCGAGATGTCGTCCGGCTGATGGCTTTCCTCCTGCTCCTCCACCCAGCAGTCGAAGCCGGCCTGCGCGCGCGCCGCGGCTTCCGGCGTGAGGGCGCGGGCGCCGCTTTCCAGGGCCAGGACCAGGCGCTCCCGCGCCGCCACCAGCACCGGCAGGTCGGACAGCGGGATGTCCCACAGGTCAAGCGCCTCGGGATCGACCCGCTCGCCGGCGGCGACCCGGTCGGCGCGCCGATAGAACCGCTCCGCGTCCTGCCAGTCGTAGCGCCCGCGTTCCAGGTCGCCCAGCCGGAGATATTCGCCGAACAGGGTGCCGGCGAAGGCGGAGTCCGGCGGTTGCGCTGTCGGCGGATCGGTGTTCATGGCGCAACCGGCCAGCGCCAGGGCGGCAAGCGCCAGGGCAGCCGCGCCGGCGGCGCGACGACCCAGGGGGTGCCGCGCCATCGCTCAGTTCCCGTCGGCCGGCGGCAGGCGCAGGGCGAAGCGCGTGCCACGGACCGCGATGACCGAGAACGGCGTGCGGATCCGGGTGTTCTCCGGCGCCAGCTTCTCCACCTTGCCCGAGGAATAGACCATGGTCCCGCCCAATGCGGTGCCCAGGAAGCCGAAGGCGCCGCGGCGCGGCGCATAGTCGAACGCACTGAACTCGAACAGCGAGTCCGGGCCGAGGGAGATCAAGGTGCCGTCGTCCAGGGTGACGCCGGCCGCCCCGTCCGCGCCCGTCCGCAGGCGATCGTGCAGGTGGACGTCGCTGCCCACCTCCGCCGGGAGCGGGGCGCCGCCCCGCAGCAGTTCGACCTCGCCGCGAACCGTCTTGACGACGCCGATCGACGGGCTCTCGGCATGGGCGCCCCCGGCCGGCGCCCAGAGGCCTGCCAGCAGGATGGCCGCCGCCAGGCAGGCGGCGCGGGAAAAGCGTTTGCGCGGGGTCATTGCAACCAGAACCTGACCCAGATCCGGGTACCGGGCAAGCAGCCTCTGCCCGCTTCGCTGGCCCGGCCCGCGATGCCCGCCCGGCAGCCGCCGAACCGCCCCTGCGCCGCGCCCGGATGCTGTCGATGGCGTTCGGCCGCGAACGCTGCAAGCGGGGGCGGGCGGCCTTCCGCGTGCGGTTGCGCGAGGCATTGACCTTCCCGTCCATGCGGCAGCGTCGATGCCGTTCTATGCCGCCTGGATCTGGCCGGTCGCGCACGCGGGCGATGCCGGTGCCCTGGACGCGGTCCGCCCCGACCGTCGCATGGTCCCGCTCGCCGCGCCGGGCGACCGGCACGGCGTCCCGCTTGCCGCGGCGGTCAGAAGCCGGCGAACTCGGTCTGGTTGTCGGCGCTCGAGAAGCCGCCCGCAGCGGCCACGCGCTCCAGCGTATCCGCCGGCAGGGGCCCGGTCGCCACCTGGCCCTGCGCCAGGTCCGCGTCGTTGCAAGTGTCTTTGTCGTTCCTGTCCATCCTTGCCTCCTGTTCGGGCCCGCTGTCGTGGCGGCCCTTCGAACAGAATCGGGGGCAATTGTGGCGCCGGTCGGACTGTCGTGTTTCGGGTCTTGCGCCGGGCCGGTCAGGAGGGATCGGTGACGACCCAGACTTCCGGGGCAATGTCGTTCTTTTCGAACATCAGCCCCAGGCGCTGCACCATGCGGGGCGACAGGCGTGCGCCCGGTGTCAGCAGCAGGGTGCCGTTCGGCGCATAGACGCAGCGCCCGATCCGGTCCCGCAGGTCGATGTCGTGGATCGGCTTGCGCACCGCGCCCGGCAGGTCCGCCGGCGTGGCGACGCTTGCGGGCCGTGCCGGCGGACCGGCATGGATCGTGCCGCCCGGCCGCTGCGCCGCAGCGCGGGTGCCCCGCCGGCAGGGCACGGCGACATCGGCATATTTCAGCGGGTCGACCGATTTCGCGCGACTGTTCAAGGCTGCGCGGGCACGGGCCAGCACGTCCTTCCTGGACATCGGCTTGGCCAGGGCCGTGTTGATGTCCAGCGCCTTGGCGGCCTGCAGCACGTCGATCTCCGCATTTCCGGTGAACAGCCCGACGGGGGTCGCGGGATCGACGGCGGTCTGGCCGGTGCGAATCGCCTTGATGAGTTCCAGGCCGGTGAGGTTCGGCATGTTCTGGTCGGTGAAGACCAGGACGATATCGCCCGGGCTCTCCTCCAGGTAGTGCAGGGCGGTATCGCCGTCGGCCGCCTCGACGACCTCCAGGCCCAGGTCGCGGAGCATCTCCGCCACCATGAAGCGCGAGAAGCGCTCGTCATCCACGACCAGGACCCTGCCCTGCATCGCCTCCCTGACCTGCATGCGACCCTGCACCAATGCCCTACCGCCCTGAGAATCCGGTGAACCATC
This sequence comes from Sneathiellaceae bacterium, assembly GCA_040216765.1. GTDB lineage: Bacteria > Pseudomonadota > Alphaproteobacteria > Ferrovibrionales > Ferrovibrionaceae > Marinibaculum. The sequence continues at coordinate 115,954 of JAVJON010000050.1, read as the reverse complement.
GGAGAAACCGGAGATTGAACAGGAAGCGCCAGCCAAGGCGCGGCGCAGGAAGTGGTTAATATTCAGTTAACGAAGAATGTCAATCGGCACCTGCCTGCCCCGTGACGGCCGTCACAGGCCGCTGCCGCGCGTGTCTAGCGCAGGAGGATGCGCGAGCGGCTGCGCGCGGCGAGGGTCGCGTCGGCGGGCTTCATCAGCGCGACGAAGGCGGCAAAGACCGGGCGCTCGTTGCCGGCGCACCAGGGCAGCCGCAGCAGTTCCTCGAGCGCGCCGACGATCCGCCACGGCGCTCCGCGGTAGAGCTTCGGCGCGGTGAGCGCGTCGTAGATGTCGGCGGCGGCGAGCATCTCGACCGCCTGGCAGAAGCTGCCGGCGGCGCCGCGGCAATCCTCGAAGTCGTAGAGCCCCCGGACAAGGGGCTCCAGTCGTTGCAGGTCGAGTTGCGACAGGGCGCGGATCGTGCTCTCGCGCAGATCCCGGCGCAGCCGCGCCTGGTCGTCGGCAGAGAGCGCCTGCCGGTTCAGTTTCTCCGGGTCGACGGCATGCTTGCCGACATCGTGCAGCAGCGCGGCCAGCACCAGGTCGGCCTCCGCCTCCTGCGGCAGGGCCGGCGCGCCGGCCTCCGCCAGGCTGCGGTTCAGCGCCAGCGCGAAGGCGGCGACCGCCTGGTTGTGGCCGAAGGCGGTGTCGCGTGCCTGGATGCTGGCGAAATCCACCATCGCCAGGCGCTCGGCGGCGACCCGCTCGACCTCGCCGATGCACGCCAGATGGGCGGCCGCAAAGCGGCTGGCCGGATGAATCCGGCGCGCATCCGCAGCGAGCGGCAGCAGGCCGTCCACCGCGAGGCAGGGGATCCTGCCGATCCCGCGCACCTCGACCTCGCCCAGGGAGGTGAAGGCGAACCAGGGCGCCAGCGGCTCGCCCGCCGCCGCGGGCAGGGCGATGCCGCCGACCGGGCAGGCTGCCTCCATCCGGCTCGCCAGGTTCGCGGCCTGGCCCAGCACGTCGTACAGCGACTTGTCGGCCGGCCCCAGCATGCCGGCGGTGATCGGCCCGGTGTTCATGCCGATGCGCATGCGCAGGGGAAACCGGCCGGCCAGTTCCTGCTGCATCGCCAGCGCGGCCAGCACCGCGTCGGAACGGTGGGTGGGGCTGCCGAACGGCACCCCGAACACCGCCATCATGCCGTCGCCGTTGATCTTGTTCACATAGCCGCGGTAACGCTGGACGATCTCGCCGGCCCAGCTGAACAGGTCGTTGAGCAGCGAGAACACCTCGTCCGGCTCCATGCCGGTGGTAAAGCCGGTGAAATTCTCCAGGTCGGTGAACAGGATGGAGGCCTCCAGCCGGCCGGCCACCAGCTTGTCCTCCAGCATCAGCGGGATCACCGCCGGCGGCGCCATGCGCTGCAGCAGGGCCGCGCTGCGCGCCTGTTCCTGCCGCACCTTGGCAAGGGCCTCCTCCAGGGCGTGGGTGCGCTTCGCCACCTGCGCCTCCAGGGTGGCGTTGAGCCGTGACAGTTCGGCATTGGCGCTGTCCAGCGCGGCGCTGCGCTCGATGGCCGAACGGTGCAGCTGGGCATTGTCGATGGCGTTGGCGACCTGGTTGCCGAGGATCGACAGCAGCAGCTCGTCCAGCTCGTGGAAGGCGTTGGGTGTCGCGCTTTCCACCAGGAAGACGCCGACCAGGCGGGATTGGACCACCAGCGGGATCGCGATCTGGCTTTCGGCATCGGCCAGGCCCGGCAGCTTCGCGGCCGCGCCGAAGCCGGTCGCGCCCTCGGCTTCCGCGCGATGCCGGACACTGGAGAGATAACCGATCTGGGTGCGCAGATTGCCGATCCGCATCATCCGCCGGCGGCGCGCGACGACGCCGATCACCCCCTGGCTCAGCGGCACAGAGGTGCCCAGGCCCACCGTGTCGTAGCCGCGACTGGCGGCCAGTCGCAGGCGGTCGGCGCCCTCCTCGGCCAGCAGCACCATGCAGTGGCGGAAGCCCAGCACGGTGTCCATGGCCTTCAGGACGACTTCCAGGATCTCGTCCAGCGCCAGGGACGCGTTCAGTTCCGCCGAGATCTGCTGGAAGATCCGCATCTCCTCGGTCTTGCGGCCGAGCCGGGCGTTCAGGCTGTCGATCAGCCTCTGGTTGTCTGCGATCCGGCTGCGGAGGGCCCGCGTGTCGTCGGCCTCTGCCATGGCGGGCTCAGAACTTCTGCACCGACAGCACTTCGTAGATGTCGGCGGCCTTCAGCTTGAAGATGCCGCTCATGCCGGTCAGCGAGGCGATGGCCTCGATCTGCATGTCCATGGCATCGAACACCGGTCCTGCGGTTTCGGGATGGTCGAAGCGCAGGGTCAGACCCCAGGAAGAATAGTCGTTCGCCGCGGTCACCAGGCAGAACAGCTGCGGGTTCTCGCGCACGTTGCGATGTGTCTTGTTGAAGAACTGGTGCGACAGCGCGACATGGGTCGGGTCGACAAAATAGACCTGCGAGATGATGGTGGCGTTGGGCTCGCCGTCGAGCGAGCAGGTGCTGACGATCGACGGCAGCGCCCCCTGCAGCGCCGACATGATGCCTTCCGGCAGCCGCACCTCCGGTTCCACCGCAGTACGCCCCCTACAGGCCCAGCCGGCGGCCGGCCGCCGGGCCGGGCGTCTGGTCGAAAATCTCCTCGATGCGCATGGCGACGGCCGTGCTGGGCGCGACGGGGAAGCTCAGCCAGAACTTCGGCGAGCGTTCGCCCAGTTCGCCCCGGAAATGCGCGACCACCCGGTTCTGCTGCACCTTCTGCAGTGCCTGCTCCGGCGGTGTGGTCGGGCGGTGGCCAAGATAGGCGCCCTTGAACTGGTAGGTCTCGTGCATCTCGCCATGCCCGGCCAGCAGGGCGGCGCGCCCGGTCGCCGCCAGGTTGTCGAAGGTGGCGCCCGCAAGGACATTCGGCACGAACATCGTCAGGGTGTCGCTTTCGGGCTCGACCACGATACCGAAGACCAGGGTGCAGAGCGGCGACAATGACGCGTCGCGGCTGGCCAGCGCCATGCCGTAGGGACCGCGCAGGAACGCGACGAACTTTTCTGGGATCACGACAATGCCCGGCCATCCAACACGGTGTCGGCAACTGGCTGGAGTCTGGCGCAAGCCCCGATGGGTGTCCATCGCAGAGTGACGATGCCGGCCGGTGCCGCCGGCCGGGCGGCGACCGGGCCGGCGGCCCATCGGCGCGCCGAAGCAGCCCGCCGCCGGGAGGTGCGCCGCGACCGGCAACGCGCCACTCCCGATCGTCGGAATACCGGCAAACCTAGTCGAACATGCCCTTCGGCACTTCCCCCTGCAGGAACGGCTCGACCAGGGCGAACAGCAGGTCGGCCTGGCCGATGACCGCGGTATGGGAGGTCGCCGGCAGCACGGCCAGGCGCGATTCCGGCAGGGGCTGGCCCATGTCGCCCATGCCGCCGCCGCCCAGCAGGCGGAACATCGCGACCGCATGTTCCAGGGTCACCACGTCGGCATCGCCGGCGATGATCAGCACCGGGGCGGCGATCGATGCCACCTCCGCCCCCCAGGCCATGGGTTCGTGTTCCAGGGCGATCAGCTTCTCGGCCAGGGCGGGAAATCCGTCCGGATCGGCGGCGAGCGCGCGGTACCCCTCGGCAAAAGGCATCGCGGTGAGCATCTCGACGGTCATGGTCGGGAGGAAGTCCCGGAATGCCGGCTGCCAGCCTTCGACGTCATAGGCAACGGAAGCCGCCACCAGCCGGTCGACCTTCTCCGCGTGCCGGATGGCAAGCTGCAGGCCGGCCGCCGCCCCCATCGAATAGCCGAAGATGTCCGCCTTCCGGAGGCCGACCTTGTCCATGAAGGCCGCCACGTCGTCGGCGAGGTTCGGATAGGTGATCGGCCGGTCGATATCCGTGGTCCGGCCATGGCCCTGGAATTCCAGCGCATAGACGCGATGGCTGCGCGCGAGCAGCGGGACGATCCCGCCCATGGACGGGATGTTCATGTAGGCGCCGTGGAGAACGACCAGCGGTGCGCCGGCACCGGAGACCTCGTAGTACATCTGCATCCCGTTGACGGCGACGCGCCCGCCCTCCGGCGCATCCCGGGCCAGTGCGGGGCCGCAGGCAACGAGGCCGACGGCAAGAAGGGCGGCGATAGGGATGGTGCGCGGCATCATGGATCTTCCCTGGTATGAGGTTCGTCCGTCGCATGGACTGACCGCCGGAGGACGCCTGGCGACCCGCGGCGCCGACACCCCCGGGCGAATATTCTACGCCGGCATGGTGCAGCTGGCCCTGAAGCGCCGGGCCTGGACGGCCTGGCTGTCGGCGCCGGCCTCGCCCTTTGCGGCGCCACCGTGCGATACTGGCGGCCGGCGGCCATCTGCGATCCTGCCGGCTGCCACGCGCGGGCGCGCTGCCACCGGAGGCGGCGCAGGAATCGGCGGTGTGTGTGCATGAAAAGCGATGTCATCCGGCCCGATGGCGGCGATTTCTGGGCCACCTGCCCGATCGAGACGATCCGGCCCCTGCTCGATGCGATCGGAACGGCTGTCTTCGTGATCCGGGTCGATGCGGATGGCGACTTCATTGTCGAGCTGGTGAACCGTGCCTACGAGCGGGTGTTCGGGATCCCGGGCCCTGACATCGCCGGGCGCCGGCTTGCCGACATGCTCGACCCGGCGGATTTCACCCGGGTGGCGGCCCGGTACCGCCGCTGCATCGCCGCCGGCGATGTCATGGAGTATGACGGGGAGGTCGTCCTTCAGGGCCGGCTGCTCCTGGCCCGCACCACATTGACGCCGTGCCCGGCCGCGGGCCGGGTCGTGCGCCTGATCGGCACCAATGCCGACCTGAGGGATCGCCGGGCGATGGAGCTGGAACTGCAGGCGGCGCGCGCCGGCGCCGATATCGCGAACAGGGCGAAGTCGATCTTCATGGCCAATATGAGCCATGAGCTGCGGACCCCGCTGAATGCCGTGATCGGCTATTCGGAGATGATCGAGGCCGAGATCTTCGGTGCGGCGGGCAGCCCGAAATACCGGGAATATGCCAGCGATATCGCTTCTGCCGGACGGCATCTCCTGGACCTCGTCAACGATGTCCTGGATTTCACGCAGATGGAGTCCGGCCTCGTCGGCCTGGGGGAGGACCAGGTGACCCCGGGCGACCTGATCCGGGAAGCCGCCCGCATGGCACCCCTGGCGGCGCAGTCCGCCGGCCCGGTGCTGGATGTCGGCCGCATCGCGCCGGAGGTCACGATACGGGTGGACCGGCGGCTGATGCGCCAGGCGCTCGTGAACCTGCTCGGCAATGCCCGGAAGTTCAGCAGCCCGGAAGCCGAGGTGCGGATCGGTAGCGAAGTGCTGGCCGACGGGCAGCTCTGCTTCTATGTCTCCGACACCGGGCGCGGCATTGCCGCCGCGGACCTTCCGCTGGCGCTGGCGCCCTTCGGTCGCGTCGAGGCATCTGTCTCGGCCGGGACGCAAGGTGCCGGGCTGGGCCTGCCGATCACCAGGGCGATCGTCGAGGGCCATGGCGGCGACCTGTTCGTCAACAGCCAGAAGGGTGTCGGGACCACGGTCTTCCTGGCCTTGCCGGAGGACCGCGTGGCTTGCGCGGACGGTACCCGGCCGGTGGCGTCGATCGCCGGGCTGAAGGACTATTTCCGCTTCGGCGGCCGCGCCGTGACCGACACCGATGCGGCGCTGGGCGACGGCCTGGAGGACGACCTGCCGTTCGGCGCGATCCTGCTCGACCGGACCGGCCAGATCCTGCGCTACAATGCGGCGGAGGCCCGCTTCTCCGAGATGCGGCCCGACCGGGTGACGGGCCGCAACTTCTTCAGCGAGGTGGCGCCCTGCACCTTCACCGACCGGTTTCACGGCCGCTTCCGCGACGTCAGCGAAGGCCGCCTGGCCAGCGCGCTGTTCAGCTTCGTCTTCACCCTGCGCCGGCCGTGGAGGGTTCTGGTGGAGATGCGGCCCGGCGCCGACCCCGGCACGGTCTGGCTGTTCGTGCGCTGGGTGTGAGCCGGCCCGGACCCGGCGCACGGTCGGATGGCGATCGCAGGCAATGCAGCGATGCCCTCTGTCTCCCCCGCCGCTACGGAGCGCCCGGCCCGGCCAGCTCTGCCGAGGCGCGCGCCGCCGCCGCCTGCAGCGGCGCCAGGAACTCGGCGGCGAAGGACGCCACCGGCCGGTGCGCGCGGGGCCAGAGCAGGGTCAGTGCACCCCACGGCCGGCCGCGCGCATCGGCGTTGCGCCAGAGCGGGACCGCAATGGCATGCAGGTCGTCGGAATGCGCGCCCTCGCCCACATAGCCGGTGAGCCGCGTGGCATAGCCGCGGGCCCGCACCCGCGCCAGTTCCGCGTCGAGACCGGCCGGCGTCAGGCCGAAGCGCCTGGGGCTCCAGCGGGGCTCGGTGTCGCTCAGCCGCGCCAGCGCCGCGACCTGCGCCGGCCGCAGATGGGCCAGATGGCTTAGCCCGGCTGCCGAGGCGAACAGCGGCACCCGGCGGTTGACTTCCCCCCGGTAGAGCTGGAACGGGCTGACCGAGCGCGTGGATTCCACGATCCGCATCGCGATTCCGTCCGGGATGTGGATGTCCGACGGCCAGCCGACGGCGCGGGTCAGGTCCATGGCGACGGCCAGGACGATGTCCACCGCCTCCGCCACCTCCGGCGGCAGCGGATCGCCGGTCGTCACCGGCAGGACGATGTTGATGCGGTACTGCCCGTCCCACAGGCTGCGCCGCACGATGCGCCGCGCCTGCAGGGTGGCGAGCAGGCGGCGGATCGTCGATTTCGGCAGGCCGGTCTCGCCATGCAGCTGGGCCAGGCTGCGGGCGCCGTCGCGGGCCAGCACCTCCATCAGCGCCAGGCCGCGGTCCAGCGAGCGCACTTCCTTCATCGCCGCCCCGGTTTCATCGCACCCCGCTTCATCGCAACCCGGTCCGCCAGCTCCGGCCGGCCGCGCCGGGTCCCGGCGTGCCACCTGGTGGCACGCTTGCAGATCGCAGTATGGCCTGCGCGGCATTGCAGGCAAGCTGGGGGCAGGGAGGAAGTGCATGCGTCCGATTGGCATCCTGTCGGATGCGCTGGCCGTCGCGCTGGCGCTGCTGGCCGTCTACACGGCCGGCTTCGGCGTGTTCGACAATGCCTGGTTCTCCGGCCTGGTGGTCGCGCTCGGCATGGCCGTGGCGCTGCTGCGCAGCGCCGGCGGCGGCATCGCCCTGCTGGCCCTGCATGTCGCGCTGGCGGCGCTCTTCTCCTGGCTCAGCTGGGTCTGGCTCGGCATCATGCTGGAGCAGGAGGAGTTCTTCATCGAGATCGGCCGCGGCCAGCTGATGCTCGCCTGGGCCGCGATCGCGCTGATCGGCTATGTCACCTGGCGGGAGTTCGGCCTGCCGATGCTGCTGGTGATGCTGGCCGCCGCCGCCTGGGTCCTGCTGGGCGCGGGCGAGGGCTGGGCGCGGGTGGCGGAGAATCTCTGGTATTCCACCGACGGCGTCTATGGCCGCCCGGTCGAGGTGGTCGGCCGCATCGTGCTGGTGTTCATCGTCTTCGGCGCGGTGCTGCAGGCCAGCGGCGCCGGCGCGATCCTCCTGAAGATCGCCTTCGCCGCGACCGCGCGCTTCGCCGGCGGCGCGGCCCATGCGGCGATCGTCGGCTCCGCCCTGTTCGGCACCCTGTCCGGTGCGGCGGTGGCGAACGTGGTCTCCACCGGCGTCTTCACCATCCCGATCATCAAGCGCGCGGGCTTCAGGCCGCGCTTCGCCGGCGCGGTGGAGGCGGCGGCCTCCACCGGCGGCCAGATCATGCCGCCGGTGATGGGGGTGGTGGCCTTCCTGATGGCCGACATCACCAACATCCCCTACCTGCAGATCGTGCTGGCCGCCACGATACCGGCGGCGATGTACTATGCCTCGCTGTTCACGGTGGTCGCGATCGAGGCGCGGCGCCTGGGCATCGCGCGGCCCGCGGCGCGCGACGTCGAGCCGATCACCCGTGCCGACTGGCTGCGCTCGGCGGCCTTCTTCCTGCCGCTGGCCACCATCGTCGCCGTCCTGCTGCAGGGCCGCACGCCGCAATTCGCCGGCGGCGCCGCGCTGGTCGTGGCGATCATCCTCTGCCTGGCCCTGTTCCCCGCCTTCCGCCATCCGCGGAAATGGTGGGAGGCGCTGGTGGAAGCCGGGCGGACCTCCGCCAAGCTGATGGTGATCGTCGCCGCGATCGGCTTCGTCATCGGCGTGATCAACATGACCGGCGTGGGCCTGCAGTTCGCGCAAGGGATCCTGCAGGTCTCCGGCGCCTCGCTGTTCCTGTCGCTGGCGCTGGTCATGCTGGGCTGCCTGGTGATGGGGATGGGCGTGCCCTCGGCGCCGGCCTACCTGGTCGTCGCCATCGTGATGGGGCCGGCGCTGGAGCGGCTTGGCGTGCCCACCATGGCGGCGCACCTGTTCATGCTCTACTTCGCCGTGCTGTCGGTGGTCACCCCGCCGGTCGCGCTGGCCGCCTTCGCCGCCGCGCCGATCGCCGGCGCCGGGCCGATGGAGACCGGGATGACCGCGCTGCGCCTGTCGCTCGCCGGCTTCGTCATCCCGTTCCTGTTCATCTACCGCCCCGACATCCTGCTGATCGACGGCTTCACCGCCTTCGGCCTGGGCTGGGCGCTGCTCGTCTTTGCCGCCGCGACCTGGATGATCGCCACCGGCCTCGGCCGGTTCCAGAGCCGCAGCCTGCCGTTGTGGGACAGCGCCCTGCGGCTGGCCGCGGCCCTGCTCGCGCTGTACCCCGCATTCGCCGTTTCGCTGGCCGGGATCGTCCTGGCCGTCATCCTGACCGCCCTGCACGGCCGCACCGGAGGCAAGGTGCCGCAGAAGCCGCTGGGCGCCGAACCACTACGGGAGGAGACATCATGAGACCGATCCGCATGCCGTCGCGCTTCGGGGCCCGCTTTGCGGCCCTGGCCGCTGCCGCAGGCCTGGCCAGCGCCCTGGCCGGGGCATTGCCCGGGGCCACGCCCGCCCGGGCGGCGGACCTGAAGATGGCGACGATCGCGCCGGGATCCTCGGCCTACCTCACCATGTCGACGATGGCGACCATCGTGAACGGCGAGCAGGACAGGCACCGCATCACCGTGGACGCGACCGGCGCAGCCACCAAGCACCAGGTGGAGATGGCGGAGGGCAAGCTCGACCTGGCGATGTCCTCGCCGACGATCTACGACTTCATGAAGAACCAGACGGCGATGTACAAGAAGCTCGACAAGGCGCCGGAGCTGTCGAAGAACGTGAACCTGATGTTCTGGTTCCCCTATGGCGCCTATCACGTGGTGACCTATGCCGATAGCGGGATCGAGAGCCTGGCCGACCTGCGCGGCAGGAAGGTGTTCCTCGGGCCGCCGGGCGGCGGCGCGTGGAATGCCTCCAAGCAGTGGATCGAGGCGCAGACCGGGCTGAAGGTCGGCGAGGATTTCGAGAACTTCAAGGCCTCCTGGTCGTCGGCCTTCCAGGCCTTCCAGGACCGCCAGGTCGATGCCTATATCGTCGGCGGCATCCCGCCCTTCCCGCAGATCGAGCAGCTGGCGGCGACCAGCAAACTGCGCCTGCTGGGCCCGACGAAGGCCGAGTTCGATGCCCAGCCCGAGGCGCAGAAGAAGCCGACGATGGTCCGCGGCCGCATGGCCGACATCATCCCCGCCGGGATCTATGGCCCCAACGTGGTGAACGACGAGGATATCGTCACCCTCGGCTCCATCGTCGGCGTGGCGACCCGCGCCGACATGGACGCGGACACCATCTACGACATCACCAGGGCGTTCTGGGAAGGCGCGGAGAAGAAGCGGGCCAGCACGCCCTGGCTCGCGCCGATCACCCTGGACTATGCGGTGCGCGACGGCGGCATGGCGCTGCATCCCGGCGCGCAGCGCTACTACAAGGAGATCGGCGTGGCGATCCCCGACGGGTCGATGGCGATGACGAACTGAGCCGCACGCGCCATAGTGCGGGCAGCGCGGCCCCGGCCCCCCGAAGGGCCGGGGCCGTTTGCCTGTCGCGATGCAAGCAGTACCCCCTACGGAAAGTCCGCCGCCCATGAACATCCTGTTCGTCATGTACGACCAGCTGCGCTTCGACTACCTGTCCTGCGCCGGTCATCCGCACCTGCAGACGCCGAATTTCGACCGGGTCGCCGCGCGCGGCGTCCGCTTCACCAACGCCTATTGCCAGTCGCCGATCTGCGGCCCCAGCCGGATGAGCTTCTATACCGGCCGCTATGTCGGCAGCCATGGCGCGGCCTGGAACGGCTTTCCCCTGCGGGTGGGAGAGGTCACCCTGGGCGACCATCTGCGCGCCGCAGGCATGGACTGCTGGCTGCTGGGCAAGACCCACATGAAGGTGGATGCGGTGGGCATGGCGCGGCTGGGCCTGACCCGCGACAGCGTGATCGGCGCGCGCCAGGCGGAATGCGGCTTCGATGCCTGGATCCGCGACGACGGCCTGTGGGGGGAGGGGCCGGACGGCGCCTATGACAGGCATCCCAGCCCGTACAACGCCTATCTGCGGGCGAAGGGCTATGACGGGGAGAATCCCTGGGCCGACTATGCCAATGCCGGCCTGGACGAGGATGCCGGCGAGATCGCCTCCGGCTGGTTCATGGCCAATGCCGACCGGCCGGCGAACATCGCGGAAGAGGATTCCGAGACCCCCTGGCTGACCCGCGAGGCTTTGCGCTTCATGGCCGAGGCAAAGGGGCCGTGGTGCGCGCATCTGAGCTATATCAAGCCGCACTGGCCCTATATCGTGCCGGCGCCCTATCACGCCATGTATGGCGGGCAGCACGTGCCGCCGGCCAACCGGCACGACCGCGAGCGCCAGGATCCGCATCCGGTGCATGAAGCCTTCATGCAGAACCGGATCGGCCGCGCCTTCTCGCGCGAGGAGGTGCGGCGCAAGGTGATCCCCGCCTATATGGGCCTGATCAAGCAATGCGACGACCAACTCGGGCTGATCCTGGACCGGCTGGAGGAAAGCGGCGCGGCCGCCGACACGGCGATCGTGCTGACCGCCGACCATGGCGATTACCTGGGCGACCATTGGCTGGGCGAGAAGGGCCTGTTCCACGAGCCCTCGGTGAAGATCCCGATGATCGTGCTGGATCCGCGCCGGTCCGCCGACGCCACCCGCGGCACGACCTGCGACGCGCTGGTGGAGGCGATCGACATCCCCGCCACCTTCATCGAGATGGCCGGCGCGGAGATCCCCGCCCACCAGGTGGAGGGCCGCTCCCTGCTGCCGCTGCTGCGCGGCGAACGGCCGGCGGACTGGCGCCGCTTCGCCATCAGCGAATACGACTATTCGGTCACGCCGATGCGCGACACCCTGGGGGTGTCCAGCGCGGATGCCCGGCTGTTCATGGTGTTCGACGGCCGCTGGAAGCTGGTCCATGCCGAGGGCGGCTTCCGCCCCATCCTGTTCGACCTGCAGGAAGATCCCGGCGAGCTGACCGACCTGGGCGCCAGCGCCGCCCATGAGGGGACCCGCGCGCGCCTCTACGACCATCTGTTCGAATGGCTGCGCCGCCAGTCGCAGCGGGTCACCCGCTCGGAGGCCGAGCTGCAGGCGATGCGCGGCGCCTCGCAGCGCCGCGGCATCCTGCTCGGCGTCTACGCGCCCGACGAGATCCCGGAGGACCTGACCGTGAAATACCGCGGCCCCGCCCGCCAGCGCCATACCGGGTAAGCCGGGCCGGCGCGCCGCCCTCCCGGTCATCCCGGCCTCGCGCGGGGATCCATGGCTGGATGGTGCCACCCGTCTGCATCGCCGCCTGTGCCATGGTCCCCGGATCGAGTCCGGGGCGACGGATATTATTGGATCTCGCGTCAACCCCTCCTTCCCGGGGCGACGGGTGCTTCTGGATCTCGCGGCAACCTCACCTTCCGCGTCATCCCGCACGTGATGCGGGATCCATTCCGCCAGCCCCCGGGATGGCGCACCATTGCAGAACCGGACACCAGCCCCCGGCCCCGCCGCCATCGAAGGAACGCCCCATGACCCGCAGGATCGTCCTCGCCGCCCTTCTCGCCCTCGCCCTGCCTTTCGCCGCCCCGGCAGCCGCCCAGAGCTTCGACTGTGCGAAGGCAGCCGCCGCCGATGAGAAGGCGATCTGCGCCGACCCCGCCCTGGGCAACCTGGACAGCCGGATGGCGACCCTGTGGTGGGTGATGGAGCAGGCGCCGCTGATGATGGGCGCGCGCGGTGCGCTGCGCGACGAGCAGCAGGCCTTCCTGAAGGCCCGCGCCGCCTGCGGTGCCGGCACCGCCTGCCTGACGAAGGCCTATGAGGCGCGGATCGCGGCGCTGGAGGCGGCGGTGAAGGGACAGATGCAAGCCTATTGCAAGGCGATCCAGCTCTGCTGATGGCCTGACCCGCCGATCCATGCCACGCTTTCCGGAGCCGGACGGATCGGGAGGGGGCAGGGCCGTGGCGGGACAGGAGGGCCAGGCGGGGGCAACCGCGCGGCCGGTCAACCGGCGCACGATCGTCGCCGGCGCGATCGGCAATGCGCTGGAATGGTACGACTTCGCGATCTATGGCTATTTCGCGCCGGTGATCGCCGCGCAGTTCTTTCCGACCGGCGACCCGGCGACCGCCCTGGTCGCGACCTTCGGGGTGTTTGCCGGCGGCTTCCTGATGCGGCCCATCGGCGGGCTGGTGATCGGCCATCTGGGCGACAGCCTGGGGCGCCGCGCCGCGCTGACGGTGTCGGTCTGCCTGATGGCGGTGCCGACCGCGCTGATCGCGGTGCTGCCCGGCCATGCGGCGATCGGCCTCGCGGCGCCGGTCCTGCTGACCTTCCTGCGGCTGCTGCAGGGCCTGTCGGTGGGCGGCGAGTATACCGGCTCCATCGCCTTCCTGTACGAGAACGCTGCTACAAGGCGCCGCGGCCTGGTGACCAGCATCGCCCTGACCTCCGCCATCGGCGGGATCCTGCTGGGCTCCGCCACCGGCGCGGTGGTGGACGGGCTGTTGACCGTGGCGCAGGTCGACGACTGGGGCTGGCGCCTGCCCTTCGCCTTCGGCCTGGTGCTGGCGCTGTTCGCATTGGTCCTGCGCCGCGGCATGGCGGGCGGGGTGGACCTGCTGGTGGCGGAGGCGGAGGAGCCGCCGCCCCTGCCGATCGTGGAGGCGTTGCGCGATCACTGGCGCGCCATGCTCCAGGTGGTCGGCATCAACCTGGGCCTGGGCGCGGCGTTCTACATCATGTTCGTCTACCTCACGACCTACCTGTGGAAGGTGGTGGGGGAGGGCGAGGATGTGGCGCTGGAGATCAACACCGCCAGCCTTGCTTTGCTTGCGGTCGCGGTGCCGCTCTTCGCCTGGCTCTCCGACCGGGTGGGGCGCCGGCCGCTGCTGGTCGCCGGGGCGCTGGCGCTGCTGCTCGGGATCTGGCCGCTGTTCTGGGTGATCCACCATCCCGATCCGGGGCTCAGCCTGGCCGGCCAGCTCGGCTTCGCCTTCCTGTTCGGGATCTTCGTCGGCCCGATCCCGGCGACGATGTGCGCCCTGTTCCCGCACCGGGTGCGTTGCAGCGCGATCTCGGTCTCCTACAACCTGCCGCTGGCCCTGTTCGGCGGCACCGCGCCGATGGTCGCCGCCTGGCTGATCGTGCGCACCGGCGCCGATCTCAGCCCCGCCTGGTACCTGACCGCATGCGCCGCGATCTCGCTCGCCGCCGTGCTGACCCTGAAGAAGGGCGCGGTGGAGGAGCGGGGATGAGAGGGCCGGTCACCAGAACCAGGGATGCGGCCGGCGATTGCCGGGTGGCAGCACCAGCGCGTCGTGGTCGTCCGCGGCCTGGAGCGCCCGCTTTGTCCTCCGGCGGGCGGGCCGGGTAGCGTACAGCCGGATGAAATGGCCGGGGGCCTCGCCGGTGCGGCTGCCCCGGAAGATCGACCGCTTCGCCTTGCTCTGGGTCTTCGGTTTGCTGCGCTTGTGGTGCATGACAGATCTCCGGTTGCGGTCATCTGCGACCGGTGGCCCGGCTGCAGGGGTCCGGTGTGCAGGGATCCGGGGCCAGCCGCCCAGAATAGCAAAGAGGCGGCGCCGGCGCAGGTCCGGTCGGAGGGGAATGGAATGCAGGTCCGAGGCATCGACTTCACCTCTCGCCCTGGCCGCCGCAAGCCGCTGACCTGCGTGACGGCGACGGCATCCGGGATGGCCGGCAGCCGAACGGTGCTGGAGGTCGGGTCGCTCGACCACTGGACGGACTTCGCCGGACTGGAGGCGGCGCTCGCCGCGCCCGGCCCGTGCGTCACGGGTCTGGACTTCCCCTTCGGCCAGTCCCGCCGCTTCATCGAGACGATCGGCTGGCCCGGCGACTGGGCCGGCTATGTGGCTCATGTCGCCGGCCTGGACCGCGCCGCCTTCCGCCTGGCCCTGGAGGATTATCGCCGCGACCGGCCGAAGGGCGACCGGGAACATCGCCGCGCCATGGACCGGGCCACCGGCGCGATCAGCCCGCAGAAGCTCTACGGCGTGCCCGTCGCCCTGATGTTCTTCGAGGGCGCGCCGCGCCTGCGCGCCGCCGGCGTGACCATCCCCGGCCTGCAGGCGGGCGATCCGGACCGGATCTGCGTGGAGGCCTATCCCGGCGTGCTGGCCCGCCGCCTGATCGGCCGCCGCAGCTACAAGTCGGAGGACCGGAAGAAGCAGACCCCGGCGCTCGCCGCCGCCCGCGCCGACATCCTCGCCGCCGCGCAGGGCGACCCCCTTGCCGCGGCCTACGGTCTCACCGTCGCCTTGCCGCCCGACCTGGCGGCGGCGATGCAGGACGATGCCGGCGGCGACAGCCTGGATGCGCTGCTCTGCGCGGTCCAGGCCGCCTGGTCGTGGGGGCGACGCGACCGCGGCTGGGGGATGCCGCCGGGGGCGGATGCGCTGGAAGGCTGGATCGCGGACCCGGTTTGCGGCGGGTGAGGGATGTTCTTTCCCCGGTTATTGCGCAACGACCCTGGTAGAGGTCGGTGGACGAATCAGGTGCGGTTCGCCGTAGCGAGCTTCAGGTTCGGCGCCTTGGCTCTCGTGCATTTCGCTGACTGCGCGGCCGCCCATCACCGCGGCCGCCCCGTGTCCCCCGCCTCCAGCTTCGCCTCCGCCGGCTCCGGCGTCTCGAACTTCACCTCCACCGGCTCCGCCGTGCCCTGGCAGTTCTTGTCGTGGCCGACGCTGGCGAGATAGCGGTTGCGGTCGCTGAGGGCCTGTGCCTCGACCCGTTCGGCGTCGGAGGTGTCGAGCGCGAACAGGGCCGGCCAGAACAGCAGGGCGCCGACCACGCCGATCGCGACATTGCTGTCGCTGGCGCGCTCATGCTCGGCATAGAGGCTTTCGATGCGATAGTTGTTGGAGGCGATCAGGGCGCTCAGCGCCTGGCAGTTCATCGCCGTGTCGTTGGGCTCCACCACCGGGATGTGGCGCGGGTCGCGGCCGGCGCAGGCCGCGAGCGTTGCCGCGAGCAGGGCGGTGGCCGCGAGGCGGGTGGCGGCGATCTTGGCGGTGCTGCGCTTGTCGGTCGTCGGCATGGGTCTGTCCCCCCTGGTTGATGTCCGCAAGCGCAGCGGAACATGGCGGGGTGACAGAGGCGGTCGGGTGGCGCCGGACCCGGGCGGCGGGGCCGGTTCGTCACGATCCCGGCTCGGGGGCCGGGATGACCCGGGGTGGGGCGGCGCGGCGGGTTCCCGGGGCGAGGTCGTAGCGGGCTGGCGATGCGTGCGCGGGCGCGCCTGTCGTCACGCGAACAGGTCGGGCTGGCGGTCGTCCTCATCCAGCAGCGGCGGGGCGCCGCCTTCGGCGAGGCTTTTCTCGTAGAGGGCGCGCAGCTCGGGCGGCTGCAGCACCTCGACATGGCGGCCCCAGGTGAACAGGTGCCAGACCATCTCGCGCAGGCCCCCGGCGGTGAAGCGGACCTCCAGGCTGCCATCGTCCTGCTCCGCCACCTGCTGGCTGGGATGGAACAGGAAGGCGCGGGCGTCGCGCACGGCGGGGCCGGTGAAGCGCCAGACCACCTCGCGCGGTTCCTCCTGGAAGATGCCGAAGGCACGCCCGGCAAAGGCCTGCAGGCTGACCTCCGGGTCCCGCGCGAAGGGGCGATCCTCCAGCACGGTCACGGCCTCCACCTCCGGCAGGCTGTACATGCGCAGGAACGGGCCGTTGCGGAAGGGGTCGCCGCCGGGGCTGTCGCCGCCGCCGGCCGGCGGCCGGTGCGCCACCAGGTAGTGGCGGCTGCCGAGCAGCAGGCCATAGGGCTGCAGCACCACCTCCACCCCTTGCGGGTCGTTGCCGCCGCGGCGGCCGCGATGGCGGTAGCGGATGGCGATGCAGCAGCCGGCCTTGATCGCCTGGCGCAGCGCGGCCATCACCTCCGGCCGGCGCCGCGGGCGGGGGCCGGGGCGGATCGCGAAGCTCTCCGCCTCCAGCAGTGCCTCGACATCGGGCTCCAGCCGGCGCCCGGTGGCCGGCGGCAGCAGGGCGCGCAGCTTCTCGCCCAGCGCCGCCAGCCGCCCCGCGGCATCGTCATGGCCGGCGGCGGCGAGGATCCGGCAGCTGGTGTCCAGCCCGGCCAGCTCCTCGGCGGTGAAGCCGACCAGCCGCTCCACATGGCCCGGCGGCAGGAACCAGTATCTCCGCTGGTCGTCGCCCTGGCGCATGTCCAGGTCGGGGAACAGCTCCGCCACCGCGTTGCGCAGGCGGTGCGCGGTGCGCTCGGTCACCCCCAGCAGGTCCTGCATGTCGGCCAGGGTCAGCCCGGTGGTGGAGCCGCGCAGGGCGAGCGCCAGCCGCAGCACCTGAAGCGCCTGGTCCTGCCGCATGCCGATCCCCCGTCGTCCGTTCGCGCAATCTCAGCCCGGGGCGGAGTCTCGGATGCTTCGCCGGCAAGGTCCATGGGCGGTCCGGCATGCGGCCGCATGGCCCGACCGCATCTGTCAGGCGGGGCGTCCATCTCTGCCGCACCGGTCCCGCGGGGGCCGGCCCTGCGGGAGGCGGCGATGCCCCTGGAGCTGTTGGTGCTGGAGCATTATTGCGCCTGGCTGATCGCCGGCCCGGAAGGTGCGGCCCTGTGGTTCGCGCTGCGGCTGGCGACCGGCGAGGGCCGCCCGTCGGCGGAGGGTCGGTTGGTGGAACTGGCGGGGATCGACGGCTTCCCTTGGCAGGTTGAGCTTCTCGACATCCTGGTATTTTCGTCGCAGGCGTTCTGGGGCCTGTTCACCGCCGTCTTCTGGTTGGTCGCGGGCTGCATGTTGTTGCTCAAGCTGGCGGGCCAATTGCCATGACGGGGGATTGCCATGCCGCTGCCGCTGCGCAGCCAGCGGTGCGCCCCCGGCGGGACCGGTCTAGGCCGAGCGCCGGTCGAGATAGGCGGTGTAGCGGATCTCCGGGCGCCAGGCGGCCGGCCGGCCCCGATCGGGGTCGGCGCCGGCGCTGCCGCGGGGGCGGCCGGGCTGGCCCGCCCGCGGGCTGCCGGGGCGCGGCCCGGCCTGCAGGCCCCAGCCCAGGCTGGCCGCCACCAGGGCGCCGGCGGTCAGGCAGGGGGCGATCGCGGTCTCGATCGCGACGGCCGGCAGGCCCGCGAGCGGTGCGCCGTCCAGCTGGATGCGGTCGCCGGCCCGGTGCGCTGCGGCCCGGCTTGCTGCAGCCAGGGCGCGGTCCACCCCGCCCAGCAGCGCCGGGGCATGGCGCGCAAGCGCAGAGAGGAGCAGGCCGCAGGGCAGGACATGGGTGCCGCTGTTCCAGTAGCCGGCGCCGCTGGCCTGCAGGCGCCCGGCGTCCTGCAGGTCGGCGCCGGCGACCAGGGCCGACAGCGCATAGCTGCCGGCGCCGCGCGCCGGGCCCATGACGAGATGGTCGAAGCCGCCCGCGACCGTCCAGGGCCGGATGCCGATGCTGGCGGCGATGCCGTCGGTCGCAGCCAGGCGCGCGGCCTGCAGGATCGGCCGCTCGAGCGCCAGCAGCTCCCGCGCCAGGATATCGCAGGGCAGCACCAGCAGCAGGCAGGCACCATGGCGTGCCTCCGCCACCCGCGCGGCGGCCGCGACCGCAGCGGCGGTGCCATGCGACCCCGTGCCGTCGACGGGGGCGGGCATTTCGACAATGGCGCCGTCGGCGATCCCCGCCGCCAGGAGGCGGTCCGCCATGGGGCCGCCGCCGCCGGGCCCGGTCACCACGATGGGCGCGGCGAAGCCGTCGCGGCCGGCGAGCAGCCGCAGGACCATGTGCTGGATGTCATCCCTGTCGGGATCCCGGCTCAGCTTGCGGTTCGCCGCCCGGGCGACCGGGCGGCCCGGATCGACGCCGCAGCCGGCGGCCAGAAGGACCGGGACCAGCGGGGATGTCCCGGAGCTGCCATTGTCGTTGGCGGATGGCATGTCTGCCGCTTCCTGTGTCCGATTGGGGCGGGCCGGGCATCGGCGCCGCCGTTCAACCCGAGGGGTCGCAACGCCCGTGCCGTTGCGGGCGGTTCGCAGGATGCGCCGGGAAACGGCGGAAAACCGGGATTCACCTTCCAGTAAGGTTCGCAGTTTGAGGCAGTTCGGCCGGCCGTCTTGCGTTCTGCAAGAGCCGCGGCGGCGGTTGTCCCGTTTTGCTATGGCCAGTCGGAGAACCCGCCGGCCGGCGCGCCGCCGGCCTCCCGCCGGCGGGCGCGGGCGCGCCAGGGATGCGGCGCCTGGCCGGTCTGCGCCTTGAAGAAGCGGCTGAAATGCGGCGGATCGACGAAGCCCAGCTCGTCGGCGATCTGCGCCACCGTCATGGCCGACCGCTCCAGCCGCAGCTGTGCCTCGCGCAAGCTGCGCTCGTTGATCAGCCGGAACGGGCTGCGCCCCAGATGCCGGCCGCAGATCCGGTTCAGCCGGCGCAGCGGCAGGTCCAGCGCCGCGGCATAGGCGCCGGGTCCCCAGCGCTCGCGGAAATGCAGCTCAAGCAGGCGGCGGAAGCGTTCCAGCAGGGCATGCTGGCCGCCGGCGCCGGGACGGATCAGCCCCTCGGCACCCAGCTGCCGCCAGAGCGCCACCGCCAGCAGCACCAGATGCGCCGACAGCGCGGTATGGAAGCCGTCGCCGCGGCGGCGCAGCTCCGCCTCGATGGCCGCCATGCGCTGCGCCAGGTCGGCCTGCCGCTCCTCGTCCAGCGGCAGGGCCAGCGGCCCGCCGGTGCGCAACAGGGCGCGCAGATGGTCGGTGTCGTGGGTCAGGCCGACCGCCTCGGACAGCAGTTCCTCCGCCATGGTCAGCGCCTGCGCCCGCGCGCCCGGCGCCACTGCCAGCACCGCTTCGGCCGGCCAGTCGCACCACAGCAGCGCCGGCGCGGCGACCTGCAGCCGCGGGGCGTCCGGCGCATGGCGCAGCGCCACCGTCCCGGCGCCGACCAGCAGCGCGAGCCGCGGCGGGCGGCCGGTGCCGCCGCCGGGCAGGTGGGCGCGCCAGCGGCTGCCGTGCAGGCCGCCCTGGATGCGCTCCGCCACCGCGCGCCGCGGCGCGGGGCGGTCGGTCGGGGGCTGCAGCGCGCCTCTGTCCTCGGTCATGGTCGATTCGTACATGAATGAGGTGAAACCGTACATGTCATTGCCGCAGATGCCCGATACCATCGAAGCCAGAGACGCGCGACAAGCGCGCCCGGCCCTGCGCGCAGGGCCGCCACCAGGGTGGGAGGCAGGCGTGCCGCAGGGCAGCCGGAGAATGCGGGCCGAGGCGAGGATGGCCGGGGCGGTCGACGGAGCGGTCGCCGGGGCGGTCGACGGGGCGGCCGATCGGGCGGCGCGGGCGTTTGCCGGCTGGTCGGGCCGTCCGTTTCGCGACCGGCGCGCCGTGCTGAACCGGGCCGCCGGGCTGCTGGCCGCACGCCGTGCCGGGCTGGTGGACCTCATGCAGGCGGAGACCGGCATCGCCCGCAGCTTCGCCGAGCTGAATGTCGACCTGGGGGTCGAGATGCTGGAGGAAGCCGCCGCCCTGGCCAGCCGGGTGGAGGGCCGGGTCCTGCCGTCGGGGCCGGACGGGGCGATGTCCTTCTGCCTGCGCCAGCCCGCCGGGGTGGTGCTGGCGATCGCGCCCTGGAACGCGCCGGTGGCGCTGGGCGTGCGCGCCATAGCGCTGCCGCTGGCCTGCGGCAATACCGTGATCCTGAAGGCCAGCGACCTCTGCCCGCGGGTGCATGGCGAGCTTGGGGCGATCCTGGCGGAGGCCGGGATCGGCGATGCGCTGCAGGTGCTGGTCACCGCGCCGGAGGCCTCCGGCGCGGCGGTGGAGCGTCTGATCGCCCGCGCCGAGGTGCGGCGGGTGAACTTCACCGGCTCCAGCCGGGTCGGCCGCCAGGTGGCGGAGGCCTGCGGGCGGCAGCTGAAGCGCTGCCTGCTGGAGCTCAGCGCGAAGTCCGCCCTGCTGATGCTTGCCGATTGCGACCTGGACCGGGCGGTGGACGCGGCCCTGCAGGGCGCCTTCCTGAACGGCGGCCAGATCTGCATGTCGACCGAACGGCTGATCGTCGATGCCCGCATCGCCGATGCGGCGGTGGCGCGGCTGGCCGCGCGCGCGCCGGTGCTGGCGGCACGGCCCGGCTGGTGCGACGCCGCCATCGCGGGCGAGGCGGCGCGCCGCCTGCGCGGCCTGGTGGAGGATGCCCTGGCGCGTGGCGCGGTGCTGGTCTGGTCGGCGGCGCCGGGCGGCGACCCGGAAGCGGGGCCGGTGATCCTGGACCAGGTCGACCCGTCGATGCGGCTGCATGACGAGGAGGTGTTCGGCCCGCTGCTCTACGTGCAGCGCGCCGCCGACGAGGCGGAGGCGATCGCGCTCGCCAATGACGGGGATTATGGCCTGGTCGCCGCGGTCTTCACCGGCGATGCGGCGCGCGGCCTGGCGGTGGCGCGGCAGCTGGAGACCGGGATCTGCCATATCAACGGCGCCACGGTGCAGGACCAGGCCGTCGCGCCGTTCGGCGGCATGAAGGGCTCCGGCGCCGGCCGCTTCGGCGGCGAGGCGGGGATCGAGGAATTCACCGAGCTGCGCTGGCTCACCCTGCCGTTGCCGGCGGCAGGCGCCGGCGCGGCCTGGGACGATATCTGACACCCCGCGCGGGTGTCGACAGACGGCGCGGCGGAAGCCGCCGCGCCGCACAACCGGGAGGATGGACCATGACAATCGGATTGCACGAAAGGCTGGGATTGCACGGAAGGCTGCTGGGGGCCGCGCTGCTTGCGGCCGGCATGGCGGGCCTGGCGGCGTCGCCCTGGGCGCCGGCCCTGGCGCAGGACAAGGTGAAGATCGGCGCCTCGGCGGCGAAGACCGGCCCCCTGGCCGGCGGCACCGCGGTCACCCACTGGCCGAACATCCAGCTCTGGGTGCATGACGTGAACGCGAAGGGCGGGCTGAAGGTCGGCGACAAGCGGATCCCGGTCGAGCTGATCGAGTATGACGATCGCACCTCCAACGAGGAGGCGGTGAAGAACGTCCAGCGCCTGGCCACCGTGGACGAGGCCGATTTCATCGTCGCGCCCTACGGCACCGGCATCAACCTGGCCACCGCGCCGCTCTTCGCGCGCTACGGCTATCCGCAGATCGCGGTCACCGCCGTCACCGACAAGGCGGACGAGTTCGCCGGCCGCTGGCCGAACAGCTTCTGGACCCTGGGCACCTCCACCGCCTTTGCCGCCTCAGTCGCCGACGTGCTGGCCAGGCTGCGCGATGCCGGCACGATCGGCAGCAAGGTGGCCCTGGTCAATGTCGCCGACGCCTTCGGCATCGAGCTGGCCAATGCCGGCCGCGAGGCGCTGAAGGCGCAGAACTTCGAGATCGTCTACGACTCCTCCTACCCGCTGGGCACGCAGGACCTGGCGCCGGTGATCAACGGTGCCAAGGCCGCCGCGCCCGACGCCTTCGTCGCCTTTTCCTATCCGCCGGACACTTTCGCGCTGACCGAGCAGGCGCGGATCTCCGACTTCAGCCCGAAGGCCTTCTATGTCGGCGTGGCCACCGCCTTCCCCGCCTTTGCCGGCAAGTTCGGCGCGGCGGCCCAGGGCATCCTGGGCGCCGGCGGCGTCAATGCCGGCACCGACGAGATGAAGGCCTATCGCGCCCGCCACAAGGAGGTGACCGGCAAGGATGCCGACTATTGGGCCAGCCCGGTGATGTATGCCAGCCTGCAGATGCTGGAGCAGGCCGTTGAGCGCGCCGGCACCCTGGACCGGGCCAAGGTGATGGAGCAGCTGAAGAACGCCAGCTTCGACACCGTGATGGGCGAGGTGACCTTCGACGGCAATGTGAACCGCAAGTTCTGGACCGTCGGCCAGTGGCAGGACGGGGTGTTCCACGGCGTCGCCTCCACTGGCCTGCCGGGCGAGGTGGCACCCGTCGCGAAGGAAGGCTGGAAGTAGCGTCCCGCACCGATCGTCGCCCGCGGGCCCGGCCCGCGGGCGACGACTTCTACCGGAGGGCCCCCTCACCCGTGGACATCGTCGTCACCGGCATCCTGCTCAGCGGCACCTACGCGCTGATCGCGATCGGCCTGACCCTGCAATATGGCGTGGCGCGGATCATGAACCTCGCCAATGGCGAGACCCTGGTCGCCGCCTGCTTCGCCGCGTTCTGGCTGTTCGTCACCTTCCAGGTCAGCCCGCTGGTGGGGCTGCTGGTCATCGCGCCGGCGGCCTTCGCGCTGAACTGGGCGATCTACCGCGTGCTGCTGGCGCCACTGGTGGCCCGCGCGAAAAGCCGCGGCGCGCTGGAAGTGGATGCCATCCTGGCGACCTTCGGCCTCCTGTTCCTGCTGCAGGGGCTGATGCTGCTGGGCTTCGGCGGCGAATATTTCACCTACAGCTTCCTGGCGGAGCCGTTCCGGATCCTGGGCAATCCCTATGGCCTGAACCGGGTCGTGGCCTTCGCCGCGGCGGTCGTGATCGCCGGCCTGCTGTTCCTGTTTCTCAACCGCACCCGCGGCGGCACCGCGCTCCGCGCGGTCGCCGTGGCACCGGAGGCGGCGCTGCTGGTGGCGATCGACGTGCCGCGCTTCGCCGCCTTCGCCTTCGCGCTGGGCGGCGCGGTGACCGCGGCCGGCGGCACCCTCCTGTCGACCTTCTACACCTTCAACGCCTCGATGGGCGTGGTCTTCACCATGAAGGCGCTGATCATCGTCGTCATGGGCGGGGTCGGCGATATCCGCGGCGCGGTGCTGGCGGCGCTGATCCTGGGCCTGGCGGAGACCGCGGTCGCCAGCCTGGTCGATCCCGGCCTGACCCTGGCGGCGACCTATGGCCTGTTCATCCTGACCCTGCTGTTCCGCCCGCAGGGCCTGTTCGGGCGGCCGGCGTCGTGACGGCGGTTGCTTTCTCCTCATCCTCGGGCCCTCTTTTTTCGTCATCCTCGGGCTTGACCCGAGGATCCATTCCGCCGGCCCCGAGGCGCTTCACCGCTTGCGGAATGGATCCCAGGATCAGGCCCTGGGATGACGCGGTTGGGGGGCGACGGGGCGTGGGGGGACGGGCATGACCGCGGCTGTCGATGCCGCATCGCCGGCGCGCATCGCCGTCACCCCTGCCGAACGGCGCATCGGCGGGATCGCGCTGCTGCTGTTCGCGGCCGCCGCCGGCCTGCCGCTGCTCGACACCGGCTACTGGCTGTCGCTGGGGGTGAACCTGGCGATGTATGCCGCCCTCTGCACCGCCTGGACCCTGTTCTCCGGCCCGACCCATTATGTCTCGCTGGCCACCGCGGCGTTCTTCGGGCTGGGCACCTACAGCGTCGGCATGGGCATCGACATCCTGCCCTTCCCCGTCCTGCTGGCGATCGCCGCCGGACTCGGCGCGGCGCTGGCGGCCCTGGTCGGCCTGGCCACCCTGCGCCTGTCGGGGATGTATTTCGTGATCTTCACCCTGGGCCTCGCGGAACTGGTGCGCCAGGTGGTCACCTGGTACCAGACCAACTTCACCACCGGGGTCGGGCTCTATGTCTTCACCGACCTGACCGAGGCGCATCTGTACTGGATGCTGCTGGCGGTGGCCGCCCTGGCCTACCTGACCGGCTGGCTGGTCAACCGCTCGCGCCTGGGCTTCGCCATGCGGATCATCGGCAATGACGAGCTGGTGGCCGCCCATGTCGGCATCGACACCGCGCGGGCGAAGGTGATCCTGTTCACCATCTCCGGCGCCTTCATCGGCCTGGTGGGCGCGATCATGGCGCCGCGCTTCGCCTATATCGAGCCGCCCTCGGCTTTCAACCCGATGATCTCCTTCCTGGTGGTGATCATGGCGCTGCTGGGCGGCACCGGCCGGCTCTGGGGGCCGCTGCTCGGCGTGATCCCCTTCACCCTCCTGTGGGACGTGATCTCCGCCCGCTTCCCGAACCAGACCAGCCTGCTGCTGGGCATTGCCTTCCTCGGCGTCGTCTACCTGCTGCCGCGCGGCGTGCTGGGCCTGGCCGCCCGGTTGCGGCGGCCGGCCGCGCCGGCGCGCGGGGCGGGCGGCGCATGACGGCGATCCTGGAGGTCGAGGGCGCGACCAAGCGGTTCGGCGGGCTGACCGCCGTGAACGACATGCGCTTCCGGGTCGCCGCGCACGAGGTGCTGGGGCTGATCGGCCCCAACGGTTCCGGCAAGACCACGATGATCAACCTGATCTCCGGCGCGCTGAAGCCCAGCGCCGGCGCGATCCGGCTGCGCGGCCGGGCGATCGGCGGCCTGCGCCCGGACCGGATCGCGCAGGCCGGGATCGGCCGCACCTTCCAGCTGGTGCGCATCCTGCCCGGCCTGACCGTGCAGGAGAACGTGATGGCCGGCGGCGTGTTCGGCCATCGCCGTGCCTGGGGCCCGGCCCTGGTGCGGGAGGCCGCCGGGCTGCTGGAACGGGTCGGCCTGGCGGGCCGCGGCGGCGAGGCGCCGGAGCAGCTGACCTATATCGACCAGAAGCGGTTGGAGCTGGCCCGCGCGCTGGCCGGCGACCCGCAGCTCCTGCTGCTCGACGAATGGCTGGCGGGGCTGAACCCGACCGAGCTGCAGACCGGCATCGCCCTGATCGCCGCCCTGCGCGAAGAGGGCCGCACCATCGTCCTGGTGGAGCATGTGATGCATGCGATCCGCAGCCTCTGCGACCGCTGCGTGGTGATGAACTCCGGCGCGAAGATCGCCGAAGGCCCGGTCGCCGCCGTGCTCTCCGACCCCCAGGTGGTGGCGGCCTATCTGGGCGAGGCCGACGAGGCGGGCTGAGCGCCGGTGGCGGCGCCCGCGAGCGCCGCAAGAACCGTCATCCCAGGGCCTGACCCTGGGATCCATTCCGTTCGCCTTGCCGCTGGGCTGGCGGAATGGATCCCGGGTCAAGCCCGGGATGACGATCCATGGGGGGGCGGGTGACCCGCCTCAGCCGCGGGCGGCGACCTCGGCCTGGTACTTCGTGCCCATATCCTCCACCGCCTTGGCATGGACCTCCGCCAGTTCCGGGCGCAGCTTCTCCGCGCGGGCGGCGGAATCCATGGTCGGCAGGTGATGGCCCTGGAAGCGGGGCATCACGTCGCGGGCGATCAGCTCGTAGCTCTTGTGCGTCGCCTCCGGGTTGGCCCAGTTATGCGCCAGCAGCAGGTAGGCGCCGAAGCCGCCGTTGGACTGCGCCTGCAGCCGTTCGATCTGGGCGGTGACCATGTCCGGCGTGCCGATCGCGCCGAAGCCGGACTCGTTCACGAAGGCGATCATCTCGTCGAGATTGTCGCCGGGGACCGCCATCTGGGGAAAGGCGGCGACGGCCTGGAAGTAGTGGAACCACTGCTCCATGCCGTAGGCGACGTCCCTGCGCGCCTGCTCCATGGTCTCGGCGCAATGCACCAGGCCGACCAGCCGCCATTTCGACCGGTCCACCGTCTTGCCATGGGCCTTGGCCTCCGCCTCCATCACGTCCCAGTGCAGCGCCAGGGCGTCGAACCCGGCCGCGGTGGTGGCGCCGATCGACAGGAGGCCGACCCCGTGGCGGCCGCCCAGCCGCGGCCCGGCAGGCGAGGCGACGGCGGCGGTGCAGATGTCGAACAGCGGGTTGGAATAGGGCTTCAGGTGCAGGCGCGCCTCCTGCAGGTCCCAGCGATCGTTCTTGAAGGTCACCGGTTCGTCGCTGGTCAGCAGCTGCATGATGATGCCCAGGCTCTGCTCCAGCAGGTCGCGGGTCTGCGACTGCGACAGGCCGATCATCTTGCCGTCGGTCGGCAGCGCGCCGGGCCCGACCCCCATCATCACCCGGCCGCGGGTCAGGTGGTCCAGCATGACGATGCGCTCCGCCACCCAGAGCGGGTTGTGGTAGCTGAGGCTGACCACGCCGGTGCCCAGGCGGATATGGCGGGTGCGCTCCGCGGCGGCGGCGATGAAGATCTCGGGCGAGGCGATGATCTCCGACCCGGCGGAGTGATGCTCGCCGATCCAGGCCTCGTCATAGCCGCAGCGGTCCAGCCACTGCACCAGTTCCAGGTCGTTCTGCAGGGCCAGGGTCGGATTGATCCCCGGCTTGTGGAACGGCGCCAGGAAGATTCCGAACCGCATGCGTGTCGACATTGTTTCCTCCCAAGGATTTCTCGTTGCGTGCAACCGGGAGTGTAGCGGTCCTGGCGGTCCGGGCCAGCACCCGAATTGCCGTCCTGCCCTGCTTGCCCCGCCGGTCAGCCGGCGACGGGCAGGGGCGCGGGCAGGCGGGCCAGCCGCTCCAGGGTGGGGGCGAGCGCCGTGGGGCCGGCCGGCGCCAGCGCCGCCGCCGCCCGCGACTCATGCACGGCATGGGCGCGGCCCGCAGCTGCGGGACCGGCGCTGCGACCTGCCGCCTGAGCCTCAGTTCTCCAGGATCGCCACCGCGCGGATCCAGCCGGCCGAGGCGCCTTTGATCTTGGTGGGGAAGCAGCAGAAGGTGAAGCCGTCCGCCGGCAACTGTTCCAGGGCGTGCAGCTTCTCGATCTGGTAGTAGGGCCGGATCCGCCCCGCCTTGTGCCCCTCCCAGATGATCGAGGGGTCCTTCGTCTCCGCGAAGCGCTGCGCGGTGAAAGAGAACGGCGCGTCCCAGGACCAGGCGTCGGTGCCGACCACCTGCACGCCGCGCCCGGTCAGGTAGAGGGTCGCCTCTGCCCCCATGCCGCAGCCGGTATTGACGAAGTCGCGGTCCGGATCGCCATAGGCCGCGCCCGCGGCGGTGTTGACCAGCACGATCTCCTTCGGCTGCAGGTCATGGCCGATGCGCGCCAGCTCCGCCTCGACATCCGCCGCGGTGGCGACATAGCCGTTGCCGAAATGCCGGAAATCGAGCTTCACGCCGGGCTGCATGAACAGGTCCAGCGGCGCCTCGTCGATGCTGGGCGCGCGGCGCTGCCCGCCATCGGTCGTGGAATGGTAGTGCCAGGGCGCGTCCATGTGGGTGCCGTTGTGGGTCGACAGGGTCAGCCGCTCCACCGCCCAGGCCTCGCCGTCCGGCAGGTCGGCCTGCTGCAGGCCGGGAAAGAACGGCGCCATCTGGGGAAAGGTCTCGCCATGGGTCATGTACTCGATCTGCGGCTTCAGGATCTCCGGGTCGGAGACGATGTCGGTGCAGATCGGGATCGACAGGTCGATGAACTGGCGGGCCATTGGTTCCTCCCCGGGGCGGCTTCGGTCGTTTGCGCCAGCATAGCGGGAACCGCGGCCGGCGTTGACACAGCGATCGCATCGCGGGACGATATCGTTGATTTTGACAACGAACGGCAAGCGCATGGGGATCCGCGTCGACAGGGCCCGTCATCCGGCAGTCGACGACATACGGGAGCTGCTGACCTTCCGCCTTGCCATGCTGGCGGCCGCCGGCGACCGGCTGGGGCATGGCTGGCTCCGGCGGGAGTTCGGCCTGCGGCTGCAGGAATGGCGGGTGCTGGGTGTCGTCACGGCGATGGCGCCGGTGCGCTTCGGCACGGTGTCGCAGGCGCTGCTGCTGGACAAGGGACAGCTCAGCCGCCTGGTGAAGGCGCTGGCCTCCCGGGACCTGCTGGAGGCCCGTGCCGATGCGCAGGATGCGCGGACACATCGGCTGCTGCCCACCCCTGCCGGGCGGCGGCTGCACGACGCGGTGCTGCCGCGCGCCCTGGAGCGCAACCAGCGGGTGCTGGCGGCGCTGACCCCGGCGGAGGCGGCGACCCTGTTCGGGCTGCTCGACCGGCTGGAGCCCTTCATGGCGAACCGCGCCGGCGGCGGGCCCGGCGAAACGGCAGAAGACGACGGAACGACAGAAGACGGGCCGCAAGGGCCCGCATCACGGGGAGAGAGACGATGATGACACGCCTGTTGCGCCTGGCCCTGGGGGCCGCCGCCGCACTGACCCTGATGGCCGGGGCGGCGATGGCCGAATGGCCGGACAAGCCGATCCAGATCCTGATCCCCTGGCCGGCGCCGAACGACCCCTCCACGCTGGTGGCCAGCGCCATCGCGCCGGTGATGGCGGACAAGCTCGGCGTGCCGGTGAAGGTGGTGAACAAGCCGGGCGGCGGCGCCGTCCTGGGCGCCGCGGAGCTCGCCAATGCGCGCCCCGACGGCTACACGATCGGGCTGATCTCGATCGGGCCGATGATCACCCAGGTGCTGCGCGGCAAGACCCCCTACCAGAACCAGGACCTGCAGCCGCTGGGCCTGGTCTGGTCCAGCCCCTTCACCCTGGCGGCGCGCGGCGACGCGCCCTATTCCAACCTCGAGGAGCTGGCCGCGTACGGCAAGGCGAACGACCTGCGCCTGGCGCATTGGGGCCTGGGCGCGGTGCCCACCCTGATCGCCATGAAGGTGGCGCAGCAGGGCGGCTTCGCGTGGAAGGAGACCGCCTACCAGAAGCTGAACCCGATCCTGGTGGTGCAGGGCGACGCCGATGTCATCACCTTCTCCACGCCCGGCCTCACCGACTATGTCGAATCCGGCCAGATGAAGATCCTCGCCGCCATGCTGCCCGGCCGCCTGCCGAAATATCCCGACGTGCCGACCGTCGAGGAGCAGGGCTTCGGCGATGCCTATTCCATCTGGTTCGGCGCCTTCGTGCCGAAGGCCACCGACAAGGCCATCGTCGACAGGCTCTCCGCCGCCTTTTTCTCCGCGATGGAGGATCCCAAGGTGCAGGAGGTGATCGCCAATGTCGGCGTGGTGGCGCATCCCACCGGCCCGGACGAGGCACGCAAGCGGATGGACCGGGAACTGGCCGAGTTCGGCGCCGTGATGAAGGATCTCGGCATCACGAAATAGGCCGGCCGGCGGTCCGGCGGATCGGTTCGTGAGCGACAGCGGGGCGGTGCCGCCCGCCGCCGAACCGCCCCCGATGCCGGCGCTGGCGGCGGGGTCAGGGGCGGGGGCGGCCCATGACCTCGTGGCCGCCCTGCTCGGCCTGGCGGCGCTGGCCCTGCTCGCGGCCTCGCCCTGGCTGGTCGACCAGTCCGGGCCGGACCCGTTCTACAAGGGCCCGCTGATCTTCCCGCTGATCGCGCTGGCATTGGCGGCCGCCGGTGCGGCGCCGGCCGGCTGGCGGCTGCTGCGCCGGGCGACGGCGCCGGGCGATTGGCAGGTCGATGGCCGCGGCTTCCCGCGGGCCGCCGCCGGCCTGTTCGCGGTGATGTGCGCCTTCCCGGTGCTGATCCTCGCGCTGGGGCTGCAGGTGGCCGTGTTCCTGGCCCTGCTGGGCGGGCTCTGGGCGGCCGGCTGGCGCCGGCCGCTGGCTGCGCCGGCCGTCGCGCTGGTCCTGGCGCTGCTGGTCCATCTGGCGTTCCGCACCTTCCTGGACATCTGGTTCCCGACGCCGCTCCTCGGCGACTGGCTGAGGCTCTGAGGGCATGGAATTCCTGTTCGACGGCTTTGCCGCCGCCTTCGCCTTCGACAATATCGTCGCCCTGGTGATCGGCACGGTCGTCGGGCTGGTGGTCGGCGTGCTGCCCGGCCTGGGGCCGATGGTCGGCATGGTGGTGCTGCTGCCCTTCACCTTCTCGCTGGAAGCTTCCGTCGCCCTGTCGCTGCTGCTGGGCGTGTTCTGCGGCGGCTATTTCGGCGGCGCGGTTCCGGCGATCCTGCTGCGCACGCCCGGTGTGCCCTCGTCCATCGTGACCAGCTTCGACGGCTTCCCGCTGACCGAGCGCGGCGAGGCGCAGACCGCGCTGTCGGCCGCCCTGGTCGGCTCGCTTGGCGGCGGGCTGATCAGCATCGTGATCCTGGTGCTGCTGGCGCCGCTGCTGTCCGGCATCGCTGCCAGCTTCGGCCCGCCGGAATACCTCGCCGCCGCCGTGCTCGGCGCGCTGCTCGTGGTGGTGGCGTTCCGCAACCAGCTGGGCCGCGGCCTGCTGCTGCTCGGGATCGGCCTCTGGCTCTCCACCGTCGGCATCGACGGCCCGACCCTCAGCCCGCGCTACACCTTCGGCTTCTGGGACATGCAGAACGGGCTGGACCTGGTCGCCCTGGTGCTGGGCCTGTTCGGCATCGGCCAGTCGCTGCTGCTGCTGGAGCAGGGGATCCTGAAGACCGACCGGCTGAAGCTGAGCCGCAACAGCCTCGACTTCTCGAAGATCGCCGGGACCCTGCGCTACTGGAAGACCCTGCTGCGCTCCGGGGTGATCGGCACCTTCATCGGCCTGCTGCCGGGGCCGGGCTCGGTGCTTGCCTCCTTCGTCGCCTACGACGTGGCGAAGCGCCGGTCCCGGAAGCCCGAACTGTTCGGCACCGGCACGCCGGAGGGCTGCGTGGCGGCGGAGGCGGCGAACAACGCGGTGCCCGCCGGCGCGCTGATCCCGCTCCTCACCCTGGGCATCCCGGGGGAGGCGCTGAGCGCCGTGCTGCTGGGGGTCTTCACCCTGAACGGGATCTATCCCGGGCCGCTGCTGCTGGTGAAGGAGCCGGCGCTGATCTCCACCCTCTACTGGTCGATGCTGCTGATCAACCTGGTCGCCTTCGCCGTCCTGGCGGTCTGGCTGCGGCCCTTCGCGATGATCGTGAAGGTCCCGCCGGTGGTGCTTGCGGTCTGCGTGATCGCGGTCTCGCTGATCGGCATCTATGCGGTCAACACCCGGCTGTTCGACTGCGGCGTGGCCCTGGCGGCCGGCCTGTTCGGCTACCTGCTGCTGCGGCTGAACTGGCCCGTCGTCTCCCTGGTGATGGGCATCGTCATGGGGCCGATCATCGAGGACCGGCTGCGCCAGACCCTCAGCCTGGGGGAGGGCAGCCTGTGGATCCTGTTCGAGCGCCCGCTGACCCTGGCGATCATGGCGGTGGCGCTGCTGATCGCCACGACGCCCTGGCTCCGTGCCCGGCTGGCGGGGTCCCGCCGGGCCGACCGGCAGCCCGGGGACGGTTCCGGGACCCCGCCGGTCCGCTAGACGTTCAGGTCCGGCCGGTGGCTGTCAACGGGCAGCGACCGTTGACAGGGTGGGCCCGGGGGGCAGGTACGTCACGGCAGCGGCGGCTACAGGTTGAGCAGGCGCATGGGAAACGGCTGCGCCGCGTCGCGGCCGTCACCCGCCTCCTGCAGGAAATGCTGCAGCCGTTCGCGACCCTGATAGACATGTTCCTCCATCAGCAGGCGGGCGCGGGCCGGATTGCCCGACTGCACCGCATCCAGCACCAGGCCGTGCATGATCACTGCGCCCTGCACATAGTCGAAGACGATATCGCCGCTCTCCGGCGTGGACACCACGGCCTGGGCGCCGGAGAAGGGAATCTTCGTCACCTGCTGCAGCAGGCTGGCGATCACCGTGTTGCCGGAGGCATCGACCAGCATGCGGTGGAATTCGCCGTTCAGGGCGGACCAGGCTTCGCTGTCGGCGGCGGTGAAGCCGCCCTTCCGCAACAGCGCGCGGGTCTGCGCCAGATTGTCGCCCAGCGCGGCCAGGACTGCCGGCGGCAGCCCCTTGCCGGCGGCCTGCTCGCAGGCCATCGCCTCCAGCCGGCCACGGACGTCGATCGCCTCGATGATCTCGGCAATCGAGAAGCCGCGCACCTGGAAGCCGCGCTGCGGCGTGTAGACCAGCAGGCCCTCCTGCGCCAGGGTCTGCAGCGCCAGCCTGACCGGGGTGCGGGAGACCTCGAACAGGCGGGCGAGCTCCACCTCCTGGAGCCGGGCGAGCGGTTCGAACCGTCCCGCCATGATCATGCCGCGCAGCCGCAGCAGGACACGTTCGAACTGCGTGCCGCTTGCGGCGCGGCCCGTCACGGCGCGCCCGGCCGGACGGCGGCACGGTCGCCGCCGCCCGCCGGCCCGCTCAGTGCATGCATCCGCGGTCCCTCCATTGCCTGCCGGCCGCCCTGTCCCGGCCCGCCCTGTCCCGGCCCGCCCGTGTCAGGACGGCCGGACCGGCGCCTCCGGCGCGATCGGGTTGCGCAGGGTCCCGATGCCCGACACCGCCACTTCCACCACGTCGCCGGGCTTCAGCCATAGCGGCGGCGACCGCAGGGCACCGACCCCGTCGGGTGTGCCGGTGGCGATGACATCGCCCGGCGCCAACGGGGTGAAGCCGGAAATATAGGCCAGGATCTGCGGGATCGAATACAGCATCGCGGCGGTGGGCGCCTGCTGGACCACCGCGCCGTTAAGCCGGGTGGTGACCTCCAACGCGGCGGGATCGGCGACCTCGTCCGCGGTGACCAGCCAGGGGCCGAAACCCGCCGAGGCATGGAAGTTCTTTCCCGCGGTCACCGAATGCTTCTGGTAGTCGCGCAGGCTGCCGTCGTTGAAGCAGCTATAGCCGGCGACATGGTCCAGCGCATCGGCGGCGGCGATGTGCCGGCCCGGCTTGCCGATCACCACCGCCAGCTCGCCCTCGTAATCGAAATGCGCCGACAGGGCCGGCCGGACCAGTGCCGCGCCATGCCCGACCAGGGTGTCGGCCAGGCGGATGAACAGGCTGGGATGCTCGGCGACGGCGCGGCCGGCTTCCGCGGCATGGGAGCGGTAGTTCAGGCCGACGCAGAAGATCTTGGCCGGGTCCGGGAGCACCGGCAGCAGGGTCAGGTCGGCCAGGGCAATGTCGGGCCGGACCGCATCGGCATCTGCCGCCAAGGCGGCGCTGAGTTCGCCGCGGGCCGGGAACCGCGCCAGGGCCTGGCGCAAGCTGCAGACCGTGCCGTCGAGCAGCCGCCGGCCGTCGATCACGGCCTGCTCCCGCAGCAGGCCCCAGCCCTTGCTGCCGTCCCTGCGGCGAAAACTTACCAGCTTCATTGCTCTGGACCTTCTGATTGCCTGTCCGGCCGGCTGCCGCGGTCAGGATACGGGGTTCAACTGTCGGTCGACGGGACGCCAGCGCAGCGCCCGCCGCTCCCAC
The DNA here is from genome assembly GCA_040216765.1 of Sneathiellaceae bacterium. Taxonomy (GTDB): domain Bacteria; phylum Pseudomonadota; class Alphaproteobacteria; order Ferrovibrionales; family Ferrovibrionaceae; genus Marinibaculum. The sequence continues at coordinate 82,657 of JAVJON010000050.1, read as the reverse complement.
AGCTTCAGCAGGGCATCCGCGCCCAGGACCAGCGCAACCACCATCACGATGCCGGCAAAGACGCCGACCGTGTCGGCCTGCTGGCGCGAATTCTCGATGTAGAAGCCGAGCCCGGCATCGGCGACCAGGAACTCCGCGACGATGGTAGCGCTCAGGGCTCGCGGCAGGGCCAGCTTCAGGCTGGCGAACAGGTAGGGCAGGATGCCGTTCCAGTAGATCTCGCGCGCGACCCGCGTGCCGCTTGCCCCGACCAGGCGGGCCATGGCCACCAGACGGCCGTCGATCGCCCGCAGGCCGGCAAAGGTGCCGACGAAGACGATGTAGAACACCATCACCGCGGTGATGATGATCTTGGGCAGCAGGTCGATGCCGAACCACAGGATCAGCAGCGGCACCAGGGTGAAGACCGGGACACCCATGGAGGCCATGACATAGGGCTCGACCGCGCGGGTCAGGCGCGGCGAAAGCCGCAGTAGCAGGGGCAGGGCGGCACCGCCGGCGGTGCCCAGGGCAAAGCCGGCGATGCAGGCCTGCAGCGTGACGCTCAGATCGGCCAGCAGCTGGCCGTTGCCGGCAAGCTCTGCCAGCCGCACCAGCACCGCGAGGGGCGGCGCCATGTAGACCGGGCCCAGGTAGCGGAACAGCAGGTCCCAGCCGAGCAACAGGGCCGCGGCCAGCGCAAGCCGTCCCAGGAGAAGCTGTCGCCGGCGGCGCGCCGACGCGGCGGCAGCCCTGCCCGCTGTTGCCGGCGATGTCACTGGATCTGCCGCCGGATGGTGTCGTGCAGCGCGGCGAAACCGTCGACGGCATAGATGTTCTGCAGGTCGCGCGGGCGCGGTATCGGCACCGGGCAGTCGGCGGCGATGGCGGTGGGGCTGCGCGACAGGATCAGGATCCGGTCGGCCAGGGCTATCGCCTCTGCCACGTCGTGGGTGACGAACAGGATGGTCTTGCCGGCCATCGACCAGAGCCGCAGCAGGTCCGCCTGCAACTGGCTGCGGGTCTGTGCGTCCAGCGCGCCGAACGGCTCGTCCATCAGGATGATCGGCGGGTCGTAGACCAGGGTGCGGATCAGCGCGCAGCGCTTGCGCATGCCGCCCGACAGTTCATGCGGATAATGCCGTTCGAAACCGGTCAGCCCGACGGCGTCGACCAGCGTGGCGGCCCGGCGGCGGCCCTCCTCGTCGAGGCGGCCCTGCACCTCCAGGGGGAACAGCACATTGTCCAGCATGCTGCGCCATGGCAGCAGGTTGTCGTCCTGCGTGACATAGCCGATCTGACGGTCGACGCCGGGATTGAGGCGCCGCCGGCCGGGAGCCGCGATGCAGGTCCCGCGCAGCAGGATCTCGCCGGCGCTGGGCAGGTCGGTCTGGGCGATCAGGTTGAGCAGGGTCGACTTGCCGGCGCCGGACGGCCCGATGATGGTGACGAATTCGCCAGCGGCGACCTTGAAGGACAGGTGGCGGATGACCCACTGCACGGCATCGCCGGTGTCGCGGGAGGCGAAGCATCGCCCGACATCGCGCATCTCCAGCACGGGCGGTTCCGCGCCGTCTCCCGGTCCCTCGGCCATCAGGCGGGGATCTCGCCGAGCGCCGGCTCCTGCGGCGGGCGCCAGCGCAGCAGGTGCGTCTCCGCCCGCACCACGAGCCAGTTGGCGGTCAGCACGATCAGCGCGATGGCAGCCAGGGCGGCGAACACCGTGCTGGTGTCGAAGTTCATCGCGCCGAGCTGCACCAGATAGCCGAGCCCCCGGTTGGACGAGATCAGTTCGGCGATCACCGCGCCGCCGATGGCGTAGGGCAGGGAGATCCGCAGGCCGGCAAAAACAAAGGGGACGGCGGCGGGCCAGATGATCTTCCGCGCCAGCTGGGCTTCCGATGCGCCGGCGATCTGGGCCATCCGCAGATGCCGGATGTCGACGGACCGGATGCCGGCGGCAGTGCTGAAATACACCAGGAAGAAGATCACCGAGGCAACGAGCGCGACCTTCGATTCGATGCCGATGCCGAACCAGAGCATCAGCAGCGGTGCCAGGGCCAGTTTCGGAAGGCCGTAGCCGGCGGTCATGAAGGGATCGACGATCTCCGCCAGCAGCGGCAGCCGGCGCAGCAGGAACGGCAGGAGCAGGCCGGGAATGCCCCCGATCAGGAAGCCGAACAGGGCGGCGCGCAGGGTATAGCCGGCGTGCATCGCCAACTGGCCTTCCAGCGCCAGTTCGGCAAGCCGCTGGAGCGTCTCCAGCGGCGGGCTGATCCAGTAGCTGCCGCTGGCCAGGCTGGCGACCTGCCAGAGCGCGAGCAGCGCCAGGCCGACCAGGAGGCGATCGGCGATCAGCCTGACCCGGTGCTTCCTGCGGGCCCGGCCGTGGCCCGCAGCAGGGTCCGGTTGGGCTGCCTTCGGATCTCGAGACGGTGACATGCCGCTCCCTGGGTTGCCGGGGGATTCCGGGTGCTGGCGCAGGCATCTTTCGGTCCGCCGGCTGGCCAGCCTATATGCATGCATTAGTCCAGGCAGATGGCCAACGCAACCGCGATTGCTTGAACGCACAGCTTGCCAGTCTGAGCCAATGCATGCATTCTCGAGAAAATCTGGAGGATGCGGTGAGCGAAACGGACCTGGAAGTGGAGGCGGCTTGCCGGGCCGTCGTGATGGCTTTCGCCCATGGCATCGACACCGGGGAGGTTGCGGAGGTTGCCGCCCTGTTCTGTATCGATGGCGTGTTCGAGCGTCGCGGCGAGGCCCTGCAGGGCCGCGATGCGATACTCGCGGCATTGCGCGCCCGGCCTGCGAGCGTCGTCACCTGCCATCTCTGCAGCACGGTCGCGATCGATCGCCAGGCCGCGGACCGGGCCACCGGGCGCAGCTATTTCCAGCTCTACAAGGGAGAGCGGCAGCCCGGCGGTGCAGCGCCCCCGGCGCTCAGCGGACCGGACGTCGTCGGGCTCTACCTCGACCGCTTTCAGCGAACGACGGACGGCTGGCGCATCCAGCACCGCGCCGCATCGGCAATTTTCCAGAGGCCCTGACGGCCCGGATCTGCTGCGACGAAACCGGATCGGCGCCGGAACGGCCGGCGAACGATCCATTGCGAGGGAGGGGAAGATGAAACCGACAATGCGTGCAATCGCGACAAGCGCGGCGGCTCTGGTGCTCGCCGCGGGGATCGGCCTGGCAGCGGCCACGGCGCCCGCCCGGGCGAACGAGAAGGTGACCATCGCGATTCCTGCGAACGCCCTGCTGTTCGCCCCGCTGTTCATCGCCCACGATGCGGGGCTCTGGGCCAAGCAGGGGCTGGACGTCGAGCTGCCGCTGATCGCCGGGCCCGGCGCGACGAATGCGGTGATCGCCGGCAGCGCCGATTTCACCAGCAGCGGCGGCGGCTCGATGCTGCGGGCGGCGGCGCGCGGCCAGAAGCTCCTGGCGATCGCCAATACCATCGACCAGCTGCTGGTCGAGCTGGTCGTCAGCGACGCCGCGATCGAGAAGTTCGGCGTCAAGATCGACGGCGATGTCGAGTCCCGCGTCCGCTCGCTGAAGGGCATGACGATCGCCGTCGATACCGTGAATGGCCTGCCGCACGGCTACCTGCGCTATATCGCGACGAAGGCCGGCCTGGATCCGGAGACCGACGTCACGGTCACCGCGATGCAGCCGCCCAACATGCTGGCGGCGCTGAAGTCCGGCGCCGTCGACGCCTTCATCTTCGGCGCCCCGTTCGTGGAGCTGGCGGTGAAGGGCGGCGGCAAGGTGCTTATCGGCAACCCGATCAAGGATGCGCCGGAACTGAACCCGTTTGCCTACAACCTGATCGTCACCAAGCCGGACTACTGCACCGCGCATGCAGGCGTCTGCGAGAAGCTGATCGCCGGCCTGCGCGAGGCCTCCAGGCAGATGATCGAGAACGGCGACGCCATGCTCGAGGTGCTGCGGCCGCGGTTCGAGCGGATCCCGGAGGATGTCCTGGCGGCATCGTTCAAGTCGATCGCCGCTGCGACCAATCCTGAACTCACGGTCACCGCGGAAGCGATGAAGAGCACCGAGGACTACGCGGTCGCCGCCGGAATGCTGAAGGAGGATGAGCGCACCGTGCCGCTCAGCCAGCTCTTCACGCAGGACTACACGAAGTAACCCGTCTGAAACCGATGCGAGATGTTCTCATGGACGAAGCAGCCAAGACCAAGCTGGCGGAACTCACCCTGGATATTCCGGCGCCGCGGATCAGCGAGATCGTCCTGAGGACATCCAGCTACGATGTCTTGAAGACCTGGTACCAGGCGGTTCTTGGGGTTGTGCCATTCTTCGAACATATTCCGGAGGGCTGGCAGAGCCGGCCACAGACCGCGGACAACAGGCTGGATCCGAACATCCGCCTGTGCTTCCTGCGGGTGCACAATGCCTTTCCCTACAGCCAGGTCGTGGCCCTGTTCGACGTGGCAGGCCTGGAGCGGTCCGACCAGGCCAGCGGCCTGCACCACATGCAGTTCCGTCATGCCTCCCTGCCGGTGCTGTTCGACCGCTTCGAGCGGCTGCGCGGCGCGGGCATCCGGCCCGATACCTGCTTCAATCACGGGCCGGCCACCAGCTTCTACTACGCCGATCCGGACGGCAATCTGGTGGAGCTGTCGGCATCCAATTTCGACAGCGAGGCCGCGTTCCTGGGCTATTTCGCCACCCCGGCATTCCAGAAGAACCCGGCCGGCATTCGCATCGACCCGGACGATTATCTGGCCCGCCATCGCGGCGGCGAGGCCCAGGCCGATCTCGTTCGCATCCCGGACTGAACAGGGCGACCGGAGCGGCAGGCCGGTCAAGGGGCATTTCCATCCATGACAGCGATCCCAGCAACCACCGTCCCGGTGGTGATACTCGGTGCCGGCCCGGTCGGTCTGGCACTGGCCAACGACCTTGGCTGGCGTGGCCTGCCGTACCTTCTGGTGGACCGCGCCAGCGAGGCGCTGGACTTTCCGACCTCCGAGGCGATCTTCAGCCGGACGATGGAGCATTTCCGCCGTTGGGGGGTCGCAGATGCGATCCGCAACGGCGGCTTCCCCCCGGACATGCCCCGCAACGTCTATTTCATGACGCGGATCCTGGGCCATGAACTGCTGCGCCTGGATCGCCCATCCAACCGCGAACAGCACGAACTGACGCGGGATGTCAGCCCGGAAGGGCCGCTCTGGTGCCCGAAACGGATCTTCGACCCGCTGCTGCGGCAGCACCTGGGGACCGCCTCCTGCGGCCGCTTCCTGACGGGCTGGGAGATGATTTCGTTCGAACAGGACGAAGCGGGCATCGACCTGGTGCTGCAGGACGTGACCGGCGGCGAGCGGCAGGCCGTCCGCTGCCAGTACCTGGCCGCCTGCGACGGGGCATCCAGTGGCGTGCGGAAGTCCCTTGGCATCGGAATGCAGGGCAATTTCGCGGAAGGCCACAACCTCGGGATCTATTTCCGCTCCGCGGCGGTGCGCGACGCGATGGCCGGGCGCCCCGGCGTCATGGCGGACATCGTCAATCCGGTGCGTGGCGCCAACCTGTCGACCGTCGACGGCGATACCCTGTGGCGGCTGGTGGTTTTCGTCCGCGATGCCGATGCCACGGCGCTCGATCCCCGGCAATGCATCCGCGACGCCATCGGCGGCGACCTGCCGGTGGAGATCATCGATGCGCGTCCCTGGGCAGGCCATACGGTGGTGGCGGATTCCTGGCGTCGCGACCGTGTCTTCCTGGTGGGCGATGCGGCGCATCTGCTGTGGCCCAGGGGCGGCTTCGGCATGAATACCGGCATCGGCGATGCGGTGGACCTGGGCTGGAAGCTGGCGGCCTGCCACGAAGGCTGGGGCGGCAAGGACCTGCTGGACAGCTACGAAGCCGAACGGAAGCCCGTCGCGGCGCGCAACGTGGCCGAGGCCGCGAGCAACTACCGTTCCGAATCCTCCCTGCCGATCCCCGCCGATCTGGAAGAGGACAGTGCCGCGGGCGCGCAGGCGCGTGCCATGCTCGGGGCGACGATCCGGGAGAAGCGGGCCGGCGAATGGCGCTCCCTGGGCATTCAGCTGGGCTATATCTATGCCGGTTCGCCGATCTGCTGCGACGACGGGACGTCGCTGCCGGCCTTCGACCCCGCCCGCTACGATCCCACGACCTATCCGGGCGCGCGCGCGCCACATGCCTGGCTGCGGTCGGGCCAGTCGCTGCTGGACCTGTATGGCCGCGGTTTCCACCTGATGCACGATCCCGCCTCCGATCCGGGCCGGTTCCTGGCCGCCGCCGCCGACCGCAGCATCCCGCTGCACGCGACGGCCTACGAAACCCCGGCGATCGCGGCGCTCTATGAGCGGGCCTTCGTCCTGGTACGGCCCGACGGCCATGTGGCCTGGCGCTCCGACCGGCCGGCCGCCGAACCCGGCGCGGTCCTGGACCGGGCCAGCGGCCGGGCCTGACCTGCTGCCGCACCGCCCGCCCGCCGGTCATTCCGCAACGCTGCGGATCCGCTAGACTGGGACCCGGTTGCCGGTACGGTCGTGCCGGGGCGGGAAAAGGGAGTTGCGGGATGGTTCGGCGGGCCTTGGTCCTGGTCCTGCTGCTCTGCGCCGGCTGCGGCGGGGCCAGGCAGGGCGGCGATGGCGGGCAGCCGGTTGCTGTTCAGCGGCAGCTGGCGCAGGCCGTCGGCCAGGTCCGCATGGCCGGCGTCGGCGACGACCTGGTGACCCTGACCCGCGAGCGGCTGGGCCAGGACGACGATGGCGACATCATGGGCCGCACCGGCCGGGGCGGCGTGACGGTGCTGACCTATCGCGGCCTGCAGGACGGCAAGGCAGTCCTGGAACGCCGCGACGTGGTGTTCTACGAACCGGAAGGGGCGCCGCGCAGTTTCCTGGACGGGGGCAGGAGCCTCCTGACGTTCGATCCCGCGGGCCTGCCGCAGACCATGCACCTGGATGGCGTCTATGTCCGCATGATCGAGGCGGACCGCTTCATCCTGCGCTACCTGCTCAGCCGCAACCCGCTCTGACGCCCGAGCGGGCCGTCAGCCCGGCATGCGGTAGTGGTAGCGATAGGCCGGCCGGAAGCCGAGGCTGTCGTACAGGCGCCGCGCCACCGCATTGCCCTCGCGCACCTGCAGATAAGCGCTGTCCGCGCCGGCCTGCCGCCCCCAGCCCAGCAAGGCCTGTGTGATCGCCCGGCCATGCCCGCGGCCGCGGACGGCGGGCGCGACGGCGATGTCGAACAGGCCCACCGCGCCCCGCTCGACGACACCGAGGCCGAAGCCGATGGCCGTCCCGCCCGCATGACGGGTCGCGAAGGCGGCCGGCAGGGCGATCGCCTGCAGCATGCGGGCATGGGCCGGGCGGAGCGGGGGCGCGATATCGTTGGCCTCGGCGATGCCGGCCAGCCAGGCATCGGTCGGCGCCGGATCGAGGTGCAGGTCCTCCGGCCCGGCCCCGGCGGCCGTCAGCGGCGCGGTCATCACCAGCGAAGGGTCGTGGCGGCGATAGCCGGCGGCCTCCAGTTCGGCATCCGCATCCGGCCCTGCCAGCGGCGAGATGCGGAAGATCGCCGGCAGCCCGTGCCGGGCGTAAAGCGATTCTGCCGCCTGCCTGACCTCCGCGAAGGGGCCGGCGGGCGCCAGGGCGCTGGCGGCGTTCGCACGCTTCGTGCAGCCACCGGCGAGGCGCAGCGCCCAGCCGCCGGCCAGCACCGTCCGCAGGGCCGGCCAGGCGTTGAGCGCCCGCTCCTCCAGCGCCAGCAGGCCGGGCGCGGGGCGCGGGTCCGTCAGACCAGCACCTCGATCACCTTCGGGCCGTCGCTGGCGATGGCGGCGCCGAGCGCGGTGCAGAATCCCTCCAGGCTGTCGACCCGGCTGCCCGGCACGCCCATCGACTTCGCCAGGCCGACCATGTCCAGGTCGGGGCGGCCGATCTCGAACATGTCGCGGGCGCGCTGCCCGGGGGCTCCGGCGCCGACCGCGGCGAACTCGCCCAGCAGGATGTTGTAGCTGCGGTTGGCGAAGATCACGGTGGTGACGTCCAGCCCTTCGCGCGCCTGGGTCCAGAGGCTCTGCGGCGTGTACATGAAGCTGCCATCGCCGACCAGGCAGATCACCTTGCGGTCCGGCGCGGCGATCGCGGCGCCGGTGCTGACCGGGGTCGAGAAGCCGATGGAGCCGCCGAGGTTGGCGAGCCAGTGATGCGGCCGGGCGCCCCTTGTGGCGGGGTAGAAGCCGCGGCCCGTGGAGACCGCCTCGTCCACGACGATGGCATTCTCCGGCAGCAGCGCGGCCAGCGCGCGGCCCAGCCCTTCCGGCGTGATCGCCCCCGACGGCGGGCCGACCGGGGCAAGGGGCTCCAGCACCGCGTCCGCCGGCTTCGCGCCGATCCGGTCGGCGAGGCGGGTCAGGGCATCGACGATGTCGAACTCCGCCTCGACCAGCGGCTGCACCTCGCAGCCTTCCGGGTGCAGCTGGCTGGGCGTGGTGGGATAGCCGAAGAAGGAGACCGGCGGCTTGGCGCCGACCAGCAGGATCCGGCTGTAGGAGGCCAAGGCCGGCAGCGCCTGGGCCACCACATAGGGCAGCCGGAAGGCGGCGACCCGGCCGGCGCCGCGCGGCATGCAGCGCATGAACGTCGTCGTCATAAGCTTCGCGCCGGTCTTGCCGGCGATGGCGCCGGCCAGCGACAGGGCCGGCTCGTCCAGCGCATCGCCGCCCAGCATCAGGAGGCAGCCGGGGCCGGCCTGCAGCGCCTTTGCCGCGGTCGCGATGCGGTCCTCGTCGATCTTCGGCGCAGCGGCGACCGGCCGGGCGCCCGCGGCCTCGACCGCCGCGCCCCAGGAGGCATCGGCGGGCAGGATCAGGGTGGCGATCTGGCCGGGCGGCTGGCGGGCGGCCGCCACCGCCGCCGCGCCGTCCGCGGCCACGCTCTCCGCATCGCGGCAGGTGCGCACCCAGTGCGAGACCGGGCGGGCGATGCCCTCGATATCGGCGGTCAGCGGCGCGTCGTACTGCAGGTGGAAGCTGGCATGCTCGCCGACGATGTTGACGATCGGCGATCCCGCGCGCCGTGCGTTGTGCAGGTTGGCGAGGCCGTTGCCCAGGCCCGGCCCCAGATGCAGCAGGGTGGCGGCCGGCCGCCCGGCAAGGCGGGAATAGCCGTCCGCGGCGCCGGTCACCACGCCTTCGAACAGGCCCAGCACGCAGCGCATTCCCGGGATCTTGTCCAGCGCCGCCACGAAATGCATCTCCGAGGTGCCGGGATTCGTGAAGCAGGTGTCGATGCCCGAGGCGAGCAGGGTCTTCACCAGGCTTTCGGCGCCCGTCATTGCGTTCATCGGTCTCGTTTCCCCCATACCGGTTCGATCCGGGCCAGCAGCGGCACGGCGCGCATCATGCCTGCCCGGGCAGGGAAGGGAAGGGCGGGCCAGGAGCGCGAAAGGATCGGCGCCGGGTCAGACGAAGCGGAACACCAGCCCGGCATAGGCCAGCGCGATGGCGATCGGGATCCACAGCGGCGCGCCTGCCAGGCCGAGCCAGAGCAGCAGGATGAAGGCGCTGCCCAGCAGCGCGATGAACAGCCGGTCGCCGCGGGTGGTGTCCAGCCCCAGTATGCCGCGGCGCGGGCCGCCGCCGGGGACCGCCCATTCCCAGACGGTCATGCCGATCAGGCAGGCGCCGATGAAGGCGAAGAAGGCCGCCGTCGGCCAGGTCCAGGCCATCCATTCCAGTCCCATGGCTTGCCTCCCCCGGCTTTCCGCTACACCCGGCCCAGGGCGAAGCCCTTGGCGATGTAGTTGCGCACGAAATAGATCACGAAGGCGCCGGGCACGATGGTCAGCACGCCGGCCGCCGCCAGCAGGCCGAGCTCGTAGCCCGAGGTGCTGGCGGTGCGGGTCATCGTCGCCGCGATCGGCTTGGCGTCGACCGCGGTCAGGGTCTTCGCCAGCAGCAGCTCCACCCAGGAGAACATGAAGCAGAAGAAGCAGGCGACGCCGATGCCCGCCGCGATCGTCGGCACGAAGATCCGCAGGAAGAAGCTCCAGAAGGAATGGCCGTCGACATAGGCGGTCTCGTCCAGCTCCTTCGGCACGCCGGACATGAAGCCTTCCAGGATCCAGACCGCCAGGGGGATGTTGAACAGGGTATGGGCCAGCGCCACCGCGAAATAGGTGTCGAACAGCCCGACCGCCGAATAGAGCTGGAAGAACGGCAGGGCGAAGACCGCTGCCGGCGCCATCCGGTTGGTCAGCAGCCAGAAGAACAGGTGCTTGTCGCCCAGGAAACGGTAGCGCGAGAAGGCATAGGCCGCGGGCAGCGCGACCGCCACCGACAGGATCGTGTTCATCACGACATAGGCCAGCGAGTTCACATAGCCCATGTACCAGGTGGGGTCGGTGAAGATCACTTCGTAGTTGGCCAGGGTGAAGTCCTGCGGCCAGAGCGAGAAGCCGCCGAGGATCTCGTTGGTGGTCTTGAACGACATGTTCAGGAGCCAGTAGATCGGCAGCATCAGGAACAGGATGTAGAGCGCCGGCACCGCGCGCGCGATGCCGCGCGAGCCGCTGCCGGGGAGCCGTGCCGCCAAGTCTTGTGCCGTCCGGGCGCGGGTCATCGGCCGTTCCCCTCGCTGCGCATCATCAGGGTGTAGAAGATCCAGCTCAGCAGCAGGATGATCAGGAAATAGACCAGCGACATGGCCGCCGCCGGGCCCAGGTCGAACTGGCCCAGGGCGATCTTCACCAGGTCGATCGACAGCAATGTGGTCGAATTGCCGGGGCCGCCGCCGGTCAGCACGAAGGGCTCGGTATAGATGTTGAAGGAATCCATGAAGCGCAGCAGGACCGCGATGGTCAGCACCCGCTTCATCTTCGGCAGCTGGATGTGGCGGAAGATCGCCCAGGATCCGGCGCCGTCGATCTTCGCCGCCTGGTAATAGGCGTCGGGGATCGAGACCAGCCCGGCATAGGCGAGCAGAACCACAAGCGAGGTCCAGTGCCAGACATCCATCAGGACCAGGGTGAACCAGGCGGAGAACGGCTGGCGGGTGAAGTTGTAGTCGAAGCCGAGCTCGTTCAGCCCGCGGCCCAGGAGGCCGATATCGGGCAGCGCGAAGATGTTCCACATCGCGCCGACCACGTTGAACGGGATCAGCAGCGGCAGCGCCATCAGCACCAGGCAGACCGACACCCAGGGCCCCTTGCGCGGCATGGTCAGCGCGATCGCCACGCCAAGCGGGATCTCGATCGCCAGGATCAGCCCGGTGAACAGCAGCTGGCGGCCCAGCGCGGCATGGAACCGCTCGGAATGCAGGATATCCTCGAACCAGAGCAGGCCGGACCAGAAGAAGGCATTGTCGCCGAAGGTCTCCTGCACCGAATAGTTCACCACGGTCATCAACGGGATGATCGCGTTGAAGGCGACGAGCGCGAGCACCGGCAGGACGAAGAACCAGCCGGCCTGGTTGACGGTCTTGTTCATGGCCGCGCCTCCCTGTCGATCAGCCAGCCGTCGCGATAGACCAGGGTATGGGGCGGATCGAAGCGCAGCCGGGCCGGGCCGGTCGCGACCGGCTGCGCTTCCGGCACCAGCAGCTTCAGCGGCCGGTCGCCGGCTGCCGCGCAGCGCGCCTCGACCACCCGGAAGCGACCGGCATCGTCGACCTTGACGATGCTGGCGTCGAGGCCGGCGCTGCCCGTTCCCGTATCCGCAAGGCTGACGAATTCCGGGCGCACGCCGATCTCCACCGGCCCGTCGGGCAGGTCGATCGCGGTGCCATGGGCGGTCTCCAGCAGGGTCTCGCCGAACAGCGCCCGGCCGCCGCGCAGCCGGCCCGGCAGCAGGTTCATGCCGGGGGAGCCGATGAAATGGCCGACGAAGGTATGGGCGGGCCGCTCGAACAGCTCCACCGGCGTGCCCACCTGCACCACCTCGCCGGCATCCATCACCACCACCTGGTCGGCGAAGGTCAGCGCCTCGGTCTGGTCGTGGGTGACATAGATCATCGTCAGCCGCACCCGCTGGTGCAGCTCCTTCAGGTTGGACCGCAGCTGCCATTTCAGGTGCGGGTCGATCACCGTCAGGGGCTCGTCGAACAGGATCGCATTGACGTCGGTGCGGACCAGGCCGCGGCCCAGCGAGATCTTCTGCTTGCCGTCGGCGGTCAGCCCGGCGGCCCGCTTCGCCAGCCGGTCGGTGAGGTGGATCATCTCCGCCACCTCGCGCACCCGGGCATCGACCTCGGCCCTGGGCACGCCGCGATTGCGCAGGGGAAAGGCCAGGTTGTCGTAGACCGTCATGGTGTCGTAGACGACCGGGAACTGGAACACCTGCGCGATATGCCGCCGGTCCGGCGGCAGCGCGGTGACATCCGCATCGTCGAACAGCACGCGGCCCTCGCTGGGCTGCAGCAGGCCGGAGATGATGTTCAGGAGGGTGGTCTTGCCGCAGCCCGACGGGCCCAGCAGCGCATAGGCGCCGCCGTCCTGCCAGGCCAGGTCCAGGCGCTTCAGCGCATAATCCGCCTCGCCGGCCGGCTGCGGCACATAGCTGTGGCGCAGCCCTTCCAGGGTGATGCGGGCCATCAGGCGGCGCCCATCTGCTGATTGGCCGTCGCCCCGGGCCTGACCCGGGACCCATGGCGCCGGCCCGGGCGCTGCGCAGCGCCCGCCGCAGTTCGCCCCACCACATAGTCATCCTCGGGCTTGACCCGAGGATCCATGCCGCAGGCATCGCGGAGCCGCACGGCTGGCGGCGTGGATCCTCGGCTCGGGGGCCGAGGGTGACGCAGTGCGGTTGCGGCCGCGGCGCTGCCTGCCGGATATGCCCTCATGCCGCCACCCGCCGGCCGTCGGTGTCGAACAGAAGCGCCTGCGACATGTCGGCGTAGAGGCGCGCGGTCGCGCCGACCTCGAAGGGGTGGATGCCATGCGCCTGGGAGATCCAGGTGGCCCCGCCCAGGCGGAAATGCACGAGGCTTTCCGAGCCGGACAGCTCGGTCACCAGGACCGGGCCTTCCAGCGGCACCGCCACGGCGCCGCCGCCCTGCGGCGTGACGTGATGCGGGCGCAGGCCCAGGCTGTAGGGCCCGTCGGGCAGCCCGGCCTGCGGGCCCGTGGCCGGCCAGTGGCGCTCTGCCGCGCCGCCATCCCCGGCGAAGCGGAAATCCGCGCCGCGCTTCTCGACGGCGGCGATGTTGATCGGCGGCTCGGAAAACACCCGGGCGCTGACCATGTCCTGCGGCTGGCGATAGACCTCGCCGGTCGCGCCGAACTGGGTCACCCGGCCCTCATGCAGGGTGGCCGTGCGGCCGCCGAACAGCAGGGCCTCCACCGGCTCGGTCGTGGCATAGACCACGATGCAGTCGCGGTCGGCGAACAGCCGGGGCAGTTCGTCGCGCAGTTCCTCGCGCAGCTTGAAGTCCAGGTTGGCCAGCGGCTCGTCCAGCAGCACCAGGTCGGAATCCTTGACCAGCGCGCGGGCGATCGCGGTGCGCTGCTGCTGCCCGCCGGACAGTTCCGCCGGCCGGCGCTGCAGCATCGGGCTCAGGCGCAGGAGCTCCGCCATCGCACCGACCCTGCGCGCGATCTCGGCCTTGGGCAGCCGGGCGACGCGGAGCGGCGAGGCGATGTTCTCCCACACCGTGAAATTCGGGTAGTTGATGAACTGCTGGTAGACCATCGAGACATTGCGGTCCCGGACCTTCATGCCGGTGACGTCGCGGCCGTCGAACAGGACCCGCCCCTCGGTGGGCCGCTCCAGCCCGGCCATCAGCTGCATCAGGCTGGTCTTTCCGGCCAGCGTTGTGCCCAGCAGGATGTTGAAGCTGCCACGCTCCAGCCGCAGGTCGGTGGGATGGATATGCGTCTCTGCTCCCACCCGCTTCGAGACGTTCTTCAGTTCCAGGGTCATGGCCGCCTTGCGGCTGCCGCCCCGTCGCGCCGTCGGGCGCGGGATGGCCGGCAGTCCGGGATGTCAGTGAAGGGCAGGGCGGGACCGCCGCGGCGATCCCGCCCCCGTCCTTTTCAGGAGTCTATCCTGTCGAAGCTCGCCTCCGGGCCTACTTGCCCGACTGCCAGCTCTTCACCAGCTCCTCGTAGCTGACAGTCTCGCCCTGCGGCTTCTCGTTCTCAAGCTTGGGCTTCGGCGCGCCCGGCTGGGACAGCCAGTAGGACGCTTCCTTCTTCTCGTTCAGGCGCGGGCCGCAACCGCCATAGGTGTCGTTGGCCTCGTCCGCCCGCTGCATGCGCGACATCACCTGGTCCATCTCGCTGGCCAGCCGGTCCATCGCTTCCTGCGGCGTGAACGCGCCGGAATTGACGTCGCCGATCTGCTGCCACCAGAGCTGCGCCAGCTTCGGATAGTCGGGCACGTTCACCCCGGTCGGGGTCCAGAGCACCCGCGACGGCGAGCGGTAGAACTCGACCAGCCCGCCCAGCTTGGGCGCACGCTCGGTGAAGGAGGGGTCGTTGATGTCGGAGTTGCGGATGATCGTCAGGCCGACATGGCTCTTCTTCAGCGAGGTGGTCTTGGCGGTGACGAACTGGGCATAGAGCCAGGCCGCCTTGCGCCGTTCCGCCGGCGTGGACTTGAACATCGTCCAGGACCCGGCGTCCTGGTAGCCGAGCTTCTGGCCCTCTTCCCAATAGGGGCCGTGCGGCGACGGCGCCATCCGCCACAGCGGGTTGCCCTGGTCGTCGACGGTGTTGTTGCCGTCGCTCTTGGGCGCGACCATGGTGGCGGTGAACGCGGTGTACCAGAAGATCTGCTGGGCCACATTGCCCTGTGCCAGGGCCGGCAGGGACTGGTAGAAGTCATAGTCCGCGGCGCCCGGCGGGGCATATTTCCGCAGCCATTCGTCCCACTTGCGGATGGCATAGACGGCGGCCGGGCCGTTCGTCGCGCCGCCGCGCTCCACCGAGGCGCCCGCGGGGTTGCAGGAGCCCTCGTCCATCCGGATGCCCCATTCGTCGACCGGGCGGCCGTTCGGCAGGCCCTTGTCGCCGGCGCCGGCCATCGACAGCCAGGCGTCGGTCATCCGCCAGCCCAGGTCGGGCGCGCGCTTGCCATAGTCCATATGGCCGTAGACCCGGACCCCGTCGATTTCCTTCACGTCCTCGGAGAAGAACTCGGCAATGTCCTCGTAGGCGGACCAATTCACCGGCACGCCGAGGTCGTAGCCGTACTTGTCCTTGAAGCGCTTCTGCAGGTCGGGCCGGTCGAACCAGTCCTTGCGGTACCAGTACAGGTTGGCGAACTGCTGGTCGGGCAGCTGCCAGACCTTGCCGTCCGGGCCGGTGACGAAGGGCAGCCCGATGAAGTCCTGCAGGTCCAGGGTCGGCGAGGTGACATCCTTGCCCTCGCCCGCCATCCAGTCGCTCAGGTTGACGGCGCTCTGCAGGCGCGAATGGGTGCCGATCAGGTCCGAATCGTTGATATAGGCGTCGTACAGGTTGCGGTTGGTCTGCATCTGGGTCTGGACGGCCTGGACCACCTCGCCCTCGCCCAGCAGCTGGTGGTTGACCTTGATGCCCGTGATGTCCTGGAACGCCTTGGTCAGGACCTCGGATTCGTAGGTATGCGTGGGGATCGTTTCGGACAGGACGTTGATTTCCATGCCCTTGAACGGTTCAGCGGCCTTGATGAACCATTCCATTTCCTTCATCTGCTCTTCCTTGGAGAGCGTGGAGGGCTGGAACTCCTGGTCGATCCATTTCTTGGCTTCTTCCATGCCGGCGTGACCCGGTCCGGTCCATGCCAGCAGCGCCGCGGTGGCGACCGCAGCCGTCAACATGCGCATCATCGGCTTCCTCCCTGGTTTCTTTGTGCCGTGATGGAACTATCGAACGAACGAAAACGAACGTCAATACGAAAGCATTCATTGCCAATGCGGTGACGAGTGGCGAAAATACCGCGCATCCTGGCCGCAATCGGCCGCATACGAACGTAAAGGAAAGACATGTGATAGAGCCGGTCTCGCCGCGGCAATCCGATATCATCGCGCTGGCGAAGCGCGATGGCCGCGTCGCCGTGGACCTGCTGGCGGCGCAGTTCGAGGTGACGCCGCAGACGATCCGCAAGGACCTGAACGAACTGTGCGAGCGCCGGCTGCTGCAGCGGGTGCATGGCGGAGCCGTCTATCCCTCCAGCGTGACGAACTTCGCCTACGATTCCCGGCGGATGCTGGCTGCCGAGGAGAAGCGCCGCATCGGCCTCTCGACCGCGGCGCTGATCCCCGACAACACCTCGCTGATCCTGAACATCGGCACCACGACCGAGCAGGTCGCCGCCGCCCTGCGGCGGCATCGCGGCATCATGGTGATCACCAACAACCTGAACGCGGCGCATATCCTGCGGGAGGCGCCGGCCGTGGAGGTGGTGATCGCGGGCGGCGTGGTGCGCCGCTCCGACGGCGGCGTGGTGGGCGAGGCGACGGTGGATTTCGTGCGCCAGTTCCGGGTCGACTATGCGGTGGTCGGGGTCTCCGCGATCGACGAGGCGGGCGAACTGCTGGACTACGACTATCGCGAGGTGCGGGTGGCGCAGGAGATCATCCGCCATGCGCGCGAAACCATCCTGGTCGCCGACAGCATGAAGTTCGAGCGCCGCGCGCCGGTCCGCATCGCCCACCTGTCGGAGGTCGACATCTTCGTCACCGACCGGCCGCCGCCCGCGGGACTGGCCGCGATCTGCGCGGAGAGCAATGTGCGGCTGGTGATTGCGGACAGCGACCAGGCCCGGGCCGGCGGGGGCGACGAGGACGGGGACGGGGACGAGGACGGGGCCGGCGGCGGCCGGGCGAGCGACCCGCTGCAGGACGCGACGGGGCCGGCATGACGGCGGGCGCGGAAATCTTCGACATCTGTGTCATCGGCGGCGGCATCAACGGCTGCGGCATCGCGCGCGACGCCGCCGGCCGTGGCTATTCCGTCTGCCTGGCGGAGATGAACGACCTGGCCAGCGGCACCTCCTCCTGGTCCACCAAACTGATCCATGGCGGCCTGCGCTACCTGGAGCATTACGAGTTCCGCCTGGTGCGCGAGGCGCTGCAGGAACGCGAACTGCTCTGGGCGAACGCGCCGCACATCATCCGGCCGCTGCGTTTCGTCCTGCCGCACCATGCCGGGCTGCGGCCGACCTGGATGCTGCGCCTTGGCCTGTTCCTGTACGACCATCTGGGCGGGCGCAAGCTGCTGCCGCCGGCGCGCAGCCTTGACCTGCGCCGGGATCCGGCCGGCGCGCCGCTGCAGCCGGCCTATACCCGCGGCTTCGAATATTCCGATTGCTGGGTCGACGATGCCCGGATGGTCGCGCTGAACGCGCGGGACGCCGCCGACCGCGGTGCCGCGATCCATACCCGCACCGCGGTCACCGCCGCCCGGCGCGAGAACGATCACTGGCGGATCGCCCTGCGCGACCGCGACAGCGGGGCGGAGCGCGAGATCGCGGCCCGCCTGCTGGTCAATGCCGGCGGGCCCTGGGTGGACCGGGTGCTGGCGCTCAGCGGCGGGGCCGGCGACCATCGCATCCGGCTGGTGCAGGGCAGCCATATCGTGGTGCCGCGGCTGTTCGACCATGACCGCTGCTACATCTTCCAGAACAGCGACGGGCGGGTCGTCTTCGCGATCCCCTACGAGGGCGACTATACCCTGATCGGCACCACCGACCGCGACTATGAGGGCGATCCGGCGGACGCGGCGATCACCCCGGAGGAGATCGACTATCTCTGCGCGGCGGTGAGCGACTATTTCCGCGTGCCGCTGCGCCCGGATGCGATCGTCTGGACCTATGCCGGCGTGCGGCCGCTCTATGACGACGGCGCCAGCAGCGCGCAGGAGGCGACCCGCGACTATGTCCTGCATCGCGACGGCGGCGATGCGCCGGGCCAGCCCGCGCTGGTCAACATCTTCGGCGGCAAGCTGACCACCTATCGCCGCCTGGCGGAGGCGGTGCTGGGCCATGTCGAGGCGGTGCTGGGCGCGCGCGGGCCGGCCTGGACGAAGGTGGCGCCGCTGCCCGGCGGCGATTTCCCGGTCACCGGCTTCGAGGCCCTGGCCGGCCGCCTGCGGACCGAGCATCCGTTCCTGGCCGAGGGCCATGCCCGCCGGCTCGCGCGGCTCTACGGCACCCGCGCCTTGCAGCTCCTGGGCGGGGCGGCGGATGCGGCTTCGCTCGGCCGGCATTTCGGCGCGGACCTCTATGAGGCGGAACTGCGCTACCTGGTCGCCGAGGAATGGGCCGCCACCGCCGAGGATGTGCTGTGGCGCCGCACCAAGCTGGGCCTGCGCCTGGACGAGGACCAGAAGGCAGCGGTGGCGGAGGCGGTGGCAGCCTTCGGTGCGGGACGGTCCGGGCGCCGGGCGCAATAGTGCCCCGGCGATAGCCGGGAGAATCGGCTGATCCGGGAAATGCGGCGGGTCGTCAGCCGAGAAACTTCGCCAGCATGCTGATGAAAACCACGACCAGGAAACAGAGAAAGGTCCATTGGATTGCACGGTCCGACAGGCGGTGGGCCAGGCGGATACCGAGGGGTACGCCGACGAAGCCGCCGACGAGCAGGCCGGCCATTGCCGGCAGGTAGAGATAGCCGAGGCTCCACGCCGGCATGCCGGTGACGTTCAGGCCGGCAAGAACGTAAGCCACACTGCCGACGATGCCGATTGCGGCGCTGAGGCCAGCGGACTGGGCTGCGGCGACCTGCATCGAAAAGCCGGCATGGGCAAGGAACGGCACCGTCAGCATGGCAGCGCCCGACCCTGCCATCGACCCCACGGCGCCGGTCATCGCGCCGTAGGGCCAGGCAAGCCATGGCACGGGGAGCGCAGGCTGCATCTCGCCCGAAGACCGGGCTGCCGCACCGCGCATCTGCTGCACCTGGCGCAGGAAGGCGTAGACCACGAAGGCCAGGAACAGCAGCCGCAGTACGATGTCGTGCAGGAAGTCGGCGGCTACCACACCGATGGCGGCACCGACAATCACCGGCCAGACCAGACGGCGGTACAGTGACAGGTCGAGTTCGCCGCCGCGCCAGCGCACCAGAGCCGCACGCGATGTATTCACGATCATCAGTGCCAGCGCGGCCGCGAGTGCCGCATGCATCATTATATGCGCCGGCACACCGGCTAGCGGCAGCACGTAGTTCAGCAGTGGCACGGTCGTCAGCCCGCCGCCAAGCCCCAGCAACCCCGAAAACACACCGGCCACGATGCCTGCGGCGACACAGATTGCCGCGATTTCCCCCAACGCCGCCATGTCGTCTGTCATTGTCTGCCTCTCCCGCAGACGCCTCGCCCGACCTCGCCCCGGAACAGGTCGGCATCAGGCACGATAATATGCATGGAAGCATGTTCGCCCAAAAGCCTGCCGGTCGGCCACGAAGCAGGCCGGTCCCGGCCATGCGGGACCGCAATTTCGGTGCGGCCGGCGCGACCGGCCTCCGGTCCTGGATGGCCACTGCGGCGAGGGATCCGATTTACCTGCCCGGCGCCTGCTTCCGCCGATACCTCGTCGGCCCCGGCGCCCAGTCGGTCATCTCCAGCCAGGTCTTTCGGTAGGCCTGCCGGTGCGCGGCCGAGATCTCGAGATAGGCGTCGTAGGGCAGGATCTCGCCGTCCAGGGTCGGGGTGAGCAGGTCGTAGAGGGCATCCAGGTCGCCGGGAAGCCGGTCGGCGAAATGCTCCAGGATTTCGATGGCGGCATCGCCATAGTCGTGGATGTCCAGCAGCGCGCAGAGCCGCAGCAGCCGGTCCGCCGGCCAGACGTCCGGCCCGGCGCCGCCCGCGATCCGCTCGCCGACGGGATCGCGGAAATAGAGCGCATCGCCGGTCCAGGCCTGGCCGTATTCGACATGGCGGAACTTCAGGCGCGCCTTGGCCTCCGGGTTGTCGAACCTGCCGGTCAGCCGGCCGCTGGGGATCGTGCTGCGCGGATAGTAGTGCAGCTTCATGTCGAAGAAGCGGAAGCCATGGGACCGGATCAGGCTGTCGATCGCCGCGAAGGAGCCCCGGTAGTCGCGCTTGACCGGCGGGTCCCACCAGAACTCGGTCTTGATGCCGAGCATCCCGCCGTCTGCCAGGCAGTGTCGCGCGCCCTCCAGGATGTCCAGCTCCGCGCCTTCCACGTCGATCTTCACGAAGTCGATCCGGGGGATGCCCTCGCGCGCGGCGAAGCTGTCCAGGGTGAGGGTGTCCAGGGTCACCACCCTGGTGCTGTCCTGCTCGGTGATCGGGAAGCGACCGACCCAGTCTGGATTGCGGTCGTAAAAGCTGGAGCATTGCGCGAACTTCGCGACGTGGAAGTCGCGCGGACCGTCCCGGTCGCCCAGCGCATGCGGATAGTGCCGGACCGGCAGGCCCTGGGCGGCATTGGCCTCGTTCTGCCGCTGCGCCTCCGCCGGGTCGGCCTCGAAGCCGATGAAGCGGGCGGCCGGGGCGAGCGGGCGCCAGATCGGGTCGAAGCCGTTGCGCGAGCCGATATCGATCATCACCAGCTTCTGCGCCTCGCCGGCCAGGAAATCGCCGAGCCGGGCGGCGAAACGGGGAGTCGGATTGGGGTGTCGCAAGGTCATCGGGGTCGCCCCAATCGGGTCCGGTGCTGCGGCGGAGTATGGTCAGGAAGCGGCAGGCGGGCAATCGGTGCGGTGGGCCGTCAGGCCGCGCCGGGGCGGTCCAGCGGGAACCAGCAGGCCGCCTCGTGCTGCCCGGCAAGCGGCGGCCGCTCCGTCCGGCAGCGGGCCGCCGCGCGCGGGCAGCGGGGCGCGAAGGCACAGCCCGGCAGCGGCGCGGCCGGGTCCGGCGGCTCGCCCGCCATCTCGCTCTCCGACAGGGCCGGCGTGCCGGGCAGGCCGGTCGCGGGGTCCAGCCGCGGGACGGCGCGCGCCAGCAGGCCGGTATAGGGATGGCGCGGCCGGCCGAGCACCTGCGCCGCCGGCCCCTGTTCGACGATCCGGCCGGCATACATCACCGCGACCCGGTCGGCGATCGCCTCGACGACCGCCAGGTCGTGGCTGATGAACAGGTAGGTCAGCCCGTGCCGCGCCTTCAGGTCGGCCAGCAGCGCCAGCACCTGTGCCTGTACCGACAGGTCGAGGGCGGAGACCGGCTCGTCCAGCACCAGGATGTCCGGCCCGGCGGCCAGCGCCCGGGCGATGCCGACCCGCTGGGCCTGGCCGCCGGACAGTTCGTGGGGATAGCGCTCCAGCATCTCGTCGGCGAGGCCGACGGCGCCGAGCAGCTCGGCGATCCGCTGCCGCTGCGCCGGCCCATCCAGGCGCTGCAGCCGGCGCAGCGGTGCGGCCAGCGCGCGGGCCACCCGGTGCCGGGGGTTCAGCGCCGCGGCGGCGTCCTGGAAGACGTACTGCACCCGGCGCGCCAGGGCCCTGGGCGGAATCTCCGCGACGGCCTGGCCCTGCAGGGTCAGCCGGCCGTCGCTGGGCCGTTCCAGGCCGACCAGCAGGCGGGCCAGGGTGGACTTGCCGCAGCCGGACTCGCCGACCAGCCCCAGGGTCTCGCCGCCGTGCAGAACCAGGTCGACATCCTGCAGGGCATGCAGCACCGGCCGGCCGCGCCCCGCCAGGCGGGTCAGTGCGCCGCTGCCGCCATAGCGGCGCGACAGGCCGGCCGCCTGCAGCAGCGCCGTCACGTCGGCGCCTCGCCCGGCAGCGGGAACAGGCAGCGCACCTGCCGGTCCGCGCCGGCCGCATGCAGGGCCACCGGCCCCTGTTCGCAAGCGGGTTGCCGGCGCGGGCAGCGCGGCGCGAAGGCGCAGCCCGGCGGCAAAGTGTCGGGTGCCGGCGGCAGGCCGGGGATCGGCGCCGCCGCGCCGCCGGGGCGGTCGCGCTGCGGCAGGCAGTCCAGCAGCCCGGCGGTGTAGGGATGCGCGGGCGCGCGCAGCAGCGCCGCGGCCGGCCCGCTTTCGACGATGCGGCCGGCATAGAGCACGGCGATGCGGTCGCAGAGCCCGCCGACCAGCGCCAGGTCGTGGCTGATGAACAGCAGCGCCGCACCGCCGGCGCCGGCCCGGTCCCGCAGCAGCGCCAGGATCTGCGCCTGCACGGTGACATCGAGGGCGGTGGTCGCCTCGTCCGCGACCAGCACCCGCGGCGTATTGGCCAGGGCCATGGCGATCGCGACCCGCTGGCGCATGCCGCCGGACAGTTCGTGCGGCCAGGCGTCGAGCCGGCCGGCCGCGCCCGGCAGCCGGACCTGCGCCAGCAGGGCGGCCGCGCGGGCGCGCGCGGCGCGCCGGCCCAGCGGCTGGTGGGCGCGGATCGCCTCCGCCAGCTGGTCGCCGATCCGGTGCAGCGGATGCAGGCTGCCCATCGGGTCCTGGAAGACGATGGCGATGCGGCTGCCGCGCAGCGCCTGCAGGGCGCCGAGGCCCAGGCCCAGCAGGTCGCGGCCGTCCAGCAGCACCCGGCCGCCGGTGATCCGGCCCGGCGGGCTGGGCACCAGCCGCAGCAGGGAATGGGCGGTGACCGACTTGCCGGAGCCGGATTCGCCGACCAGCCCGAGCCGCTCCCCCGGGCGCAGCGCCAGGTCGACTCCCGCCACCGCGGGCAGGATGCGGCCGCCCAGCCGGAACTCGGTGCGCAGGCCCTGCACCTGCAGGCCGTCGTCGCCGTCCGGCGCTGGCGGGTCGGGCATCTGCGGGCGGTGCACCCGGGTGGCCGCCTCGGGCCGGGCGGCGGCGCCGGAGCGCAGCCGCGGGTCGAGCGCGTCGCGCACGCCGTCGCCGGCCAGGTTGATCGCCATGACGATGACGAAGATCATCAGCCCCGGCACGATGCAGACATGGGGCGCGGTGAAGACGACCTTGCGGCCCTCGCCCAGCATCGCGCCCAGGTCGGCCAGCGGCGGCTGCGCGCCCAGGCCCAGGAAGGACAGGCCGGCGGTCTCCAGGATCATCCAGCCGAAGGTGGTCGACATCGCGATGGCGATGGTCGGCGCGACGTTCGGCAGGATCTCGGCCGCCAGTCGGGTGGCCGGGCCCGCGCCGGCGAGGCGGGCGGCGGCCACGAAGTCCCGGCGCGCCAGTCCCAGGGTCACGCCGCGCACGGTGCGGGCGAAGAACGGCACGTTGACCGCGGCAATCGCCAGCAGCGCGTTGAACAGGCCCGGCCCCAGCACCGCCACGATCCCCAGCGCCAGCAGGATGTAGGGAAACGCCATCACCAGGTCGGTCAGCCGCATCAGCACGCCGTCGGCCGCCCCGCCCAGATAGCCGGCGAGCAGGCCGGTGAGGCTGCCCAGGAAGCCCGCGACCAGGGTCGCCGCCAGGGCCACGGCCAGGGACAGCCTTGTGCCCCAGAGCAGGCGGGACAGCAGGTCGCGGCCCAGCTGGTCGGTGCCCAAGAGGTGGCCCGGGCTGCCCGGCGGCAGCAGCCGGTCGGCCAGCGCCGTGGCCGCCGGATTGGCCAGCGGCAGGACCGGCGCCAGCAGGGCGGCCAGCGCCACCAGGGCCAGGACGGCCAGGCCGCCGGCGGCCAGCCGGTTTCCCAGCAGGAGCTGGAAAGTACCCGGGCGGCCGGCCGTCTTCGGGCCCCGGATCGCCGGGCCCCGGATTGTCGGGCGCTGCGTCATCGGGCGATGCGGGGGTCGAGCGCGGCCTGCAGCAGGTCGGCGGCCAGGTTCACCAGCACATAGCCGCCGGCCAGCACCAGCACGCCGCCCTGCACCAGCAGGATGTCGCGGGCCGCGATCGCCTCCACCAGCATGCGGCCGAGGCCCGGCCACTGGAACACGGTCTCCACATAGACCGCGCCGCCCAGGACGAAGCCGGCCTGCGTGGCGATCACCGGGATCACGGCGACGATCGCGGCGCGGAAGGCGTGGCGCCAGATCACCCGCACCTCCCGCAGCCCCTTGGCGCGGGCGGTGCGGATATAGTCCTGGCGCAGCACCTCGAGCATGGCGGCGCGGGTCAGCCGCGCCACCACGCCGGTGGCGACCAGCGCCAGGGTCACCGCCGGCAGCAGCAGGTGCGCGGCCAGGTCCGCCACGCCGCCGCCGCCATAGATCGCGTACATGCCGCTGGCGGGCAGCCATTTCAGCTGGACCGCGAACAGCGCGATCAGCAGCAGCCCGAGCCAGAAGGCGGGGGTCGAGAGGCCGACCAGCACGGCCAGGGTGACGATGCGGTCGGTCCAGCCGAACTGCCGCACCGCGGAGACCGTGCCGGCGGCGAGGCCGAACAGGGCGCAGAGCAGCAGCGCGCTGCCGGCCAGGATCGCCGTCGCGCCGAGCCGGCCGAAGACCTCCGCGGCGACCGGCCGGTTCAGGCTGACGGAGCGCCCCAGATCGCCCTGTGCCAGATTGCCGAGCCAGAGCAGGTATTGTTCCGCAAGCGGCCGGTCCAGGCCGAGCTCGGCGTTCAGCCGCGCGACATTCTCCGGCGTGGCATAGGCGCCCAGGATCGCGGTCGCCGGATCGCCCGGGATCAGCGCCATCATCAGGAAGACGATCGCCGTCAGTCCCAGCAGGACGGGCCCCAGGGCGAGCAGCCTGCGGGCGGCAACGGCGATCATCGCCGGCCGCGCGAAAGGCTGCCTGCCGCCGGGCCGCTCACCGCTTGGTCACATCCTGCAGGCGCAGCAGGAACGAGGGCTCCAGGCGGAACCCCGAGACCCGGTCGGTGGTGACGGCATTCTGTTTCCAGCTGGCGATGACCGCCCAGGGCGCATCCTCGCGGACCAGCCGCTGCAGCTGGCGGTACAGGTCCGCGCGCGCCGCGCGGTCGGCGGTGCGCCGCGCCGCCGCGATCAGCCGGTCGACATCGGGATTGCTGTAATAGCCGGAGTTGAAGCCGCCCTCCGCAGGCATGGCGCCGCTGCGCAGGGCGAGGTAGGGCAGGGTGTCCGGGTCGTTGGTCATCCAGGCCATCTGCGCCATGTCGGCCTTGCCCGCCAGCCCGGCATTCACCTCGGCCAGATAGCTGTTCCACTCGTAGCTCTCGATCGTCACCTTCAGGCCGATCGCCGCCAGGTCCGCCTGGATCGCCGCCGCCATGGCAACCGGCGCCAGCATGCCGGACCCGCCCTGCGTGACATAGAAGGTCAACTCGGCCCCCTCGGCCCCGGCCTGGGCCAGCAGGGCGCGGGCGCGGTCCGGGTCGTACGGCCAGGGCGGCAATGCCGGGTCGTGCGCCCAGGCGAAAGCCGCGGGCACCGGGCCGGCGGCGACCTCGGCCGTGCCCTGCAGCACCTCGTCCACCAGCGCCTGCCGGTCGATGGCCAGGTTCACCGCCTGGCGCACGGCCGGGTCGGCCAGCGGGCCTTCGCGGGTGTTCAGGATCAGGAACCAGAGATGCGGGCCGACCGCCTCGTGCAGCGCGAAGGCGGGATCGGCGGCGAAGGTCGCGACCGCATCGGGCGGCACCTCGACCATCAGGTCGATCCCGCCGGAGAGCATCTCGGCCACCCGCGTATTGGCATCCACGATCGGCTGGAAGACCACCGCCTCAAGCCCCGGCGCGCCGTCCCAATAGTCCGGGTTGCCGGTCAGCAGCACGCGCCGGTTCGGGTCCCACTCGGCAAAGCGGAACGGCCCGCTGCCGACCGGATGGCGCCCGAAACCGGCACCCGCACCGCGCACCGCGGCGGGCGAGACGATCAGCGCCGTGGGATAGGCCAGGTTCGACAGGAAGGGGGCGAAGGGCTCCGCCAGGGTGAAGCGGACGGTCTGCGGGTCGACGGCCTCCACCCTCTCCACCATCTCGAAGAAGAAGGCCAGCGGGAAGGGGCCGGTGTCGTGGAACGGATGGTCGGGGTCCAGCATGCGCCGGAAGGTGAAGACCACGGCCTCGGCATCCACCGGCGTGCCGTCGTGGAAGGTCACGCCCTCGCGCAGGGTGAAGGTATAGGCCCGGCCGTCATCGCCGATCGTCCAGCGTTCCGCCAGGGCCGGTTCGATCTCCAGGCTGCCCGGGCGATAGCGCACCAGCCCGTCATAAAGGTTCACCAGGATGCGGAAGTCGTTCAGCGCGGTGACCGCCTGGGGGTCGAGGGACTTCGGTTCCGCGATCTGCGCCGCCACCAGCACGCCCGGCGGCGCCTGCGCCTGCGCCGCGGGCGGGGCCGGCAGCAGGTGGGCCAGGACGGCAAGGGTCGCGGCAAGGACCGGAAACCGGGCGGCGGCCCGTCGCGCCCGCCGTCGGGTCGGGCGCCGGCCGCCCGGAAGGAATGTCACGGATGCTCTCTCGCCTCTGCCTGCGTGGTGTCGTTCGGGACCCCCAGTGTAACCGCTTCCGGGTGCCGCGGCGCAAACCGGCCCGTCGCGGCGGGTCGGTCCTGTGCCCCGCCGGCCTGCAGGTGGCGGCGGACCACCGGCAGCATCGCGCAGGCGAACAGCAGGTTGCAGCCCACCAGGACGAACACCTTGAACAGCACCCATTGCTCGGTCGGCAGGGTCCGCCAGACCAGCTCGTTCACGCCGGCCAGCGCGAGCAGGTAGATGCTGGCGGCGATCGTCACGATGCGCAGGCCCGTCCGGTCCAGCCGCGCATCCGGCCCCAGCACCCGCGCCACCAGCGGATAGCCGAGCAGCCAGCCGATGCCGAGCAGGATGCCGTAGAAGCCGTTCACCACGGTCGGCTTGATCTTGATGAAGGTCGCGTCGTCCAGTGCGATGGTCAGCCCGGCGAACAGCAGCACCAGAAACGCCGTGAGGCTGGGCAGCACCGGGATCCGCCGATGCGCCTGCCAGGCGGCGGCGAAGGCGATGATCGTGGCGCCGCCATAGGCCGCGCAGGCCCAGAGCAGCCCCTTGGCCAGGAACACGAGGAAGAAGATGAGCAGCGGCGCGAGCTCCGTCACCAGCTGACGCAGCAGGCGCCGTCGAAAGCGCGGCGGCAGGTCGGGCGTGTCATGCGGTGCGGTGCTGTCATGGGCCATGGAACGGGAACGCCGGCCCCGCAGGTCGGTTCCCAGGCCGGGCCAGGCCAGGCCAGGCCGGGTCGGACCGGGCCGGGCCCCGGCGCCCCGCCAGGCATGCAGGCCGCGGAACCAAGCGGCCGGCCGTACCGTTTTGCGTATGTGGATCGCGCCGGGGGCAGCGGCTGGCATGGTGGCCAGGCGCAACGGGCTGCGACCGGAATGGAGACAGAGTCGGATGAAGCGGGGCTATGCACTGGTCAGGCTGGGCCTGCGCCTGGCGATCGGGGCCATGGGCGGTCGCCGCCCGGCGGACCTGCAGGCCCGTCTGGCGGCCTTTCCGAGAGTCGGGCTGCCGCTTCAGGATCCCGTGCGGATCTACTGGGACGACCACCAGATCCCGTTCATTGAGGCGCAGGGCGACCGCGACGCGGCGGTGGCGCTGGGGCTGGTGCATGCCCATCTGCGCCTGGCGCAGATGGAGATCATGCGCCGGATCGCCCATGGCCGGCTCTCCGAGGTGGTCGGCGCCCTCGCCGTCGACCTGGACCATACCTTGCGGATCCTTGACTTCCCTGCCGCCGTCCCCGACTGCCTGGCGATGATGCCGCGCGATGCCCGCGACTGGTGCGCCGGTTTCGTCGACGGCGTGAATGCCGCCATTGCCCAGACCGGACCCCAGGCCCCCGCCGGGGCGGAGGAGTTCCGCCTGTTCGGGATCCGCCCGGCGCCCTGGCGGGTGGAGGATGTGCTGGCGGTCGGCCGCCTTGCCGCCGCCGACTTCTCGTGGCGGGTCTGGCACCGCCTGTTCGCGCTGCGCGACCGCCCGGACTGGGATCTTGTCTGGCAGCGCATCCTGCAGGCCGACCAGGCGCCGGCGCCGGTCCCGCACCTGGCCGGCGGCCCGGGCGATACGGCCTGGCTGCTGCACCAGCTCTGGGCGGGGTTCGGCCGCAGCGGCAGCAATGCCCTGGCGGTGTCCGCGAGACGCAGCGCCACCGGCCATGCCCTGTTGAGCAGCGACCCGCACCTGCCGATCATGACGCCGAGCAACTGGCTTGCGGTGGGGCTGTCCTCGCCCGGCTATCGCATCGTCGGCCTGATGATCCCCGGCCTGCCGGTGGTCACCCTGGGCCGCAACCGCCGCATCGCCTGGAGCGGCACCAACCTGCATGCCGCCAGCAGCGACCTGTTCGACGTGACCGGCCAGCCGGCGGAGACCTTCGAGACACGCAGCGAACGGATCGGCGTGCGCTGGGGCGGCGACCGGGAGGTGGCCGTGCGCCGCACCGTGCATGGGCCGGTGATCTCGGATTCGCCGCTGCTGCGCGGCATGGCGGGGCGGGACCTGGCGCTGTCCTGGATCGGCCATCGCGCCAGCGACGAGCTCTCCGCCATGCTGGGCATGATGCGGGCCGGCAGCTGGGAGGCGTTCACCGAGGCCGCCGCAAGCTTCGCCGCACCGGCGCAGAACCTGGTGTTCGCGGATGCCGACGGGCGGGTCGGGCAGTGCATGGCGGCGCACCTGCCCGCCCGCGCTGGCGGCCTGCCAGGCGACCTGGTCCTGCCGGCCGACCTGAATGGCAGCTGGGACCGGATCGTGACCGGCCGCGACCTGCCGATGCGCTTCCATCCGGAAGAAGGCTTCGTGGCCTCCGCGAACGACCGGCCGACGGACCCGATGGCCGTGCCGGTGGGCTTCTTCTTCTCGCCGGACGAGCGGGTCGGGCGGTTGCGCGAGGTCCTGGGCGGCGACGACCCGATCGACCTGGAGCGGCTGCGGGCCCTGCACGAGGATGTCCGGATGCCGTCTTCGCTGCGGATGCGCGACCTGCTGCTGGACGCCGCGGCAATCGCCGAGCAGGACGGGACGGCGCAGCAGGAGGGAACCGAAGCCCCGGTGCTCGCCGCCCTGCGGTCCTGGGACGGGCGGCACGACGCGGAGTCCGCAGGGGCGCTGGCCTTCGAGCTCCTGCTGGCGCATCTCGTGCACCACCTGCACGGGGCGGAGGATGCCGCGATCTACCGTGCCATGCACCAGCCCTGGACCCTGCTGCGCGAGGATTTCTCCCTGCTGCCGCGGGAACGGGTCGTTGCCGCGACACGGGCCGCGGCACGGGCGGCCGCGCCGGCCTTCCTGCAGCATCGCCAATGGGGCGCGATCCACCGCATCCGCGTCGCCCATCCGCTCGCGGCGCTGCCCGTCCTGGGCAGCCGCTACCGGGTGGCGGAGTTCGGCGCGGGCGGCAGCAACGAGACCCTGATGAAGACGGCCCATGGCTTTTCCGAGGGGCCGCATGCGGTGACCTTCGGCGCCAATGCCCGGTTCCTGACCGATCTTGGCGACGAGGATGCGAACTGGCTGACCCTGCTCGGCGGGCAGGACGGCTGGCTCGGCAGCAGCACCTTTGCGGACCAGATCGACCTGTGGCGGCAACGGCAATATTGCCGCGTGCCGTTGCGGCTGGAGACGGTGCGGGCCGAGTTCCGCCATGTCTCCGTCCTGCAGCCGGCCCGGGTCGCGGCGGAACGGGCCGCCCTGGAGGGCGGGCGATGAGCGCGGAGGCCGTCATGGCCCCCGCCACGGGCCGCAGCATCCTGCTGGACGGCATCGAGAGCCGGTCCGAGCAGGTGACCTTCGACAGCATCAATGCGGACCTGCTGAAGGAGGTCGGCGGCCCCGAGGCGGAGCCGCAGCGGGCCTGCGGCCAGCTTTTCCTGCCCGACGGCGAGCCCCGGAACCGGCCGGCGATGGTCATCGTCCAGGGGCTGGGCGGGGTGAAGCCCGAGCGGGAGCTGACCTATGCGGCCAAGCTGGCCAGGGCCGGCTCCGTCGCGCTGGTCGTGGACAGCTTCGCCGCGCGCGGGAAGGCGGACGAGCGCGACATCCTGAAGGCCCTCTCGGTCACCACCTGGAGCATCCTGGGGGATGCCTTCGGGGCCCTGCGCCTGCTCGCGGACCATCCGGCGGTCAATCGCGACGCGATCGGCGTGATGGGATTCTCCTGGGGCGGCATGGTGGCGGTGCTCTCGGCCTACCGGCAGGTGCGGCAGACCTATCTGGGGGAGACGCCGCTGCGCTTCGCGGGGCATGCCTCCTATTACGGCTGCAGCCTGCCGCGGCTGGAGGATCCGGCGGCGCCCGGGGCGGAGCTGCTCGTCCTGGTGGGGCGCTCCGACGCGAACGTCTCGGTGGAGCGGACGAAGGCGATCTGCGACGACCTGCGCCGCGGCGGCGCACAGGTGGCGCTGGAGGTGCTCGACGCCTATCATCAATGGGACGGCAGCGACACCGAGAAGCGCCATGTCTTCGGGGCGCTTGCCGATATCGGGATCACCGTCACGCCGGACAACCGGCTGGTCGACGAGCATTGGGGCGCGGAGATCGCCGGCCGGTTCAGCCGGACCCTGTTCATGGCGCTGGACCTGGGCTGGGACGGCTATCACATCCAGCGCGATGCCGAACTGCATCGCCGGACCGACGGGATGCTGTTCGATTTCGTGCAGGGCATGGCGGCCCGGGCAGGGGCCAGGCCGCCGGATGCCGGCACGGTGCCCATGGCGGCGATCGGGGAGAAGCCGGCGGGCTGAGCAGGCCCGCCCCGGCATGGGGGAGGGGCGATGCTACCGGAAGATGCGGGCGAGGCCCTGCTGGTGGGGCGGCTGTGGTGTGACGGGCCGGTGCCGGGCCCTGCGATCGTGGCGGTGCGCGACGATGCGCTGCTGGACCTGACCCCTGCCTTTCCGACGATGACCGATATCCTGCGCTGCGCCGACCCGGCGTCCGCCGTGCGCGCGGCGATGGCCGGGGCGCCGGACCTGGCGGCGCTGTCGTCGGTTGCCGCTGCAATGGCAAGGATGACGGCGCCCGCGCCGGTACGGCGGCTGCTTGCCCCGGTCGACCTGCAGGCGATCAAGGCCTGTGGCGTCACCTTCGCGCAGTCGATGCTGGAGCGGGTGATCGAGGAACGCGCCAAGGGCGACCCGGCGGCGGCGGAGGTCCTGCGCGGCGAGATCGTCGCGGAGATCGGCGGCGACCTGGCGCGGGTCGCGCCCGGCTCGCCGCAGGCCGCGGAACTGAAGGCGGCGCTGCAGCGGCGGGGCATCTGGTCGCAATACCTGGAGGTCGGCATCGGCCCCGATGCCGAGGTCTTCACGAAGGCGCAGCCGATGTCCGCGATCGGCACCCTGAGCGGGGTCGGCATCCACCCCGCCTCGGCCTGGAACAATCCGGAGCCGGAGGTGGTGCTGGTCATTGCGCCGGACGGCCGCATCGTCGGCGCCGCCCTGGGCAACGACGTCAACCTGCGCGACGTGGAGGGGCGCAGCGCGCTGCTGCTGGGCAAGGCGAAGGACAACAACGCGTCCTGCGCGATCGGTCCCTTCATCCGCCTGTTCGACGCGCGCTATGGCCTGCCGGACCTGCGCGAGGCGGTGCTGCAGATTTCGGTCGAGGGGCCGGAGGGCTGGCGGCTGGAGGCGCAGAGCCGGATGGCGGAGATCAGCCGCGACCCGGCCGACCTGGCGGCGCAGGCGACCGGCGCGCATCACCAGTATCCCGACGGCCTGGTGCTGTTCACCGGCACCGGCTTCGCGCCGGTGGCCGACCGCGACCATCCGGGCCTGGGCTTCACCCACAAGACCGGCGATATCGTGTCGATCTACGAGCCCCGCCTGGGCCGCCTGGTGAACCGGGTCGACTTCACCGACGCGCTGCCGCCCTGGTCGTTCGGCGTGCGCGACCTGATGGCGAGCCTCGCCGCGCGGGGCATCGAGCTGTAGGGCGAGACCGGGATCGTCCCTCGACAGCCCGCCGATGGGGTCTATATGTAAGGCAGTTGTGCCTTGATAGAGGGCTGCCCATGGGTTCGAGTCTGACGGTCACGGCAAAAGGGCAGGTCACCCTGCGCAAGGAGATCCTTGAACATCTGGGCGTGCGGCCTGGCGACCGTGTCGATGTCGATCTGCTGCCGGGCGGGCAGGTCCGGATCCGCCCAAAGGGCGCAAAGCCGATGTCGGCACTTTTCGGTCGGCTGTCCGAGCCGGGGACCGAGCCGCTGTCGATCGACGAGATCGACCGGATCGCTCAGGACGGCTGGGCTGGGCGGGCGTGAGGATCACTGCCGACACGGACCTGCTGATACGGATGATCGTGCGGGACGATCCGGCGCAGGCTGAACAGGCCGAAGCCCTGCTGTCCGCTGCCGAACTTGTCGCCATCCCGGTGCCGGTATTGTGCGAGTTGGCCTGGGTGCTGCGCCGCGGCTATCGCCGCTCGCCGGAGGCGGTTGCCGACACGATCGCCGAACTGGCGGAAGTCGGCTCGGTCGTGACGCATCTCCCATCGGTTGAGGCGGGCCTTGCCGTGCTCCGTGCCGGCGGCGATTTTGCCGACGGTGCCATCGCGCATCAGGGAACGGCCCTCGGCGGGGCAATGTTCGCCAGCTTCGATCGCCGGGCCATCGCCCTGTTGCGTCAGGGCGGCGCAACGGCTGCCGAGCCGGCGGAATTGCTCGCGCCCCGGCGCGACTAGCGGGCGGTGCCCGGCCCGGCCGCCCGGCGTCCCGGCCAGGGGATCTCCCAGCGGCCCAGCAGGCCGGCGGGGCGCAGGATCAGGATCAGCAGCATGGTCCCGGCGAGCGCCAGCTGCTGCACGCCGTTGGGCAGGGCGAATTCCAGCCCGCCGCCCAGGGCGATGCCGTTCTCCAGCCGGCGGAAGACCTCCACCACCAGGGTCACCGCCGCGACGCCGGCCACGGCGCCCGCCAGGCTGTTGCGGCCGCCGACCACCAGCATGGCCAGGGTCATCAGGGTGATGTTCAGGAAGTAGTTGTCGATCTGCAGGGTGCCCAGGTAATGGGCATGCAGCACCCCGCCGATGCCGGTGACGAAGGCCGACAGCACGAAGGCCAGCAGGCGCTGCAGGTAGACGTTGGTGCCGCTCGCCCGCGCCGCGACCTCGTCCTCGCGCGAGGCGCGCAGCACCAGCCCGAAGCGGGAGCGCTGGTAGGTCCAGGCCAGCGCGATCGCGGCCGTGGCCCAGGCCAGGGCCACCCAGGGATCGACATAGGTCGGCAGGCCGACCAGCGAGCCCTTGCCGCGGGTCAGGCTTTCCCAGTTCGAATAGGTCACATGCACGATGAACAGCAGGGCCAGGGTGGCGATGGTGGCCGCCACCCCGCTGAGGCGCATCAGCACCAGGCCGGTGACGAAGGCGAAGAGCGCGGCCAGCAGGCCGGCCGCCAGCGCCGCCGTCAGCACGTCGTAGGTATGGTCCAGCAGGAAGCCCGGCAGGCCGTTCATGGTGAACTTCTTCAGCGCCGGGCAGCAGGTCGCCCAGGCCGAGGCATAGGCGCCGACCGCCATGAAGGCGGTATGGCCGAAGCTCAGGATCCCGGAATTGCCGATGAAGATGTAGAGCCCGACCACCACGACGACGAAGATCAGGCCCTCGGTGACGGTACGGCTCAGCCCGGTATCGCCGATCGCCAGCGCCGCCAGCACGACCGCCGCCAGCAACAGCACCAGCGACAGGGCCGGCCAGGCCCAGCGGAGCGCCGCCAGCACTGTCATACCCGCTCCCGCCCCCGCTGGCCCACCACCAGGCCCTGTGGCCGCCAGAGCAGCAGCAGGATGACGATGCCGAACAGGAAGGCGTCGCGGTAGGGCCGCAAATCGTCCGGCAGGAAGGCCTGCAGCGCGACGCTCAGCCCGCCGACCAGGTAGCCGCCGAGCGCGGCGCCCACCAGGCTGTTCATGCCGCCCAGCACGGTGGCAAAGAAGGCATAGACCGCCAGGAACACCCCCATGCGGAAGTCCAGCACGCCGGTCTGCGCGACCAGGAGGACGGCGACCGTGCCGGCCAGGCCGCCCGCCAGCGCGAAGGCCAGCATGATCACCCGGTTGGAGCGCACGCCGAGCAGGCGGGCCATGGTGAAATCCTCGGCGACCGCGCGCATCTCCATGCCGGTGGAGGTGCGCTTCAGGAACAGCGCCAGCCCGCCCAGCAGCAGGATCGCGACACAGGAGGTCAGCAGCTGGATGCCGGGCACCGACAGCCCGTCGGCGAGGGTCACCGAATGGGTCAGCTGCGGGAAGATGCCGGCGGCCTTCGGCCGCCCGCCATAGGCCAGCAGGATCAGGTTCTGGATGAAGAAGCTGACCGCGAAGGAGGTGATCAGCAGGGTCGCGGGGTCGGCCTTGCGGATCGGCCGGAAGGCGATGCGCTCGGTCAGCAGGGCGGCGGCGGCACAGATCCCGACGATCGCCGGCACCATGAAGATCCAGGGCCAGTCGCCGATGAACAGCTGCGCGACCATCTGCGACGAGGGCAGGATCAGCGCATAGCCGCCGATCGTGATCAGGTCGCCCTGCGCGAAGTTGATCAGCCGCATGATGCCGAACACCAGGCCGATCGCCAGGGCCGACAGCGCATAGAGGCTGCCCAGCGCGAAGCCGTCGAGCAGCACCTGGACGATGGCGGTCATGGGACGGCCGTCACCGGCGGGCCACCCGCGCCCGCAACCCCCAAGCCCGTCGTTCCCGGCCTTGAGCCGGGAACCCATTCCGCCAGCTCCGAGGCTCTGGACCGCTTGCGGAGTGGATCCTCGGCTCGGGGGCCGAGGATGACGGTGGTGTGGTGCGGGTCCGGTGGCGGCCTGCGATTCCGCCGGCCCGCCGTGCCATCGCCGGGCCGGATTCGCCGCTCAGCGCCCGACCCGGAACAAGAGCGGCATGTCCGGCACGAAGCCGTTCGTCCAGAGCTTCAGCGCTTCATGCTTGCCGCCCGTGATCTGCTCGATCAGCAGCGGGCGCTGCACCTGGATGTGCAGGTCGGCGGAATAGCTGGTCGGGCCCACGACCAGCGGCTCCTTGTCGAACTTCTCCAGTTCCGCGACGACGGCCTTGGCGTCGGTGGTGCCGGCCCGTTCCACGGCCTTGGCCCATTGCTCGATCACGCCATAGCCGAAGATCGCATAGGCCTGCGGCACCGGCTCGCCATAGGCGGCCTCGTAGGCCTTGGCGAAGGCCTGCACCTCGGCGCGGGGATCGTCGCCGAAGATCGACATCGGCGTCGGGTTCCAGAAGTTCGACAGGTCCGGCACCGCGTCCAGCCAGAAATTGCCGGTCATGCCGACATTGGCGAGGATCGGCAGGTCGATGCCCGCCGCCCGGATCTGCCGCACCGCCGATGCGCCGCCCGGCGGCAGCGAGCAGAGATAGATCACCTCGGCATCGGAGCCCTTGATCCGGGCGATCTGCGAGGCGATCGACGGGTCCTGGTTCATGAACACGTCCTGGTCCGCCAGGGTGCCGCCGAGATCCTGCCAGGCGGCCTCGAAGCCGGCGCAGCCGGACTTGTTGTATTCCAGCAGCTGGTCTTCCAGGACGAAGGCCTTCTTCCAGCCCTTCTCCTTGAAGCCGAACTCGGCCATCACGATGCCTTCCAGCTGGGCGGCGCCATTGCCGGTGAAGGTCTGCCAGCCGACCCCCTGCACGCCCATCTTGGGATCGGCTGCGCCGGTCGCGAAGGCCAGGATGCCGGCCTCCTTCGCCGCCAGGGCGGCAGGCGCGCCCAGGTCGTAGTCGGAATCGGTGACGATCAGGTCGACGCCCATATCGGCCAGCTCCGCGCCGGTCTTGGCGGACAGGGCGGCGTCCGTCTTCATGTCCAGGACCACGGTCTCGATCTGCCGGCCCAGCAGCCCGCCGCCGGCATTGATCTGCTGGATCTTCAGCATGGCGCCGTTCAGCGCCGGCAGGTCGTAGGCGGACATGTAGCCCGACTTGGCGATCGAGAAGCCGACCGTGATCGGCTCGGCGGCGCGGGCCTCAGAGCCCAGGCCGGCAGTCGACAGGCCGGTGACCGTCAGGCCGGTGAGGGCCAGCGCCCCCGCCCCGGCCAGCATTCCACGCAATACGCTCCGTCGCAGCATCGTCCGCACTCCCTGTCCGCGGGGCCTTCGGGCCCCTGCCACACTGGCAGCCCGTGCATCCGCACGGGCTGCCGCTTGTCTCTCGGCCGTTCCAGCTTCACCCCGAAAGGCCAAATGCTCAACTGAATTTCCTGAGGTTCATGATTTGGGCATTGGCTTTATCCTGGTGCAAGCCATATGCCATGAAATCCGGGCAGGCGGCTTGGCCCCCCGGCCCGGGCGGCGTAAGAACAACGCCGGGTGGAATGTCTGAACGGGTTAGCGAGCATGTCGAACGCCGCACTCAGTGCACCGGAGGTCGATCCGGAGATCCGGATCGGCCGGCAGATCCGTCACCTGCGCCTGGTGAAGGGGCTCAGGCTGCGCGACCTGGCGGAGGCCACGGGCCTGTCGGAAAGCCTGCTGTCGAAGATCGAGAACGACAAGTCGACGCCGTCGCTGGGCGGGCTGCACCGCATCGCGCGGGCGCTGGACACCAATGTCTCGCACTTCTTTGCCGCCGCGGAACGGGCGCCCGGCGTGGTCGCCCGCCAGGGCAGCCGTGCGGTGATCCGCACCGGGTCGGAGACGTCGGAGGACCTGGCGCCCGACAACGAGATGCACCTGCTGCAGTCGCTGATCGTCTCGGTCGATCCCGGCGGCGAGAGCCAGGGCACCCGGCAGCACCAGGGGGAGGAGGTCGGCTACCTGCTCTGCGGCGAACTGGAACTGACGGTCGACGGCAACCGCCATCACCTGCGCGCCGGCGACAGCTTCATGTTCCGCTCCGACCTGCCCCATGCCTATCGCAACCCGGGCGACGAGGTGGTGCGGATCGTCTGGACCAACACGCCGGCCTCGCTCTAGCCTGCCTGCGCTTTCATCACCTTCTGCCTGATCTTTCATCAAGGGCAAGCCTGGGGCCCGCGGTCCACGGCGCCACTCCCGGCCCAACTGGCCGGGGCCATTGCGGGCGGAGAGGTGTCGCGATACAGTGACTTGCATGAAATGAAAGTGTGTTTCTTCGGCGCGGCGCCCGGTATCGGGCGGGACGGCGGCATGGCAGAGGCGACAGGGCGATGATCAAGAACGGCCGCGACTATCTGGAAGGCCTGCGCGACGGGCGCGTGATCTATGTCGGCGGCGAGCGGGTCGACGACGTCACCACCCATCCGGGGTTCCGCAACGGCGCGCAATCCTATGCGCGGATCTACGACGCCCGCTTCGAGGCCGCCACCCGCGATGCCCTGACCTACGAGGAGGATGGCGAGCGCTTCGCGGCCTATTACCTGAAGCCGCGCAGCCGGGCGGACCTGGAGCACCGGACCCGCTGTTCGGAGGTCATCGCCGACCTGACCTACGGCATGATGGGCCGGTCGCCCGACTTCATCGGCGGCTATATCACCGGCGTGGCGATGCAGCCGGAGATCTTCGACACCGACAGCTACAAGTTCGCGAAGAATGTCGAGGCCTATTGGGAGATGGCGCGCCGCCGGGACCTGTTCGTCAGCCATGCGGTGACGCCGCCGCCGGGCTCGCGCGACGCCGCCTACACCCAGGGCCGCGACACCCGCCAGCCGGCCCTGCAGGTGGTGGGCGAGGACGATGCCGGGCTGTTCATCTCGGGCATGAAGATGCTGGCCACCTCCGCGGCGTTCTCCGACGAGGTCTGGATCGGCAATATCCAGCCGCTGGCCGACGGCCATGAGGCGGAGGCGGTCACGGCTTGCATCCCCTGCAACGCGCCGGGCCTGTCGCTCTGGTCGCGCAAGCCGTTCGAGCGCTATGCGGTGTCGGAGTTCGACAACCCGCTGGCCTACCGCTTCGACGAAAGCGACTGCATCGTGGTGGCCGACCGGGTGCATGTGCCGTGGGAACGGATGTTCGTCCACCAGGACAGCAAGTTGAGCCGCGAGATCTATTTCCGCACCCCGGCCCATACCCTGTCGAACCACCAGTCCGGCGTGCGCTACCGCGCCAAGATCCGCCTGCTGATCGCGCTGGCGCGCCGCATCACGCGGATGTCGGGGGCCGACAGGATTCCGGCCGTGCAGGACGAGCTGGGCCATCTGGCGGCGCTGTACGGTCAGGTCTCGGCGATGATCGACGGCCAGATCCAGTCGCTGGAGGACCTGCCCGGCGGCTATGTGAACTACAACCGCCACTACATGTACGCGGCGATCTACTTCGCGACCCAGCAGTACGACCATATCTGCGGCAAGGTGCGCGAACTGCTGGGCGGCGGCGTGCTGCAGATGCCGGCCGACATCTCGGTGATGGCGAATCCGGAGACCCGGGCGACCTTCGAGGAGCTCTGGGACATGTCCTCGGCGACGGCGCTCGAGCGCTACAAGGTGATGAAGCTGGCCTGGGACATCCTGGGCACCGACTTCGCCGGCCGCCATGCCCAGTACGAACGATTCTACATGGGCCCCGCCTTCGTCGTCCGGATCCACAATGCCCGCGAATGCCCCTGGTCGCAGTTCGATGCGACCCTGGACGGCCTGCTCGGCAGCTACGACACCGGCGAGGTGGTCGATCGCGGCGTGGAGATGGGCAAGCTGATGGCGGGCGGGCCGAAGGCCGCCGAATAGCCCGGGCGGGCCGGGCGGAGGCCGGCGATGCAACTGACCGCGCCCGACAGCCGGCGCCTGCGCGATGCGCTGGGGCGCTTCGCCACCGGCGTGACGGTGGTGAGCTGCCGGTCGCCGGCAGGCGAATGGCTCGGCATCACGGCGAATTCCTTCAACGCCGTCTCGCTCGACCCGCCGCTGGTGCTGGTCTCGCTGGACCGGCGGCTGCAGAGCCTGCCGGGCTTCCTGGAGGCCGGGCATTTCGGCGTCAATGTGCTGGCCGCGTGCCAGCGCGAGGTCTCCGACCGTTTCGCCCGCCGCGGCGCGGAGAAGTGGCAGCCCATGCAGGTGCGCGAAGGCACCGCGGGCACGCCGCTCCTGGCGGAAGCCCTGGCCGTCTTCGACTGCGCCCGCTGGGCGGTCTATGACGGCGGCGACCATGTCATCCTGGTGGGTCGGGTGCTGCGCCTGGCGCACCGGGCAGAGGATGGCCCGCTGGTCTATTTCGGCGGGGCCTATCGCGAGCTGTCCGGCGAGCGGGCGCCGGCCTGACGGCAGCCGCTATGCGCCGGCCGGATGCAGCTGCATCCAGTGCCGCGCGATCTCTTCGCCGGTGGCGAACCAGACGCCATCATGGCCCTGCATATGGTCCAGCAGCCGCGCGAAGCCGACCGCCCGCCCGGGGCGGCCGAGCAGCCGGTCGTGCAGGCCCAGGCTCAGCATCCGCGGGGCCGTCGCGCCCTCGCCATAAAGCATGTCGAAGGCGTCGCGCATGTACTGGAAATAGTCGTCGGCGGTGTTGAAGCCGGCATTGCCGTCGAAGCGGTTGTCGTTGGTCTCGTAGGAATAGGGGATCACCAGGTGCGGCCGCCCCGCCACCTGCACCCAGTAGGGCAGCTCGTCGTTCAGCGCGTCGCGGTCGTAGAGGAAGCCGCCCTCCTCCACCAGCAGGGCGCGGGTGTTCGGCCCGGGCCGGCCGGTCATCCAGCCCACCGGGCGCTTGCCGGTGGTCACGGTGAGGCTGGCCACCGCCCGGCGGATATGCTCGCGCTCGACCTCCTCCGGCACGTCCTGGTAGTCGATCCAGCGCCAGCCATGGCTGACGATCTCATGGCCGTCCGCGACCATCGCCGCGGTCAGTTCCGGCACCCGCTCCAGGGCCATCGCGACGCCCA
Source organism: Sneathiellaceae bacterium (assembly GCA_040216765.1). Taxonomy (GTDB): domain Bacteria; phylum Pseudomonadota; class Alphaproteobacteria; order Ferrovibrionales; family Ferrovibrionaceae; genus Marinibaculum. The sequence goes on along the minus strand of JAVJON010000050.1, from coordinate 43,136 downwards.
GCACGCTGCAGCGGATCCGGCGTTCCCGCATCAGGCGCAGCAGGCGCCAGGCGCCCTGCCGGGGGCCGTACTCGAAGGCGCTTTCCGCCAGCAGGGCGCGCGCGCCCGGCACGGCCGGCCAGCCGATATCGGTCAGCATGCCTTCCGACCCGGAATCGCCGTGCAGCACATTGAGCTCGCCGCCGGCCTCGACGTTGAGGCAGATGTTCACCGCGATCCGCGCGCCGCCCGGCCATTGCGGGTCGGGCAGGGCGCCGCCATAGCCCCGCAGGTCGCGCGGATAGTCGCCGGGCGTGTCGCGGGGAGCGTCCGGGGCGGCGGTCATCAGGCCTGCCCGTTGGGCCAGTCGATGCCCACCCCGTCGCCTTCGTCGGCCAGGGCGCGGAACACCCGCTCCGGGGTCATCGGCGACCGGCGCAGCCGTTTGCCGGTGGCCTGCCGGATCGCGTTGGCGACGGCTGGCGCGATGCCGACGATCGGCGGCTCGCCGATTCCCTTGGCGCCGAACGGATGGGTCGGCTCGGCATGTTCCAGGACGATGGCGTGGATGGCGTGCGGCACGTCCAGGCTGCCGGGGATCTTGTAGTCCATGAAGCTGGGATTCGCGAGGCGGCCGTCCTGCCAGACCATCTCCTCGGTCAGGGCATAGCCCAGCGCCTGCACCACGCCCCCCTGGATCTGGCCGTCGACCGCGCCGGGATTGATCGCGCGGCCCACATCGTGCGCCGACCAGACCTCCAGCACCTCGACCTGGCCGGTCACCTCGTCGACCTCCAGCTCCACCGCCTGCGCGCCGAAGGTATAGGCGCCGCAGGCGTTGAACGACATGAAGCCGGTGGCCAGCGCGGTCTTCGGGTCCATCTCGCCGGCCTCGAAGACCAGGCTGCCCGACCCCATGATCGGCCCGCCGGTGCCCCAATGGGCGCGGATCGAGACCTCCTGGAAGCTGACGGTCTTGCCGGGCACGCCCTTGATCCCGACCTTGCCGCCGGGCTGCAGCTCCAGGTCGCCGGGATGCGCCTCCAGCAGTTCGCCGGCATGTTCCAGGATCTTGTTGCGCACCACCTCGGCCGCCTCGCCGATCGCGCGGCCCACCATGTAGGTCACCCGGCTGGCATTGGTGCCGGAATTGTAGGGCGAGGCATCGGTGTCGGCCTCGACGCAGCGCACCTGCTCCGGCGACAGCCCGAGGGCGGCGGCGCAGATCTGCGTCAGCGCGGTGCTGGAGCCCTGGCCGATATCGACCGCGCCGGTGTTCAGCGCGACGCTGCCATCCTCCAGCAGGCGCACGAAGGCGGAGGTCGCCATGAAGCCGCAGATATGGGCGACCGCGGCGATGCCGATGCCGCGGCGGCGCCCCGGGCGCGCCCGCGCCGCGGCCTGCGCGCGCCGCGCCGTCCAGTCGCAGCCGTCGCGCAGCGCCTCCAGGCAGTCCCGGATCGTGCAGCTGTCGATGGCATGGCCGTCGATCCAGCGGTCGCCGGGCTGCAGCGCGTTCTTCAGGCGGAAGTCGATCGGGTCGAGGCCCAGCGCCTCGGCGATCTCGTCCATCTGCGATTCGGTGGCGAAGCTGCCCTGCGGATTGCCGAAGCCGCGGAAGGCGCCGGCGCGCAGCTTGTTGGTATAGACCGCGCGGCCGGACAGCCGGTAGTTCGGGATGCGATAGGGCCCGCAGCCGAAATACATCGCGAACATCATCACCGCCGGGCTGTCGTCGGCATAGGCGCCGCCATCCATCAGCACGTCCAGCGACCGGGCGACGATCGTGCCGTCCGCCATCACGCCGGTGCGGCAGACCAGCCGGGCGGGGTGGCGGGAGCGCATCGTCGTCATGTCCTCGTCGCGGGACAGCGCGATGCGCACCGGGCGGCCGGTCTTCTGCGCCAGCAGGACCGCTGCGGGCTGCACCGTGGCCTCCGACTTGCCGCCGAAGCCGCCGCCGATCCGCGGGCTGATGCAGCGGATCCGCGCCATCGGGATGCCCAGGCTCTCGGCGATATTGGCCTGGGTCCGGAACACGCTCTGGGTCGAGGACCAGACGGTGACCCGCCCGTCGCGATCGACCTGCGCCAGGGCGGCGACCGGCTCCATATAGGCGTGATACTGCGCCGACAGCTCGTAGACATTCTCGAACACATGGTCGGCGCCCTGGAACGCGCCGTCGGGGTCGCCGCCGACGATCTCCGATTCCGCCAGGACATTGCCCTCATGCACGGCATCGAAGATCTTGAAGTAGCTGCCATAGCCTTCGTGCAGCAGCGGCGCACCCGGCGCCATCGCCTCCTCGGGCGAGAACACCGCCGGCAGTTCCTCGTAGTCGACCTCGATCAGGTGCAGGGCGGCGCGGGCGGTTTCCTGGTCCACGGCCGCGACCGCGGCGACCGGCTCGCCGATATAGCGCACCTTGCCCTTGGCCAGCGCGGTCTCGTCCTTGACCACCAGGCCCATATAGCGGGTCTCGAAATCCTCGCCGGTGACCACCGCCTTCACCCCCGGCAGGGCCAGGGCGGCACTGGCGTCGTAGCCGCGGATCCGGGCATGGGCATGGGGGCTGGTCAGCACCGCGCCGTGCAGCATGCCCGGCAGGGTCATGTCCTCGACGAAGCGGGCATCGCCGACCGCCTTCTCCAGCGCCTCCAGGCGCGGCAGGCTGAGGCCGATCGCGCCTTCCAGCGGATCCGCTCCGAGCGGCTTGTTCATCGCATTTCCTCCCGGCGGTAGCGGGCCGCAAGCTGCACCGCCTCGACCACCTTCACATAGCCGGAGCAGCGGCAGAGATTGCCCGACAGCCCCTCGCGGATCTGCCCGACATCCGGGTCGGGCAGTTCGTCCAGCAGGGCGGTCGCGGAAACGATCATGCCGGTCATGCAGAAGCCGCACTGGATCGCGCCGGTATCGACGAAGGCCCGCTGCACCGCCGACAGGCTGTTGCCGGGCGACAGCCCCTCGACCGTGGTCACCGGCCGGTCGCCGACATTGGCCGCGAGGCAGAGGCAGGCCCGCGCCGGCTCGCCGTCCAGCAGCACGGTGCAGGCGCCGCAGATCCCGGCATTGCAGGCCTTCTTCGCGCCGGTCAGGCCGAGCTGGTCGCGCAGCAGGTCCAGCAGGGTGCGGTGCGCGGGCGCCAGAACGTCGTGGCGCTCGCCGTTGACGGTGAGGCTCAGGGCCAGCTTGTCGGTCATGACGGCACCTCCAGCCCGGCGCGGGCGCGGCTCACGGCGCGCGCCACCAGCCCGGGGATCAGCCGGCGGCGATAGTCGGCACTGCCGCGCGTGTCGGTCTGCGGGTCGGCGGCACCGGCCAGCAGCCGCCCCGCCTCGGCCAGCGCCGCATCCTCCAGACAGCTGCCTGCCAGGCAGGCCTCGGCCTCGGCGCTGCGCACCGGGCGCACGTCGCAGGAGCCGAGCGCGATCGCGGCGCTGCGGCACCGGCCTTCCGCCATGCCCAGAACGCAGGCGACGGACACGGTGGCATAGTCGCCATCCACCCGGGTGAATTTCTCGTAGACGCCCTGCTCGCCTGCCGCAGCCGCGCTGCCCGGGAAGCGGATGGCGGTCACCATCTCGCCGGGCTCCAGCGCGGTGGCCAGGAAGTCGACGAAGAAGGCGCCGGCCGGCAGGCTGCGCCGCCCTGCAGCGGAGGCGATCTGCACCTCGGCATCCAGCGCGACGAGGACGCCGGGATAATCGGCCGCGGGGTCGGCATGGCAGATCGAGCCGCCCATCGTGCCCTGGCTGCGGATTGCCGGATGGGCAATCCGGCCGGCAGCCTCGCGCAGCAGCGCGAAGCGGCCTGTCAGGCGGGCATCGCGCGCGACCGCGGCATGGGTCGCCATCGCGCCGACCGTGATGCCGTCCGAGGAAACTTGAATTTGGTTCAAGTCAGGAATGCGCCGCAGGGACATCAGGGCGGCGATCTCCGCCACGCCGAGATTGAGCACCCCGACCAGGGTCTGCCCGCCGGCAAGGCAGGCGACGTCCTCTTCTTCTGCCAGAAGGCGCAGGGCCTCGTCGAGAGTCCCGGGTTCGAGATACTTCATCGCCCCTCCGCTGGCACCGCGCGGCCGGCCCGGCCGAATTCACTTTCACAGTGTGAAAGTAACAGGCTCGTGCGTCAATCGCCGGATTCGGCGATGGCTTCGCGCCCGAGGGCGCGGGACGGCGAGGATGGCGGGGCCCGGGCTGGCGGCAGGGGGCGTCAGAACTCGACGTCGAGTTCCTCGATCTCTTCCGGCTCGGCCTTGCCGGCGGCGACCCACTCCACCAGCAGCGGCCAGTCCAGGATCCGGGCCGCATACTCGGCCTCAACCCCGTCGAGCGCCACGCCGTAGGTGCGGAATCGCGTGCAGACCGGCGCGTACATCGCATCGGCCAGGGTCGCATGGTCGCCGAACAGCCAGGGCCCGCCATAGGCCTCCAGGCAGTCCCGCCAGATCTGCAGGATGCGCTCGATGTCGGGCTTGGCGCCGGACCAGATCTTGAAGCCCTCGAACTGTGCCTTGAGGTTCATCGGCAGGGCGGAGCGCAGGTTGTAGAAGCCGGAATGCATCTCGCCGGACACGGCGCGGCAATGGGCGCGCTTCGTCCGCTCCTTCGGCAGCAGGCCGGCCTCGGGCCTCAGTTCCGCGAGATACTCGGCGATCGCCAGGGTGTCCCAGACGTTGGCACCCTCATGCTCGAGCCGCGGCACCAGGAACGATGGCGAGAGCAGCAGCAGTTCGGCCCGGCTGGCGCTGTCGCTGGCCGGCACCGCCGCCTCCTCGAAATCCAGCCCGGCCATGCGGCACAGCAGCCAGCCGCGCAGCGACCAGGAGGAATAGTTCTTGCTGGATATCGTCAGGATCGCCTTGGCCATCCGCCCCTCCCGGCCGCCGGCATCGCTCGGTGCCGGACGGGCAAAACGATTATTGCCTCGCAGCGCAACATAAATGCGGCTTGGCTCTTTCGCAACGCAGCAAAAGAACCTTAACTTAACCCCTTCCGTGGCAGGCTGTTCGTTGGCCCGTCGCACCCGAGCGTGACCGGACGGACCGGATCCTGTCGGGCATGGCCCCGTGGCGATGCCCGACGCACAGCGGATAGTCAGCGCCCATGCACTACCTGGCCTACGAAATCCAGTCGAACCTCGCCGCGCCGCTGCGCGCCCTGGCGCGGCAGGCCGTGGAGGTTTCGGACGGCTGGACCTCCGGTGCGATGGATGGCTGGCTCGGCGGCCTGCCGGCCTGGCGGATGATGACCGCCGGCTGGTCGCTGCTGGCCGACACCAGGCTGAGCCACAGCCGCCCGCCCTTCGGCATCGACGAGATCGCGGTCGGCCGCAGCACGGTCAAGGTGCGGGAGGAAGCCGCGCTGGCCACGCCGTTCGGCACCCTGCTGCGCTTCGCCAAGGAGGGGCCCCTGGCCAACGGCAACGGTGCGGTGGCGGCGGAGGCGGAACAGCCGAAGGTGCTGGTCGTGGCGCCGCTGTCGGGCCATTTCGCGACCCTGCTGCGCGGCACGGTCCGCACCCTCCTGCGGGAGCACGACGTCTACATCACCGACTGGCACAATGCCCGCGACGTGCCGCTGTCGGCGGGAGCGTTCGGCTTCGACGAATATGTCGACCACCTGATCCGGTACCTGCGCCACCTGGGGCCGGGCACGAACCTGGTCGCGGTCTGCCAGCCCTGCGTCCAGGCACTGGCCGCCACCGCGGTGATGGCCGAGGCCGGCGATCCGGCGCAGCCGGCCAGCATGACCCTGATGGCCGGCCCGGTGGACACCCGTGTCAACCCGACCGAGGTCAACAGGCTGGCCACCGAACGCCCGATCGAGTGGTTCGAGAGCAAGCTGATCGCCACGGTGCCGCCGGTGCATCCCGGCGCCGGCCGCCGGGTCTATCCCGGCTACATGCAGCTGATGGCCTTCATGGCGATGAACCCGGACCGCCATGTGAAGGCGCATGGCGACCTGTTCCGCCACCTGGCGAACGGCGATGCGGAGAAGGCGCGGGCCATCCGCACCTTCTACGACGAATACTACGCCGTGCTGGACCTGACCGCGGAGTTCTACCTGGAGACCGTGCAGAAGGTCTTCCAGGAGGCCCTGCTGGCGAAGGGCGAGCTGACCTTCCGGGGCAGGCCGGTGCGTCCCGCCGCGATCCGCCGCACCGCCCTGCTGACGGTGGAGGGCGAGCGCGACGATATCTGCTCGATGGGCCAGACGGTCGCCGCCCATGACCTGTGCAGCGGGCTGAAGCCCTATCTCAAGCGCCACCACCTGCAGGCCGATGTCGGCCATTACGGCGTCTTCAACGGGCGCCGCTGGGACAGCCAGATCTACCCGATCGTCCGCAACCTCATCCTGTCCAGCATCTAGGCAGCCGGCTTGCCGCGGGCGCCGAAGCCCCCAAGGATATCGCCGTCCGAAACGTGGAGGGGATGATGACAGCCGACCGATCGACGGTGCCCGACTATCTGCAGGCCCTGCGCCTGGACGGCCGCGGCTTCGTGCTGCTGGGCGCCGGCCAAGGAATCGGCCGGCAGGCCGCCCATGCCCTGGCGCAGGCCGGCGCCGACCTGCTGCTGGTGGACCGGGAGGGGGCGCGGGCGGAGCAGGTCGCGGCAGAGACCGGCGGCACCCCCTGCATTGCCGAGATCACCACGCGCGCCGGCATGGACGCGGTCTTCGCGCAGGCCGCGAGCCGCTTCGGCGACCGCCTTTCCGGCCTGGTGGACATCGTCGGCATGGCCGACAACCAGCCCATCGCGGAGGCCGGCGATGCGGTCTGGGACTGGCATTTCGACATCGTGCTGCGCCATGCCTGGCTGGCGATCCAGGCCTGCGCCGCGGGGCTGGGGGAGCGCGGCGGCAGCATGGTCTTCGTCGGCTCCATGTCGGGCAGCCTGAGCATCCCCAAGCAGGGCATCTACGGCGCGGCGAAGGCCGCGCTGCACCACCTCGTCGCCTGCGCCGCGGTGGAGCTGGGGCCGCGCAACATCCGGGTCAACGCGGTCGCACCCGGCTTCGTCCGCACGCCGCGCCTGGTCGCCGCCTTCGACGAGACGTTCTGGACCCAGGTCGAGGCCGCGGTCCCGCTGGGCCGCCCGGCGGAGCCGGCGGACATCGCCAAGGCGCTCCTGTTCCTGGCCTCCGACCTGTCGGGCTGCATCTCCGGCGCGGTGCTGCCGGTCGATGGCGCGCTGACCCGGGTGGCCGCCGTGCCGGCGATCCCGATCCGCGGCGCGGCAGGGGCCTAGGCACCGGCCCGTCGCCGCCCCGTCCCCTTGCAGTCGGGGCTATTGAACCGAGGCGACGTCCCAACTATGTGATGCGTGATGTTTGATGCGACCGAGGCAGTCATGCGGACCACATTGGCAATTGACGACGACGTGCTGGTCGCTGCCAAGGCGTTGGCGCGGCAACAGGGGCGGACTCTCGGCGAGGTGGTGTCCGATCTGGCGCGCCGTGCGTTGCGACGCCCGCAAGCGCCCGCGGCGCGCAATGGCATACCCCTTCTGCCGGTAACGGACGAGGCGGCCGTGGTCACGCTTGAGACGGTGAACAGGCTTCGCGACGAGTTGCCGTGACCTTCCTCCTCGACGTCAATGTGCTGATCGCCCTGATCGATCCGGCGCATATCAGTCACGATGCCGCACACTGCTGGTTCGATACCGCTGGCAAAACATCCTGGGCGACCTGCCCCCTGACCGAGAACGGGGTCATCCGGATCGTCGGTCATCCCAGCTATCCCAACACACCGGGTTCGCCGGCGGATGTCGCGACGATCATGACCAGGATGTGCGGATTGGCGGGGCACATTTTCTGGCCTGACAGTCTGAGCCTGACCAATGCTGCCGACGTCGATCGGTCGCAAGTGCTGACCTCGGCTCAGGTGACGGACACTTATCTGCTGGCGCTTGCCCGCGCCAATGGCGGAAAGCTGGCGACATTCGACAGGCGCCTTTCGACAAAGGCGGTGAGAATGGGCAGCAAGGCGCTCCACGTCATCGGCAATTCATAACGCGAAAGCGGAGCGCCTCGCTCACCCCCTGCGACGGCGCTTGGTCGCCCGGCCGGTGCTGCGCGGGGCGGAGAAGTCGGCCTCCGGTTCCAGGCCGCCGTCCGGATTGGGCGTGCCGCCGGTGAAGGCCGCGTCCCAGTGGCCCAGCTTCTCCGCCCGGTCGGGCCAGTCCTGCATCCGCTCGTCATGGCGGTACATCGCGAAGGGGCGCAGGCTGGCCTCGTAGAAATCCACCTGCGCATGCGGGCGGTACTGGCTGGCCTGGAAGCCGTTCCAGTGCAGGCATTGCGCCAGCGGCCGGCGATAGCGGCGATGCTCCTCCTCCGTCGGGTAGCCGATCGGCACGGTGCCATAGGCCCGCATCCAGTCCGGATAGCCCAGCAGCTCCGCCAACTCCCGGTTGGTCCGGTCCTCGCCGCCGCCGCTCAGCCAGGCCGAGGTCAGGCCTTCGGCGGCCACCGCCAGCTGGACGTTCTGGATCGCCGCGCCCAGCGAGCAGAGGAAGATCGCCTGGTTGTTGTCCAGATATTCCGCCGCCCAGTCCGGGCTGGTCGGCTGCGGGAAGCAGACCTTCCAGCGCGGGTCGCCCAGCACCAGCACGATGGCCACGGTATTGGCCAGGTAGCTCTTCTTCACCGCCGGGAAGCCCTTGGCATGGTCGACCAGCCGCTGCGCCTGGCGCAGGAAGATCGCCGTCACCGCCTCGCGCATCGCCGGATCGTCGACCACGATGAAGTCGAAGCACTGCACATTGGCGCCCGACGGCGCCCAGCGGCCGGCATCGACGATGCGTTCCAGCACCGCCCGGTCCACCGTCTTGCCCGCCTCGAAGCGCCGCACGCTGCGCCGCCGGCGCACCACCGCCTGAAAATCCGTCTCCGCCGCCCCGGTCATGCCGTTCCTCCCGATTGCAGTGTGGCGCGAAGGTTAGCCATCGCCGGGCGGCAGGGCATTCCCCAGATCTGGGGAACGGCAAAGGCGCATGCTAGGCTCCGGCCATGGCAGAGGTGCGCAGCTACGACGCGATGGCGCCGGCCGGGCAGGTCGCGGCAGCCGCTGCCCTGCGCCTTGTCGCCGGTATCGGCACGCCGCGCTTCATCGACGCGGTGCTGGACTTCTGCGCCGGCAGTTTCGACGCCAGCTTCGTGTCGATCTTCGCGCCGGCGGCCGACGGGGTGCAACCCCGGCCGCTGCTGCTGGGCACGGCGACGACCACCCATCCGCTGAACGTGCGTCACGCCGCAGAGGGCTATATGCGGCATTATGGCGAGGACGTGAACTTCCGGATCCTGACCCGTCCGGCGGCGCGGGACCTCTACCTGACCTATCAGCGCGCGGACGGGATCGACGCGCTGGGCTATCGCCGGGACTGCTATGACCGCACCGGCATCGCCGACCGCCTGTCCCTGGTGCGGGCGCGCGGGCGCGACCGGCTGGCGCTCAGCCTCTACCGCAGCCGCCGGGCCGGGCCGTTCGACGAGGGCCAGCGCGCCGCGGCGGCCGGCACCTTTCCGCTGCTGCTGGAGGCGGTGGACCGGCATCTGGCCGGCCTGCCGCTGCCGGAAGCCGCCCCGGCGGCGACCCAGGCGGAACGGCTGCGCCGCCGCTATCCGGAGCTCAGCCCCCGCGAATGCGCGGTGGCGGCGCGGGTCCTGGCCGGGCTGTCGGCGGCACAGATCGCCGCCGAACTCGGCATCGCCGAGAGCACGGTGGTGACCCACCGCAAGCGCGCCTATGCGCGGATCGGCGTGGCCGGCATGAAGGCGCTGTTCCGCGCCTGACCGGCGCGGCGCCCGATCCGGTCGCGCCGCTCAGAGATACAGGCTCGTCGCGATCAGGAAGAAGATCAGCACGCCGATCACGTCGTTGGACGTGGTGATGAAGACGCCGGTGGCGACCGCCGGATCGAACTTCAGGCGCTGCAGCAGGACCGGTACCAGCGAGCCGATGACCGAGGCCTGCACGGTGACCACCACCAGGGTCAGGGCGGCGGTGAGCGCCAGGGTGGCGGGATGCGGGATCTCCACGAGGGCGGACATCGCGAAGATGCCGGCCGTCACGAGCAGGCCGACCAGCGCGCCGTTCAGCAGGGCGCCGCCGAACTCCCGCAGGGTCCGGCCGACGATATCGCCGACCCAGTAGTTGCCCGAGGCCAGCGCCTGCACGGTCACGGTGGAGGCCTGGATGCCGGCATTGCCGGCCAGCGACATCACGATCGGGATCAGGGTCGCCAGGATGGCCGCCTCCGCCAGCGCATCCTCGTAGGATCCGACCACGACGGCCGCCGTGCCGGCGCCGACCAGGCCGGTGGCCAGCCAGGGCAGGCGGCGGGGGACGATCTGGAACGGGCCGTCGGCCGGGCTGGTGTCGGGGTCCAGGCCGGACATCAGCATCATGTCCTCCACCGCCTCCTCCCGCTCGGTCTCCAGCAGGTCCTCGGTGGTGACCACGCCGAGCAGGCGGCCATCGGCATCGACGACCGGCACCACGGGCAGGTCCGTGCGCTCCGCCAGGCGCGCCACCTCCTCCCGGTCGGTGTCGGCGGAGACCGCGATGGCATCGGTGCGCACCAGGTCGCGCACCGGCGTGTCGGGCGTGTTGAGCAGCAGGTCGCGCAGCTTCAGATGCCCGAGCAGCCGGCGCTCGCCGTCGACGACATAGACCGTGTAGAGCCGCGCGATCCGGCCTGCGCGGGCGCGGATCTCCGCCACTGCCTCCCCCACGTTCATCTCGATCGGCACCGCGACCAGGCGCCGCTGCATGATCGCGCCGGCCGTCTCCTCGCGGAAATCCAGCGCGGTGCGCAGCGCGGCCTCCTGCGGATGCTCGGCAAGCGCCCGCGCCTTCAGCTCCTCCGGCGTGTCGGCCAGGAAATCCGCCGCATCCTCCACCGGCAGGCGGGCGGCGATCCGCGAGATCCGCTTCTGCAGCTTCTCGTCCAGCAGATGTTCGCTGATCCAGGGGTCGAGCTCCGTCACCAGCGCCAGGCTCGGCGCGTCCGGCAGCATGTCGAGCAGCTTGCGGGCCCGTTTCGGTTTCAGCTGCAGGATCAGCCGGGCGGCATCGAAGGCCGGCAGTTCGGTGACCGCGGCAAGCTCGCCGGTCGCGCCGCGCTTCAGGGCGTCGACCACGGCCGCGACTGCCTGCGGTTCGCCATGGGCCGCGCGCTGCAGGTCCTGGAGGTTCATCGGGATCTTCTCCGGCGGCCGGGGTCGCGGGGGACGATAGCGGGAACCGCCGGGCCTGCAAGCGGTTCCGTGTGACGGTTTCGTGGATCTGCGGCATGGTCCATGCACTCGGGCCGGCATCGGCGTGAGCCGGGCCGTGCCGGCACCTGGAGGGATGGGACGATATTGCTCGACTATGTGACAGCCCTGGTCATTCTCGCGGCGGCGGCATTGACCGTTGCCGGCGCGCTGGCCGCCGCCTGGCTGCGGGACCGCGCGGCCGACAGCTTTCTCTTGTGGGCCTCCGGTTTCTGCGCGACCGCGATCGGACTGGGCCTGGTCGCGGCCGGTCCCGGCTTTCCCGCCTATATCTCGCTCGGCCTGACCAACCTGCTGCTGCTGCTGGCCTTCGCCGGCTGGATCTGGGGCGCCCAGCGCCTGAACGGCCGCCCCCTCGGCCCGGAGGCGCTGCTGCCGGCCGCCGTATGGCTGGCCAGCGTCGCGGTTCCGGACCTGCGGGAAACCTTCTACCTGCGCTATGCCGTGCTGAACGGCGGCAGTGCGATCGGCTATTTCCTGCTCGGCCTGTCGCTCCGGCCCGGGCGGGCGCGGGCGCCGGACGGGCAGCCGGCTGGGTCGAGCCGCGGCCCGATATCGCTGCTGCTGTTGATCAGCGCGGCCTGGAGCCTGGTGATCGCGGCGGCCGGGCTGCTGCTGCGGCCGGAGGTCCTGTCCGCCTTCCAGCTGGCCTGGCTGGACGGCATCGTCGAGGTGCTGATCCTGCTGGTCATCGTCATCTATGGCGCCCGCCTGGTCCGCGAACGCTCGGAGGCGCGGCTGCACGCGCTGGCCGACAGCGACCCGCTGACCGGGGTGCTGAACCGCCGCGGCCTGAACGCGCGGCTGGAAGGCCTGCTGGCGCGCGACCCGGACGCCGGGCTGGCGCTGCTGATGTTCGACCTCGACCATTTCAAGCGGGTCAATGACAGCTTCGGCCATGATGCCGGGGATATCGTCCTGCAGGTCTTCTGCCGCCGGGCCGAGGCGCAGCTGCGGCCTGACGATCTGTTCGGCCGGCTCGGCGGCGAGGAGTTCGCCGCCGTCCTGCGGGTTCGCGATCCCGGCCAGGCGCGGGAGGTGGCGGAGCGGATCCGCAGTGCGGTTGCGGACGCGCCGGTCGACCTCGCCGGCCGGTCCGTGCCGGTCACGGTCAGCGTCGGCGTGGCGCTGCTGCCACCCGGCAGCACAGGCGGCGTGCCGAGCTTCGAGCCGGCCGATCGGGCGCTCTATGCCGCGAAGGCGGCGGGACGCAACCGGGTGGAGGTGGCAGACGCCTTGCCCCGGCCCGGCGGGCCGGCTGCAGACAGTCTCCCGACGGGCGGGCAACCGGCGGGCCGCGCCTCATAGACGGATTTCGGGGGCGTCACTGCGACAGGCCCATATGCCGCTGCAGCACCGCCGGATCGCGCAGGCCGTCGCTGGCCCCGTCATGCACGATGCGGCCGCGGTCCAGGACGATGGCGCGCGGCGCGAAGTCCAGCGCGAAGCGGGTATGCTGCTCCACCAGGATCACCGCCAGGCCGGCCTCGTCGCGCAGTGCGGCGATCGCGCGCTCCAGCTCGTCGACGATGACCGGCGCCAGCCCCTCGGACGGCTCGTCTAGCAGCAGCAGGCGGGGATTGCCCATCAGCGCGCGGCCGATCGCCAGCATCTGCTGCTCGCCCCCGGACAGCTGGTTGCCGCGATTGTCCTGCCGGTCCGCCAGGCGGGGGAACATGTCGAAGACCCGGGCGGCGGACCAGCCCTCCGCTCCGCCGGCAGGGGCCGGCCGTGCGGCCACGGCAAGGTTCTCCCGCACCGTCAGGGAAGGGAAGATCTCGCGCTCCTGCGGGACATAGCCCAGGCCGGCGCGGTTCCGGGCATGGACCGGCCGGCGGGAGATCTCCGCGCCGGCGAACCGGATGCGGCCGCCATGCAGGTCGGCCAGGCCGATCACCAGGCGCAGCAGCGAGGTCTTGCCGGTGCCGTTGCGGCCGAGGATCGCCAGACTCTCGCCGGCGCCGAGGCTCAGGGACAGGGCTTCCAGCACCACGGTCTCGCCATAGCCGCCGGTCACCGCCTGCAGCTCCAGCAGGGTCGCGCCGCCTGTCATCGCCCGCCTCCCGCAGTCCCGGCCGCCGGCGGGCGCTCCCCCAGATAGACGGCGCGGACCTCCGCATCGCCGGCGATCTCCTGCGGGCTGCCCTCGGTCAGGATGGCGCCGTCCACCAGGACGGTGATGCGCTCGGCGAAGCGGAAGACGATCTCCATGTCATGTTCGATGATCAGGATCGCGATTTCCGGCGGCAGCCGGGCCAGGACGTCCAGGATCACCAGACTGTCGGCCGCAGGGACGCCGGCCGCCGGTTCGTCCAGCAGCAGCACGCGCGGGCGCAGGCCCAGGGTGATCGCCACCTCCACCAGCCGTTGCCGGCCGTAGGGCAGGGTTCGCACCGGCGTCAGGGCAGCGTCGGCGAGGCCCAGGCTGTCGAGGATCGCGAGCGCCTCCTCCAGCACCGCGTCCTGCCGGCAGGCGGTCGCCCAGGGGCCGGCGCCAACCCCGCGCCGCTCCGCCACCGACAGGGCGACATTCTCCACCACCGTCATGCCGCGGAACAGCTGGTTGATCTGGAAGGTGCGGGCGATGCCGGCCTTCACCCGCGCCGCGGGATCCAGTGCCGTGATGTCGCGGCCCGCAAGGCGGATCCGTCCTGCATCGGGGCGCAGCCGGCCGGTGATCAGGTTCACCAGGCTGGTCTTGCCCGCGCCGTTCGGGCCGATCAGGGCCTGCCGCGCGCCCGGCGGCAGGGCCAGGTCGATGTCGCGGGCGACCTCCAGCGCGCCGAAGCGCCGCCGCAGGCCGCGGACCTCCAGGACCGGGTCGGCCAGCGCCGTGCCGGGCGCGCTCATCGGCCCGCACGCCGCAGCCGGTGGCGCAGGCCGTCCGCCGCGCCCAGCAGGCCGCCGCGGAAGAACAGCACGACCAGGACCAGCACCAGGCCGATCCCGAACTCCCAGAATTCCGGGCTTATCCGCGCCAGCTCGTCCTCCAGCGCGACATAGACGGCGGCGCCGATGAACGCGCCGTAGAGCCGGCCGGTGCCGCCCAGGACCAGGACGATGAGCACCATGCCGGAGCGCGCGAAGCTCAGCACGTCCAGGGTGATGAACGCCGCCTGCTGTGCGAACAGGGCGCCGGCGATACCGGCCAGCGCGGCGGAGAGCGCATAGGCGGTGACCAGCCGGCGATGCACCGGCACGCCGATCGCCTGCATCCGCAACGGGTTCTCCCGGATGCCCACCAGGGTGCGGCCGAACGGCGAATGCACCAGCCGGCGGACCAGCAGGAAGCAGAACGCCAGGACGGCCAGCGCGTACCAGTAGTAGGTATGGCCCCAGAGGTCGTTCTCGAACATCCCCAGCAGCGGCCAGATCGAGATGCCGACCAACCCGTCGAAGCCGCCGGTCCAGGGCTCCGCGGTATTGGCCAGCTGCTGCAGCAGGATCGCCGTCGCCAGGGTCAGCATGAGCAGGGTCAGGCCGTGATAGCGCAGCAGCACCCAGCCGGTGGCGAGGCCAAGCGCGCCGGCCACCGCGCCGCCGAAGGCGAGGCCGGACAGCGGCTCGCCCCAGCCGAGATGCGCCGACAGCATGCCTGTGGCATAGGCCCCCGCCCCGAAATAGGCGGCATGGCCCAGGGTGACGATGCCGGCATAGCCCAGGATCAGGTCCAGCGAGAGGGCGAACAGGATGGTGATCAGGATCGTCGTGCCCAGCACCGCGTAGTCCGGCAGCACCAGGAAGAAGGCGATTGCCGCCAGCCAGGGCAGGGCCTCCGCCCAGTGCCAGCCGTCCCGCCGGCGCAGGGCGGCGATGACCTCCGCGGCGTCCGGCGCGGTCACCGGGCCTGCTCCCGGCCGAACAGCCCGGCCGGCCGCAGCAGCAGGATCGCCACGGCCGCGGCATAGATGAAGAAGCCGCCGCCGGCCGGCCAGAGATACTTGCCGGCGGTGTCGGTCACGCCGAGCAGGATGGCCGCGACGAAGGCGCCGCGCAGGCTGCCCAGGCCGCCGACGGCGACGACGATCAGGAAGAACACCAGGTACTGGATCGCGAAGGTCGGCGAGATGCCGACGATCTCGATCGCCAGCCCGCCGCCCATCGCGGCCAGCCCGCTGCCCAGGGCGAAGACCGTCACGAACAGGCGGTCCACGCGGATGCCGACCGCCTGTGCCATGTCGCGGTTGTCGACCGCGGCGCGGATGCGGGCGCCGACCAGGGTCCGCTCCAGGCCCAGCCAGAGCGCCAGGATCAGCGCCACCCCCAGGCCGATGGTGAACAGGCGATAGGCCGGCACCGTGCGCAGGCCCAGGTCGACCTGGCCGGCCAGGAAGGCCGGCACCTCGATGCTGGGGGGCGAGGGGCCGTAGAAGAAGGTGATGGCCGCGATCGTCATGAAGACCAGGCCGATGGTCACCAGCACCTGGTCCAGCTCGCTGCGCCGGTAGAGCGGCGCATAGAGCAGCCGCTCGATCGGCACGCTGGCCAGGGCGACCACCAGGAAGGCGCCCAGCAGGGCCGGGATGAACGGCACGCCAAGGCCGTTCATCAGGGTGACGGTGGCATAGCCCCCGGCCATGGCGAAGGCGCCATGGGCGAGGTTGACGATGCCCATGAGCCCCATCGTGACCGACAGGCCGACGGAGATGATGAACAGCAGCATCGCATAGGCGAGGCCGTCGAACAGGATCGAGATGGCGGCGGTCATCCGGGAGCGCTCGCCCGCACCCCCTCAATCGTCATCCTCGGGCTTGACCCGAGGATCCATTCCGCAGGTTGCCGGGCGCTTCACCGCTGGCGGAATGGGTCCCCGGGTCAAGCCCGGGGACGACGTCGAGAGAGTGGCAGGGGCGGTGCGCCAACTCCGCCACCGTCATTCGCCGCACTTGCCGACCTTCAGCTCCTTGCAGGGGTCCTTCACCTGCGGGATCGTGTCGGTCACCTTGACCTTCAGCCGGTCGCCGTCCTTGACGATCTCGTGGATATGCTCGTCATGCACGATGTCGCGGGTGTCGGGGTCGATCATGATCGGGCCGCGCGGGCTGGCGAAGGTCCAGCCCTTCAGGGCGGCCATGGTGCCGTCGGCCGACATCTCGCCGTTCTGCGCCTTCACCGCATGGGCGATCGCCGCCATCCCGTCCCAGCCGGCCACCGCCATGAAGTCCGGAATGCTGTCCGCGCCGTAGGCCGCCTTCCAGGCCTTCACAAAGGCCAGGTTCTCCGGCGTGTCATAGTCGGCGGCATAGTGGTGCATGGTGACCAGCCCCACCGCATCGTCGCCCATGCCCTGCAGCTGGGTGTCCTGGGTGATGTCGCCGGGGCCGATCAGCTTCACCCCGTCGCCCTTCATGCCGGTAACGGCGAAGGTCTTGACCACGGCCGCCGCATGGTTGCCCGACGGCACGAAGACATAGAAGCAGTCGGGCTTGGCGTCGCGCACGCGCTGGAAGAACGGGGTGAAGTCAGGCACCTCCTGCGGCCCGCCCATCGGCACGGCCTCGACCAGCTTGCCGCCGGCCTTCTCGAAGCCCATCTGGAAGGCGTCCAGGCTGTCCTTGCCGGGCGGATAGTCGGTATAGCCGACGGCGGCGGTCTTGCAGCCAAGCTTGTTCGCCGCGTACTGCCCCATCGGGTAGCCGGTCTGCCACATGCTGAACGACACCCGCGCGATATAGGGCGACAGCGCCGGGATCCAGGCGGTGCCGGCGTTCATCACGATCATCGGCACCTTGCCTTGGGTCGCCAGCGGCGCGCTGGCGATCGCGTTGGGCGAAAAGACGAAGCCGGCCAGGATGTCGACGCCTTCGCGGGTGATCAGCTCCTGCACGGCGTTCTTGGCGATATCGCCGCCGGGCCGCTTGGAATCGCGTTTCACCAGGGTGACGGTATTGTCGCCGAAGGCCTCCGGATGCTCCTTCATGTAGAGCTCCATGCCCTGCACGATCTGCTCGCCGAACTGGGCGGCGCCGCCGGAAAAGGTCAGCACGACGCCGACCTTGACCTCGGCCGCCTGGGCGCCCGTGGAACCGGCCGCGAGGCCCCCGGCCAGGCTGGCTGCCAGGACGGTAGCGGGCAGGACGCCGCGAGCCAGGCGGCGCAGTAGGGCTGTCATGTCGTGCATCGGAAGCCTCCCATGGATGTCGATCCGGATCCGTGCTGCCGCTTGCCGCGGCGGTTGCGGCGAAGTATGGCCGGTCGGCGTCGCGCGCGACCACTGAATTGTCGTGCCGGGGGCAAAACCGCGACGAACCGTACTGGCCCGGTCAGGCCGCCGCGCGATCGCGGCACAGCGCGCGCAGGGTCTCCAGGAAGGCCATGGCCGGCGGCGGCAGCGAGCCCCGGGCCCGCTGCACGGCCACCACCTGGCGTTCCCAGCACAGCCGCTCCGGCGCCAGGATCGCCAGGGTGCCGGCGCGCAGCTCGTCGGCCACCAGCCCCTCCGGCAGCCAGGTCAGGAAATCGCTGTCGCGCACGACGCTGGTCATCAGCCGCGCCGAGGAGGTCTCGACGGCCGCTTCGGGCGGGTCCAGGCCGGCGTCGTAGAACATCTCCGACCAGCGCCGCCACATCACATTGTCCCGTTCGGTGAGCACCCAGGGAAACGGCAGCAGATCCTCCAGCCCCGGGGGCGCGGGACTGCGGCGCAGCGGATGGTCCGGGCGGCAGATCACCTGCACGCGGTCGACGAACAGCGCCTCGACCTCGACCGGATAGTCGCGGATCCGCCGCATGCCGCCGGCCACCGCCAGGTCGATCGCGCCCTTCAGCAGGTCGTCCAGCAGTTCGCCCTCGAGCGCCTCGCGCACCTCGATGGCCAGTGCCGGCCGGCGCCCCAGCAGGCGGGCGATGGCGGCAGGGAACAGCACCTCGATCACGCTGGGCGTGCCGCCCACCTTGGCGCGGCCGCGCGCGCTGCCGCGCATGGCGTCGATTTCCTCCACCGCGCGCTGCAGTTCCGAGGAGACCAGCTCGGCATGGCGCATCAGCGCCTCGGCATAGAGGGTGGGCACCATGCCGCGCGGCTCGCGCTCGAACAGGGCGACCTGCAGGCTGCGCTCCAGCCGGCGGATCGCCTTGCTGACCGCCGGCTGGGTCAGGTTCAGCTGCTGCGAGGCACGGCCCAGGCTGCCCGTCCGGTAGACGGCCAGGAACATCTCCATCTGGCGCGGATCGATACGCATAACTCACGGTAATGGATTTCGGCAGAAACAGAAATAGTTGGGCAGGGGTCGCAGGGGCTATAACCTGTCCAACAAGAAACCGGATCTATGGAGGCCGTCATGCTGCATGCACCCAAGGATGGGGCGGGATGGGATCCCCGCGACCTGGTCGAGCCGGACCGGGCGCATCGCGCCTGCTATGCCGACCAGGAGGTCTTCGACCTGGAGATCGAGCGGATCTTCCACCGCTCCTGGATCTATGCCGGGCATGAGAGCCAGGTGCCCAACCCGGGCGATTTCACGACCTTCCAGATCGGCCACCAGCCGATGATCATGACCCGCGCCGCCGACGGCCGGATCCATGTCCTGTACAACCGCTGCCCGCATCGCGGCGCCATGTTGACCAACGAGCATATGGGCCATGCCGGCAGCACCCTGATCTGCTCCTACCATTCCTGGCAGTTCAAGCTGGACGGCCGGGTCCATGCGATCCCCACGCCGGACGGCTATGCCGGCACCCGGCTGACCACCGACAATCCCGATTGCAGCATGAAGCCCGCCGCCCGGGTGGAGGGCTATCGCGGTTTCTGGTTCGCCAGCCTGGCGGCGGACGGCCCCGACCTGGAGACCTGGCTGAGCGGCGCCAAGGCGGCGTTCGACGATATGTGCGACCGCGCGCCGGAGGGCGAGGTCGAGGTCGTGCCGACCTGCTTCAGGGTGATCCAGAAGTCGAACTGGAAGATCTTCCTGGAGAACCAGCTGGACGCCCTGCACCCGTCGATCACCCACGGCGCGGCAGGCAAGGCGGCCGCGGAAGTGGAGCAGGAGTTCAAGGCGGAGACCGGCGACGACGCGCCGCTGCAGTACCACTACCTGTCGGCC
The DNA here is from genome assembly GCA_040216765.1 of Sneathiellaceae bacterium. GTDB lineage: Bacteria > Pseudomonadota > Alphaproteobacteria > Ferrovibrionales > Ferrovibrionaceae > Marinibaculum. The sequence continues at coordinate 23,827 of JAVJON010000050.1, read as the reverse complement.
TTCACGACGCCGATCTACAAGTGGGACGGCCTGCAGACCCGCGGCTTCCCGCACGGCCATTGCATCCTGGAAGGCTATATGGGGCTGCGGCCGAAAGACCCGGATACCCTGGAATACGAGGCGGTGATGGAGCGCGCCTATGGCAAGGCGCGCACCGAGGAGATCCTGGGCACCAACATCCACCATGTGCTGGTCTATCCCTGCCTGTCGGTGCAGGCGCCGCTGCAGCAGCTGCGCGCGGTACGGCCGCTGGGGCCGGACCGCACCCTGACGGAGATCTGGCATTTCCGCCTGAAGGGCGCGCCGGAGCCGATCTACCGGCGGTCGCTGCACTACTTCAACCTGGTCAACTCGCCCTCGACGATGATCAATGCCGACGACCTGAACAATTTCTGGCGCTGCCAGCAGGGGCTGGAGAGCGAGGGCGGCGACTGGGTCAGCTTCCACCGCAATGCCGGGCAGGATCCGGTCGAGAACGGCGTGACCACCTCGGTCACCGGCCTGAGCGAGATGCCGATGCGGCACATGTTCACCGCCTGGACCGACTATATGGGGGAGGGCTGAGCCATGGCCCCGGCATCGCAACGGGAAGCGGCAGTGGCGGACGCAGTGCCCGACAGGGCGGAGCAGGGCCTGCTAGCCCGGCTGGAGACCCAGTGGCAGGTCGAACAGCTGCTGACCCGCCAGGCGGAGATCCTGGACCAGCGCCGCTGGTCGGACTGGCTGTCGCTGTTCACCAGCGACGGGCATTACTGGATGCCCGCCGATCCCGCCCAGACCAGCGGCGAGGGGGTGCCCAGCATCTTCTACGAGGACCGCTGGCTGATGCGCACGCGGGTGAAGCGGCTGGAGCATCCGCGCGCCTGGTCGCAGACCCCGCGCAACCGCACCAGCCACGTGGTCGGCAATGTGGTGGTCGAGAGCGACGACCCCGCCACGGGCATCGTCGTGGCGCGGTCGAAGTTCCATGTGGTGGAGTTCCGCCTGGACGCGCAGCGCTACTTCGCCGGCAGCTACCGCCACACCCTGGTGCGGACGCCGGACGGCTTCCGCATCCGCCTGCAGCGGGTCGACATCGTCAACTATGACGGCCCGTTCGACTATGTCCTGCAGTTCTGGATCTGAGTGCATTCCGGCGGCTGACACCCGGCCCGGCCGGTTGCCCTGGCAGGGCGGCCGGGCCATCCTGACCGCCTTCTGATGCCGGGACGTGCATCGGCTGCGATGCACATCCGAACCGAGGGGAACGAGGCGCATGGCGGAACGCTCCTTTGCCAAGGAGGTCCAGCAGTTGCGGATCGGCGCGGGACAGGAGTTCCGCGGCGAGGGCATCCTGGCCCTGACCAAGGCGCTGCTGCAATGCGGGGTCGGCTATGTCGGCGGCTACCAGGGGGCGCCGATCTCCCACCTGATGGACGTCCTGGCGGACGGGGAGGAGATCCTCGGCGAGCTGGGCGTGCATTTCGAGGCCTCCGCCAACGAGGCCGCGGCCGGTGCGACCCTGGCTGCCTCGGTGCATTACCCGATCCGCGGCGCGGTGGCCTGGAAGTCCACCGTGGGCACCAACGTCGCCTCCGACGCGCTGGCCAACCTGGCGTCCGGCGGGGTGACCGGCGGCGCGCTGATCGTGGTGGGGGAGGATTACGGCGAAGGCTCCTCGATCATGCAGGAGCGCAGCCACGCCTTCGCGATGAAGTCGCAGATCTGGCTCCTGGACCCGCGCCCCAACCTGGAAAGCATCGTCAAGGCGGTGGAGGACGGCTTCGAACTGTCGGAGGCGTCGAACACGCCGGTCATGCTGCAGATGCGGATCCGCGCCTGCCACGTGCATGGCCGCTTCATCGCCAAGGACAATCGCCGCCCGGCGATGACCGTGGCCGAGGCGCTGGAGAACCCGCGGCGCGACAATGCGCGGGTCGTGCTGCCGCCGGCGGCCTTCGCCCACGAGCATGAGAAGGTCGAGAAGCGCTGGCCGGCGGCCGTCGACTTCGTGCGCGAACGCCGCCTGAACGAGCATTTCGGGCCCCAGGGAGATGCGGTGGGCGGGGCCGGCCGGGTCGGCATCGTGCTGCAGGGCGGCATGTATAACGGCGTGCTGCGCGCGCTGCAGCTGCTCGGCCTGGCGGATGTCTACGGCGAGAGCCAGGTGCCGCTCTACGTGCTGAACGTCACCTATCCCCTGGTCGACGACGAGTTCCTGGCGTTCTGCGCCGGCAAGGAGGCCGTCCTGGTCGTGGAGGAAGGCCAGCCGAACTATCTGGAGCAGGCCTTCGGCGCGATGCTGCACAACGCGGACTCGCCCACGAAGCTGCTCGGCAAGGGACCCTTCCCGAAGGCCGGCGAATATACCGGGCTGGTGATGCTGGACGGCATCCGCGCCTTCCTGCGCGACCATGCGGCCGAGGTGCTGAGCGACCAGGCCCGCGCACCGAACCGGACCGAGGGCGCGGTGCCGGCGGAGGAGCTCGCCGCCGCCGTGCCGCCGCGGCCGCCGGGCTTCTGCACCGGCTGCCCGGAACGGCCGATCTTTGCCGCCATGAAGCTGGTGGAACAGGACCTGGGCGAGCACCACATCGCCGGCGATATCGGCTGCCACCTGTTCGCCAGCCTGCCGCCGTTCAACATCGGCGCCACCACCATGGGCTATGGGCTGGGCCCGGCCTCGGCCTCGGCCTTCAACGTGCCGGCAAGCAAGCGCTCGATCTCGATCATCGGCGATGGCGGGTTCTGGCATAACGGCCTGAACTCCAGCATCGGCGGCGCGGTGTTCAACAAGTCCAACGGCGTGGTCGTGGTGGTGGACAACCATTATTCGGCGGCCACCGGCGGGCAGGACATCCTGTCCAGCCGCGCCGACAACGAGTCCCGCTCCACCCAGCACCCGATCGCCGACGCGGTGCGCGGCATGGGCGTGAAATGGGTGCGCCAGATCGACCGCACCTACGATGTCGGCCGGATGCGGCAGACCCTGACCGAGGCACTGACCACCGACGAGGCCGGGCCGAAGGTGATCGTCGCCTCCTCGGAATGCATGCTGAACAAGCAGCGCCGCGAGAAGCCGCTGCGCGCGAAGGCGCAGGCCGAGGGCCATCGGGTGGTGCAGCCGCGCTTCGGCGTGGACGAGGATGTCTGCACCGGCGACCATGCCTGCATCCGCCTGTCGGGCTGCCCCTCGCTGTCGGTGAAGCGGCTGGACGACCCGCTGCGCGACGATCCGGTGGCGGCGATCGACGAGAGTTGCGTGGGCTGCGGCAATTGCGGCGAGGTGGCCGATGCGGCCGTGCTCTGCCCGTCCTTCTACCGTGCCGACATCGTGCACAACGCCACCGGTTTCGAACGCTGGCTGCAGGGCTTGCGGGGCCGCGTGATCGGCGCCCTGCAGCGCCGCCGCGACACCCGGCGGCTCGACTTTTCCGGGCAGCCGGCGCGGGCCGGGTGAGCGGGCGATGAGCGCGGCCTCCGAGGCGCCGGGCGGCGCCGCACCGCAGCCGGCCGCCAGCACGGCCCGGATCATCAAGCTCGCCGTCATGGCGGTGGGCGGGCAGGGCGGCGGCGTCCTGTCCGACTGGATCACCGCCCTGGCGGAGGGCAATGGCTGGCGGGCGCAGTCGACCTCCGTGCCCGGCGTGGCCCAGCGCACCGGCGCGACCGTCTATTATGTCGAGATGGTCCCCGACGAGGGGCGCCAGCCGGTCTTCTCGCTGATGCCGACCCCGGGCGACGTGGACGTGGTGATCGCGGCGGAACTGATGGAAGCCGGCCGCGCGATCCAGCGCGGCTTCGTCACCGCGGACCGCACCACCCTGATCGCCTCCACCCATCGCGCCCTGGCGCTGATCGAGAAGGCCGAGCCCGGCGACGGCATCCGGCCGGTTGCGCCGGTGCTGGACATCGCCCGGCGCTCCGCCGCGCGCCTGGTCGCCGCCGACATGGAGCGGCTGGCGCGCAGCCATGGCAGCATGATCTCCGCCAGCCTGTTCGGCGCCCTGGCGGGCACCGGCGTGCTGCCCTTCACGCCGGAGCAGTTCCAGGAAACGATCCGCAGCGGCGGCCGCGGGGTGGAGGCCAGCATCCGCGCCTTCGATGCGGGGCGCCTGGCGGTGGACCTGAACCCCGAGGTCCCGGCGCCGGACGGCGCGGCAGCGGCGGCCGCACCGGCCGCCTCTCCGGCCGGGCCGCAGGGGCCACCGGGCCTGCGCCAGCGCTATGCCGCCCTGACCGCGCGGATCGCCGGTTTCCCGGCCCCGGCGCAGGCCATGCTGTCCGCCGGCCTGCAGAAGGTGGTCGATTTCCAGGACCTGGACTATGGCACCGAGTATCTCGACCGGGTGGCGGCGATCCTGGACCTGGACAAGCGGATCGACGGCGGCTCGCGCAGCTTCCTGCTGACCGTCGATGCCGCGAAGTACATCGCCAATGCGATGGCCTATGACGATGTCGTGCGGGTGGCAGACCTGAAGACCCGCGCGGCGCGGTTCGCGCGGGTGCGCCGCGAGATGGACGCCGATCCCGCCCAGGTGCTGCACATGACGGAGTTCATGCATCCGCGGATGGACGAGGTCTGCGGCACCCTGCCCGCCGGACTGGGCCGCTGGATCGAGGCGCGGCCCGGGCTGATGCGCCGGCTGGACGGGATCGTGAACCGCGGCCGCCGGGTGCGCACCGACGGGCTGTTCTGGTTCCTGGTTCTCTACACGGTGGGCGGCCTGCGCCGCTGGCGCCGCGCGATGCTGCGCCACAAGGTCGAGCAGGCGCATCTGGAGGACTGGCTCGCCACCGTCCGGCGGGTGGCGGAGCAGGACTATGACCTTGCGGTGGAGGTGCTGCGCTGCCGCCGCCTGGTGAAGGGCTATAGCGACACCCATGCCCGCGGGAGGTCGAAGTTCGCGACCGTGATGGGCGCGCTGGCGCTGGTGGAAGGGCGGCCGGATGCGGCCGACTGGCTGCGCCGCCTGCGCGAGCTGGCGCTGAAGGACGAGGGCGGCGCGGCCCTGGAGGGTGGCATAAAGACCCTGCAATCGCTCTAGACATGTAAAATAGTTCCGGTTTGTGTCTTCCGAAGCGGGCGCCGACCGTCTACAACAGAAGTCAAGAAACGATCGTGCAAGGGAGGCAAGCATGACGCGCAAGACGACAATGGGGGCCGTTGCGGCTTTCGCCGTGGCGATGGCAGGCCTGACGGCAGTGCCGGCGCAGGCCGACGAGACCGTGCTGCAGGGGGCGAGCTGCTTCCCGCAGGGATCGTTCTTCTCGCAGCGCTTCGAGGCGCTGATCGACACCGTGAACGAGCGCGGCAAGGGCGTGGTGCAGATCAACTATGTCGGCGGCGCGCCGGCGATCGGCAGCCCCTTCACCCTGGTGCAGAAGGTTGCCCAGGGGGTCTATGACCTCGCCTCCTGCACCGGCGCCTATTACCAGAACGTTCTGCCCGAGGCCGATGCCTGGAAGCTGATGGAGACCCCCCTGCCGGAGGTCCGCCAGAACGGCGGCTGGGACATGATGGTGAAGGCCAGCCGCGACAAGGGCCTGATGCCGATCGCGCGCACCTTCAACGCCGTGCCCTTCCACCTCTATCTCGGCGAGGGCCAGGCGATCGACAAGCCGGACCTGACCGGCAAGCATCTGCGGGTCGCGCCGATCTACACCAACTTCTTCAAGGAGATGGGGGCGACCACCCAGACCTCGAACCTGGACCAGATCTACACCCTGATGGAGAACGGCACGGTGGCCGGCTATGGCTGGCCGATCGTCGGGCTGCGCCCGGGCTGGGAGAAGGTCACGAAGTACCGGGTGGATCCGGGCTTCTACAGCGTCGACCTGGAAGTCCTGTTCAATGCCAAGGTCTGGGACGGGCTGAGCCAGGAGGCGCGCGACCTGGTGCAGAAGGTGGCGCTGGAATACGAGGCGGAATCCCTGAAGGACGATGCGGCCGCCGAGCAGGCTTCGCGGGCCAAGCAGGCGGGGGAGTTCGAGGTCATCACCTTCACCGGCGCGGATGCCGAGAAATGGCTGACCATGGCGCGCAACGCCGGCTGGGCCGGGGTGATCGACACCAGCCCGGAGACGGGCCCCGCCCTGCGCAAGCTGTTCGCCAAGGAATGAACCTGTCCCTGTCGCCGGAGGCCGTCACGCTGTGAACGGCTTCCGGCGGCTCGACATCGCCTTCGGCCGGGTCTACGGGGTCATCGGCGCGCTGGTCGGAATCAGCATCGGCCTGTTCGCCGTCGCGATTTCGCTGGACCTGATCCTGCGCCTGCTGGGCTGGGGCAACCTGCCCGGCATGCAGGAGATCGTGGAATATGTCCTCTATATCGGCGTGTTCCTCGCCGCGCCCTGGGTGCTGCGCCTGAACGCGCATATCCGGGTCGACCTCCTGGTCGGCGCCCTGCCCGATGGCGCCCGGGTGGCGGTGGAGCGGGCACTGGACCTGGCCGGCATCGTGATCTGCGCCCTGCTGTTCTGGTACGGCCTGCGGAACCTGCTGTCGGCCAAGGCCGTGGGCGCGATGCAGTACGACTATTACGAAGTCGCCGAATGGTTCCTGCTGCTGTTCTTCGTCGCGGGCTTCGTCCTGCTGGGCATCGAGTTCCTGTTCCGCATGATCCGCGCCGGCACCGCCCCGGAAGCCGCGGACAGCGAAGAGGCGGGCTTCTGATGGCGGATCTGCGGCCCGTCCGGTGCCATGGATCCCGGCTCAGGGCCGGGACGACGGCGAAGGTGGCGCTTGGCGGAGCGGTTGTTTTCCCCGTCACCCCGGCCCTGAGCCACTGCTGTCCGGTTCCCCTGCGGCTGCTTGGCCGGAGATCCCTGCACCGTCTGGCCTTCTCACGGAACGCGCTGAACCGGGACGGGGACCCGGCAGCTGTTCTCCCCATCTCGTCACCGCCGGGCGCGAGCCGGCGGTCCATCCCTGCGCGAGGCTCAATCGCCCCGGAACCTGTCGGAAACCGTTGGGCAGCGGCACCATGGACTCGCGGGCCAAGCCCGCGAGTGACGACTTTCTGGGGGCAGGCCGCGCCATATCGCACAGCAGCCGACCTGAACCGGACACCAGTGGCCCTGAGCCGGGATGCGTGCCGTCGCGCGGCCACCGGCTCGAACGCGGGGCGCTCCTATCGCCCATCGAGATCTGCATCATGATCATGGAATGGTACTGGGCGCTCATCCTGATGCTGGGCAGCGTGGTCGGCCTGATGTTCCTCGGCCTGCCGGTCGCCTTCGCCTTCTTCGGTGCCAATATCCTGGGCGTCTTCCTGTTCATGCGCGGCGATATCGGCCTCACCCTGATGCCGATCGAGTATGTCTTCTCGATCTCGAAATTCACCCTGGTGCCGGTCGCGCTGTTCGTCCTGATGGGCGAGATCCTGTTCCAGACCGGCATGGCGTTCCGCGCGATCACCGCGATCGACCGGCTGATCAGCCGGGTCCCGGGGCGCCTGTCGGTGGTGGCGATCGCCGGCGGCACGGTGTTCTCCTCCCTGTCGGGGTCCACCATCGCCAATACCGCGATCCTGGGCAGCGTCATGCTGCCGGACATGCTGAAGCGCGGCTACGACCCGAAGATCGCCATGGGGCCGATCATGGCGGTGGGCGGCATCGCGATGCTGATCCCGCCCTCGGCCCTGGCGGTGCTGCTGGCAAGCCTGGCGGAACGCTCCATCAAGGACCTGCTGATCGCCGGCATCCTGCCGGGCGCGGCGATGGCGGTGCTGTTCGTCGCCTATGTGGTGATCCGCTGCCGGCTGAGCCCCGGCCTCGCGCCGCTGGAGGAGCTCCCCGCCGACGGCACGGCGCAGGTGCGGGGCTGGCAGCGCTGGCGCCCGTTCGTGTTCGACGTGCTGCCGCTCTTCACCATCTTCGTGGTCGTCGTCGGCTCGATCTTCTTCCGCATCGCCGCCCCGGAGGAGGCTTCGGCGCTGGGCTGCGTCGCCGCGGTCATCGTCTGCGCCTGCTATGGCGAACTCAGCTGGCCGAAGCTGATGAAGGCGCTGCGCGAAACGGCGAAGATCAACGTGATGATCCTGTTCATCATCGCCGGCTCGCTGACCTTCTCGCAGGTGCTGCAGATTTCCGGCGCCACCGGCGGCCTGCTGCAGGAGGTCTCCGCCTGGAGCCTGACGCCGCTGACCGCGATGCTGCTGATGATGGCGGTGCTGCTGTTCCTGGGCGCCTTCATGGACCAGATCAGCATGATGCTGCTGACCCTGCCGTTCTTCCTGCCGATGGCCGACGGGCTGGGCATGAACACCATCTGGCTGATGGTGATGATGCTGATCGCCATGGAGATCAGCCTGCTGACCCCGCCCTTCGGCCTGCTGCTCTACATCATGAAGGGTGTCGCCCCGGCGAGCATCCGGCTCAGCCAGATCTATGCCGCGGCCATGCCGTTCATCGCCCTGGAACTGCTGGTGATGGTTTTCCTGATCGTCTTCCCCAGCATCGCCATCTGGCTGCCCTCGCTGATCCGCTGAGGGGGCTGGAAGTCAGGGCCGGGCGCAATCGGTTCCGTCGTCCCGGACTTGATCCGGGACCCATGGCGCGGGCGGCGATGCCGTGCTGCGTCACCGGTCCGTCACGATCCCGGATCGGGGTCCGGGATGACGGCGGGGTGGGCGCTGCGGCGCGGCTGTACCGGTACCGTCGTCCCCGGCCTGACCTCGGGTGGGCGGTGTGGCCTGCTCCCTGCTCGGCGGGCCGGGACACCTCCCGCAGCGCTCAGGCGCTGCCCCAGACCCGGTGCGCCACCTGCACGACAAGCTCCAGCTTGCGCCGTTCGTCGTCGATGGTGACCGGGTTGCCGCCGATGGTGGAGGAGAAGCCGCATTGCGGGCTGACCGCCAGGTTGTCCAGCGGGGCGAACTGCGCCGCGCTGTCGATGCGGCGTGCCAGGTCGTCCTCGCTCTCCAGCGCCGGCGACTTGGTGGTGACCAGTCCCAGCACGGCGACCTTGGTTGCGGGAAGCCGGCGCAGCGGCTCGAAGCCGCCGGCGCGCTCGGAATCGTATTCCAGGAAGAAGGCGTCGACCTCGGTCTCGTTGAACAGCAGCTCCGCCACGCTCTCGTAGCCGCCGGAGGACAGCCATTTTCCCTTGTGGTTGCCCCGACAGAGATGCAGGCCAATTGTCAAACCGGCGGGGCGCTCGCGGATGCATTCGTTGATCAGCCGGACATAGCGGGCGGCGAGCCGCTGCGGATCCTCGCCCCGGGCGGCCAGCGTCTCGCGCACGGCGGGATCGCAGAGCATCGCCAGCGGCACCTCGTCGATCTGGACATAGCGGCAGCCGCGCGCCGCCAGGTCGAGGATCTCGGCGTTGAAGACCCTGGCGAGGTCGGCGAAATAGGCCTCCTCGTCATCGTAGACGCCAGGGGCGATTGTCTGGCGGCCGCGCCAGAAATGCATGGTCGGCGGCGAGGGCATGGTGATCTTCGGCAGCCGCGACGCGACCCCCGTCAGATGGTCGAACTCGTCACCGGAAATCGGCCTGTTGCGGGCGATCCGCGCCTCGGCCAGCGGTGCGGTGAAACCATGCTCATGGCCGTCATCGTCGCGGAACACGAACAGCGAGTCCGCCACCGTCAGGCCGTCGACCGCGTCGACGAAATGCGACCAGTAGGAGACCCGGCGGAACTCCCCGTCGGTGACGACCTGCAGGCCGGCATCTTCCTGCAGGCGGACCGCGTCGGCGATCGATTCCTCCAGGATCGCCTTGAACAGGGCCGCTTCCAGGCCGCTGGTGCGCCGCGCCTTGAAGGCATCAACCAGCGCACGCGGCCGCAGCAGGCTGCCGATATGCTCGGCGCGGAAGGGCGGGTTCTGCGGATGGGTCATGGCGTTCCTCCCCCTCTGGCGGACGGGTTTGCGGGCCCCGCGCGGGCGCGGCCGGTATAGCACGGGCGGCCCCGCCATGCAGGGGGCCGGGCGCAGGGCGCAGCGCGCCGAAGCGGTCTCGAGCAGGCTGGCATCGGAGTCCGACTGTGCGACAATGCCCGCTTGCGCCGCGCCGCCGCGACCGCCTGCGACGTGGCGGCCCGCCACGCCGGAAATCGAGGGAATATCATGACCGCCGAGAGCCCTGTCACCAATCTGGCCATCCTGTCGCTGGTGAAGGAGGGCGGGGAACTGGACCTCTCCCTCGCCCGACTGCCGATGCCCGAGCCGAAGGCGCACGAGGTGCTGGTCGAGGTCAAGGCGACGCCGATCAACCCCTCCGACCTGTTCCTGCTGCTCGGCGGCGCCGACATCGCTTCGGGCAGGACCGAGGCCCGCGACGGCCTGCCGGCCGTCGTCGCGCCGATCCCGCAGGCCGCCATGCGGGCGATGGCGGCGCGGGTGGGCACGGCCATGCCCGTCGGCAACGAGGGTGCCGGCACGGTGGTGAAGGCCGGTGCCGCACCCGAGGCACAGGCCCTCCTGGGGAAGACCGTGGCGATGCTGGGTGGCGCGATGTATGCGCAGTACCGCTGCCTGCCGGCAAAGATGTGCATGGAGATGCCGGACGGGACCGATCCGCGCGACGCGGCATCCTGCTTCGTCAATCCGCTGACGGCGCTGGGTTTCGTCGAGACCGCCAGGCGCGAAGGCCATCGCGCCATCGTCCATACCGCGGCAGCGTCGAACCTGGGGCAGATGCTGAACCGGATCTGCATGGCCGACGGGATCCCGCTGGTGAGCATCGTCCGCAAGCCCGCCCAGGCCGACCTCCTGAAGGCGCAGGGTGCGCGCCATGTGGTGGATTCCAGCGCGCCGGACTACATGGATGCGCTGACCGCCGCGATCGCCGAAACCGGCGCCACCCTGGCCTTCGACGCAATCGGCGGCGGCAAGCAGGGCGGGCAGATCCTCGGTGCCATGGAGGCGGTCGCCGCGCGGCAGATGAAGGAATACAACCGCTACGGCTCCGATACCTTCAAGCAGCTCTACGTCTACGGCGCGCTCGACCTCTCGCCGACCGTCCTGAACCGCACCTTCGGCTTCAAATGGTCGATGTCCGGCTGGCTGCTGCCCCACTTCCTGGCCGATGCCGGGCCCGAGACGGCGGAGCGGATGCGGGCGCGCGTGGTGGCGGAACTGACGACCACCTTCGCCAGCCGCTACAGCCACGAGATCTCGCTGGAACAGGCACTCGACCCGCAGACCATCGCGGCCTACGAGGCCAAGCGCACCGGCGAGAAGTACCTGATCCGGCCCTGAGCCCGGCCTTCAGGGGGCGGGCCTTCAGGGGTCAGGCCTTCAGGGGGTCAGGCCTTCAGGGCCTCCTCGGCCCTGCGGCGAAGGGCGGCGCGCTGGATCTTCATCCCGTTCGGACTCATTGCGCGGGGAAAGTCCTCCAGGGCGAAGATCCGCGCCGGCACCTTGAAGCGCGCCAGAACGGTCCGGCAATGCGCCTGCAGCGCCGCCTCGTCGAACGCCGCGCCCGGGTCCAGGGTGACGAAGCCCACCGGGCGGGTGCCGTCCGGGCCGGGCACGCCGACCACCTGCGCGGCGGCGATGCCCGGGGCCGCCTGCAGCTGCGCCTCGATCTCCGCCGGGCTGACCAGGAAGCCGCCGAGCCGCAGGACGTCACCCATGCGCTGCAGGAACAGGAGGCTGCGCCTGTCCTCCAGCTGCGCCAGGTCGCCGGTGCGGAACCAGCCGTCATCGGTGAAGGCGGCCCGGGTGGCCGCCGGATCGTCGGCATAGCCCGCCATCAGCGAGGGGCCGCGCACCTCCAGCTCGCCGGGCGCGTTCAGGCCGAGCAAATGGCCGCTGTCCGGGTCGCGGATGCGCAGCTCGGTCTCCGTCGAGGCCAGGATGCCGCCCGGCCGCAGCCGGTGGGGGACCGGCATCTCCGCCGGGCGGATGGAGAACAGGGCCTGGATCTCGCTCATGCCGAACAGCCCGCAGAGGCGGATGCCGGCCGCGTCGGCCTCGCTGCCGAGCGCCTCGTAGTCGGTGCCCCAGGCGGCCCAGCCGAAGAACGGCGTGCGTGCCAGTGCCGCCTTGCCGCCCGGCACCGCCATCAACGCACGGACCATGTCGTCGGTGCCGTTCATGTCGTTCACCGCATGGCGCTCCATCAGGGCGACGGTCTCGGCCGGGTCGAAGGCGCTGCGGATCACCGCGGTGCGTCCCGCCGCCAGGGCGGCCATGATCTGGTTGAAGCCGAACACCCCGCAGAACGGCAGCACGCACATGAAGCCGCCGGCCCGGTCGCGATAGCCGAAATAGTCGGCGACGGTCTGCGCATGGCCGGCGATGGAGGCCTGCTGGTGCAGCACGAATTTCGGCGCCCGCGTGGTGCCGGAGGTCGTGAAGATGTTGCAGCCCAGGCCCGCGCCGGCCGAATCCTCGGCCCGCGGTGCCGCGGCGGAGAGGTCGCGCCAGCGGGTCCGCACCGCATGGTCCAGATGGCCGGGCAGCCGGGCCGGCGCAGCCTCGTCCAGCGGATCGACGGTGACGACATGGCGCACCGCCGCCAGTGCCGCGGGGTCGCAGCCTTCCAGCAGCCCCAGGAAGTCGATCCCGCGGAAGCCGGGCCAGAGCACCAGCACCTCCGCGCCGGAGCGGCCGACGATGTCGCCGACCTCGCCGGAGCGGTAGCGGGTATTGACCGCAACCGCGACGGCGCCCAGCCGGCAGCAGCCCAGATAGAGTGCCAGATAGGCCAGGCTGTTGGGCAGCCAGAACGCGACCCGGCTGCCCGGCCCGACCCCCAGCGCGGCCAGCCCGGCGGCGGCGCGGCGGCCCAGCAGGTCCAGCGCGCCGTAGCTCAGCTGCCCCTCGTCGGCGATGACCGCCGGCCGGTCCGGCGCTGCGGCGGCGCGGGCGGCGACCAGGCCGGTAACGGTGTCGATGCTGCCCTGCATGGCGCGCCCTGTCCTTCCTCCCCGGGGTCCCGCGCCGCTGCCGCAGGGGCAGGGCGGGGCCGGCCGCGATGGTAGCCGGATTCTGCCGGTCCCGGGCAAGGGCGGCGCTTCCCGGTCGCGGGGCGGTGCAGTAGCATCGCCAGGACAATAGTCGGCCCTGGCATGGACCGGTCCGCACGGGGCGCAGGAATCGCAGAAGGAGCAACGACATGGCTGTGCGGGACCTCTGCCTTTCGATCCTTGCGGTCGGGTTGCTGGCGCTTGCCGCCGGACCCGCCGCCAGGCCCGCTGCCGCGCAGGAGCATCCGCTGGATGGCCTTGCCGCGGCGGAGTTCATGGCCGCGCTGGACGTGCTGCGCGGCGCCGGCCGGCTTCCCGAGGATGCCCGCTTCCCGCTGATCGAACTGCTGGAACCGCCGAAGGCGGAGGTCCTGGCCTGGCGGCCGGGCGACCCGGTGCCGCGGATCGTGCAGGCGATCGTCCGCAGCGGCGGCCGCACCCACGAGGCCGTTATCGACCTGGGGGCGAAGACCCTCGTGTCGTGGACGGACGCGGCGGGCGAGAGCATGGTGCTGTTCGAGGAGTTCGTCGGTGCCATGGAACTGGCGCTGTCGCATCCGGATTTCGTGGCCGGGCTGAAGGTCCGCGGCCTGACCCCGGAAGAGGTGTTCTGCCTGCCGCTCACCGCGGGCAACTTCTTCACCGCCGGCGAAATGCAGAGCCGGCTCATGAAGGTGCCCTGCTATGTCAATCCGGCGGGGTCCAACTTCTATGCCAAGCCGATCGAGGGCCTGTTCGCCGTCGTCGACCTGAACAAGGGCGAGGTCCGGCAGGTCGTCGACACCGGCGCGGTGCCGGTGCCGGAGGATCCCTGGGGCTATACCGCGCCGGAACTGGCGGAGCGTTTCGGCGGCCTGCGGCCGCCGGCGCGGCCGGTGGGGCTCGACGCGCCGCAGGGCGGCAATGTCACCATCGAGGGCAGCCGGATTGCCTGGGACATCTGGCGCTTCCGCTACCGGATCGACAAGCGCCCGGGACTGGTCCTGTCGCTGGTCGAGGCGAAGAACCCGGTCTCCGCCTACGGCGGCACCGGCGGACCGACGGAAGCGGCCTGGCGGCCGGTGCTCTACCAGGCGCATCTGTCCGAAGTCTTCGTGCCCTACATGGATCCCGACGAGGGCTGGTACTGGCGCACCTACATGGACAGCGGCGAGTACGGCTTCGGCCTGTTCCTCAGCCCGCTGCGCCCCGGAACCGACTGCCCGGCCCATGCCGCCTTCCTGCCGGCCGTGCTGCACCAGGACAATGGCGAGCCGTTCGAGACGCCGAACGCGGTCTGCATCTTCGAGCGCAGCATCGGCGACCCGGCCTGGCGGCATTTCGAGATCTTCGCCCAGTCGCCGGAAACCCCGGTCCCGGCCGAGGGCCGGCTCGCCACCGAACTGGTGGTCCGTACGGCGTCGGAGGTCGGGAACTACGACTACCTCCTGGACTATGTCTTCCAGCAGGACGGCAGCATCCGGATCATGGTGGGCTCCACCGGCCTCGATGCAGTCAAGGGTGTCGCGGCCCGCAGCATGGCCGACCCCTCGGCTGCCGCCGACACGGCATGGGGCAGCCTGATCGCCCCCAACCTGGTGGCGCCCAATCACGACCATTTCTTCAACTACCGGCTGGACTTCGACATCGACGGCCGGGACAACAGCTTCGTGCGGACCGCGCTGGAGCCCGCCCCGGTCGCGGAAGGCGCGCTGCGGCGCTCGCTGTGGCGGCCGGTCCATGCGGTGCCGCGCACCGAGAAGGAGGCGCAGTACCGGATCGACCCGTCGCGGCCGGCGATGTACCACGTCGTGAATCACGGCCGGCAATCCGGCCTGGGCCATCACCCCGGCTACATGATCATGCCCGGCAATGCGGTGGCCTATTCGCCGCTGGACGTGGCAAACGACCCGCCGGCGGTGCGCAACGCCTATATCGACAAGACCTTCTGGGTGACCCCGCAGGATCCCGCGCAGCGCTATGCCGGGGGCAGCTATGCCTTCCAGAGCGACGGCAGCGACACGCTGGCGCGCTGGGCGGAGCAGGATCGTCCGGTCGTCGATACCGATATCGTGGTCTGGGCGACAATGGGCTTCCACCACCTGCCCCGGATGGAGGACTGGCCGGTCATGCCTCTCATGTGGAAAGGCATGACCCTGATGCCGTTCAACTTCTTCGACCACAACCCGGCGATCACCCTGCCCGCACCGGACTGACCCGCCCCGCCGCGCGTTCAGCTTCTGAGCCTGACGCGGATCAGGGGTCCGGCGGGCAGGCCAGCCGGTCCTCCAGCAGCGCGCCCAGGAGCGGCCGCTCGCCCTGTTCGGGCAAGATATAGTCGAACAGGGTAAAGGCGACGCGACGGATCTGCGCGAAGCCGGCAATCGCGTCGAGTTGCTGGCGCACGCGTGCGGCCGGGGCGACCGAGAATACCGGTTCCTTCGACGCCGCACCGGGTGCCGGTTCGCCGAACTGCTCCACGATCACGCCGAACTGCCGCCCCTCCGCCTGCATCGCCATGGCCAGCCGTTCCGCGTACAGGGCGGATTGCGCCGGTGTCAGCTTTCCCGCGCCCACGCCGTCCTGGAACAGCAGAAGGTCGATATCGGCACCCTGGCCGATGTCTCGCCAGAACGCCGCCAGCCGCTCGGGGGAAGCGGTTCCGTTGGCGAAGGTGGAGATCGCGACCGGACGGTCGAGCGCCGATTTGAGCATGAAGCTGAGGCGCTTCAGGTGCGTCCGCACGATCCCGGCCACCGCGCTGTCGATCCAGGCGCCGTCATCCAGCTCGGCGGAGATGTACCAGCCGGCCATCGCCTCCTGCCGCCGCAGATAGGCGGCCAGATCGGGCAGGATCGCCGCAAGCTGCCGTTCGCGGATCGCCAGATGGGCCTGCACCTCGACGGCCGGCTTTCGCAGGACCGGCAGGAACGCCTGGTCCAGTTCCAGCCCGACCCAGACCCCGATGCCGTGCCTGGTCGCGATGTCGAACAGCGGTTCCAGCGGCGAACGCGCCAGCTGGGCCCGCGCAGCGGTCGGGAAGAAGGCGATGCCGTCGGCCGCGCTCCACTGCACGAAGATCTCGGACATGCCCAATTCCTGCAGGGCGTTGTCGATCTCCGCCCAGCGGTGCGGATCCCAGTCCAGATGCCGCGCCAGGGGCTGATAGAAGGTCCCGCTCATGGTCGACTGCCCGCACCCGGGCCGGGCCGGCTCCGCCGCGCTCACCGCAGCGGGCAGCAGCAGGCAGGCGGCAAGCGCCGCCGCGGCGCCGAAGCTGGCCGATCGTTCCCGCACACCGCTATCGGAACGATTGTCCGCCCGGACCGTTGGCTGTCATGAACGGTGCGGGCGGGCTGCATGGATGGGGCGGGATTTTCCCGGTCGACGAGTCCCGGGCCCCCCGATTTCCGTCTTCGCGCACCACGCCATCCGGCGTGACTGCTGTCCGAACCCCAGATTGAAGACTGCCGCCACGTGACACCTTCCATTCTGCTTGTCCTGGGCACCCGTCCCGAGGCCATCAAGCTCGCGCCGGTTCATCGTGCGCTGCGTGATCGGTTGGGGTCGGGACAGGTCCGCCTCCTGGCCACCGGGCAGCATCCCGACCTTGCCGGGCTTGCGCTGCGCGACTTCGACATCGTGCCGGATGCGGTCCTCGAGGCACCGCAGTCCGGCGGCCTGTCGCAGCGCGCTGCCTGGATGCTCGGACGCATGGCCGATATTCTGGATGAAGGTCATCACACACATGTCGTGGTGCAGGGCGACACGTCAACCGCCTTTGTCGGCGCCCTGGCAGCATTCAATGCAGGCATCCCGGTGGCGCATGTCGAGGCGGGCCTGCGCACCTACGACCTGCAGGCGCCGTTTCCGGAAGAGGCGAACCGCCGGCTGATCGCGCCGCTGGCACGCTACAGCTTCGCGCCGACGGAGCGGGCGGCCGCCAACCTGCAGGCCGAGCGTATCCCGGACTCCCGGGTGGAGATCGTCGGGAACACCGTCGTCGATGCCATCGAGCTCCTGCGGCACCGGTTCGCCGATGCCTGGTCACCGCCGGCCAGAGGCGGGCAGCGGATCGTGGTGACCCTGCACCGGCGTGAAGCCTGGGGCGCGCCGATGCAGGCCATCTGCGAGGCACTTGCCGGGTTGTGCCGCCGGCGGCAGTCGGTCGAGCTCGTCCTGCCGGTCCATCCCAACCCCGATGTCGGCCGTGTCGTGCGTGGCGCCTTCGATGGCGTCGCCAATGCGCGGCTGGTGGAGCCGCTGGGCTTCGTGGAGATGCAGGGGCTGCTTGCCGGCAGCACCCTGCTGGTGACCGATTCCGGCGGCCTGCAGGAAGAGGCCCCCAGCCACAATGTGCCGGCGCTGGTCACCCGGACGGTGACCGAACGCCAGGAAGCGGTCGATGCCGGTACCGCCCGCCTCGTCGGACTGGATGCCGCCCGGCTGGTTGCCGAGGTCGAGCGGCTGCTGGACGATCCGGACGCGTACCGGGCCATGCAGGGCAAGGGGAACCCGTTCGGGGACGGCCGGGCCGCGGAACGGATCGCGGATCGCCTGACGGCGGTCCCGCAGGTCGCGGGATGATCGGGGCGGAATGGACGCTGGACCTTCTGGCCGCCTACTGGTTCGGCGTCTATGTGATCCTCGTCCTGGCGGCGATCGGCAATATCCTGTCGAGCCTGGACGACCTGTTCGTCGACCTGACCTACTGGATCTGGCGGCTCTATCGCGGGCTCATCGTGCGGCCACGCCACGACCGGCTTACGGTGGCCGAACTGCGCCGCAACCCGCAGCAGCCCATCGCGATCCTTGTGCCGGCCTGGGACGAGGCCAATGTCATCGGTCATATGCTGGATCTGGCGGTCAGCAGCTTCGACTACGACCGCTACCGGATCTATGTCGGAACCTATCCCAACGACCCGGAGACGCAGGAAGCGGTGGACCGCGTCGCCGCCGACAGCCCGAATGTCCGCAAGGTGGTCACCCGCAATCCCGGCCCGACCAGCAAGGCCGATGCCCTGAACCATTGCCTGGAGGCCGCCTTCCAGGACGAGGCGGATAGCGGCGAAGCCTATGCCGCCTTCGTGCTGCACGATGCCGAAGATGTCGTGCACCCGCTGGAGATGCTGCTGTTCAACCACCTGATCCCGCGCAAGGACCTGGTGCAGCTGCCGGTCTTCTCGCTGGAGCGGGAATGGTGGCAGATGACCGGTGGGCATTACCAGGACGAGTTCGCCGAGGTGCATTCCAAGGACCTGGTGGTCCGCGAATGGCTGGCCGGGCAGGTTCCCAGCGCCGGTGTGGGGACGGCCTTTTCGCGCCGGGCGATCCTTGCCCTGCTGGAGGATTCCGACGGCGAGGTGTTCGACGAATCCAGCCTGACGGAGGATTACGAGATCTCCTTCCGGCTGAAGCGGCGGCAGATGACGGAGATCTTCGTCCGCTTTCCCATCGAGATCGAGGTCACGCGCCGCAACATCCTGGGGACGCCGCGACAGCAGTGCCGGCCGGAATGGGTCGCGGTCCGCGAGTATTTCCCGGACGCGTTCTGGTCGGCGGTGCGCCAGAAGGCGCGCTGGCTGACCGGCATCGTGTTCCAGGGCTCCAGGCGGATCGGCTGGCGCGGCGCGTTTGCGCTTCGCTACTTCCTGATGCGCGACCGCAAGGCATTGTTCACCAACCTGGTCAACATGCTGGGCTATTTCGTCCTGATCAATGCGGTCGCGATGTCGGTCTACGAGGCACTGGTGCCCGACAGCATCCAGTTGCCGCCGCTGGTCATCCCCTACGGCCCGCTCTGGTGGCTGCTGCTCGCCAACGGCCTTTTCCTGCTCAACCGCATCCTCCACCGGATCTGGTTCACCTGGACCGTGTACGGCCCCTATGCGGCGATCCTCTCGGTTCCGCGGCAGGTCTGGGGCAATTTCATCAACTTCTTCGCCTGCGTGCGGGCGATCCGCCGGGTGATCGCGTCCGTTCGCGGCAAGCAGAAGCTGGACTGGGAGAAGACCAGCCATTCCTTCCCGGGCGCGGAGCAGATGAAGATCCGCAGCAAGCGGATGGGCGAATTGCGGCCATGACGGGGCAGCCGGGTTCCGCACCTCACAGCCCCGGCGGCAGCCCCCGCCGTGCGGCCCGGTGGGGGCGGACCGGCCCATGAAGACGCGGCTGATGCGTTTTCTGCCTCTGCTGCTGGCGCTGGCGACGCTGATCGGGCTCGCCTGGCTCGGCGGCTCGATGCTGCTCTCGCCGCCCGCGCCTGTGGTGCAGTCCCTGGAACCGGACCTGTCGGGCAGGCTTCGCCGCTTCGGGACCTATCCGCGCATGGCGCGCGCCTACGAGCTGATCGATCAGGGGAAACTGGACGAGGCGGCCGACTGGCTGGAATCGGTGCTGCAGCAGGACCCGGGGAACCTGCCCGCGCTGGAGCAGCTTGCCGAACTGCGCCTGCGGCAGGGCGAGACCGGGAAGGCCGTCGCCGCGGCCGAACAGGCGGTCGACAGACGCCCGGAACTGCCGGCCCTTACCTGGCTGCTGGCCCGGGCGCATGCCGCGGCCGGCGACTATGGGGGGGCGCTGGCGGCGGTCGACCAGGCCCTGGGGCAGGGCATGTGGACGACGGGGTTGAAGGATCCCGAGCGGCAGCAGGCCCAGCGCGCCCGGGTCGGCTATCTGCTGGAACTGGGCCGGGCGGAGGCGGCGCGCGAGGCTCTCGCCGCGCTGCCGGACGCGCCGGCGGAGGACCTCGTCCGGCTCGGCGACCTGTTCTATCGCGAGAAGTCGCTGGAGCATGCGCAGCAGGCCTTCGCCATGGCGGAAGCCCGGGCCGCGCAGCAGGGACAATCGGAAGTCCGCGACCAGGCGGCGGCACGCCTTGCCCAGGCGGCGCTGAGCGCCGGCGACGACGCGGCGGCGGAGCGTGCCTATCGTGCCATCGTCGAGCGGCAGCCGGACGACCGGGAGGCTCTTGCAGCTCTGGCCAATCTGGCCCAGTCCGCCGGCCGCCCGGCAGCGGCGGCGCGATGGCTCGAACGGTGGATTGCCGCCGGCGGCACCGCAACGGTTGCGGACCGGCAACGCCTGGCACGGCTGCATCTCGAGTCCGGCGATGCCGCCGCGGCATTGCACACGCTCCGCAAGATTCCAGACGCGGCCCTGGGGCGCGACGGCCGGCTGCTGGAGGCGCGGATCGCCCTGGCTGCCGGAGAGAACGCCAAGGCTGCCGAATTGTTCGAAGCGGCCGCCACGGCTGAACCGGGCGCTCCGGATCTGGCGGATCTGCGCTCCGCGGCCGAGGCATTGCGCGAGGCCGGCGATGTCGAGCGCGAACTGACGCTGCGCCGCCGGATCGCCGCGCTGTCCGGCCTGGACAGCGATCGCCTGGCGCTCGTGGACCGGCTGGTGGCCGAGGACAGGTTCGATGCGGCGGCCGATCAGCTCGACACGATGGTGCGGGATGGCGACGAGGGCGCGCTGAAGCGCCTGCTGGCGGTGCTTCTGGCCGGGGGCAGGGCAAAGCAGGGCATTGCGATGCTGGAGCGGCAGGGGCATCCGCTCGAGGCGGCGGAACTGGCGGCCGCCAGCCGCGACTGGGCGGCGGCGGCGCGCCTGTTCCTGGACGCGTTCCGCAGCGGCGGGGGCCGCGACCCGGATCTTCTGACCCGCGCGGTCTATGCAGCGCAGCAGGCAGGCGGTGCCGCGAGCGAGATCGCGGTACTGCGCGCGGCGATGCCCTTCACGGACCTGTCCGCGCGCCATCGCCGCGCGTTCGCCTTGCAACTGGTGCAGCTGCTGGACGGTGCGGGACAGGAAGCTGCGGCGCTCGAGACGCTGACCCGGATGGCGCAGGCCTTGGACGACCCGGAACTGGCGCTCGACCTGGCGACCCGGCTGTCCGGCAACGGCCAGTGCCGCCCTGCCCTGGCCTGGGCAAGGCGAGCCATGGCCGCCGCCGACCCGCCGCCGCGGCTCTATGCCCTGGCCGGCCTGTGTGCCGCCAGCCTGGGGCAGACGGACCTGGCGGTGGGCGAACTGCGCCGGGCGATCGCCAGCGCCGATGCCAGCGGCACATTGCCGGACATCGCCTGGTTGAATGCACTGGGCTATGCAGAAGAGGCAGAGCGGCGGCCGGCGATGGCCGCCCGGGTCTGGCAACGCAGCCTGACGCGGCGCTTCGACCCGCAGATCGCCCTGGCGGCGGCGGTGGCGCTTCGCGCGGCAGGTGCGCCCGCGGATGCGGATCGCTGGCTGGCCCGCATCGACCCGGCCGATCTGGCGCCCGACCGGCACGCGCTCTATCTCGATCAGATGGCGCTGGCGGCGGCTGAGGCAGGCGATCCGGATGTGGCGATGCTGCTGCTGCGCGAAGCGATCGACCTGCAACCGAGTGCCGACCGCTGGTTTCGCCTGGGTGGCTTGGAGAGCCGTGCCGGCGATCCGGCCGCCGCCCTGTCCGCGTACCGGCAGGCGGCAGTTCTGGCGCCCGACAATGCCAATATCCAGGCGAGCATCGGCTACGCCCTGGTGAATCAGGGCGAGGACGAAGCGGCTGCCGGCCATTTCGACCGGGCCATCGCCCTCGACCCGCAGCTCCCGGTGGCGGTCTACGAGGACAGCGGCTACGCCGAGAAGAGGCTGGCGCGAAACGACGCCGCCGTGGCGCGCTTCAGGCAGGCGATCGAGCGCACACCGCAGGAGGGCGCGGAAGATCTCGAGAAGCGCTTCAGGCTGCGGCGCGAGGTCGAGCAGATCGAGAACCGCTGGACCGTGACCGCGAACGTCACGGTGAACACCCTTCAGGCGGCCACCGGCCCGCCCAGCCCGGTGCGGGAGACCGCGAACGGCACCGGCGCGGTGGAGGCGGCCTGGCAGCCGCCGGTCATCGGCTATCGCGACGGGCGGACCGTGCAGCTCTTCTCGCGGATGTACTGGAATGCCGAGGATCGCAGCATCGTGCCCCAGCGCGACTCGATCCAGGCCGGGATCGGCGCCCGCTGGAAGCCCCTGACGGACTACAACCTCGTCCTGTCGTTCGAGCGCCTGATCGCCGTCGGGGCCTTTGCCTATGACGACTGGCTGGCGCGCGTCAGCCTCGGTTTCGGCCAGAACCTCGACTGGCAGCCGGTCCGGACGGACTGGCCGACGGGCTCGCTCTACCTCGATGCCGCACGCGTGCTGGGCGAGCAGGCCACCTTCCTGACCGCCATCGGCCGCTGGGGCCATGCCTGGAAGAAGCCGTTCGGCATCGGGCTGCCCGATGCCGCCGACGCGATCACCGGCTATGGCCTGGCGACGGCTTCGCAGTCGACCGACGACACGGTGTCCACCGGCCGCGTGGAGGTGGGCGCGGGGCTGTCCTACAAGCTCTGGTACAACGATACGGCCGACGAGGCCTATCGCTCGACCGCGGAGATCGGGCTGGAGACGCGCTATCTGTTCCAGAACAATGCCGCCGACAGCGCCTCGCTGCAGCTGCGGCTGCAGTTCCGCCTCTAGTCCCGGCTGTCGGTCCCGATCCTGGCCGCGGCATCCAGCAGCGCCTGCGGGACGGCTTCCTCCAGCACTTCCTGCCCCAGGGCGGGGAGGAGCGCGTAGAGGTCGTCGCCCGGCGGCGCGAAGCCCTGGCGTTGCGGTTCGGCCATGTCGGAATCCCGGGCGGTCGCGGCGTCCTCGGCCGCCGAACCGCCGTCCTGTTCCCTGGGGTTCGTCATGTCATTTGCGCCCATCTGCGCTTGTCCGGGCCGCTTCCTGCCCCGGTCGCTCCGCGCGGCCGGTCCGTAAACCATGCCAAAGGCGCGCGGCTGCGTCCAGACGCCGCCGGGGGTCGCAGTTGCGAAGCGGGGCGGATGATATATCTCTATCCTGGCTGGCCCGGGTCAGGATGGGCGGGCTTCACGCTTTTGCGGATGCGTGGGGAGGAGAGGAATGGCCGATCGTCTCGAGGCATTGGTCGCATCGCTGCCGCGCCTGCGGCAGTACATGTATTGCATCACCGGCTCTCGCGAATTTGCCGACGATGTCATTCGGCAATGGCTTCTCGCGCTGTCGTCGGATGAGGCCGCGCCGCCCGCGCGTGCGTCCCTGAAGGATGTGTTCGCGCATTTCCACAGCCGGTCGCCGGCGGGCCTGGACCGCCAGAAACTCACCAACGGCCGCTCGCCGGAAGAGGAAGGCCTGCACGCCCGGGTGCTGGGCCTGCCGCTGCGCGAGCGCCAGGTGCTGGTCCTGGTTGCGGTGATCGGCTTCGACGAAGCCGCGGTATCGGAGGTGCTGGACATCCCGCAACGGCTGGTGCGGCGCCTGCGGTACCGGGCCGAGAACCGGTTGCGGCGCGCGCGCCACACCGCCCTGGTGATGGAGGACGAAGCCCTGCAGGGCATCGAGATCGCCCGCGCGCTCGGCCAGATGGGCTTCGAGGTGGCGCCCCTGGTGTCCAACGGCCAGGAGGCGATCGCCTCGGCGGAGCGGTTCCAGCCCGACCTGATCATCGCCGACCTGAGTCTGGCGGGTGGCGATGACGGGCTGGAGATCCTGCGCCGGATCTGCGCCCGGCAACAGCCGGCGATCGTCTATGTCACGGCCTTCCCGGATCGCGCCCGGTCGGTCGGCGACGATCTGAGCGGCCCGGTGCTGTCGAAGCCGGTCACCCCGTCGAAGCTGATGACCGTCGTGCATGCGGAGATGGAGCGCGAGGCCTGAGAGCCCTTGCAGCCTCTGCCGTTCGGAAAGCAGGCACCGATCCGAGACAGGAACGCGGCAGCTGTTGTCTCTCTTTCTCTCTCGTCACCGCCGGGCTCGACCCACTGCTGTCCGGTTGAGCATGGCCGGCCTTCGCTCAAGGCCGCGACTTTGCCGGGCTTGCGGGGCCAACCGCTGACGCTGGACACGGATGTCCTTGCGCTCCCCCAATCGTCACCACCGCGCTCGTCGCGGTGGTCCAT
>JAVJON010000048.1:0-73892 GCA_040216765.1 Sneathiellaceae bacterium | reverse complement strand
AATGATGACCCGCTCGCGCAGGTCCGAAGAATAGATCTTGGGCATGTCATGCTGGCCTCCAACTCCAGCCAACATGGTGAATCACAGTTCGCCCCAGGAATGAATCCCAAAACGATTCCGACAGACGACAAATCGCTCTAGATCGGTGTCGGAAGCGCGTCTGACGCGACCTGATTTCCGGCGACATAGGCGCCAACGATCTGGGAGGTTAGGGTGGGGAGGTCGGGCTAGGCTACATGCGCCGATGTAATCAGCAGCACATCACGAAAGTTCAGATCGGAGCAGCCGCCGGAACTTTCTTTCGCCGCCTCGGGCTGCATCCGGTCCAGGTTCAGCAGCGCCTCGGCCAGGATCGTATCGGCATCGCGGAAATCGTCGGTCTGCACACCGCCAAGCAGTAGCCTGATCTTCGCAAACCGGTTTGGGGACCGTGCTGTGCTTACCGAGGAACTCCGCCAGCGCCAGCTCAAATTCCGGTCGCATCCTCCAGGGGATCTTCGCCGAGATTTCCCGCAGCTCATAGTTGATCTCTCGGCGATTGAAGCCGGTATCGCTGCTCTCGATCTGCTTTGCTAGCCCGCGAACGACATCTCGTGACATTCAGAATTCGGCAGGGGCGTCCGTCGGCGTCGGCGCAGCCAAAGAATAGTATCAAAGGTCCGCGGACGATTGGTCCGATTTCCGGGCGACGAGTTCACCCACCTCAATAACCTCATAACTCTCGTTTAGCCAGGTCCCCGACAGCGGGTCTTGGATTTGTTGCACACGCAAGGTGGCTTTGAAGGCGTCTCCTTGCCGAAGGGAAACATCGCGGCTCTCTAGCCGATCAAAGAACGTCTGATCGACGATAGGGGCTGAGATGCGGAAGCCGTTCCAAACAAACTCCCACTTCCGCGCCGACCTCTCGAATACTGCCTTATGCACGGTGAGCACCGCGTCATGATCCTGACAACGCCGCCCTTCTTCCGGACGCGGCACTGCGTTCTGACGGATGGTTGAAAAGCTCTCCCGCGGAATTTCGATGATGGGCTGCGGATCACGCATCCCTCGGGCTATGCCGAGCGAGGTCACTGCTGCATCTTTTTCGAGCACTTCCATCGAGCGGGCGACATGCCGGTTCACCGCCAGGCTTTTCTCGACCTTCTCGCGGTGTTCAAACGCTTCCTTCGGCACGATGATTCGGTCATCGCCGTGCTCGATGATGACTGCATCGGCGTTCACGATGATCGTTGGTGGAGTGTCGGGGCTGATCACCTTCTCCCAGAGGAAGGTGGCGAACAACGCTAGTACGATGTCCCGGGCGGTCGCGGCGCTGAAAAGGTTACGCAACGACTTTTTCGCCGTCTTGAGCCTGGCTCGGAAGCTACCCGGCCCGACCGCTTCGATTGCAATCTCCAAGCTGTAGCCCGGATTGACCTCCTGGTTGACCGCGCGGATGGCCTCAGCGAACGAGACAAGCGCGTTGCCGAACGTTAGGACATCGACCTCGTGCATCCGTCCACCGAAGTGGAGCACGAAGCCTTCATCCTCAAATTCCCGTAGGTCAATCGTTGCCATGTTGGGGCGAAAGGTGCCGGATCAGTCTGTAACTGTCACCCCACCATTTGGCTGCCTGAGACCCGAGCCAGACCTGAGCCCGGCGAACGGTGCAAGAACGTTTCCCCACACTGTCTCCCCATGTTCCCGACGTGTTCCGTGGAGAAGCGGCGGTTTGCGAGAACGGGTGTTCACCCATGTCGCCCCGTGAAGTGCTTGATTTTGCTAGATAAAAATGGTGCTGCAGAGAGGAATCGAACCTCCGACCCCGTCCTTACCAAGGACGTGCTCTACCCCTGAGCTACTGCAGCATCCGGGCGGCGGGTCCTGAAGGCGGACCCCCGCAAGGCGGCGGA
This sequence comes from Sneathiellaceae bacterium, assembly GCA_040216765.1. Lineage (GTDB taxonomy): Bacteria > Pseudomonadota > Alphaproteobacteria > Ferrovibrionales > Ferrovibrionaceae > Marinibaculum. Next base: position 72,000 of record JAVJON010000048.1, on the reverse strand, counting down.
ACCTGCCACAGGCCGGGCCGGCTTGCAAGCGTCCTGCGTCCGTTCCAGGCTGGCGGCATGACCAGGGATCCGAAAGCCGGCAAGACGACGGTCGCGCAGCAGGAGCGGCAGGCGCGCCTGGCCGCCGCGCTGCGGCAGAACCTGCGGCGGCGCAAGGCGCCTGCCGGGCCGGAACCGGCGCCGCCGCCGGGCGAAACGCCCCCCGATTCATCGCAATCCTGACCGCCGCGCCCGCGACAGCGGGCCGCAGGGCCGCCTGGGCTCTGCGTTTTTCCGACTCTTGCCGGCCTGCGGCAATCGGGATAGGTCAGCCGGAGCAGGAACTGTCCGCACCAACAGGGAGTGTGCCGCGTGGCGATCATGTCCGACCGCTGGATCCGCCGGATGGCGACCGAGCACGGCATGATCGAGCCGTTCGTCGAGGCGCAGAAGCGCGAGGGCACGATCTCCTACGGCCTGTCGTCCTACGGCTATGACGCGCGGGTCTCGCCCAGCTTCAAGATCTTCACCAACGTGAATTCCGCCACGGTGGATCCGAAGGCGTTTTCCTCGGAGAGCTTCGTGGACCGGGAGACCGAGGTCTGCATCATCCCGCCGAACTCCTTCGCGCTGGCCAGCACGGTGGAGTATTTCCGCATCCCGCGCGACGTGCTGGTGATCTGCCTGGGCAAGTCCACCTATGCCCGCTGCGGGATCATCGTGAACGTGACGCCGCTGGAGCCGGAATGGGAAGGGCATGTGACCCTGGAATTCTCCAACACCACGCCGCTGCCGGCGAAGGTCTATGCCAACGAGGGCGGCTGCCAGTTCCTGTTCCTGCAGGGCAACGAGCCCTGCGAGGTCTCCTACAAGGACCGTGCGGGCAAGTATATGGGCCAGCGCGGGGTGACATTGCCCAGACTCTAGGGGCCGCGGCTCCAGGCGGCTCGATGGCTTTTTTGTGACCCTGCCGAACTCTTGCCGCATTTCGCGGTTCTAAACGTAGCGGGATTGCGGTAACGCAACCTGGGGTTTGTCGCGGCGGGAGACGCGCGACCCCGGGGCGCACAGGATCAGGGTGAGGTACAGGGGTTCATGCGGCAACTCGAACAGCCCGAGGGGGCGGCCGGTCACGGCCGCGGCGAAACCATGGACAGGATCCGGATCATCGGTGGCGTGCCGCTGGAGGGCACGATCCGGATCGGTGGCGCGAAGAATGCCGCGCTGCCGATCATGGCGGCGGCGCTGCTGACCGACGGCCCGCTGGTGCTGGACGACGTGCCGCGCCTGGCGGACATCACCTCCATGTCGCGGCTGCTGATCCAGCATGGCGTGCGCCTGTCCGGCGCCGACGAAGGCGAGGACGGGGCCCCGGCGGCCGACGCGCCCGGCCAGACCCTGACCCTGGACGGCGGCGGCGTGCACAACCTGCGGGCACCCTACGACCTGGTGCGGAAGATGCGCGCCAGCATCCTGGTGCTGGGGCCGCTGCTGGCCCGCTTCGGCCGGGCCGAGGTCAGCCTGCCGGGCGGCTGCGCGATCGGCACCCGGCCGGTGGACCTGCACATGCAGGCGCTGCAGACCCTGGGCGCGAAGCTGCAGGTCGAGGCCGGCTATATCAAGGCGGAGGCGCCGGACGGTCTGGTGGGCGCGGAGATCCGCTTCCCCTTCGTGTCGGTCGGCGCCACCGAGAACATCCTGATGGCGGCCAGCCTGGCGCGCGGCGAGACGGTGATCCGCAACGCCGCGCAGGAGCCCGAGGTGGTCGACCTGGGCCACTGCCTGATGGCGATGGGCGCGGAGATCGAGGGGCTGGGCACCGCAACGGTCACGGTGCGCGGCCGCGACAGCCTGCACGGCGCGCGGCACAGCATCCTGCCCGACCGGATCGAGAGCGGCACCTTCGCGGTGGCGGTGGCGCTGGCCGGCGGCGACGTCCTGCTGCAGGGCGCGCGCGCCGACCTGCTGGGCGCGGTGTCGACCGTGCTGGAACAGGCCGGCGTCGAGGTGCTGGCGGAGCCGGCGGGCGTGCGGGTGCGCCGGCGCAACGGCGGCATCGCCGGTGTCGACATCATGACCGAGCCCTATCCCGGCTTCCCCACCGACATGCAGGCGCAGATGATGGCGCTGATGACCCGGGCCGAGGGCGCGGCGATGATCACCGAGACGATCTTCGAGAACCGCTTCATGCATGTGCCGGAACTGGCGCGGATGGGCGCCAACATCACCGTCCATGGCGCCTCCGCCCTGGTGCGCGGGGTGTCGGAGCTGAACGGCGCGCCGGTGATGGCCACCGACCTGCGCGCCTCGGTCTCCCTGGTGCTGGCGGGGCTGGTGGCGAAGGGCGAGACCATCGTCAACCGGGTGTATCACCTGGACCGCGGCTATGAGCGGCTGGAACAGAAGCTGGGCCGCTGCGGCGCCCGGGTCGAGCGGATCTGACGCCGGGGCCGGGAGAGACGCGCGATATGGTCGGAAGCGATACGGGCGGGAGCGGGGCGATGACGGCGCGGCTGCAGGCACAGGACCAGGAGGGACTGACCCTGCTGTCCGCCATGCTGCAGGATGCCGTCCTGCGGGTCGGCGACCTGGCCTGGCTGCCGAAGCGCCGGCGCTTCGCGTTCGGCGGCAGCCGCTACCGCCACGAGGCCGTCGTCGAGGGCGGCAAGCCCGAGCGCATCGGCTTCGGCGCCCATGTCGACACGGTCCTGTCGGTCGCCAGCCGGGGCATCGCCCAGGACCGGCCGGACGACCTGCTGGTCCTGCTGGCGGTGACCGCCGTGCCGCCGCCGGAAGATGCGCCGGACGGGCCCTGGGCGCTCGGCTTGATTTTCGCGGGCGGGAGTGCGATCAACCTGCGCGTCGAATGTATCGACATGTCCCTGGCCGACCTGGGTGCCGCCTATGGCACCCGCCTGACGCCGGACCATGATCTCGACGATGGCGGGTCGGCGGACGGCTGATACCGGGCCGCCCGGACCGGACACCATATCGAGAGGCGGCCGTCGCTCCTGCCTGACGCCATCCGGGAGGCAGCCGGACAGCGGCCGCCCCTGCTGCCATCGGACCTGCGCATGATTGCCAACGCCCCCCTGGTCTTCGCCCTGCCGAAAGGGCGTATCCTCGACGAGGTGATGCCGCTGCTCCGCAAGACCGGCATCGAGCCCGAGCCGGCCTTCGACGACCCCGACAGCCGGCAGCTGCGCTTCAAGACCAACCATTGCGACCTGGACCTGATCCGGGTCCGGTCGTTCGACGCGGCGACCTTCGTCGCCTTCGGCGCCGCCCATCTCGGCATCGCCGGCTGGGACGTGCTGATGGAGTTCGACTATGCGGAGATCTATGCGCCGCTGGACCTGGATGTCGGGCATTGCCGCCTGTCGGTGGCCGAGCCGGTGGAGATGACGAAGGCCGACAACCCGGCCCGCTGGAGCCATGTCCGCGTCGCGACGAAATACCCCAACATCACCCGCGCCCATTTTGCCGCCCGCGGCGTGCAGGCCGAATGCATCAAGCTGAACGGCGCGATGGAGCTGGCGCCGGCCCTGGGGCTGTGCCGCCGCATCGTCGACCTGGTGTCCTCCGGCGCGACCCTGCAGGCCAATGGCCTGGTGGAGGTGGAGACCATCGCCGAGGTCTCCTCCCGTCTGGTGGTCAACCGTGCCGCCCTGAAGATGCGGCCTGTCCAGGTCAATGCCTGGATCGACCGCTTCCAGGAGGTCCTGGATGCCGCTTAGGCTGGATGCCGCCGACCCGGGCTTCGCCGCCGCCTTCGACCGGATGGTCGCCGACCGGCGCGAGCAGGACGCGGATGTGGGCGAGACCGTCGCCGCGATCGTCGCCGATGTCCGCGCCCGCGGCGATGCCGCCCTGCTGGACTATACCGAGAGGTTCGACCGGGTCCGCCCGGCGGCGGGCGGGCTGGCGATCGGCGCGGGCGAGCGCGCCGCCGCGGTCGCCACGGTGCCGGCGGAGGTCCGCGCCGCGCTGGCGCTGGCGGCGGAGCGGATCCGCGCCTTCCACCTGCGGCAGATGCCGCAGGACGACCGCTACACCGATGCCGCCGGCGTGCGGCTGGGCCAGCGCTGGCGGCCGGTCGCCGCCGCGGGGCTCTATGTGCCCGGCGGCAAGGCGGCCTATCCCTCTTCGGTCCTGATGAACGCGATCCCGGCGATGACCGCGGGGGTGCGCCGCCTGGTGATGACCGTGCCGGTGCCCGACGGCGTGCTGAACGGCGCGGTGCTGCTTGCCGCGGAACTGGCCGGGGTGTCGGAGATCTACCGGGTGGGCGGCGCCCAGGCGATCGCCGCCCTGGCCTATGGCACGGAGAGCATCGCCCCGGTGGACACCATCGTCGGCCCCGGCAATGCCTATGTCGCCGCGGCCAAGCGGCAGGTCTTCGGCCAAGTCGGGATCGATTCCATCGCCGGCCCGTCGGAGATCCTGGTGCTGGCCGATGGCGGCAACGACCCGGCCTGGATCGCCGCCGACCTGCTCAGCCAGGCGGAGCATGACGAGGTCGCGCAGGCCATCCTGATCACCGACGATGCCGGCTTCGCCGATGCCGTCGCCGCGGCGGTGGACAGCCACCTGGCGGTGCTGCCGCGGGCCGGCATCGCGGCACAGAGCTGGCAGCGCTATGGCGCGCTGATCGTGGTGCCGGACCTGGCCGCCGGCGTGGCGCTGGCGAACCGCCTGGCGCCGGAGCATCTGGAGCTGGCCGTGGCGGAGCCCGCCGCCCTGCTGGAGCGGATCGACAATGCCGGTGCGGTGTTCGTCGGCCGGCACACGCCGGAGGCGGTGGGCGACTATGTCGCCGGGCCCAACCACGTGCTGCCCACCGGCCGCACGGCGCGCTTTTCCTCCGGCCTGTCGGTGTTCGACTTCCTGCGCCGCAGCGCGGTGATCGAATGCGATGCCGCGGCCCTGGCGGAAATCGGCCCCGCAGCGATGATTCTGGCAGAGGCGGAGGGCCTGCCGGCCCATGCCCTGTCGATCGGCATCCGGCTGAACCGGCGGGCCTGAGGCAGGCGGGCCGATGGCAGATTCGAAACCTGACCGGCAGTACCGGATCGCCAACCTGACCCTCGACGAGGCGACGGTCCTGCGCCGCAATGCCGATATCGAGCATGAGCGGAAGGTGGCGATCTTCGACCTGCTGGAGGGCAACAGCTTCCAGCCGATCGGCTCCGACGGCGGCCCCTACCACCTGCGCCTGGGCATCGAGGATGGCCGGCTGGTGTTCGACATCCGGGTCGAGGGCGACCAGCCGCATGGCCGCATCATCCTGGCGCTGAGCCCGTTCCGCCGGATCGTGAAGGACTATTTCGAGATCTGCGACAGCTACTTCCAGGCGATCAAGTCCGGCACGCCATCGAAGATCGAGGCGATCGACATGGGGCGCCGCGGCCTGCACAACGAAGGCTCCACCCTGCTGAAGGAACGGATGGCGGGCAAGGTGGACCTGGATTTCGACACGGCGCGCCGGCTGTTCACCCTGATCTGCGTCCTGCACATTCGCTGATGGCCCCGGAGGTGGATCGACCAGGGGCCGTATTGTTCGCCTGCACGGAGAACGCGCTGCGTTCGCCGATGGCGGAGGGCATCGCGAAATACCTCGTCGGCCACGAGATCTTCATCGATTCCGTCGGCGTCCGGAAAGGCGAGCTCGACATGTTCGCGGTGGCGGCGATGGACGAGATCGGCATCGACATCTCCGGCCACAAGCCGAAGCGCTTCGACGATCTGGAGGATTCCAGCTTCGACCTGATCCTCAGCCTGTCGCCCGAGGCGCAGCATCGCGCGGTCGACATGACCCGGATCTTCGCCTGCGAGGTGGAATACTGGAACACCTTCGATCCCTCGCTGATCGCGGGCAGCCGCGAGCAGAAGATGGCCGCCTACCGCGAAGTCCGCGACGCCCTGCTGGCGCGGATCAAGGACCGCCTGGCGCGGCCCGTGCCGGTGCAGCCCTGACGGCGGGCCCGGATGTTCCGCGGCGGCAGGGCTGCAGTCCGGGGATGGAGGCCCTGCACGATCCGCGACTTGCCTTTTGCCGGGCGGCGCAGCATGTTCCGGCACACATCCGGGAGAAGGAGGACAAATGGCGAAGGAAGAACTGCTGGAGTTTCCGGGGACGGTGACCGAGCTTTTGCCGAACGCGATGTTTCGCGTGAAGCTGGAAAACGAACACGAGGTGCTCGCGCACACCTCCGGAAAAATGCGCAAGAACCGCATCCGCGTGCTGGCCGGCGACAAGGTGATGGTGGAGATGACCCCCTACGACCTGACCAAGGGCCGCATCACGTTCCGATTCAAATAGCCTGCCCGCAGGCCATGCCCGCCCCGGCCAGCGGTCGAGCGGCGCGGCAGAAGGCGACCCTCTGCGCGGCCCATTCCCACCGTATCGCTGCCACCCCGACGCCCCCCGGAACCGGGCCGGCCATCCGCCCCGAAAGAGGGCGTCCGCAGCGCAACGCATCCGACCGATCGAGAGCCGTCCTTGTCTCCCGCCGACAGGGCTGAACCGCCCGCAGCTGTGGCCGGGGGCGCCGCGGCGGCGCGCCCGCGGCTGGTGCTGGCCTCCGCCAGCCCGCGGCGGCGCGACCTGCTGGCGCAGGTCGGCATCCAGCCCGACGCGGTGATCCCCGCGGATATCGACGAGCGGCCGCAGCCCGGCGAGCTGCCCCGGCAGCTGGCCGAACGGCTGTCGGCCGCCAAGGCCGCGGCCGTGGCGGCCGCCGAGCCGGCGGCCTATGTCCTGGCGGCCGATACCGTGGTGGCCTGCGGCCGGCGGATCCTGCCCAAGCCGGAGACCGAGCGCCAGGCCGCCGACTGCCTGGCGCTGCTGTCGGGGCGGCGGCACCGCGTGCTGACCGGGCTCTGCCTGCATGCGCCGGGCGGCCGCCGGGCGGCGCGGCTGGTCGTCAGCACCGTCACCTTCAAGCGGCTGGATGCGGCCGAGCGGGCGGCCTATCTGGCCAGCGGCGAATGGCAGGGCAAGGCCGGCGGCTATGCGATCCAGGGCCGGGCGGCGCTCTTCGTCGCCGCGCTGGGCGGCTCCTATTCCAACGTGGTGGGCCTGCCGCTGTTCGAGACCGGCGCCGTGCTGCGCGGTCTCGGCTATCCGGTCTGGCCGTGACGGCGGGGCGGGGCGCGCATGGCGGAGATCCTGCTCGACGCGAACCCGCTGGAGGCCCGCGCCGCGCGCCTGGCTGACGGCCAGGTCCGCGACCTGCGGGTGACATCCCTGGACGGCTCCGATGCGGCGCCGGCCGACGGCGACCTGGTGCTGGGCCGGGTGCGGCGGATCGACCAGGCTTTGCAGGCCGCCTTCGTCGAGATCGGCGATGCCCGCGATGGCTATCTCGACGCCTCCGACCTGCGGCCGCGGCAGAAACGGCCCGTGCAGCGCCGGCTGCAGGAGGGCCAGGCCCTGCTGCTGCAGGTCCGCCACGGCGCGCTGGCGGGCAAGGGCGCCGGTCTGACCATGGCGGTGCAGCTGCCGGGCTGGCGGCTGGTCCTGACCCCGACGGACAGCGACCTGACGGTGTCCCGCCGGATCGCCGATGCCGCCGAGCGCCAGCGCCTGCGGGCGGCGCTCGCCGGTGCCGATGGCGGCGGCCGGGACGGCCCGGGCTGCATCGTCCGGACAATTGCCGAAGGCGCGGCGGCGGACAGCCTGCAGGCGGAATATGCGCATCTGGCGGCGCAGTGGCGGGAGCTCGCGGCGGCGGCGGAAGCAGCCGGGCCGGTGCCGCGGGGGCTGCGCGCGGAGGCGCCGGCCTGTGCCGCCCTGCGCGACTGGCTGCAGCCGGGCGACGCGGTGCTGGCGCTTGACGGCGCGGCGCTGGCCCAGGCGCGGCCCTGGCTGCAGGCCCATGCCCCGGAGGTGCCGCTGCGCCTTGCCGCCCCGGCGGAGGCGGCGGAACGGGGCGCCCTGCTGGACGAGGCCGTGCAGTCGGCGCTCGAGGTCCGCCTGGACCTGCCGTCCGGCGCCGCGGTCAGCATCGTGGAGACCCCGGCCCTGACGGCGATCGACGTGGATTCCGCCGCGTCGGGCCCGGCGCCGGCCGGCATCCGCGCCCTGCGGGTGAACCTGGAGGCGGTGGCCGCGATCGCGCGGCAGATGCGCCTGCGCGGCATCGGCGGCCTGCTCGTGATCGATTTCCTGCGGATGGCCGACCCGCGCCAGCAGGCGGAGGTCCTCGACGCGCTGCGCACGGCCCTGGCGGACGACCCCGAGGCCGGCCAGGTGCTGCCCTTCTCGCCGCTGGGCCTGGTGGAACTGGTGCGCCGCCGCCGCGGCCCCAGCCTGTCGCAATGCCTGCTGGACCCCGCCGCCCCGCAGCTCCGCCCCGCCGCTGCCGCGGCGCTGGCGCTGCGCCGCCTGCGCGCCGAGCAGCAGGCCCTGCAGGGCCGCCGGCTGCGCCTGTCCTGCCCGCCCGAGGTCGCCCGCCTGCTGCCGCCCGAACGGCTGCAACGGGCCGGCCTGAACGCCGAAGTCGCGGCCGATGCCACCGTGCCCCGCCATGCCCCCCGGATCGGCCCGGCCGGCTGAACGGTGGCCGCTAGACACCTTCCGGCAGATCGATTATACCGCCCTTCCTTCGGCGAAATCCGGCGCGGCGCCCTGCTGCCCGGCCGCCATGCCGGGCCGCCCCCGCCGATCTCGGGACGGCCCCGGGCCCAGGTAGCTCAGTTGGTAGAGCAGCGGACTGAAAATCCGCGTGTCGGTGGTTCGAATCCGCCCCTGGGCACCATTTTCTTCTCATTGGCTTGGCGGATGGTGCGGATCGGGCCTGGCACCGATTTGGCACCGGACGAAAACGCGCGCCGGGACGAGCTTGGGGAGCGGGTTTGGGATCGGGCGAGGCGACCTATCGCGGCCAGGGCGGCGACAGCGGTCGCGCGCATGACGCCTCCAGATCGGCCTTCGTCACCGGTTCACTCCTGGAAACTCCAAACCTGACGGTGCTCAGATCTCATCGCGTCAGGCGGTCTCGAGAGGGGTGATGTCGGAGACATCGATTCTGTCGCGCGCCCGGGCAAGGTCCCATGCGCGCTGCATGTTCATCCAGTACTCCGGCGTGGTCCGGAAGAACGTCGCGAGCCGCATCGCCGTGTCCGCCGTGACTGCCGTATCGCCTCTCACCAGCCGCTCGATCCGCGTGCGGGGAACATGCAGACGCCTGGCTATGGCGATCGGGCTCAGTCCGAGGGGGTCCAGGTAGAGTTCCTTCAGCACCTCGCCGGGGTGAGAGGGATTCTTCATCAGCGTCATGTCGCGCCCTTTCAGTGATCGTCGACGATCTCGACATCGGCCGGTCCCTGGGCGGTCCAGACGAAGCAGATCCGCCACTGACCGTTGATGCGTACAGAATGCTGTCCTGCCCGGTCGCCTTTCAGTTCCTCGAGATGATTGCCAGGCGGAAACCGGAGATCCTCGAGGCGGACGGCCGCATCGAGTGCCGAGAGCATCGCCCGGGTCCGCTTGACCAGGTCGGCCGGGAAACCCTTGCCGAACCGGTCGGCCACCGCATTCGCCGCGAGCTTGTTCTTCGTGCCGACGATCATGATGATATGTATCGTTTGATGATACATATCGCAAGCGGCGCCTTGGGGCGCTTCGCGGCAGGAACGGCAGGCGGCATCCGGCGCAGCGCCTCCTTGGCCACGAGATCGCTTGTGATTGAAAACCCTCTGCAGAACGTGACCGGCAAGATCTGAGTGCACTGCCCGGTTCTCTGCAGGTGGGGCATTCGCCGCCAGGAAGTAGCAGATTTCTGCCGTTTGCCGCATTGCCAGCATCGCTGGCTAACCTGTTGATGTTATTCGAGTGGGGCACCCCCCCCCAACCGCGCCGCCGAGGCGATCGGACGGAGCCATCGAGGCCGAACCGGCACAGCCTTGACCCTTCGTGCGTTCTACGGAAAATACGGATAATCGGAATTCTATGTGCTGAGGATATGATGGCGCGAACCACTGCAATGGAGTTTCAGCGCAAGTTCGGTGCCTTCCAGCACCAGGCCCAGCGTGAGCCCGTCGAGATCACCCGCCATGGACGGCGGGACCTGGTGCTGATGTCGGCGGACCATTACGACTGGCTGGTGGCGGCGGCGCGGCGGACTTCCCGAACGGTGGAGGCACCGGACGTTGTCGTGGATGCCGTGCGCCGGGCGGAGATGGACCCGGAGCATGGCCCGCTCGACGATCTCATGACGTGAGGCGGCGCCGGTGGCCTTGCCGGAGCCGAAGCCCGGCCTGGTGATCCGTTGCGACTATCTCTGGTCCCATGAGGCCGCCGCCGGCCGCGACCGGGGAAAGGACCGTCCCGCCTGTCTGGTCGCCGCGTCCGACTCCAGCGCCCGTCCAAGGTTCGTGGTGATCCTGCCGATCACGGATTCGGCGCCAGCCGACGATATTGTCGGTATCGAAATCCCGGCGCGGGTGAGGCAGGCCATCGGGCTGGACGATGCCCGGAGCTGGGTGATCGTTTCGGAGTACAATGTGGATGAATGGCCGAATGGCGGACTCGGTTCGGTCCCTGGTCGCCCGGGCGCGTTCAGCTACGGTTTCATCCCGCCGCGCCTTTTCGCCCAGGTCAGGGAGAGGTTACTGGAGTTGAGCGGGAAGCGCGGAAGCAGCGGCGTCCGAAGATGAGGAGCGGTGGACCACGACCGTTCGTCAGTCGCTCGACCGGTTTCGCCCGCTGAAGAAACTCAGCCTCACACCTTCGTCAGCCGCACCGGCAGGCCGCCGACCGGCTGCGGGATCGGCAGGCGCCGCCACTGCGTGGCGGGATCGTCGAGCGTCACGCGGCGCTGCGACAGCAGGGCGACGGTGAAGGCCTTCACCTGCATCAGCGCGAAGTTCAGGCCGATGCATTTATGCGCGCCGCCGCCGAACGGCGCCCAGGCGAAGCGGTGGCGGCGGTCCTCGGCGCGGTCCGGCGCGAAGCGCTCCGGGTCGAAGCGCTCGGGGTCGGTGAAGAGCTCCGGCGAGGACATCACCAGCCCCGGCGAGACCTGGATCGGCGTGCCGGCCGGGATGCGATAGCCGCCCCAGGCGAATTCCTGGATCGCGCGCCGCGGCAGGAACGGCACCGGCGGCATCAGGCGCAGTGCCTCCTTGAACACCCATTCGGTCTGTTCCAGCCGGTTCAGGTTGTCCAGGGTCAGCGGCGCGTCGCCCAGGCCGGCGACCTCGCCGGCCAGCCGGGCCTGCCATTCGGGATGCGCCCCCAGTGCCCAGGCCATCTTGGTGAGCGCGGTGGAGGTGGTGTCGTGGGCGGCCATCAAGAGGAAGTTGAAATGGTCGACGATCTCGTCGTCGGTCCAGCGATTGCCCTCCTCGTCGGTGGCCAGGCACATCTGCGAGAAGAAATCGTCGCCGCCGGGATGGCCCGCGGCAGTCTGCGCGCGGCGCTCCTCGATCAGCCGGCCGAACTGCCCGGTCAGCCAGGCGCGGCTGCGCACGCCGCGGCGCATGGCGCTGAACGGCAGCGGGCTGCGCGCCAGCCCGACGGTGGCGCGCACCTCGTCGACGAAGGCCGTGTTGATCCGCGCCATCTCGCCGTCTTGGCCGGGGGGCTCGCCGGAATTGCCGCCGCTGGCGATGTCGAAGCCCATGAACACCCCGCCGCCCAGCTGCAGGGTCAGCGCCTTCACCGCCGGATAGAAGCGGAACGGGCGGTCCACCGGCCAGGCCGCGACCAGGCGGTCGAGCTCCCGCGTCATGCGGGCCAGGTAGTCGGCCATCGCCGGCGACTTGAAGGCGGCCTGCATGATCCGCCGGTGGCGGCGATGGTCGTCGAAGTCGCGCAGCATCAGGCCGCGCGAGAACAGGCGCTGGATCACGTCCCAGCCCATGCGGCTGGAAAACATCCGGTCGCGGTCCAGCAGCACGAATTCCAGCGCATCCGGCCCGGTCAGCGCGACGGCCCAGCGGCCGAACATCCGGTAGCGATAGACCGCGCCATAGCGGGCGATGGCCTGGCGGTGGAAGCCGTAGCCGTCCTTCACGATCGCCAGGGTATGGCCGATCAGCGGCGGCGCGGAGGGGCCGGGGATATGCGACAGGTCGGGCAGCGGCAGCGACAGATAGTCGGGGGACCGGTCCCTGTCCTGCGTGTCGGCGATGGCCATGGTCGCTCCAGCGTTGCTGCCCCGCAACCTTAGGGCAAGTCGGGGCCGGACTGAACCCGCATGACGGCATGCGCCGGGCGCCGCGCGCCGGGCGTCCTGCGCCGGCGGGTCAGGCCTGGCCGGTCCCGCGGCGCCGCAGGGTCGGCACATTGCCGACCAGCAGGCGGTGGATGGCGCCGGTGCCGTCGTCCAGCGGCAGGATCAGGCGGTCCCAGCTGACGATATGCACCTGCACGGGCGGGGCATGCCGGACGAACAGCGGTTCGGCACGGGCCGCGCAGGCCCGGTAGCTCGCCAGGAAGAATTCCAGCAGCGGCACCAGGGGCACTTCCGTCACCGTCCGGCCGGTGATGTCGCGGCCCGACCGCGCCGCGATCGCGGAGCCGTAGACCCGGTAGCGGAAATCCCTGCCGCCATCCAACGCGTCCATCAGCATCACATGGCTGAGCGCCCCCTTCATGCCGCGGGGGGCGAGCCCCGCCGACAGGGGTGCGCGCGGCCCCCGCGGCAACTGCGTCCAATAGGCGAGGAGGGTGCGGAGCACCGGTTCGTCCAGCTCGGCCATGCCGGGCGACCAGGCCAGCCGCGGCAGGGTGGCGCCGAACGCAGCGAAATGCCGCGCCAGCCCGGCCAGGTCGGCGGCATCCAGGCCGGCCTGGAGCGTGGTGGCCAGCGTTTCGTCAACCGGAATGTCTTCGGCCATTCGGACTGTCCCCCTGCCGGCCCTGTTCCGCGCCGGCCCTGCCGCCGCTGGACCGCTGCGCCGCCGCGCCCCGTGCCGTCGCGGTACAGTAGCACCCCGCCCGGGCCGGTGCTGCCGCCGCCGCGGCGACAGGTTTTGACAGGGGCCGGGCCGCTCTCCAGGCTGCGCCAGGAACCGGGCCGGCAGGCGCGTCCTGCGGCGCGATCCTCGCCGGTCCGGCCGGGGCAATGGGGCGAGACTGGGAGCGAGACCGGATGGACCTTCATTTCACGGCGGAAGACCTGGCGTTCCGCGACGATGTCCGCAGCTTCCTGCGCGGCGCCCTGCCGGCGCAGGTCCGCGCACAGGTGGTGCGCGCGCCGTCCTATGTCTCCGCTGCGGACACGCGGGCCTGGAACCGGGTCCTCTACGACCGCGGCTGGGCGGCGCCGAACTGGCCGCGGGAGCATGGCGGCACCGGCTGGAGCGCGACGCGGAAGCATATCTTCGAGCAGGAGTACCAGGCCGCCGATTGCCCGCGGCTCAGCCCGTTCGGCCTGAACATGGTCGGGCCGGTGATCTACACCTACGGCAGCGACGCGCAGAAGGCGCGCCACCTGCCCGGCATCCTCACCGGCGACGTCCTGTGGTGCCAGGGCTATTCCGAGCCGGGCGCCGGTTCGGACCTGGCCTCCCTGAAGACCCGCGCGGTGCGCGACGGCGATCGCTATGTCGTCGACGGCCAGAAGATCTGGACCTCGCATGCCCATCACGCCGACATGATGTTCTGCCTGGTGCGCACCGATGGCGGGGGCAGGCCGCAGGAGGGCATCACCTTCCTGCTGATCGACATGGCGACCCCGGGGGTCGAGGTGCGGCCGATCGTCTCGATCGATGGCGGCCACTACCTGAACGAGGTGTTCTTCACCGGCGCCCGGGTCCCGGTCGGCAACCGGATCGGCGAGGAAGGCCGGGGCTGGACCTATGCGAAGTTCCTGCTGGGCCATGAGCGCTTCGGCATTGCCGGGGTCGGCAAGTCGCTGTCGAAGGTTCAGCGCCTGAAGGAGATCGCCCGGTTGCAGCGCGACGGGGCCGGCGCGCTGGCGGAGGATCCGGCGTTCCGCCGCCGCCTGGCGGAGATCGAGGCGCGGCTGGCTGCCCTGGAAGGCACCCAGTTGCGCATGCTCGCCCGCGAGGAGGCAGGGCAGGCGGCGGGGCCGGAGGTGTCGGCGCTGAAGGTTGCCGGCACGGAGATCGAGCAGGCGCTGAATGCGCTGATGGTCGAGGCCATGGGCTATCACGGCCTGCCCCTGGAGCCCGAGGCGCTGCGGCCCGAGGCCAATGCGAACCCGGTCGTGCCCGCGCATGGGCTCGGGGTGACGGTGGAGCATCTCCTGCGCCGGGCGGCATCGATCTACGGGGGCAGCAACGAGATCCAGCGCAACCTCCTCGCCAAGCGGGTCCTGGGCCTGTAGGCGCCGCGAAAACCCGAAATGACGGGTAATCCCACCGCATGCGCCTCAGATTTTATGGAAATTTAACCTGTCCCGGCTAGTTGTCTGAGGCGATGCTTGCGCCGGCGCTGTCCTGTGCAACTGTGTCGTCACGGCATTGCCGGGGGAATCTTTGGCAATGACTATGCTTGCACCTGGATATGGTCCGGTTATGAGATGGCCCATTGAGACAAGCGGCCCCAGTACATGGCGGGCCGACAGCATTGCGCGGGGCCGTTGCAGGTGAACGGCCCCAGCCAGATGCCCTATATGGACCGGGCGCCGCAGCCGTCCTTCGATGCGCTGGCGGCTGCCGCCGCGCGGATCTTCGGCACCTCGATTGCCCTGATCCTGCTGCAGGACGGCGAACGGCTCTGGTACAAGTCGCGACTCGGCGTCGAATGGCTGGAATGCCCCGTGCGCGGCTCCTTCAGCCGCTGGCTGCTGGCGCGCCACGAGGACTCCCTTGCCGTCGCGGATGCCACCCTGGACCCGCGGTTTGCCGATGACGAGGCGGTGACGGGGCCGATCGGCATCCGCTTCTATGCCGGCGCGCCGCTGGTGCTGCCCTCCGGTGCGCGGATCGGCGCGATCTGCGTCATGGACCGGACCCCGCGCGATGCGGTGGATCCCGGCGACATGGCCGTGCTGTCCGGCCTTGCCCGGACGGCCTCGGCACTGATCGAAAGCCACAGGCAGGCCGCCATCCTGCAGCAGCTCGAAGCGCAGAACCGCCTGTCGGATGCGCTGGGAGAGATCGCCCTGGGAACGGCGGACTATGCCGCCGCACTGGGCACGACCGCCGAGCTGCTGGGCCGCAACCTGTCGGCGGATGCCGTGACCCTGACCCGCTACGACCCGTCCATCGACGCGCTCTGGCGAACGGCGACCTGGTCGTCGATCCCTGCGCTGGCGCCCGGCTTGGCGGCCGATTCCGCCCAGACGCCGCTGCGGAACGAGGATGGGCCGGGCTGCGCCGCCGTCCGCGAGCAGCGCGCCGCAGTGGTGGAGGATGTCGCGGATTGCCCGGGCTACAACGACAGCCCAGTCATCGTCGCGCTGCGGGACGCCGGCATCTCCCAGTATCTGGTCGTCCCGATGCAGGTCGGCGCCGAACGCTGCGGCATCTCCATCGGCTTCCGCGGTTCCGGCAACGACCTGCCGGCGATCCAGGGGCGCGTCCTGCAGGTACGCTCCCGCATTGCCGCGCTGCTGGAGCGAAAGGAAGCGCATGACCGGCTGGCCTTCCTGGGATCGATCCTGGACCGGTCGAGCGAGGGGATGAGCGTCCTGGAAGTCGATCCGCAGGACAGTTCCCGCCGGCGCTTCGTCTATGTGAACAGCGCGATGACCGAACTGACCGGCTACAGCCGCGAGGAGCTGGTCGGCGCCTGGTCCACGATGCTGCAGCCCACCGGGGAGGATGGAGCCGAACTCAGCGACGCCGTCAGGCGGCTGAGCGAGGGAGAGCCCGTCGAGGTCGAGGTACAGAACCGGCAGAAGTCGGGCGCGCGGATCTGGGTGAATGTGCGGGTGGTGCCGTTCCGCAGCGCGACGGTCGTGCCGGGGATCGGCAATGGCGGGCAGGACGGCCGCCAGTTCCTGATCTCCTCGGCGCGCGATGTGGGCGAGAAGCGGCGCATGCTGGACGAGCTGCGCGCGCAGGAGGCGCATGCCCGCAAGCTGTTCGAGCAGAACCCCGTGCCGATGTGGCTGTACGACCGCAGCACATTGCAGTTCCGCGATGCCAATGGGGCCGCCCTGCGGGAATATGGCTATGACAAGGACGAGTTCCTGGCCATGCACCTGCCGGACCTGCACCCTGCGGAGGACCAGTCCCAGCTGCGGGCACATATGGCACGGCCGCGGATCGGCCTGCGCGATGTCGGGGTCTGGCGGCAGGTCACGAAGGCCGGGGCGCAGCGTTTCGTCAAGATCGTCGCCAACGACTATTCCGGTGCCTTCGGCAACTGGATCCTGGTCGCGGCCATCGATGTGACGCGCGAGAAGAGCTACGAGCAGTCGCTGCTGCAGGCGAAGTACCAGGCCGAGCAGGCGAACGCCATCAAGTCCGAATTCCTGGCGCATATGAGCCACGAGATGCGCACCCCGCTGAACGCGGTCATCGGCTTTGCGGAGATGCTCCGCTCCGGCATTCACGGGCCGCTCGGCGCGCCGAAATACGAGGATTATGTCGACGCCGTGCGCAAGAGCGGCAGCGAGCTGCTCTCCTTCGTCAACGACGTGCTGCAGCTGATCGAGATCGATGCGTCGGCCGCCGCCCTGCAACCCGGCAACCTGTCGCTTCGCGCCCTGGTGCAGGACTGCCTGCGCCAACATGCCGAGAGTTTCTCCCGGCACGACCTGCGCCTGGGCGAGATCCGCGTCCCGGATGGCATGTCCGTCACCGCGGACCAGCGCGCGCTGCGCCAGGTCCTGGGCCAGGTGCTCGACAACCTGGTCAAGTTCTGCGACGGGGCGATGGTCAATATCGGGGCCGACCTGCAGGACGACAGGCGCATCGCGCTCCAGATCGCCGACAATGGGCCGGGGATCCAGGAAGACATCCTGGACGAGATCTTCTCGCCCTTCTTCTCCTCCCGCAGCTCGACCCGCCGGGTCGGGCAGGGGGCCGGGCTGGGCCTGCCGATCTGCCAGCGGCTGTTGCGGATCCAGGGCGGCGATATCCGGGTGGCAAGCCGGGCCGGCGAGGGCACCGAGGTAACCATCCTTCTGCCCGTCGCACCGGAGTTCGTCGCCGAGGTCGAACGGGTCAATGCCTGAGGCTGCCGCCCCTGGGGCCTGAGGCTGCCGCCCCCGAGGCCTGAGGCTGCCGCCCCCGGGGCCTGAGGCTGCCACCCTCAGGGGCTGAGGCCCGCCGTCATGCGGGGATCGGCGTCCAGCCGCGCCACCAGGCCCTCCAGCCCCGCAGCCGCGGCGGGATAGCGTGCCAGCACCAACGGGTCGTGGCCCGGGATCACGGCGTCCGGATGGCTGGCCAGCCGGTACAGCATCCGGTGACCCTCCAGCATTGCCTGCAGGTCGTGCAGGATCGGGAAGGCACGGCCCTCCTCCATGTTGGCGTAGTAGTGGCTGGCATCGGAGGCGAGCACCAGCCAGCCGCGACGGGTGCGCACCCGCACCACCTGCAGCCCCGCGGTATGCCCGCCGACATGATGCAGGGTCAGCCCCGGGGCGAGCTCCGTGTCGCCGTCGTGGAAGCTCACCCGGTCGGCGAAGACCTTCTGCACCATCGCCGCCACGTCGCCGGCCTCATAGGCCGCCCGCATGGCGCCGTGGCACATGCAGCGGCCGGTGGCAAAGGCCATCTCGCGATCCTGCAGGTGATAGCGGGCCTGCGGGAACAGCGCGTGGTTGCCGCAATGGTCGTAGTGCATGTGGGTGACGAT
This sequence comes from Sneathiellaceae bacterium, assembly GCA_040216765.1. Taxonomy (GTDB): domain Bacteria; phylum Pseudomonadota; class Alphaproteobacteria; order Ferrovibrionales; family Ferrovibrionaceae; genus Marinibaculum. Next base: position 54,290 of record JAVJON010000048.1, on the reverse strand, counting down.
CACGTCGCTGACCGCATCCGGCGACAGGCCCAGCTTCCCGAGTGTCGCGCCGGGGCAGGCGATGAAGTCGCGGCCGCGCTGCCGCGCCATGGCGCTGTCGAAGCCGGTGTCCACGACGAAACTGCGGTCTGCGCCGCGCACCAGCCAGACGAAGAAGTCCAGCGGCATGTCCCTGTCATGAGGGTCGCCGCCCAGGAAATTGTGGTGCGCGCGCCGCCCCTGATGCACCGCATAGCGCAGGGCATAGACCTCGTAGAAACCCTGCTCGGGCATTGCCGCTCCCCCCAAAGACCGTGCGGGAAGACTGGCCCGATCCGCCGCGCCGGTCTAGCGACGGTGCCGTGCCTCCAGCCCGGCCAGGATCGCCGGGGCATCCTCCAGCCGCCCGATCACCCGCTGCACGATGCGCAGCCCGTGTACCGCCGCCATCTCCTGGCCGACCTTGGCGTCCAGGACGCGGGCGGCATCCTGGTCGCAGACCAGGGCGAAGACCTCTTCGATGCCCCGGCGGCGGACCAGGCGCGCGGCGCGCGCATAGCCGTCGAAACCCACGACCATGTCGGCCGCGCGGACATCCACCACCAGGACGAGCCGGTCGCCGGTGCAGTCCTGGGAGACCTGGTCGTAGACGCCGACAAAGACCTCGTCGTCGATCGTGCCGGAACAGCGGACCAGCGGCACACCGGCCGGCCCGTCCGGCAGCCTGTCGATGATGGCGGCCCCGGCCCGCCCGGCGATTCGCTGTTCGAAGTTTGGCAGGCCTGTCACGTTGCTCCGTCCCCGTTGCCGGCCCCGGGGCCACCTGACATGGCAGCGGGCGGGCCGCGGCTACCCTAGCAACTGTTCAGCCCGTCGTGCAGCGGCGCGCGGGCTTGTCATGCCTGCCATGCGCCAGCCGGGTTGCAGGCGGGCGCGGCGGCAAGGGATTCGCCGGGGCGGAAGCGATGGGGCAGCCGCCGTGTCGCGCGCGGTGCCCGGCTGGCGCGGATGTCCAGCAGCAGGTCCAGCGCCGCCCGCCCCATGGCCAGGGTCGGCGCCTCGATGGTGGCCAGGCTGGGCGCGATCTGCCGCCCGATGGCAATGCCGTCGAAGCCCGTCACCGACACGTCCGCCGGCACCGACAGGCCGACCCGGCGGAGGGCCGCCATGACGGCGATGGCCAGCAGGTCGTTGGAGCAGGCAAAGGCGGTCGGCCGGTCCCGCCGCGCCAGGAGGCCGGCAAGGTCCCGGTCGAATTCCGGCTCGACGCCCAGGAACTCGACTTCCGCCACGGGCAGCGGCTCCAGGCCGGCCGCCGCCATCGCGGACAGGTATCCCTGGTAGCGCAGCCGCGACCGGTCGGAGGCGCGGAACCGGCCGGCGACGAAGGCAATGCGGCGATGCCCCAGGGCGACCATATGGCCCACCAGCTCGGTGACCGCTGCCGCATTGTCGACCGCGACCGCGGCCCGGCCGGCGCGGGACAATTCGTTGTACAGCAGGACATAGGGCGGGCCGTTGCGGTCCAGCGCGTCCAGCAGGACGGAATGTTCCGCGTCCGCGACCGTCAGGATCAGCCCCTCGACCGCGCGCGCGGTCATGGCGGCCACCGCCTCCGGCTCCCGGTGGCGGTCATAGCCGGTGGCCGACAGGATGATGTCGTAGCCGGCCGCCCGGGCAGCCTGCTCCACCCCGGCGAGGGAGGCGGCAAAGACCGGGTTCGTGAAGGAGGGCACCAGCATGCCGATCGCGCGGGTCGCCTTCGTCTTCAGGCTGCGGCCCAGGGCATTGGGGCGATAGCCCAGCGCCTCGACGGCCGCACGCACGCGGGATTCCAGGTCGGGCGAGATGGCGGCCGAACCGTTCAGCACGCGCGATACGCTGGCGATCGAGCAGCCGGCCCGCTGGGCCACGTCATGAATGGTCGCGGTCACGGCTGCCGTCCCTCCGGACAGGTCCGCCCGGATACGGGCCGGTTGGCACGGATCGGGTCGAAAACGGTTTCACCCCTTTAGCGCGCCGGAGTTACGGGGCCGTGTCGGTTTCGTGTCATTTTCATAACGCTGGCGGGCGCCGGCCCGCGGCGGGCTTTTGCCGCCCCGGGGCCTGTGGCATGCAGGGCTCGCCGGACGCCGCCGGCGCAGCAACGCGGAAGGGCGGGCAGGATGGATGATGTGCTGATCGTCGGCGCCGGGCCGGTGGGCATGGTGAATGCCCTTGGCCTGGCGCGGGCCGGGGTCAAGGTGACGGTGCTGGAGGCGGAGCCGCAGATCGTCAGCTCGCCGCGGGCGATGGTCTATCACTGGTCGGTCCTGGCGGAGATCGACCGCCTCGGCATCCTGCAGGACTGCCTGGCGCTGGGCTTCGGCAAACAGGACTATGCCTACCTGATCTTCGAGACCGGCGAGCAGATCCGGTTCAGCCTGGACGTGCTGGACGGCCATACGCCCTATCCCTTCAACATGCATCTGGGACAGCACAAGCTGGCGGAGGTCGCGCTGGCGCATCTGGACCGCTATGCGCCGCAGGCGGAGGTGCACTGGAACGCCGAGGTGATAGACCTCGCCCAGGACGCCGACGGTGTCACCGTCACGGCACAGACGCCCGGGGGAAAGCGCAGCTTCCGCGCCCGCTGGGCGATCGGCGCCGATGGCGGGCGCAGCGCGGTCCGGCAGCTGGCGGGCCAGCCCTTTCCCGGCAAGACCTGGCCGGAGCGCTTCGTCGCCACCAACCTGCGCTACGATTTCGAGAAGCATGGCTATGCCCGGGCCACCCTGCAGGTGGACCCGGTGCATGGCGCGATCATCGCCAAGATCGACACCACGAACCTCTGGCGCTGCACCTATGCGGAGGATGCCGCCCTGCCGGAGGAAAGTGTGCGCGACCGGCTGCCGGCGCATTATGCCGCGCTGTTGCCCGGCCACGAACCCTACGAGCTGGAGATGTGCGCCCCCTATCGCATGCACGAGCGCGCGGCCGACAGCTTCCGTGTCGGGCGCGTGCTGCTGGCCGGCGACGCGGCCCATGTCTGCAACCCGACCGGCGGGCTGGGGCTGACCTCGGGCCTGTTCGATTCCTTCCTGCTCTATCCGCTGCTGGCCGCGGTGGTGCGCGGGAAGGCGCAGGAGGAGGTGCTGGACTATTACGCGCGGGAGCGCCGGCGCACCTTCCTGGAGATCGCCTCGCCGCAGGCCAGCGAGAACAAGCGGGTGATCTACGGCGAGACCGACCCCCAGCGCCGCCGCCAGGACGTGGAGCGCCTGCGCAAGCTGGCGGAGGATCCGGAAGTCTCCCGCGAGCGGGCGCTGTTCACGCGGCGGATGCAGACCCCGCTGCCGCCGGGCGTGCCGGGATGACCGGCCTGCCGTCGCTGCGGCCGGCGGGCCGGCACGCGGCGCTGAACCTCCGGCGCGCCGGCGGCTGTGTTGCGCCGCACCAGGAGGGCATGGCGCGATCGCTGCGCCCGACCTGTCTGCCATGCGTTCGCTGCATGGCGCCTCTGCATGCGGCTCTCTATGGACGCCCGCGCCGATCCTTCGCTACTGTGCCGGAGACTAACGTATGCTGCATTGCAGTGTGCGGGGCTCCGCCAGCCGCAAGGAGTGCGACGCCATGAACCTTCCGAGACAGAGCAAGCCCGCCTGGGCGCAGGCGAGCATCGACGAGGTGATCCCGGTCCTGGACCTGGGGCCCTATATCGCCGGCATGCCCGGCGCGCTCGAAGAGCTTGCCGCCGAGCTGCGCTATGCCTGCGAGAATGTCGGCTTCTTCTACGTCGCCAATCACGGCGTGCCGCAGGACAGGATCGACCGTGCCTTCGCCGAGGGCGCGCGCTTCTTCGACCTGCCGGTCGAGGAGAAGCTGCAGCTGAAGCTGGACCGCGACAATGTGGGCTACCTGCCCTACGCGCAGAGCCTGCTCAAGAGCTCCAGCGTGGCGGAGAACCGGAAGCCGAACCTGAACGAGGCGTTCTTCTGCAAGCGCGAATTGCCGCCGGACCATCCGGACATCCTCAACGAGCGGCGCTTCCACGGGCCGAACTACTGGCCTGAAAGTCTGCCCTCCTTCCGCGATGCCATGCTGGACTACCAGAAGGCGACGGAGGTCCTTGGCCTGCGCCTGGTGAAGCTCTATGCGGTGGCGCTCGACCTGCCGGCGGACTATTTCGACGAGGCCTTCACCGACAACCAGATCATCCACCGGATCACCCATTTCCCGTCGCAGGATGTGCCGGAGGAAGGCTCCTTCGGCTCCGCGCCGCATACCGATTCGGGCTTCATGACGATCCTGGCGCGCGACGAAGTGCCGGGCCTGGCGATCCGCCGCACCAACGGCGAATGGTTCCCGGCACCCAGCCTGCCGGGCACCTTGCTGGTGAATACCGGCGACATGTGCACCCGCTGGTCCAACGACCGCTTCCTGTCCACCCCGCACCGGGTGCTGAACGAGAGCGGGCGTGCGCGCTATTCCATGCCGATCTTTTTCGATCCGAACACCGACTATGTGATGGAATGCCTGCCGACCTGCCAGGGGCCGGACAACCCGCCGAAGTACAAGCCGGTGACCTATGGCGCCTATCTGGAATGGTTCCTGAAAATGAACTACTTCCACCAGCAGGGCGGCGGCGAACCGCCGCCGAAGCCATAGCCGCGGCACGGCGGCAGTGCCGCAGGACGACCGAGCCGCGGCCAACAGCGGCGTTGGGGAAAGCCACGGACGACAGACGCAACCGACCACTGCAACAGGGGGGCCGCAGGCCATGATCGATCGCCGCTTGTTCATGAAGGGTACGATGGGGGCCGCGGCCGCCATGGGCGTGGGCGCGACCCTGGGCGGCGGCTTCGCCCGTCCGGCGCTGGCGCAGGAAAAGACCGTCACGATCGGCGGCTCGATCCCGCTGAGCGGCCGCGCCGCGGAAACCGGGCTGAACGTCCATAACGGCTATCTGACCGCCATCAAGTACATCAACGAGGAACTCGGCGGGGTCGAGATCGGCGGCGAGAAGGTCAAGCTCGAGCTGCAGATGGTCGACGATGCCTCCGACCCGGCGCGGGCCACCACGCTGATCCAGCGGCAGCTGGACGACGGCATCGATTTCTACCTCGGCTCGTTCGGCAGCAACATCGTCCTGCCGACGGCGGCGATCGTCGACCGGGCGGGAAAGCCGATGGTGCAGACCGGGGGCGGTTCCGACAAGATCTTCACGCAGGGCTACAAGTACGTCTTCGGCTTCTACCCGCGGGCGACCCGGCAGTTCCTGTCCACGGCGGCGTTCTTCGGTTCGCTGGAGCCGAAGGCGAAATCCTTCAGCGTGGTGTCCACCAACGACGCCTTTTCCAAGACCTTTGCCGAGGGCGCGAAGAACGATTGCACCGCGCAGGGCCTGACCCTGCTGAAGGAATACGAGCTGCCGGCGCAGATCACCGATACCTCCAGCGTGCTGTCGTCGATCCGCGCCACGCCGCCGGACATCCTGGTCTGCACCACGCACGACCAGAACTCCCTGCTGATCGCGCGCCAGATGATTGCCAGCGGGACCAACGTGAACCTTCTCTACCAGGCGCTGGGGCCGCAGCTCGCCTCCTACCGCGAGGCGCTCGGCAAGTACGCCAACGGCATTACCGGCGCGACCTACTGGGAGCCGGGAGTCGACTTCAAGGACAAGATCTTCGGCGACACGAAGACCTTCGAGGAATATTACAGGCGGAACTTCGACCGGCCGCTTGCCTATCACACGGCGGGCGGCGCCGCCTGCATCGTCACCTACGTCACCGCCATGCAGAATGCCGGCGGCCTGGACCCCGCGAAGGTGCGCGACGCGCTGGCCGATATCGACATCATGACCATGTACGGCCCGGTGAAGTTCACCGCCGATGGCGATGCCGACCCGCTGGTGATGGGCGCCAAGGTGTTCCAGATCCAGGGCAGCGAGCCGGTCATCGTGTTCCCGGGCGAGGCCGCGATGGGCAAGGCGTCCTATCCGACCAAGCCCTGGGGCGAGCGCACCTGACCCGCCGCGACATCCCCGATCCGTCGAGGGGCGGCGGCGCTGCCGTCGCCGCCCCGCCGACGCCCCGACGGACCCGAATGGCGACGGTGACCCGCGCGTGACGATTTTCCTGCAGACCCTGGCCGACGGCATCGTGCTGGGCGGCATCTACTCGCTCGCCGCCGTCGGCTTCTCGCTGATCTTCGGCGTCATGGGGGTGGTCAACCTCACCCATGGCATCTTCGTGCTCTGCGGCGCCTATGGCGCGCTGATCGTCTGGCAGGGCCTGGGCATCGATCCGCTATTGGGGATCCCGCTGGTGATGGCGGTGCTGTTCGTGGTCGGCTATGCCTACCAGCGCACCCTGATCAGCTGGGCGGTGGCGCGGTCTTCGCTGCTGGCGACCCTGCTGCTGACCTTCGGCGTGGCGCTGATGCTGCGCAACATCATGGTGCTGGTCTTCTCGCCCGATATCCAGAGCATCACGCCCAGCTATGCCTTCAGTTTCTTCCGCATCGGCGCGCTGACCTTCGACCTGGTGCGGATCTCCGCGCTCGGCGCCAGCCTGGCACTGCTGCTGCTTCTGGCGCTGGTGCTGAACCGCACCGGGCTCGGCCGGGTGATCCGCGCCACGGCCCAGCAGGAGCTCGGCGCGCGCCTTTGCGGCGTCAATGTCCAGCATGTCTATGGCCTGACCTTCGGGGTCTCCGCGGCCTTCGCCGGTGCGGCCGGCGTGATCATCGGCATCGTGCTGCCCTTCTCACCGCCCGACGAGGTGCCCTGGACGATCAACGCCTTCGTCGTCGTCGTGCTGGGCGGCATCGGCAGCCCGGCCGGCGCCCTGCTCGGCGGGCTGCTGCTGGGGGTGGCCAGCACGATGACCTCGGCCTTCATCGGCCCGGCCTTCCCCAACGTGATGACCTTCCTGATCCTGGTGCTGATGCTGCTGTTGCGGCCGCACGGCATCCTGGGCAACGCCTTCGCGGGGTCGCGGTGATGCCCTCGCCCAGGACTGCCTCCGGGTCGATGCTGACGCAGGGGATCCGCCGCTATCGCTGGTGGATCCTGGCCTCCGCCGTTGCGCTGGTGGTGCTGCTGTTCCTGCCCGGCCTGATGTCCGCCTTCCATACCAGGGTGGCGCAGCTGATCCTGATGTCCGCCGGGCTTGCCCTGGCCTGGTCGATCCTCGGCGGCTTCTCCGGCTACTGGAGCTTCGGCCATACCGCCTTCATCGGGGTCGGCGCCTTCGGGGCCGCCCTGCTGGAGACCAAGGTCGATCTCGGCGGCCCGGCGGCGAACCTGGTGGTCGGCCTGTTGTTCGCCGGCCTGGTCAGCGGCGTGCTGGCCCTGGTCATCGCCTATCCGCTGCTGCGCCTTCGCGGCATCTATTTCGCCATCGCGATGCTGGGCGTGTCGCAGGTGCTGGGCGAACTGGTGGCGACCCTGGACTGGTTCCAGGGCTCGCTGGGGATCGTCCTACCGCGCCTGGCGCCGCGCGATATCGAGCCGCAGGTGTTCTACTACTACCTGTTCCTGGGCCTTGCCGTGCTGACCCTGGTCATCGGCTTTGCGATCAAGGTCGGCCGCATCGGCTATGGCCTGATCGCGGTGCGGGAGGACGAGGACACCGCCGCGATGATGGGCGTGCCGACGGAGGCCTACAAGATCTTCGTCTTCGTGATCAGCGCGGTCCTGACCGGGATGATCGGCGCCGCCTATGCCCACAGCCTCGGCTACATCACCGGGGAATCGGTGTTCCGCGTCGATTTCAGCCTGAACATGATCGTCTATGCCCTGCTGGGCGGCATCGGCACCCTGGCCGGCCCGATCATCGGCGCGGTGATCATGGTGGTGCTGACCCAGGTCCTGCTGGGCGACCTCCTGGACATCCACATGCTGGCGACCGGCGCGCTGCTGGCGGTCCTGGTGCTGCTGGCGCCGAAGGGCATCCTGGGCTCCGTGCAGGGCCTGCTGCGGTCCAGGCGGTCGCCGCCGAGAGCGTCGAAACCGGCAGCCGGGGAGGCGCCGCCATGACCGGCAGCCTGCTCCGCCTGGACAATGTCACCAAGCGCTTCCGCGGGCTGGTGGCGACCAACGACGTCTCGCTGGAGGTGCCGGAGGGCGCGATCTGCAGCCTGATCGGCCCGAACGGGGCAGGCAAGTCGACGATCTTCAACCTGATCACCGGCTATCTGCCGCTCTCGGCGGGCGAGATCCGCTTCGGCGGGCGGCGGATCGACGGGCTCAGCACCCGCGCGGTCAGCCAGCTCGGCCTGGCGCGCGCCTTCCAGATCGCCAAGCCCTTTCCCGATCTGAGCGTGGAAGACAATGTCCGGATCGGCGCCCTGTTCGGCCGCAGCGGCCCGCGCGACGTGGCCCAGGTGACGGCGGAGGCGCTGACCCTCTGCGGCCTGGATCCGCTGATCGAACGGCAGGCGTTGGGCCTGACCGTCGGCAACCTGCGGCGGCTGGAGCTGGCCCGGGCGATTGCCGCGCGGCCGCTGCTGCTGCTCGCCGACGAACCCTGCGCCGGGCTGAACCCGTCGGAAACCGACGAGATCATCGACATCCTGCGCAGCATTCGCGACCGCGGCATTACCGTGCTGCTGGTCGAGCATGACATGGGCGCGGTGATGCGGGTCTCCGACACGATCTTCGTGCTGGATGCCGGCCGCAAGATCGCCGAGGGCCCGCCGGCCGAGATCGCCGGCAATCCGGAAGTGATCGCCGCCTATCTGGGCACGCCGGTGGCCGAGGCCGGATCGGCCTAGCCCGGCTCCCCGCTGGCCGGGGGCAATAGCGGAGGCGCTGACCCTCTGCGGCCTTCCGCGTGCGCCAGAGCGGGAATGGGCCTCGCTACAGGATCTCCCGCGCGTCGATGATGCCCAGCCGGTCCGCGCTGCGGACAATGTGCGAATGCAGATAGTAGAGGGCTTCGTCGGGATCCCGCCGCTTGAGCGCCTCCAGGATCTTCTCATGTTCCGCGACGGGCTCCCAGGCGCGGATGTGCTGCGAGCGGTGCATGCGAACCGCCTGCATGATGACCTCGCGGAAGCCAAGATGCAGGTCCGCAAAGAGTCGGACCCCCGAGAACTCCACGATCAGTTGGTGGAACTCGAAATCGGTCTGGGCGCTCGCCTCCAGGTCCAGCGAACGGATCTGGCTCTTGAAGGCGGTAAGATTGTCCTCCAGCCGGCGGATCTGCGCATCGGTGATCCGCATCGCCGCCAGGCGGCCGGACTGGCCTTCGATGAGATAGCGGAAGCGCGAGATCTCCGATTTCGGATAGGTCTTGTCGCGCGGCCGCTCGCGGGCATCGTCGGGGTCAACCGGTGCGGGCTGCCCGGCTTCCGCCGGGTCGACCCAGAAGCTGCCGCGGCCGGGTTCCGTTCGAAGCTTTCCCGAAGCCTCGAGCAGGGTGAGCGCCTCGCGGACGGATGTCCTGCTCACACCGAAAATCGACGACAGCTCCCGTTGCGATGGCAGGCGGGGGCGCGTGCCGTCGTCATTGGAGGCAACCAGGTCCTCGATTCTCTTCGCGACGGTCTTGGACAGCGGATGCCAGCTTTTCATGTTCTTTCCCAGATGGCGGCGTCGCGACCCTGGCCGCCGGCGTTGCGGTTTCGCGGGGCGCCGTCGGTTCTGCCGGTCGGTCCGGCTGGCGCCGCGCAGCGCCACCGGGCCACATGAAGGCGGGCCCCCGGCACTGCATCGTCGATCCGCCCGCGATGATCAACCGAGCCGTTGCACCCGTCCTGGATCATCCTGTCGCGCAGCGGCCAACCGGCCGGACCGGATCCAGCGGAAATGCACTTCTGGTCTGACCGGTTCGCCTTGACTGGTTATCATGGTAACGCAATAGTGGGCAATGGCGGCCAGTTTCCGGTCTTGCGACAGCTGTTTGGTCTGTCCGGTCAGGCCGCATATTGGTCTGCGCTACCCGGCCGGGCAGCGCACTGGCAGGGGTGCCTGGGCGTGCGCTCCGGGGGCCGACAACTCAGAGGGGGCTACCATGAAGACAGGATCGTTCTGGCGAAACGGCATGGTCGGTTTGGCGGCGGTGGCAGCGACGGCATTTGCGGCCGGGCCGGCGGCCCAGGCGCAGGACAAGACCAAGGTCTATGTAAGTGCCGGCTTCGACGGCAATACCTGGATGGATGCCTCTCTCAACCTGCTGCGTGCCATCTCGCAGACGGCTGCCTACAAGGACAAGGTGGAGCTGGAGGTGCAGTCCGCGCGCGGCGACGCCCAGACGCAGCAGCAGCAGATCAATGCAATGGTGCAGGCGGGCGCAGATGTCATCGTCGCCTGGCCGATATCGCCGACCGCACTCAACCGCGCGGTGCGCAACGCCTGCGCCAAGGGCGTGACCTTCATCACCTGGGACGCCCAGGTGACGGAGCCCTGTGCCCATTATGTCGGCATCAACCAGGATTGGGCGGGTGCCGGTCCCGCCGAATGGCTGGCCGGCGCGTTGGGCGGCAAGGGCGATATCCTCTTCATGGGCGGCATCCCGGGGACCCTTGTGGACACCCGCCGGAACGAGGCCGCCAAGGCAGTGTTCGCCCAATATCCCGACATCCAGATCGTGGCCGAAACACCGAGCATGTGGAACCCGGCCACGGCGCGCCAGAAGATGTCCGAGATCATCGCGGCGAAGGGCTGGGACGCCATCGACGGCGTCTGGACCCAGACGGGGTGCTACGAATTCTCGCAGCTGCAGATCGCTGCAGGGCGGAGCGACTTCATCCCCTGCGCCGGCAACGGCTCGAACGGCTTCCGTGTCGCCCAGCTGCCTGCCGGCAAGACGGACGGGTCGATCGGCGTGCCGGGCGTCTCGATGGGGTCGCCGCCCTGGGCCGCGCCCTATGCCTTCAAGCTGGGCATGAAGGCCCATGCCGGCGAGGCCATCGAGAAGTACACCGAGATCCCGATGCCGCTGGTCGAGAGCGACGCGAATGTGTTCTGCGAAAAGGCGGACCTGGCGGAGCTCAAGGAGAAGGACTGGGCCTGCACCGTGGTGCCCCTGGCTGTGGCGCCGGCCAACTATTTCATCGATGTCTGGAGCAAGGAGGTTCCCGAGCTCGATCTCTACTCGGCCCTGAACGGCACGGTTCCGGCGGGGCAATAGGCGGCCCGGGTCCTGCTGCCGCGGAGGCCGCCATTGCCGGCCTCCGCGGAATGCCGGCAAGAGAAACCATCGGAGCAGGGCTGTGCTGGAAAGCGATCTGCCGGTCACGCGATCGCCGGGCGGTGATGGGGCGCCGAGCGCGCTCGAGGTGGCCGATCTGGCGAAGCGATACGGCTCTACCGTGGCGCTCGACGGCGTGACGTTCGATGTGCCGGTCGGCGCGGTGCATGCGCTGCTGGGCGAGAACGGGGCCGGCAAGTCGACGCTTGTCAGGATCCTGAGCGGGCTGACGCAGCCGGACAGTGGCAGCATCCGGTTGTTCGGCACCGCCGTACGGGTCGCAGGACCGCGCGCCGCCCATGCGATGGGCATCCGCACCGCCTTCCAGGAAATCTCGCTGGTCCGGGACCTCACGGTGGCACAGAACTTCCTGTTGATGGAGGAGCCGCTCAACCGCATCGGCCTGACCTCGCGGCGGCGCTGCGAGGAGCGGGCCCGGGCGGATCTGGCCAGGCTTGGCCTGGCCGACGTCGATCCGCGGACGGTCGTCGCGGACCTGGACCTGCCGAGCCGCCAGAAGATCGAGATCGCCCGCAGCATCAGCCACCGCCCGCGATTGCTGCTGCTGGACGAACCGACCGCGGCGCTCACCGGTGACGATGTCGAATGGCTTGCCGGGCTGATGTCGAGGGAAAAGGCTGCAGAGACCACCATCGTCTTCATCTCCCACCGGATGCAGGAGGTGCGGGCGTATTGCGGTTCGATGACCGTCCTGCGCAACGGCGCTTCGGTCGGCTCCTACGCGATGGGCGAGGTCGCCGACGGCGAGATCATCGAGATGATGATCGGCCGGTCGCTGCATGCCGTCTTTCCGCAGAAGCTGCCGGACGCGGGCAATGCTGGCGCCGCCGCGGCGCTTGCCGCGCGAGACCTCCGTGTCGGCGATGCGGTGCGGGAGGTTTCGCTGGACCTCTGGCCTGGCCAGGTGCTGGGGGTCGGCGGCCTGCAGGGCATGGGGCAGCGCGAGCTTTTCCTGGCCCTGTTCGGCGCCCTGGAGGCCGACAGCGGCACGATCGCGATCGACGGCGTCACGGTCGACCTGCAGTCTCCCGCCGACGCCGTCGCAGCCGGGATCTCCATCGGGCTGGTGCCGGAGGACCGGCAAAGCGAGGGCCTGTTCCTGGCGTTCGACGGGCGGGACAACCTGTCGCTGCCCGCCATCGGGCGCTACGTCCGGATGGGCCTGATCGACCGGACAGCAGAGATGCAGGCCGTCCTGGCCGCGCTGGCGCAGGTCCAGGTGCCGGCACGCGCGTTCGGCCAGGCGGCAGCCCAGTTCAGCGGCGGCAACCAGCAGAAGATGGTGGTCGCCCGATGGCTGCTGGCGGAGAGCCGGATCCTCCTGCTCTATGACCCCACGCGCGGTGTCGATATCGGGACCAAGGCCGAGATCTACCGTCTGATCAATGCGTTCGCCGCCGGCGGAGGCTCGGTCCTGTTCTACTCCAGCGAGATCGCGGAACTGGTGAACCTGTGCAACGAGGTCATGGTCATGTACCGCGGGCGGGTCTCCGCGATGCTGGCCGGCGACGAGGTCGGCGAGACAGGGATCATGCACGCGGCGCTGGGCCATACCGCCGCTGCCGACGGCACCGGGACGGGGCCATGAGCCGGGCTTCCGCCGCGGCGTCGCGCTCCGGGCAACAGGCCATCCTGCAATGGTCGGGCCGCCATCGCCGCACCCTGGTGCCCTTCGCGATCCTGCTGGGCAGCATCGCCCTGCTGCAGGCCGTAAGCCCTGCATCGCTGAGCTATTTCGACGTCAGCACGATCAGCGCCAGCGCCACCACCCTGGCACTGGCCGCAATCGGCCTGACGATCGTCGTCCTTGCCGGCGGGCTCGACCTGTCGGCAGGTGCCGTCATCTCCCTGGTCAACGTGATCCTGGTCACCCAGTTGCCCGGCGACGCGCTGGATCCCGGGCTGCACGGCCTGGCCGCGATCGCGATAGCGCTCGGCACCGGCGCCGCGATCGGGGCGGTCAACGGACTCCTGGTCGGCTTTGTGCGGCTGCAGTCGATCATCGTGACCCTGGCGATGATGTTCATCGCCCAGGGGGGCGCGCTGCTGATCCTGAAATATCCGGGCGGCGAGTTCTCCTACGACTTCTCGATGCGGCTGGTCGGCGATGTCGTCGCCGGCCTGCTGCCGGCACCGCTCGTCGTCGTCGCACTCGCCGTGCTTGCCTGGCTGATGTTCCGTTCCAGCCGGCTGGGGATCGCGACCTATGCCATCGGCAGCGACGCCACGGCGGCGGCCAGCAATGGCGTCCCGGTGCCGGCGACCCGCTTCTGGTCCTTCACCCTGGCCGGGATGTTCTACGGCGCCGCCGGCCTGTTCGTCACCGCGAACAGCGGGTCGGGAGACCCGCTGATCGGCGCAGCCATGCTGCTGAAGGTGTTCGCCGCTGTGGTGCTGGGCGGAACGCTGATCGGCGGCGGCAGGGGCGGCGCCGTCGGCAGCCTGTTCGGCGCCTTCATCCTGACCATCCTGGTCAACATCTTCCTGGTGCTGGGGATCCGCACCTACTACGTCCCGATCGTCGAGGGGGCCGTGCTGATCGTTGCCGTGCTCGGCTTCTCGCGCTTTCGCGACCTGCCGCTGCGGCGCGCCCTGCCATGGCTCGGCGTGCAGTTCCGGAAGTGGCAGCGGGCCGGTGCGGTGCCGGCGATTCCGGCGCGCATCGCGGCGCGCCAGGCGGGCATCGGGATGCCGGGCTGGCTGCAGCGCAACGCACGCATGCTCCGGTTCGTCCTGCCGGCCTGGATGCTGCTTGCGCTGACCGTGGCCGCCACCGGGCTGATTGCCGGGGGCGGGTTCTCCCTGCTCGACCATCTGACCGTGTTGCTGGTCTTCGGATCGTTCCTGGCCATTCTCGGTCTCGGCCAGGGCGCCGTGGTGATGGCGGGGGGGCTCGACCTATCGGTCGCCTGGACCGTCACATTCCCGGCCATCGTCCTGACAACCTATGCCAACGGCTCGGACATTCTTGCGATCTGGGTCGTGCCGCTGGTGCTGCTGCTTGGGACCCTGCTCGGGCTGTTCAACGGCCTCCTGGTGGTGGGGCTGCGTCTGTCGCCGATCATTGCCACCCTGGCGACGGCGAGCATCCTGGAAGGCACGGCCCTGGTGTTCAGCGGCGGTGCGCCGACGGGTGCGGCGCCGCCTGCGATCGTCTGGTTCGTGAATGGCTCCTTCCTGGGCCTGCCGCCGGTCGTCTGGTTCCTTTTCCTGTTCGCGCTCGCTGCCACCCTGCTCCTGGACCGCAGCGCCTTCGGGCGGCGATTGCGGGCGGTCGGCCAGGACGACTGGATCGCACGGCTGTCCGGCGTCCGGACCGGCACCGTCCGGCTGGCCGCCTATGTCCTCAGCGGGTTCTGCGCGTCCCTGGTCGGCATCCTCCTTGCCGGGTTCACGACGCAGGCCTTCTACGACATGGGCAAGCCCTATCTGCTCGCCTCGATCGCCGTGGTGGTCCTGGGCGGCACCAACATCACCGGCGGGCGCGGCCATTACCTCGGCATCTTCGGCGGCGCCCTGCTGTTCACCGCGCTGAGCAGCATGCTGGCCGGCACCGCCCTGCCGGAAGCGGTCCGCAGCATCATCTACGGTTTCGTCCTGCTCGGCGCAGTGCTCATGCTGCGTGAAAAGCAATTCCACTGACACTCGAAGAAGGGGACAGTCATGCCAGCCAAGGACATCCAGGTCTGCATCAACCCGCATTTCGATGCGGTCGCGCTATGGATCGGCTCCTTCGGGGGCGAGGATTCGCCGTGCGACATCTCGCGCGGCGTGTTCGGGGCGAAGCGCGGCGTTCCGCGCCTGATCGAGTTCTTCGACCGCTACGGGATCACGACGACCTGGGGCGTGACCGGGCATTCGATGGAAAGCTTCCCGCGTGCCGCGGAGATGATCATCAAGGCCGGGCACGAGATCGGCATCCACGGATACACCCACGAGAACCCCCTGGCGATGAGTCGCGAGCAGGAGGCCGAGGTGCTGGACCGAACCTTCGACATCATCAAGTCGATGAGCGGCAAGGCGCCGATCGGCTATATGGCGCCGTGGTGGGAGCTCAGCCCGAACACCGTGGAACTGCTGCTCGCCAAGGGCATGCGCTATGACAGCAGCATGATGGAGGACGATTATCACCCCCATTATCTCCGGGTCGGGGACAGCTGGACCAAGATCGACTACAGCAAGAAGGCATCGGACTGGATGCATCCGTGGAAGGCCGGCAAGGAGGTCGACCTGGTCGAGCTGCCGGCAAGCTGGCACCTGGACGACGCGCCCCCCACGATGTTCGTCAAGGCCTTCCCCAACACCCATGGCTGGGTAACGGGCCATGCCCTCGGCGAGATCTTCACCGAACAGTTCGACTGGGTCTACCGGAACCACGACTACGCGATCTTCCCGATCACCATCCATCCCGACAGCGCAGGCAAGCCCCATGTCCTGATGATGCTGGAGCGGCTGGTCGAGCATATGCTGCGGCATTCGGGCGTGCGGATGATGACCTTCGCCGCAATGGCAGAGGACTTCCGCAAGCGGGCGCCGTTCGGCAGCAAGGTCGAGGTCGGCGGGCCGAGCGGGCTCTAGGCATGCCGCCGACCGCAACAGGCTTCGGCCGGGCAGCGGCCCGCCGCCATGTGTAGCGCCTGCGGCATCCTGCAGGGCAATGCCGACTGGATCGACGGCGTGGGCGGCGGCGCCGGCGAGGCCCCTCACAACCGTCTGGCCGAGCGGCGCCTCCGGCTGGCGCTTGTCAACCTGCTGCTGGAAGGCTCCGGCGTGCGCCTCGGCGACCATGGCCGCCAGCTCGTCGTGCGCAGCGCGACCGGTTCCACCCGGCTGGTGACCGACCTTGCCCATGTCTGGCGGACCGCCGACGAACTCGGCCGCCGCCGGATCGACCCGCTGCACGGCGACCCCGTTGCGAAGCTGCCGGAATCCCGCGGATGACCGGTGCCACGCCGATTGCGGTGACCGTCCTGACCGGCTACCTGGGCAGCGGCAAGACAACCCTGCTCCGGCAGCTCCTGGAGCAGGAGGGCAGCGGCCGGATCGCGGTCCTGATCAACGAGTTCGGCGAGATCAGCCTCGACGACCTCATGGTCAGGGATGTGGTGGGCAGCAATGTCGTGCTGCAGAACGGCTGCATCTGCTGTTCGGTCCGCTCCGAGCTGCAGGCCGGGTTGCGGGATCTCCTTGACAGCATGAGCCGCGGCACGATTCCGGAATTCGACCGGGTCCTGGTGGAGACCACCGGGCTGGCCGACCCGGTGCCGATCGTGCAGACCCTGGTGGCCGATCCGATGCTGCGGCACCGGCTGCGCCTTGCGCATCTGGTGTCGACCGTCGATGCCCTGAACGGGGTCGGGCAGCTCACCAGCCAGGACGAAGCCCTGCGGCAGGCCGCGACGGCCGACCGTCTGGTGGTCACCAAGACCGATCTTGCCGACGAGGAACAGCTCGCAAGGCTTCTGGCGCTTCTCGCGGAGGTGAACCCGCGGGCCCCGATCTGCCAGGTGCCGGGGGCCGGCGATCTATGCTCGCTGCTGCTGTCGGGCGATGTCTCCGACCCGCTTCAGTCCGGCTGGGATATCGCCGCCCTGGACCGCAACGCAAGGGCAGGGCCGCGGGCGGCGGTGCCGCACGCCCATGCTGACTCCCGTCATGGGCCGTCGATCCGCAGCTTTGTCGTGCGATCGGAAAAGCAGATCAACTGGACCCCGTTCGCGGTCTGGCTGTCGCTCATGGTCCACCGCCACGGTCGGCAGATATTGCGGGTCAAGGGTCTGCTGGACGTGCCGGAGGCGAACGGTCCGGTGCTGCTGAATGCGGTGCAGCACTTCATCCATCCGCCGGTGCATCTCGACGAATGGCCGAGCGGCGACCGCACGTCCCGGCTGGTCTTCATCGTCCAGGACCTGGAGGAGGCCGCGATCCGCAGGTCGATGACGGAATTCCTGGCGCAGGCCGAACCGTTGATGCCGGGCGAGAGGGCGGTTCCGTAAGGCCGCCGGGACAGATTTGCAGGAGCGGAGGAGCTGTCGATGAACGAGACGCGGCTGATGCAGGGCTTTCCGCCCGCCGAGGCGGGGCAGGTGACACTGGCGAACTGGCGCAAGCCGCCGTTCAACATATGGTCGTTCCAGCATGTGCGGGAGATCGTGCCGTCTGCCGATATTCCGAACGACCCGGCGCATGTCCGCGACCTGCCGGACGCTCCTGTGGATCTTGCCGGGCTGGAGGTCGCGCTGGACGGCCGGCGCTACGGCTTCGATGCGTTCCTCACCGAAACGAACACCGACGGCCTGGTCGTCCTGAGGAAGGGGCGGATCGCGTTCGAGTATTACGGCAACGGCATGTCCGCAGAGAGCCGGCACATCCTGATGTCGGTCTCGAAATCCGTGCTCGGCCTGCTGGTCGGCATCCTGGTGGAGAAGGGGACCCTGGATCTGGGCCGGAAGGTGACGGACCTGATCCCGGAAATCGAGGAGACCGCCTATGCCGGCGCGCGCCTGCGCGACCTGCTGGACATGCGGGCCGGGATTCTGTTCGACGAGAACTATCTGGCGAGCGCCGGGCCGATCATCGAGTATCGCAAGGCCCAGGGCTGGGACCCGCACGATCCGGGAGAGCGCCCGTCGGACCTGCGCAGCTTCTTTGGCCGTCTGACCGATGTCGACGAAGGTCATGGCGGCCGGTTCCACTATGTCTCGCCGAACACCGACCTGTTGGGCTGGGCGATCGAGCGCGCCACGGGCCGACGCTATGCCGATCTGGCGAGCGAACTGCTCTGGCGGCCGATCGGCGCGGCGCGGGATGCCTACGTGACGGTGGACCGCCTGGGCGCACCGCGGACGGCCGGCGGTTTCTGTGCCACCACGCGGGACCTTGCCCGGCTGGGCCAGGTGCTGGCGGAGGGCGGCGCATATGCCGGCCGGCAGGTCGTTCCGGCAGCCTGGATCGAAGATATCCTGACGGGCGGCGATACGGAGGCTTGGGATCGCGGCGATTTCCTAGAATATTTTCCCGGACTGAAAATGCACTATCGCAATAAATGGTATGTCCTGCATGGGGAACCGCCGTTGCTGTTTGGCGTGGGTGTTTTCGGGCAGAACCTGTTTGTCGACCGCGACAGCCAGGTCGTCATCAGCAAGTTCTCCTCCCACGCCCTGCCGATGGACACAGACCGCATTCGGCTGACGATGGCGGGGATCGCGGCCATCCGGGATCGCATGCGCGCGGCCTGACACCGCCGCCGGAATGGGCAGGGAGGCGCCAGCCGTCCGGCGGCAGGACGCGGCGGGCGTGCCGGCGCCGCCTGCCCCGATTCCGCCTTCCTTCCGTCGCCACAATGCCCCGGCAGGGCCGCGATCAGGCCATGCCGGCGGGTTCCCCTTTGGCTCCACGCCATCAGCGAGGATCGCAAATGAGGATCACCGGAACGGCCTGCCTGCTGGCCGCCCTGCTCGTCGCCGGCGCGGGGACCGCCGCCGCCCAGCGGCAGGAACCTGCAAGGCCGCAGTTCTACAGCATAACGATCGCCCCTCCCGGATCGGAGGGGCGGCAGCCCGGCTTCAGCGGCCGCGCGACCGTCACCTGCCTGATGAGCGAGGCGGAGCAGGCGGTGCATGAAGGGCCGATGCACGGGCCTGCCAGCAACCAGTTCCTGCAATGCCGCGGCCCGGTCCGCGTGACTGGCCTGGTCTGGCCGACGGCGCGGCCGGCGGAGAAGACCGCCTGCACCCCGGTGGCAACCCATCAGCCGCGCGAGGGCGACTGGCCGGCGGCCCTGAATTTCGTCCAATGGAAGCGCCTGTCCGTTGACGGGGATAGGGTGACTTGCGCCATGTGGGCGTATTGAGGCGGCGACCTTCGCCAGCGCGAAGGCCAATGGCGGCCAGATCAGCCGCGCCATGACGGCCTCGCACCGATCTGCGCGCCAGCGGCGGTGCGGGGCGCCTGCGCCCGGCGCCGCTGCCGGGATCAGCGATACAGGTCCGGCCGGCGGTCCTGCCGGTAGGTGGCGATCGAGCGCCATTTTTCCAGGTCGGCGCCGTCGTGGAAGATGTCCGCGGTGGCGAAGCCCTGGCCCTGGCCGACCGAGGCCAGGACATGGCCGGACGGCGCGGCGATGCAGGAATGGCCGAGCGACAGGAAGCCGGCTTCCGGCCCGGTGCAGTCGGCCATCGCGAGCCAGATGCCGTTTTCCAGCGCGCGGGTCCCGGCCAGCGCCTGCACGACCGGGCCGGTCCAGCCCCAGGTCTCCCGCTGCCAGGGATCGGAGATCCAGTTCGTGCTGTTGATCACGAGGTCCGCGCCCAGCTCCACCAGGCGGCGCAGATAGTCGGGAAAGATCAGGTCGTAGCAGACGGTCATGCCGATCCGGCCGACCGCCGTGTCCACGACGACCGGCGTGTCGCCGGCGGCATAGAATTCCTTCTCGGCGGAGAACAGATGCGCCTTGCGGTAGGTGGCGAGGCGTTGCCCGTCAGGGCCGAACAGCAGCTGCGCATCGTGGAAGCTGTCGCCCGCGGCGATCGCCATGCCCACCGCGACATGGATGCCGCAGGCCCGCGCCAGACCCGCAATGCGGGCGGCGCTGGGGCCGTCCTCCGGCTCGGCGAGGTCCTTGAGCCTGTCGTTGATGAAATAGCCGGTGGTCGCCGTTTCCGGCAGCACCACGAGCTGCGCGCCGGCGCGCGCGGCGCCGCGAACGATCTCCTCGATCTGCGCCAGGTTGGCGTCCACCGCGCCGGGTTGCGGGTTCATCTGGCCGACGGCGATCCGTGCCGGCGGCGGCACCTTGCGGCTTGCGCTCATGCGATCTTTGCCCTTTCCCGTTCCTGCCCGCCGGATGCGGCGAGCAGTATCGCTGTCTCGTCGGTTTCGCCGGTCGCGAACGCGGCAACGATCCGCCGGTCCCGCATGACGAGGATGCGGCTGGCGAGCGCGAGCAACTCGTCGATCTCCGAGGAAATCACCAGGACCGCCACGCCGCGTCCGGCCAGCTCGTTGAGCAGGTCGTAGATCTCCGCCTTCGCGCCGACATCGACACCGCGGGTCGGCTCGTCGCAGACCAGCAATCGCGGCGCGCGCAGCATCGCGCGGCCGAACACCACCTTCTGCTGGTTGCCGCCGCTCAGCTGGTCGACCGGCATGTCGAGGGAGCGCGCGGCCAGCCGCAGCCGCTCCAGCAGGTCCCGGCAGGTGCGTCGCTCCCGCCGGTGGTCGAGGATGCCGCCGGCGGCGAACTGCGACAGGGAGGCCGCGCTGGTATTGGGCAGGATAGCCAGGTTGGCGAACAGGCCATCCCGCTTGCGGTCGTCGGTGACATAGGCGATGCCGGCAGCCATCGCCGCGCGGGGCGAACCGTTTGCCAGCGGTTTCCCATCCCAGGTCACCGTCACCCTGGTGTCCGCCCGCTCCAGCCCGCAGAGCGCGCGTGCCAGGGTGGTGCGGCCGGCGCCCACAAGCCCGGCCAGGCCGACGATCTCGCCGGGATTCAGGTGGAATGCGCCCTCCGCGGCGCCACGGCGATACTGCACCGCGACCCGCCGCTCCGACGGCGTGGCGGCCCGTCTTGCAGGGCGCCGCATGCCGGCTTCGCCGACCATCAGGACCACCAGGTCTTCCAGCCGCAGCCCCTCTGCCCTGCGGGTCGCCACGAGGGCGCCGTCGCGCAGGACCGTGACCCGGTCGGCGATGGCCAGAACCTCCTCCAGCCGATGCGAGACATAGAGGATCAGCAGGCCGGAGGCCTTCAGCCCCGCGATGATGTCGAACAGGTTGCGCTGCTCCGCCAGCGAGAGCACGGCTGTCGGCTCGTCCAGGATCAGGATGCGCGACGACCCGTACAGGGCGCGGGCGAGCTCGACCTTCTGCTGCTGGGCGACGCTCAGCGACTCCACCGGTGCGTCCGGCTCCAGGGCGAGGCTGTGGCGTTCGAGGAGCGCCCGGGCATCGGCGCTCATGCGGGCCTCGTCCACCATACCCAGGCGGCCCCGCAGGCCGGGGGCCCGGGGTTCGCGGCCGAGGAAGATATTGCGGGCGACCGAGAGCTGGGGCACCAGGCTGAACTCCTGGTGCACCGTCGCAATCCCGTGGGCCCGTGCGGCGGCCGGGCTCAGGGGCCCGGCCGGGCGGCCGTCGATCAGGATCTCGCCGGCGCTGGGGCGGACCGTGCCCGACAGCAGGTTCATCAGGGTCGACTTGCCGGCCCCGTTCGCGCCCACGATGGCATGGACCTCCCCCGCCGGCGCGGACAGGTCGATGCCCCGCAGGGCCGCCACGCCGGCATAGTGCCGGGCAAGGCCCCGCACCTCCAGAAGCGGCGTGGCGGCTGTCATTGCAGGTGTCGCGGCGGCCGGTCAGCGGGGCGGCAGGAACTTCGGCGGCAGCTTGCTGGCCCACCAGTCGTCCGGCGCGTCCATCTCCACATACTCCCCGACGGTCTCCGGGGAGATGAACGTTGCGGTGACCGCCGTGCCACGCGGCACCGGCTCGCCCTTCAGGATCTTCAGCCCGATCTGCACCGCGACCTGCCCGGCGCGGGTCGGGAAGGGGACGGCGCCGCCCTGCTTGTGCTCGGCCACCCATTTCAGCCAGCCGTTATACTCGTCGCCGGGCGACATCGTGACCTCGTCCAGCCGGCCGGCCTCGTCGAAGGCTTCGGCAACGCCGATCGACATCTGCCCGGCGGGGGAGAACACGCCGTCAATGCGTGGATAGCGCTGCAGCAGGTTCTCGGTGATCTGCTTCGCCTTCGCGCGGTTCCAGTCGCCATACTCGGCGGTCAGCAGCTCGACCTCCGGATACTCCGCCAGGACGGTGTTCAGCGCGTCGAGCTGGTCGACCGCGGCGGTCGTGCCGGCGATCGGCAGCATGGCGATGATCCTGCCCTTGCCCCCCAGGTCCTTCATCAGGCGCCGGGCGACATCCTCGCCGAGCGACCATTGGCTGATATAGGCATTGGCAACCGTGCCGGGGCCGTCGGCGAAGCCGCCGCCGGTGTTGATCGTGGGCACCCCGGCGGCTACGGCCCGCTGCAGGACGTCGGCGATCGCCGCATCGTCTACCGGCCAGTACAGCAGCAGGTCGATATCCTGCCGCAGCAGGTCCTCGATATCGGAGACCTGCTTGGCCGGGTTGAAGGCGGCGTCGGTGACGATGACCTCCGACACCTCGTCATGCTGCGAGGCTTCCCAGCGGATATGCTGCAGGGCGAAGACCACCCAGGAATTCGACATGTAGCCCGCGGACACGCCGATCCGGTAGGGCCCGTCCTGCTTGAATGTCGCGGTGTCCACCATCCTGGCGGCCGCCGCATCCTGCGCGTCGCGCGCCGCGCGATCGGCCTGGGCGCCGGTCGACAGCAGCACCGCGATCGCCATGCCGGCCAGGGCCGGCAGGAAACGTCTCGTATGGGCCATTGCGTCTCTCCCTTTGGTTCACTGGTTATTGGCGGGCAGGCCTGCCTCAGGCCCGCCCGGTTCTGGCCTGCAACTGCCCGTACAGGGCGGAGGCGAGGATGATGATGGCGCCCATGACGACGAGTTGCAGGTGGTAGTCGAGCCCGACGATGTTCACCAGGTTGAAGGCCATCACGAGGACCAGCACGCCGGCGACGGTGCCGGCGATGCCGCCCCGCCCGCCCTCGAACGTCGTGCCGCCGAGCACGATCGCGGCGAGCACCTGGAACTCCAGCCCCTGGCCGGCGCTGGTGCTGGAAACGCCGGACCGGGCCAGCAGCGCAATGCCGCCCAGCGCGCCGAACAGGCCGGCCAACGCATAGGCGATGACAGTCGTCCTGCGGACCGGCAGGCCGGCCAGGATCGCGGCCTGGCGGTTGCTGCCGATCAGGAAGAGCTGCCGCCCGAAGGTCGTCATCTTCTGGATGGCCAGGCCGATCCCGGCCAGGGCCAGGAAGACGATCGCGAGCACCGGCACCAGGCCCTCCAGCCGGGTATTGGCGAGGTCGCGGAAGCCGGGCGCGACAGTGCCCCGCGCCGTGCCGCCGGAATAGATCTGGGTCAGGCCGTAGACGGCGACCGCCATGCCCAGGGTGAGGATGAAGGGGGTGACCCGGCTCCAGGCGATCAGGGCACCGTTCACCGCGCCGATGGCGGTCCCGACGAGGCAGGTCAGCAGGATCGCGGGCAGGGTGTTGGCCGCGTCGCCGTCCATCTGCACCGCGCAGAACACCGCCGTCAGGGAGATCACCGCCCCGATCGACAGGTCGACGCCGCCCAGGATCATCACATAGGTGACCCCGATGGCCGCGATGCCGACCGGCGCAATCTGGCGCACCACGTTGAACAGGTAGCCCGGCGTCACGAAGGCCTCGCTCCCCGCCGCGCCGACAAGCCAGACCAGCAGCAGCGCGACGAAGATCGCGTTGGCCGCCAGGAGGCGGTCGAGCCGCGCGCGCAAGGCGGGGCTGGCGGCAGGGCCGGTCATGCCGCCATTGCCATCCTGCGGGGCTGGTTTGCGAGGATCACGGCGATGACGATCACGCCTTTCGTGAAGGTCTGCACGAAGGCCGAGACGTCCATCAGGTTGAGCAGGTTGGACGCCAGGCTGAGCACCAGGACCCCGGCAACGGAGCGGATCACGCTGCCCCGGCCGCCGGACAGCGCCGTGCCGCCCAGCACGACGGCCACGATGGCGTCGAGTTCCAGCCCGCTGCCGGCCAGCGGATAGCCCGTGCCCAGGCGCCCGGCGAGGATCAGGCCGGCCAGGCCGGCCGACAGCCCGGACAGGACGAAGGCCAGGAACCGGATGCGCCGGACGTTCACCCCGGCGCGGCGGGCGTTCTCGGCATGGCCGCCGACCGCGGTGAGGTGGTGCCCGAACCGTGTCCGCACGATCAGGAAATGTGCGACGGCCAGGACCAGGAGGACGGCTATCCCGGCAATCGGGATGCCCAGCAGGTCGCCGTTTGCCAATGTCTGCAGCGGTGCGGAGGCGCGGCCCACGCTGCGATCGGCATAGGTGAAGATGGCCCCCTGCAGGACGAACAGCATCCCGAAGGTGAGGATCAGGGGATGGATCCGCAGCACGTTGACCAGGGTGCCGTTGACCGCGCCGATCCCGGCACCCAGGGCCAGCATCAGCAGGACGACCGGCAGGGTCATCGCGCTGTCGCCGTCCACCAGCGCGCAGGTCAGCACGACCACCAGGCCGGTCGCCATGCCGACGCTCAGGTCGATCAGGCCGGCCAGGATGACGAAGGTCTGGCCGATGGCCAGCATGCCGAGCACCGAGGACTGGCGCACGATGTTCGCGAGATTCTCCACCTCCCTGAACTGCGGCAGGCAGATCGCGGCCAGCAACGCGACACCGCCCAGCAGCAGCCAGATTCCCGTGCTGGCCAGGTCCAGCCGGCGCCATGCGGGGTGCAGTGCGGCGGTGCCTAGAGCCATCCGGCGATCTCGTCGCTGTCGGCGACCCAGCCGAACTTCATGGCGAAGTTCTTCAAGGTCGCCGCATGCAGATCGGGCGCGAAGGACGAGACGGCATCCCCGGCGATCGTGGTGCGATAGTCGTGATGGAAGGCCTGCCGTGCCGTTTCCTCGACGCAGATCTGCGTCACGGTGCCGGTGATCGCCAGCGAGCGCACCTTGAGCACCTTGAGCAGATCGTCGAGGCCGGTGCCATGGAACGCGCCGTAGCCGTACTTGTCGACGATCGGGTCGTCGGGCTCTGGCGCCAGCTCGTCGACAATGTCGATGCAGGCCAGTTCGCCCTCGCGGTCGTCGTAGCGGCGGGCATGGCCGGGCCAGCAGCACCGGGTCGGGAGATCGCATTGCGGCGACCAGTGCCACAGCAGGTTGCCGGTCCCGCGGGACAGGAAGCGGGTGAACAGCACCGGATGGCCGCGCGCCCGGAACGCCGAGATCAGCCGCCGGTTGGCCGCTATCGTGGCGCGCGCATCGGGGACCTCGAGCGGCGCGCCCTGGCGCACGAAGTCGTTCTGCATGTCGACCACGACAAGCGCCGGGCGTTGCAGGCGCTCGCCCGGCGGCACCTCGAGCGCGGTCGGAAACCGCCCTGTCTCAGCCATCTGGCCGTCCCGTCTGGTTTGCCAAGGCCGCCGCGATGTTTCCCGGGCGCGGCGTCCGCGCCCGCGACGGTCGGATGGCGCGATGCTAGACCTGTCCGGAAAGCGCCGTCAACAGCTCTCAACCGGTTGGTTGAGAGCTGCGCTGGCCGGCGCGGCAACCGTCACGACTGCAAGGCGCCGGCTGTCAGCGGGCTACGCCGGAAGCGGGCCTGGACATGGCCGGTCCCGTTATCACGCGGCGTTCGGCGACTATCAACCATATGGTTGAGCTCCGGGAGGTCGCCCGGGTCATGCCGCGGCGCCGGTGCCCAGGAAGGCCCGCTGCACGAAATCGTCGGCGAGCAGGTCGCGGCCGGTCCCCGCCAGGACCACCTGGCCCTTCTCCAGCACATAGCCGCGGTCGCAGATGCGCAGCGACTGGTGCACGTTCTGCTCCACCAGCAGGATCGCGATGCCGCGGTCCCGGATCGTGCGGATCAGGTCGAACAGGCCCTGCACCAGGGTCGGCATCAGGCCCAGCGAGGGTTCGTCCAGGATCACCAGCCGGGGCGAGCTCATCAGGCCGCGGGCGATCGCCAGCATCTGCTGCTCGCCCCCGCTCATCAGGCCGGCAAGCTGGCCGCGCCGCTCCGCCAGCCGGGGAAACAGGTCCAGCACGAAGTCCAGGCTCTGCGCCCGGGCGGCGGGGTCGCGCACCGCGTAGGCGCCCATCTCCAGGTTGTCGATCACGTTCAGCTGCGGAAAGATCATCCGCCCCTCGGGCACCAGGGTGATGCCCTGCCGGACCACCTGGTGGCAGGCGCGGCCGCCGATCGCGGTGCCGTCGAAGGCGATGCGGCCCGCATCCGGGCGCAATGCGCCGGCGATGCATTTGACCGTGGTGGACTTGCCGGCGCCGTTGGCGCCCAGCAGTGCCACGATCTCCCGATCGCCGACCTCCAGGTCCAGGCCGGCGACGGCGACGGCGCCGTCATAGGCGTAGTGCAGATCCTCGACTGTCAGCATGGCGCGGAGGCTCTCCCGTTCCGTCGCTTTTACCAGGGTAGGCGAGGTTAGCAGCCGGCACCGGTGATAACCAGCGCCGGGGCGCCTATCATTGCGGCCAGGAACGCCAGGCCAGGAGGATGCGATGACCGATGCGGGAGCCGATGCGAAGGGGCTGGAGGGCGGCTGCACCTGCGGCGCGGTGCGCTACCGCATGCTGGACGCGCCGATGTTCGTACATTGCTGCCATTGCAGCTGGTGCCAGCGCAGCAGCGGCTCTGCCTTTGCGGTGAATGCCCTGATCGAGGCGGACCGGGTCATCCTGCTGCAAGGCCGGCCCGAGATGGTGTCGACGCCGACACCCAGCGGGGCCGGCCAGAAGACGGCACGCTGCCCGCAATGCCGCGTCGCCCTGTGGAGCCATTACGGGCGGGTGGGCGACGCGATCAGCTTCCTGCGGGTCGGCAGCCTGGACCGGCCGGCCCTGGTGCCTCCGGACCTGCACATCCACACCGACTCCCGGCAGCCCTGGACCGTCATTCCGCCGGATGCCCGTTCGGTGCCGGTATATTACGACCTGGCGGAGTACTGGCCGGCCGAGAGCCTGGCCAGGCGCGCCCACGTCCGTGGCGAGGCGCCGTGATGCGGGCAAGGCGGCACTCAGCGGGAGATCGACAGCGGTGCGGCCGACCAGATCACGTATTTCAGCGGCCAGTCCCGCAGCACTGCCGACGGCGGCATGGCAGTTTCCGGCCCTTCCCATGTGCTGCCGTCGAACAGCAGGTTGACCCGCGGGGCGTCCGGCTGCGTGCAGATCGCCGTGCCGGCGAGCTGGGCCACGCCGCGCACGCAGGCCGATTCGCCCGCCTCCGGGAAGAAGGTGGAGAACGGATCGCCGATCCGGCCCTGTGCCACCCGGATCCGCGGCGATAGCACCTGGATCAGCGACACATTCTGCCCGCCATCGGAGTAGACGATCAGGATCGGCGCATCCTGGTGCAGGACGTTCAGGGTCGGCAGCGCCTCATCCCCGGTCTGGTAGGTGCCGGCGGTGACGACGAAGCCCGGCGGCAGCTGACGCCGGACCGCCATCGGCTCGAACGGCGTCGCCGCGCCGATACCCGCAACGCCGGCATCGCCGACCTGCAGGATCGTGTCGGCGGGCCTGGTGTCGGCCGGCGGGCGTTCCGCGGTGCCGCCCCCGCCCGTCTCGGCCTTCACCGGGCCGTCGGTCACGACAGGTGCAATGGCCGCCTGCCCGTCGGCCGCAAGCCCGGCCCGGCCCGGGCCCAGCGCCAGGAAGCCGGCGACCGCGAGACAGATGATGACAGGCCGCAGAACCAAGGCTTTCACGTCGTTCTCCTGTTGTTTCCCGACGGCGTCGCACCGCCCGTGAGGCGTACCCCATTGCCCCGCTCCGGTATAGTTGGCCCGATTGGCCCGGGAATGAAACCGGGGGAACGAAACCAGGGGAACGGAATGCCGGAGAATGTGAACAGGCAATGGCAGCTTGCGGCGCGGCCGCAGGGGGAGCCGAAGGACAGCGATTTCCGGCTGGCGGAACGGCCCGTCCCGGCGCCCGGCGCCGGGCAGCTGCTGGTGCGGACCATCTACCTGTCGCTAGACCCCTATATGCGGGGCCGGATGAACGACGGCCCGTCCTATGCGGCGGCGGTGCAGATCGGCGATGTCATGGTGGGCGGCGCGGTCAGCCGGGTCGTCGCCTCGCAGCATCCTGATTTCGCCGAAGGGGATATCGTGGAGGGACGGACCGGCTGGCAGGACT
Organism: Sneathiellaceae bacterium; assembly: GCA_040216765.1. GTDB lineage: Bacteria > Pseudomonadota > Alphaproteobacteria > Ferrovibrionales > Ferrovibrionaceae > Marinibaculum. The sequence goes on along the minus strand of JAVJON010000048.1, from coordinate 26,287 downwards.
ATGCCCTGTCGGACGGCAGCGACCTGCGCAAGGTGGATCCGGCGCTGGGGCCGATCTCGACGGCCAACGGGGTGCTCGGCATGCCCGGGGTCACCGCCTATACCGGCCTGCTGAACATCGGGCAGCCGAAGGCTGGGGAAACCATCGTCGTGGCCGCCGCCTCGGGCGCGGTCGGTGCGGTGGTCGGCCAGATCGCCAGGATCAAGGGCGGCCGGGCGGTGGGTGTCGCCGGCGGGCCGGAAAAATGCCGCTTCGTCGTCGACGAGCTCGGCTTCGACGCCTGCATCGACCATCGCGCGGCGGATTTCGAGGCGCAGCTGAAGGCCGCCTGTCCCGACGGCATCGACGTCTATTTCGAGAATGTCGGCGGCCGCGTCTTCGACGCGGTCCTGCCGCTGCTGAACCTGTTCGCCCGTGTCCCGGTCTGCGGCATGATCGCCCACTACAACGACACCGCGCCGCCGCCCGGCCCGGACCGTCTGCCGATGTATGTCCGGATGGCGCTGACCCACCGGATCACCACCCGCGGCTTCATCGTCTGGGACTATCAGGACCAGTACGATGCGGCACTGGCCGACCTGTCGGGCTGGGTGCGCGACGGGCGCCTGAAATACCGCGAGGATATCGTCGACGGGCTGGAGAATGCGCCCAAGGCGTTCCGCGGCCTCTTGAAGGGCGAGAATTTCGGCAAGCTGTCGGTCCGGGTGGCGCAGGACCCCGCCGGATAGGCGAGCACCTGATAGGTCAGCACCTGACAGGTCTGAGGCCTATTCCAGGAAGGCCTTGATCAGCAGCACCATGAGGAAGCCGAGGAACAGCAGCGCCGTGGTCAGGCTGCTGTCCTCGGCGCTTCCATGCGCCTCGGCCAGCAGCTCCTCGAACACCAGGTAGAGCAGGGCGGCGGTGGCGAAGGCCATCACGCCGATCCCGGCCTCCGGCGGCAGGGCCCGCAGGATCACCGGCCCGATGACGCCGCCCAGCGGCAGCAGCGCCGCCAGGGCCGCCAGCAGGGCAAGGGTGGGCAGGGTCGCCAGGCCCTTCCGGCGCAGCGAGACGAGCAGCGCCAGGCCCAGGAACAGGACCTCCAGGCTCAGGGCGCCGACGATCACCAGGCCGCCCTGCAGGCTGCCGGCCAGGGTCAGTCCGGCGATCAGCCCGTCCACCGCGAGGTCCACCGCAACCGCGATGACCAGGGCGCTGCGCAGCAGCGCGCCGGTGCCCGGGGCATGGTCTGCCGCGGCATCGTCATGGGCCGGGCCGTCGGCCCCGGTGTCATGTTCCTCGCCGCTGCCATGTTCCTCCCCGGCGAAGCGGCGCACGGCGAGCATCGCGCCGATGCCCACCAGGAAGCCCAGCGCCATCGGCAGCGGCGCGGTCGTCACGTGCAGCGCGGGCACCAGCTCCGCCGCCACCGCGGCGATCACCACGCCTGCGGTGAAGTGCTGGATGCCGCTGCGGGTCTGTGCGCCGGGGCGCCAGGCGAAGGCCAGGCCGCCGCCTGCCAGCAGCGCGGCGGCGGGGATCAGGCAGAGCAGGAAAATGTCGACGAGCGGCAGCATCTCTGGCTCCTTCGCGCCGGCAGGCGCCGCGGGCATGCTAGCAAAGACGGCGCCGGTATCAGTATTGTCCGGTGAAACAGCCCGCACAGGGGCGAAAGCCGGGGAGGCAGGATCATGTCGGCAACGGGGCAGGGCACCGACCGCGGCGGGGTCGGCGCGACGGATCGGGAAGGCGGCCGGCGGTTCGCGCCGGACCTGCGGCCGCAGGCGGCCAATTTCGCGGCGCTGACCCCGCTGGCCTTCCTGCCGCGGGCGGCCGCGGTGCATCCGGACCGGATCGCCGTGATCCATGGCGACCTGCGCCGCAGCTACCGGGAGCTGGATGCCCGCTGCCGCAGGCTGGCCAGCGCCCTGGCGGCTCGCGGCATCGGGGCGGGCGATGCGGTCTCGGCCATGCTGCCGAACGTGCCGGCGATGGTGGAGGCGCATTACGGCGTGCCGATGGCTGGCGCGGTGCTGAACGCCATCAACACCCGGCTGGATGCGCGCACCATCGCCTATATCCTGGATCATGCCGGGGCAAAGGTGCTGCTCACCGACCGGGAATATGCCGCCCAGGTCGGGCCGGCGCTGGAGATGGCGGCGCACCGGCCGCTGGTCGTCGACGTGGAGGATGCGCTCTATGACGGCGACGGGCCGCGCCTGGGCCGGCCGGAGAGCGGCGACCTGGACTACGAGGCGCTGCTGGCCGAAGGCGATCCCGCCTTTCCCTGGATGCCGCCGGCGGACGAGACCGGCGCCATCGCGCTCAACTACACCTCGGGCACCACCGGCAACCCGAAGGGCGTCGTCTACCACCACCGCGGCACCTACCTGGAATCCGTCGGCAACATCATGGGCTGGCCGCTGCCGCCGGCGCCGGTCTACCTCTGGACCCTGCCGATGTTCCATTGCAACGGCTGGTGCTTTCCCTGGTCGGTGACCGCGATGGCGGGGACCCATGTCTGCCTGCGGCGCGTCGATCCGGCGCGGATCTTCCCCCTGATCGCCGATCATGGCGTGACCCACATGTGCGGCGCACCGACCGTCCTGTCGATGCTGGTCTCGGCGCCTGCCGGACAGCGCCGCGCCTTTCCGCAGGTCGTCGACATCCAGACCGGCGGGTCGCCGCCGCCGGCGAACGTGATCCGCGCGATGGAGGAGCTGGGCTTCCGGGTCACCCACATCTACGGCATGACCGAACTGCAGGGGCCGTCCACGTTCTGCGAGCCGCAGGACGCATGGGCGGCCCTGCCGCTGGAGCAGCGCGCCGGGCTGCTGGCGCGGCAGGGCGTGGCCTATCCGAGCGTCGCGGGGCAGATGGTCGCCGATCCGCAGAGCATGGCGCCGGTGGCCCCGGACGGCACCGAGATGGGCGAGATCATGGTCCGCGGCAACACCGTGATGCTGGGCTACTACAAGGATCCGGCGGCAACTGCGGAGGCGTTTCGCGGCGGCTGGATGCATACCGGCGACCTGGCCGTGCAGCACCCCGACGGCTATGTCGAGATCAAGGACCGGGCGAAGGACATCATCATTTCCGGCGGGGAGAACATCTCCAGCGTCGAGATCGAGATCGCGCTATACCGGCATCCGGCCGTGCAACTGGCGGCGGCCGTGGCCCGGCCGCATCCGCGCTGGGGCGAATCGCCCTGCGCCTTCGTGCAGCTGAAGCCGGGCGCGGAGGTCAGCGAGGCGGAGATCATCGCCCATTGCCGCGCCAACCTGGCGGGCTACAAGGTGCCGCGCTGGGTGGTGTTCGGCGCGATGCCCACCACGGCGACCGGCAAGATCCAGAAGTTCGTCCTGCGCGAACAGGCCCGCGCGCTGCCGGTGCCCGAAGCCGGCGGCTGAAGCCGGCGGTCGAACCCGGCAGGATGCCCTGCCTGCCGATCTTGCACCGGTCCGGGCCACTGCGCATGATGCCGGGGCCGCACGACGGCACGATCAGGCAGAAGGGGGCTCTTCGATGAGGCAGACACGCAACGCAATGCTCGGTGCCTGCGCCGCCCTGGCGCTGGTGGTCGCATCCGGGGTTGCCGCCCTGGGGGGCGGCAGCGGCGCGGCCGCGGCGCAGACCGCGATGCAGTGCCAGAACCTGTATGCCAGCTGCATGACGACGACGCCGGTGCCTGACTATTGCGCCCGCACCTATGCCGCCTGTTCCGGCGGCCAGGCGCCTGCCGCGCCGGTCGCCTGCAGCGCGCCGTACATGCGGTGCCTGACCGACACCAAATCCATGACGAAATGCACGCCGGCGTTCCGCGCCTGCCTGGGCAGGAAATAGCGTCACCGCCAGCCGCCGCAGGGCCGGGGCCGGGGCCGGGGCCTGAGCCCCGGGCCCTGCGCCGCTTGCCGGATCCGGCTACCAGGCCGCCCAGCCCTCGTCGACCAGCAGGGTGGCGCCGTGCATCGCGCGGCAATCGTCGCTGGCCAGGAACAGGGCCGCGCCGGTCAGGTCCTTCGGGTCGATGAACGGCACGCCGCCCGGCGTGCGTTCCGTGATCATCTGCACATAGGCTTCCTGCCCCGGGCCGCGCAGCGCGGCATTCATGTCGGTCTTGATATTGCCCGGCGCGATCGCGTTGACGTTGATGCGGTGCGGCGCCAGTTCGGTCGCCAGGGCGCGGGTCAGGTTGGCGAGGCCGCCTTTCGATGCGCAATAGGCCGAGGCATTGGGGAAGCCGTTCTCGCCGGCGATCGACGTGATGTTGACGATGCGGCCGCCGCCCTTCGCCTTCATCCCCGGCACCACGGCCTTCACCAGGAAGAACGGCCCCTTCAGGTTCAGGTCGACCTGCCGGTCCCAGTCCCCTTCCGCGGTATCCTCGATCGCCATCGGCAGGAACAGCCCGGCATTGTTGACCAGGATGTCGACGCCGCCGAAATCGTCGGCCACCGCGGATGCCAGGTGTCCGGCATCGGCGACCTTGCTGCAATCCGCGGCATAGGCCCCGGCCCGGCCGCCGGCCTTGGCGATGGCCGCCACCACCTTGTCCGCCTCCGCCTTGTTGCTGTGATAGTTCACCGCGACGGTCGCGCCCTCCTCCGCGAAGCGCAGGGCGATCTCCCTGCCGATCCCGCGCGACGCGCCGGTGATCAGTGCCACTTTTCCCTTCAGCCGCATGCCGCTCTCCTCGATCCATAAGCCACGCACCGGCGGCAAGGCTTTGCGCGCCGGGCCGTCCCGTCAAGGGGGCGCCGGCGGCCGCCGGCCGAAGGCGCCCCGGAATGGCCGCATTTCCGCCCGGACGGCGACACAGCCGGCAGGTCAACTGGGGATCGTACCGGTCGCCGTGCCGGCCGCAGCGCGCCCCCGGGCCGCAGCGGCCGACATATCAGGACATGAAGTGCCGGGCGGGCAACACAATGCCGCCGCACCTGCTCCCTTTCCGGCGGCCATTCTTCGCTTCGACGCCGGGATCGCCGGCGGCAGGCAATGCAGAACGCCGACCGGCCGGACAAGCCGGCGGCAAAAGACGATTGGGGGACAAGCACGATGGGTATCCAGAACCTCGGGACCGCGACGATCGCAACCAGCCTTCCGGACGGGGAGGTCGGCCCGACCGATGCGGGCGGCGCGCCGATCTCGCCGAACGTGACCGACGATTTCCAGGGGCCGATACCCACCAACGAATTCTACTCGGCGCTGCACTTCCCGTTCTTCGAGGCAAACAATGCAGGCGTGATGCACGCCAATCCGCTCTCCATGAAGGCGGTCTCCGGCGGGCTGGACCTCGGCTATACCGCCGATGCGCGCGTGGTCGGCAGCCCGGGGCTGGAGAAGTACGAATACAGCTATGCCTACAACGCGGCGACGAACCAGGGCGGCGACCTGAACATCGGCCTGGCGGGGCTGGACGGGACGCAGGCGAAGCTCGCCGATCATGGCGACTGGACGGCCACTGCCGACTGGGGCGGGGCGATGCAGGCGACGTTCGGCCAGGGCATGCCTTTCGTCTATGTCACCCGCGACAGCGATGCGGATGCCGAGATCACCCTGCACCAGCAGAAGGTGGACGCCGTCGGCACGCCGGTGCAGCCGCTGACCTACACCCTGGACGGCCTGAACGGCCAGTTCGACGGCTCGGCCCTGCAGTTCCGGGTCCCGGTCGACGCCGGCACCGATGTCGCGGAAGGCGTCCAGTTCCGCATCTCCTTCGATTTCGATGGCGATGGCCGGTTCGACCGGGTGGAGACCTACAACTTCCACCCCACGGATGCAGTCGACGGCTGGGAGACCTATGCCCAGGACAAGGGCCTGTTCTCGCAGAGCGGCGCCATGGCCGACATGGTCGGCGGCTCGGTGAAGGTGGAGCTCTGGCGGGCCATCGGCGATGGCCATTTCAGCGTCCAGGCCGACAGCGCGGACTCCTTCGTGGACCTGCCCTTCGCCAACCTGACCGTCGACGGTGCGCCGGCGAACGGCGGCCGGCTGTTCCTGCAGGGCGGTGCGGCGGTGGGCGGCGATGGCGGCGCCCTGGCCACCGCCCCCGGTGCGGCGCCCTCGGTCGACAGCACGGCCGATGCCGCGCCCTCGGTGCCCGGCTGGGACGGGCCCGGCACCGTGTGGTTCGCCGCCGACGGCGTGGTGGGCCTGACGGTCAACGGCACCCATTACGGCATCTTCGGCCCCAGCGGCTCGACCTGGAGCTTCACCGAGACGGGCCTCGTCTCCGACCTGGACGGCAAGGACTATTTCTCGGTCGCGGCGCTGCCGGACAATTCCGTCGACACCCTGATGGCGTTCCAGAAGCACGCCTATGCCTTCGTGACCGACAGCACGGTCACCTACGATGTCAACCAGGCGACCGGCAAGGTGGAGACCCATTTCGAGGTCGCCACCCAGCTGATGGAGCAGGGCGGCGATCTTGCCGACACCCCGCTGCTGTCGCTCTATCGCCACCAGTACATCAACTCCGACGCGGCCCTGTCGGACTTCGCCTACAACTCCGCCCGCGGCGAGATGAAGGTGCTGGCCGGCGACAGCTTCACCACCGTGATGGACACCAACCCGATCCTGCCGGCCCTGCCCTTCGCCGGGGATTCGGCGCAGGCCACGGTGCTGCGTGCGATGCTCGGTGCCGAAGCGACAAATGTCCTGGCCAATCCGGTTCCCTACGAGGACACCTACACGGTCGGCAAGGAGCTCGCGCGGCTGGGCAACCTCGCGCAGATCGCCAACCAGCTCGGCGATACCGACAGCCGCGACGTGTTCCTGGACACCATGCGCACCGAGCTGAACGACTGGTTCGACGCCACCGACGGCACGGCGAAGCTGTTCTACTACAACGAGGAATGGGACACGCTGCAGGGCTACCCGGCGAGCTTCCACACCGAGACACAGGTCAACGACCACCATTTCCACTATGGCTATTTCGTCGATGCCGCGGCCACGCTTGCCGAGTTCGACCCCGACTGGGCGGCTGCCGGCAACAACCGGGAGATCGTCAACGAGCTGGTCGCCGACGCAGCCAACTGGGACCGCGCCAACGAGGACTATCCCTACCTGCGCAGCTTCGACAATTACGCGGGCCATGGCTGGGCGTCCGGGCATGGCGCCTTCCCGTCGGGCAACAACCAGGAATCCTCGTCGGAATCGCTGAACTTCTCCAGCGCGGTGGCGCGCTGGGGTGCGGCCACCGGGCAGGACGAGCTGACCGACCTGGGCCTGTACCTGCACACCGTGGAAACCGAGGCGGTGCAGCAATACTGGTTCGACGTCGACGGCGAGGTGTTTCCGGCGGGCTTCGACTATGGCGCGGTCGGCATGGTCTGGTCCGATGGCGGCGCCCATTCGACCTGGTTCTCGGCGGACCCGGAGAAGATCTTCGGCATCAACTTCCTGCCGGCCACCGGCGGCGGCCTGTTCCTGGCGGAGAACCCGGAAGAGATCCTGGCCAATGTGGCCGCCATCGAGGCGGCGCGCGGCGGCGACCCGGTCGTCTGGAAGAACCTGGTCTGGCAGTACCTGGCCCTGGCCGATCCGGAAACGGCCCTTGCACGGTTCCAGGCCGACCCCAACGCCACCCAGACCGCCGGCGAGACCGGCATCGAGAATGGCGGCTCGGCGGCCCATACCCTGCACTGGCTGCAGACCCTGGCCGAAATCGGCACCCTGCGCCCGGACCTGCGCGCGGACACGCCCTTTGCGGCGGCCTTCGAGAAGGACGGCGCGATCTCCTACATCGCCTACAATGCCGGCAGCGAGGCGCGGACCGTGACCTTCTCCGACGGCACGGTGCTGCAGCTGCAGGCCCGCAGCATGTCGCTGCTGGACGGCGACGGCACCCTGCAGGTCTATGATTATGCCCTTGCGGGCAGCGGTGGCGACACGGGCGGCGGCGACACGGGCGGTGGCGACACGGGCGGCGGCGACACCGGCGGTGGCGATACCGGCCATGACGGCCTCGGCCTGGCGGTCGGCGCGGATGGCAGGCTGCTGTTCGGCAATGCCGACCCGGTCGCGGTGTCCGACGCCCAGGGCTATACGGTGAACGCGCCGACCAATGCCCTCAGCTTCACCCTGGAGGGGCTGAACGGCGCCTATGACGGCAGCGGCGCAAGCAGCTTCTCCCTGGCACTGGACGCCGGCGGCATGGCCGGCAACGGCACCCAGATGCGGATCTCCTACGACTTCGACGGCGACGGCACGGTCGACCGGATCGAGAGTTTCGACATCCTGCCGACCGACGATGTCGCGGGGTTCCAGAGCTTCGGCACAACCAGCCTGATCCAGGCGCAGGGCGCCTTCGCCGATTTCGCGGGCGGCAAGGTGACCGTGGAGATCTGGAACGCCTTCGGCCCCGGCGGCATCAGTTTCGACCCCGCGGCCTCGTCGATCACCCTGCCCTTTGCCCTGGAGGCAGGGTCCGGCACGGGCGGCAGCACGGGCGGCGGTGACACGGGCGGCGGTGACACAGGCGGCGGTGACACAGGCGGCGGCGATACCGGCGGCGGCGGCACGGGGGGCGGCGATCTCGCGCTGACCCTGACGGGGGGCGGCAACCTGCAGTTCGCGGCGGCAGAGCCGGTGACCGTGGCGGCAGCCCAGGGCTACAGCGTCAACGCGCCGGCCGGCGCGGTGGCGGTGACCCTGGACGGGCTGAACGGCGCCTATGACGGCAGCGGCGCAAGCGGCTTCGCGCTGGCGCTGGATGCCGGCCAGTCGGTCGGCAACGGCACCCAGCTGCGCCTGAGCTACGATTTCGACGGCAATGGCACGATCGACCGGATCGAGAGCTTCGATGTCCTGCCCACCGACGACGTGGCTGGCTTCCAGAGCTTCGCCACCACCAGCATGATCCAGCAGCAGGGCGGCTATGGCGATTTTGCCGATGGCAGCCTGACGGTGGAGATCTGGAACGCCTTCGGCCCCGGCGAAGTGCGCTTCGATCCCGCCGCCTCCAGCCTCACCCTGCCGTTCGACCTGGCGCTCGGCGCGGGCGGCGGCGGCGGGGATTCCGGCGGCGGGGATTCCGGCGGCGGGGATACGGGCGGCGGCGACACCGGTGGCGGCGATACGGGCGGCGGGGATACCGGAGGGGCCGGCCATGGCGCCTTCACGGTCACCGCGTCCGGCGAACTGCAGCTCTCGGGCACCGATCCGGTGTCGATGCAGTCGGCCTCAGGCGGCCATTTCGTGCACAATCCGCAGAACGCCGTGAGCTTCACCGCGGACAATCTGGACGGCACGATCGAGGCCGGCACCGCGCCCGGCTTCCGCATCGCCCTGGATGCCGGGTCGGGCGCCGGCAATGGCACGCAGGTCCAGCTGACCTACGACTTCGACGGCAATGGCACGATCGACCGGACCGAGCTGTACGACGTCCTGCCCACCAACGACCTGCCCGGCTTCGAAAGCTTCGGGACCTCGTCGCTGCTGATCGCCGAGGGCGAGATGGGCAGCTTCAGCGACGGTTCGGTGACGATGACGGTCTGGAATGCCTTCGGCACCGGCGATGTGGTGCTGGACCCGACCGGGACCCGGCTGACCCTGTCGCTCGACGGCCTGGCGCCCGGCGGGGACGGCGGCGAGGACGACGGGGCGGGAACCGGGGCCGGCGACGCGGAGGCCTGGACCCTTTACCTGGCGGAGGACGGCAATCTGCAGTCCGAGGCCCCGGCGGTGAACGCCACGGAGACCCTGGCGCCGGCGGGCGAGGGCGGCACGGCCGTGTTCAGCCTGGATGGCATCGACGCCAGCTATACCGGCGGCAGCCTCGATTTCGCCGCAATGCTCGATGCCGGGCAGAGCGCCGGCAACGGCGTGGCGCTGCAGGTGCAGATGGACTTCGACGGCGATGGCAGTTTCGACCGGACGGAGGAGTTCGCCTATTTCGCGACCAACGACCTGGCCGGCGGAGAGACCTATGCCGGCACTGCCGGCCCGCAATCGGTCTCGGGTTCGGACTACCAGGACTTTGCCGGCGGCAAGCTGGTGGCGACCTTCAAGACGATGATCGGCACCGGTGCGGTCGACCTGGGCTTCGGCGGGACGGACATGTCCAGCCTGCTGCTGCCCTACCAGACCGCCTGACCCGGGGCGGGGGGAGGTCGGCCGGGGACCGGTGACAGACCGGTCCCCGGCCGCCTTGACCCGAAGCAGCACCGCCTGCGCGATACGCGCCCCCGACCGTCGTCCTCGGGCTCGACCCGAGGACCGATTCCACCGGCACCTAGGCGCCGCGCCGCTGGCGGAGTGGATCCTCGGCTCGGGGGCCGAGGATGACGGAGCCAGGGGCTGCCGGCGTGGCCAGCGCAGCCTGGCGCTCACCCCAACCGTCGTCCTCGGGCTTGACCCGAGGACCCATTCCGCTTGCCCCGAGGCGCCTCACAGCCGGCGGAGTGGGACGCACCGCGGATGACGTCTCCGGGCCTGCTGCCGCGGCCGCGACCTGCTAGTCGGGGAAGGTCTGCAGGACGTAGAGCGAGCGCAGCAGCTCGCTGGGCCGGGCCCCCATGGCGCCGAACCATTTGCCATAGATCTCGGTGATCCTGCTGCTGCCATAGGTCTTCGACAGGGCGCGGTTCACCACGTTGCGGAAGCGGGAATCGTTCTGCCGCATCGCAAGGGCATAGGGTTCGTGGCTGAACAGCCCGCGGGCCAGGCTCAGCGCGCCTGGATTGGCGGAATCGCGGGCCAGCCCGATCAGGATCACGCGGTCCCCGGCATAGGCATCGATCTTGCCTGCCAGCAGGGCTTCCACGGCGGCGGCATGATTCGACATCGGCTCCATGACGGGGCTTGCCCCGGTGCGCTGGAGGGCGTTCTTCAATGCTGCCTCGGTGGTGGTGCCCGTCAGGACGCCGACCCGGCGGCCATCCACGTCCGTGAGGGTATCGATGCCGGTGTCCCGCCGGGTCAGCAGCGATCCGCCACTGACGAAAGTCAGGCTGGAAAAGTCCATGACCTGCTGGCGTCCCAGGCTGTTCGTGGTCGGGCCGCAGAGCAGGTCGATCTTGCCGTCAAGCAGCTGTTCGAATCGGTCGCCGGCCGAGACCGGGACGAAGACGGTCTGCAGGTCCTGCCGTCCCAGCTCCGCCTTCACTTCGGCCGCGACCTCCCGGCAGAGGTCGATGACATAGCCGGTGATCGTGCCGTCCTCGCCGACGAACGAGAACGGTCGCGCACTGACCCGGTGGCCGATCAGCAAATGGCCGGAATCGGCAATCTTCTTCAGCGTGCCGCCCGGCGGCTCCTGCGCTGCGGCCGGCTGCTGTGCCAGGCCAAGCAGGGCGAGGGCCGCGACCATCGAAAGGGCGGTTCTTGGTATCGACATGGCGATGGGTCTCCCGATCGTGATGCCACGCGGAGCCACTGCCGCGCGATCTTGCTGTCCAACCGGGCAAGCCTAGTGGCCACGGCTGGGGGCTGCACTCGTTCGGTCAGACTAGCGGCGGGGACAACTTTCCATCCATGCCAGAGCGCCGCCGGCTGCCTATAGTGCCTGCGCGGGAGCGGATGGAGGCAGCGCAGTGGCGGGCAGCGCGGGGTTCGGGGCGGGCGGAACGGGATTTGGCCGGCATATGGCGGCAGCCTTCGGGCTGGACCGCGGCCTGACCTATCTGAACCATGGCGCCTTCGGTGCCGTGCCGCTGGCCGTGGCCGAGGCGCAGGCCGCCTGGCGCCGGCGGATCGAAGGCAATCCCACCCGGTTCTTCAGCGATGACGGCCCGGCGGCGATCCGCGCCGCCGCGCGCGGCCTGGCCGCCCGCTTCGGCGGCAGGGGCCAGGACTGGGCGTTCGTCGCCAACGCCACCGCGGGTGTCAGCACGGTGCTGGATTCCCTTCGCCTGACCGAAGGCGATATCGTCGTGACCAGCGACCTTGCCTATCCCTCGGTGCTGCGGGCGCTCGCCTACTTCACCGCGCGGGCCGGCGCACATCTGCAGGTGATCCCGCTGCCCCTGCCCCTGGCGGACCCGCAGCAGGTGCTGCAGCGCGTGGCCGCGGCCCTGGCCGATCCGGCGGTGCGCTTCGCCTGCTTCGACCATATCGCCTCGCCCACCGGGGCGGTCCTGCCGGTGGCCGACCTGGCGCGGCTCTGCCGGGACCAGGGTGTGCCGCTGCTGCTCGACGGCGCCCATGCGCCGGGGCAGGTGCCGCTGGACGTCCCGGCGCTGGGTGTCGCGGCCTATGTCGGCAACCTGCACAAATGGTGCTTCGCGCCGCGCGGCGCCGGCATGCTCTGGGTGGCGCCGGACCTGCAGGGGCGGATCGAGCCGCCGGTGATCGCGATGCCCCTGGACCAGGGCTTCCCGCGCTCCTTCGACTATCTCGGCACCTTCGATGCCAGCGCCTGGCTCAGCGTGGCCGACGGATTCGCGTTCGCCGATTGCTGGGGCGAGGCCGCGATCGCCGACGCGAATGCCGCGCTCGCCCGCCGCGCCGCCGGCCAGCTGTCCGCCGCCTGGGACACCGAGACGGCCGCTGCCCCCGCGATGTCCGCGGCGCTGGCGGCGATCCGCCTGCCGGTCGCCGGGGACCGGCTGGCCATCCTGGCGGCGCGCTCCGGCGGCCTGCAGCAGGCGGGCCTCGCCCTGGCGCGCGGCCTGCGCGAACGCCATCGCATCGAGGTGCCGATCGTCGCCCATGGCGGCCGCCTATGGGTCCGCATCTCAGCCCAGATCTACAACGAGATGGCGGACTATGTGCGGCTCGCGACGGCTGTGCCGCAGGAACTGGCGGCGCACTAGCTTTCGGGCGCCATTGCCGCCTTTACAGGGGCGGGAAACGGTACAGGTCTTCAGTCAGGAATTGCCTGCAGGCACGAGAGGGAAGCCGATGCACCGATCACGTATTGCTGTCGCCGGCGCCATCCTCCTGGCCGCCGTGCTGTTCCTGCCGCCCGGGTCTGCTTCGGCGAACACGGGCAACCGGGCCGCGCTCTGGTCGGCGATCGCGGAGGGCCGTGCCGTGGCCGTCATGCGTCATGCCCTGGCGCCCGGCACCGGCGATCCGGCCGCCTTCGACCCTGGCGACTGTGCCACGCAACGGAACCTGGACGCGGCCGGGCGGGCGCAGGCCCGGGCCATCGGGGCGGCCTTCCGCCAGGCGGGGATCGACCGTGCGGAGATATTCAGCAGCATCTGGTGCCGCTGCCGGCAGACCGCGGACCTGCTGGACCTCGGGCCGGTCACCGTCCTGCCGGCCCTCAACTCCTTCTTCCGCGACCGCGATCGCGGGCCGGCGCAGATCGCGGCGCTGAGAGAATTCCTGGCGGGCCGCAGCGGCGGGACCGGGCCTTTGGTGCTGGTCACGCATCAGGTCGTCATCACCGCCCTGACAGGCATCTACCCGAGGTCCGGCGAACTGGTGGTCATTGCAGCGGATGGCACGGGCGAGGTGCTGGGGCGGCTCGTCCCGGCGCGGCCCTAGGGCCGACCTCCCCTATCCGGGCTCCGGCAGGTCCGGCGCGGCGGGTTCTGCGGCGAAGCGCAGCGGCATGCCGATTTGGGAGCGTCCCCGGTCGTCCTTCAGCAGCATGTCGCGCCGGGCGGTCAGCGGACTGGCGAAGGCCTCCTGCAGGTCCAGGACGGGTGCGAAGCAGATCTCCGGGCCGGCGAACCAGGCGCTTGACAGGCACGTGGCTATTCCGTGTAGCCGACCGCATGGCCAAACGACACCCCAGCCTGGAAACGAAGTGACTCCTGGTCGATATGACGAATATTACTCATAATATTTAGGAGCGTATGAGTGTTATTGCTAATAATAAAAACATCATAATCGGGAAGTTTTACTTTGAATTTCACGGCGTATTAATTTTCGCGATTCATAGTTGGGGCGACCAGAAGACGCCGCCCTATTGAGTCCCAGTCAGAGGCGATGAGGGTCGAGACAGGAAATGAGAATCCAACATGCCATGCAGCGGCACCGATCCATTTGTTGCAATGCCTCCAGGTCGCCGCTCGCGGGCTTGTTCCGCGGATCGACTGGGCCGCGCACTTCTCGCGCCATCCAGCATGTTCGGCGCGGCCCCGTTCGTCGGCTCCCGCAGGGCCTTCGAATCTCCGATAGGCGGCGCTTGCACCAACCTGCCGATAGCGAATCTCGGTCTCGGGCGTCGTCCGGCGCGCCAGAATACGGACGGCTTCCTGGCCGCCCCATCGGTCGCCAGATGATGCTGGCCGGGATTCGGCGGCTTTGGCGCCCTGGGACGAAATCTACCGGACAGGGCGAGCGCCACGGCAAGGAAGCCGCGGACTTCCGAACCGAGATGGAAGTCGCCGCGCCATCCGACCCGGATATGGCAAGCCTGCTCTCGCACTGGCGGGTGGCCAAGGCGAGCCGCGAGATGCCGATGCGTCGCGACATATCGCTGTCGCGGATCAGGGCGGTCCTTCCGCGCCTCTACATTCTGGATGTCGTGGACCAGACGTTCCGCGTCCGCATGCAGGGTACCGAGGTAGACAGGTGGCTTGGCAGCGAGCGCACAGGGCAAACCTTGGCCGAGTGCGGCTACGGGAAGAAACCGGCGATCGCATACTCCATTTGCGCGATGCGGCAGAGGCCCGTGGTGACGGTCGGCAGCGTTCGCTGGCCACGCCAGCATCTGTTCCTCTCCTACGAGAAGCTTGTCCTGCCCCTTGGCGACGAGGATGGCATTGTCGTGCAACTGCTTTGTGCAATGAATATCCAGTAATACAGCCAAGAAACTTACGATCATCGAAAAGCCACACAGCAGACAAGAAAATTCTTCGGGCCGTGGACATGCAGATCGAAAACTGGGGATTTACCGTGAGCAAAAACATAAGATTTCCACTCCCACAGATGGTGAATGTACTTCAGTTTCCGGGCAGGAAAGATTCTATAGAAAGTGTAGAAAGCGAACAAATCGAAGATATTCATGAAAAAATCATAGAAGATTTATGCCAGAAATGGCATGAAGAGTGGAAAAAGCGTGCGATTGACAATTTAAAACGTGTTTGTTTAGAACTCTTGCAAACCGATCTGCTGGAGAAAGACTTCTCCGACGACTTGATATGCATCGCAGATTCGATTCATCGCATTCATGAATCTTCCTGGGGAGGCGATATAACCTTCCAGTACCAGATCGTCATCAATGACGAAATCATTGCACTATGTGCCGCACTGTCGAAGAAATGCGCCGCACGGAAATAAAAAAGTGATGATTGATCGCGGTGCATAGATGTGCGGTTCCAGTTTTGGCGCGAACCGCGACAACGGAAAATCACGAAATCTGGAGAGAGACGCCTGGTAGGTCTGCCGAACATCCGTGATTGATGTCGGAAAGTAAAATCGTTCGGCGTTGCCTCTTGTAAATCGTCAGGTGCCGAAAGCCAGATGAATTAGCCCAGTTGCGCGCCTGTAAAAATATTCGCCGGTGTTTCTGAATTTTTGCCCGGGAGAGCGGGATCGCCCCCGTGCGAGGAGAATGCTGGCAGATATCAATGCGAAAGGAAGTGGAGATGACAATAAGGCTCACGATGATTGCGGTTGTCAGCGTGCTGGCGGCCTTTGCTGTAGCCGCTACGTCCCTCGTCGCGCTGGATAGCTGGGATGATTTTGCCGGTGCGGATGCGGTTGCGTCGGTCAATCCCGTGACAGATGCGCTGCTCGAAAGCGCCGGAGCTTGGGCACTCGAGCGAGGCGTGACCAATGCGGCTCTCAGTGACGCGGGGCCTGCTTCGCAGCAAACGCTGGCTCGGATCCGGGAATACCGCGAGTTGGGCAACGGCGCGTTGACACGCGCCATGGACCAATTGGCACAGGACGATGACGCGCCCAAGGCACTGGTAAGGGCAGTCGAGAATGCCTTCGCGGCTTCGGAGGTCGCACGATCCGCCGCGATTGCCGCCTTGAGCGTGCCAGGCGGCGAGCGCGCCGTCCAGGCGCAGCAGTCGTGGGTGCCCACGATGACCGCATTGATCATCGCGAGCCAGGATCTTCGACTTGAACTGGCGCAGTCCGCCAATCGCACCGACATGCTGGTGAGCGATCTCATGAACCTCCGGCACTTCGCATGGATGATGAGCGAGTACGCGGGGCGTGAACGGGCCTTGCTCGGCGGCGCCATCGCCGGGGGGCATCCGCTCGACGGGTCACGGCTGCAAACGCTGGCCACCTACCGCGGGTTCGTTGAACTCAGCTGGGACATGGTTCAGAACCTGACCGACAATGCAGGAATGCCCGAGGAAGTCCGGGTCGCCGCGGCGGCCGTCGGGTCGGGCTTCATCGACGACTTCCAGGCAGTCCGTGCGCCGCTCTACGAAGCAGGGATCAGCGGCAATTCCTATCCGCTCGACGAAGGGGAGTGGATCCTCAAATCGACGGCGGCAATCAATCGGATCCTTGCGCTGCAGGACGCGGCAACGAAGGGAATCGGCGATAGTGTGGGAGATGCGACGGCGACATCTCTGGTCGCCTTGGCTGCCGCTGTGCTGGCCCTGCTCCTGGTCCTCGCGGTCTGCGCTTCCGCATTCTGGATTGTGTCGCGTCGTCTGGCGCGTCCCCTCGATGCGATGACCAAGGCCATGCGCACGCTTGCCGCCGGCGAGCATGACATAGCGATCCCTGGCGTGGGACGATCCGACGAGATCGGCGACATGGCGGGGGCGGTGCAGGTGTTCAAGGAGAATGCGATCGAACGTGACCGGCTCGAGTCAGAAAGCGAGGCGAGCAACGCGGCGCGGGAACGGCGGAACCAGCGTATCGCAACCTTGATCGAACGGTTCGAAAGTGCCTCTACGGAGATGGTCGACGCTGTTGGTGCCGCCGCCACGGAGCTCCAGGCGACAGCCCAGGCGATGACGGCCACGGCGGAGGAAACCGACAGCCAGGCATCGGCCGTGGCGGCAGCCGCGGAGCAGGCCTCGGCAAATGTCCAGACGGTGTCCGCCGCCACGGAGGAACTGACCAGTTCGGTCCAGGAGATCGCCCGTCAGGTTAGCGAGTCTCAGCAGATCGCCGACCGGGCGGTGACCGAAGCCGAGCGTACCGACGACACTGTGAAAAGCCTTTCGGAGGCGGCGGGTCGCATCGGCGATGTGGTGCGGATGATCACCGACATTGCAAGCCAGACCAACCTTCTGGCCCTCAATGCCACGATCGAGGCGGCAAGAGCCGGGGAAGCCGGCAAGGGTTTTGCCGTCGTCGCGAACGAGGTCAAGAGCCTGGCCAACCAGACGGCGCGGGCCACCGAAGAGATCGAACAACAGATCGGCGGCATCCAAGTCGCGACCGAAGGCGCCGTCCAGGCGATCGGCAGGATTGGCGAAACAATCGGCCGGATGAATGAGATCGGCACCTCAATTGCCTCGGCTGTCGAGGAACAGGCGTCGGCGACTGCAGAGATCTCCCGCAACATCCATGAGGCGGCCACCGGGACCGAGGAAGTTACCGGCAGCATCTCGGGTGTCAGCAGCGCTGCAGGACAGACTGGGGCGGCGGCAAGCCAGGTGCTCGGCGCCTCGCGACACCTCTCTGGACAATCCAACCAGCTGCGGGACGAGGTGAACACCTTTCTCACCGGTATCAGACAGGCGTGAGGGAAGTAGGAATCGGCAGGCGGGCGCTACCTTGCGCCCGCCTGCCGAGCCGAACTGGGTACAGCTGTCGGTCGTTTCCGTCCCGGCGCAGCTACGCGATGAACTTGTTCCGCACCCTGCCAGAGGTGCAGGCCTGCGCCAGGGCACCAACCCGCAGTCGGGAGCCGGCAGTCGGGAGACTGTGCCACGAAAATGCCTTGCCCCACCGCCGGCGTCACGCCGGCTTCGGCAGGTCCACGGCTCCGTCCGACTGCAGGCGGTCCACCTCGGCAGCCGCATAGCCCAGCTCGTCGAGAATCGCGCGGCCGTCCGCGCCCAGGTCAGGGGCCTGCAGGTCGGGCTGCGCCGGTTCGCCGGCGAAGCGCAGCGGCACGCCGATATGGGAGCGTCCCTGCGCATCCTTCAGCAGCATCTCCCGCTGGGCGGTCAGCGGGCTGGCGAAGGCCTCCTGCAGGTCAAGGACCGGCGCGAAGCAGATGTCCCGGCCGGCGAACCAGGCGCTCCAGTCGTCGCGGCTGCGGGTGGCGAAGGTCTCTGCCAGGAACGCGCGCACCGGGGCCTGTGCATCGCCGGGCGGCGCCTTGCAGAGCTCCAGCAGGTCCGGCCGGCCCAGCGCGGTCAGCAGGTTCTCGGCGAATTTCAGCTCGCTGCCGCCCAGGGCGATATGGCCGCCATCGGCGGTGGCATAGACGCCGTAGAGCGCGGAGCCGCCATAGAGCCGTTCCTGCGCGGAGACCGGCGCGCGGCCCTCGCTGAACAGCCGGCCGGTGACATGCGGCGTCCAGGCCAGCAGGGAATCGTACATGGCAACGTCCAGATGGTCGCCGCGGCCGGTTTCCCGCGCACGCAGCAGCGCCATCAGGATCCCCGACAGCGCCATCAGCGAGGCTGCGACATCCGCGCCGGGCACCGGCGGGATGCCGGGCGCCCGGTCCGGGCCGGCGCCCAGCGACAGCAGGCCGGCCAGCGCCTCCACCGACAGGTCGTGGGCCGGGCGCTCCCGCTCCGGGCTGTCCTGGCCGAAGGCCGAAATCGAACAGTAGACGATCTGCGGTGCCGCTTCGGCGACCGCCGCATAATCGAGGCCGAGCCGGGCGGCCACGCCGGGCCGGTAGCTTTCCAGCAGGACATGGCTGCGCGCCGCCAGGCGCAGCACCAGGTCGCGGCCGGCCGGCGTCTTCAGGTTCACCGCGATGCTGCGCTTGCCGCGGTTGGTGTTGCGGAAATAGACCGATTCACCGTCTTCGAACGGGCCGATCGAGCGCGTGGCGTCGCCACGGCCCGGCGCCTCGACCTTGATCACCTCGGCGCCATGGTCGGCCATGGTCATCGTCAGATGCGGGCCGGGCAGGAAACTGGACAGGTCGACGACACGGATACCGGAAAGCTTCATGACACCTCGCTGGGCGTGGGGAGTCTGGGGGCCGGGGATGCGGATTGCTGCATGGCGGCCGGCGGATTGTCTACCACGGCCCTGCCGCGGCAGGGCGGCGGGGCGGTCCCCGGCGCGGCAAGCCCGGTCACTTTCGGGTGCCGTCCGGCACCAGGGCGGTTGCCACCGCGCGTCAGGCTGCTAAGTGTTTCGTAGTACTCCTCCGGCAAAATCCTTGCATGTTGCGGCGACGTCCCGCGATGCTGGAGGCGCTGCGGGGCGCGCCCTGCCCGACGATCGGGCCCGAACCGGGGGGCCGGAGCGGGTGTTCCCCTGTGACTGGCGGCAGGCCGGGCCGGCATTCGCCGGATGTTTCAAGGTGCAAGGACCCAGGACCCATGCTGGTCAGAGAAAGCAAATTCCGGATCGGCGATATCGTCCGCCACCGCTACTACCCGTTCCGCGGGGTGATCTTCGACGTGGACCCGGAGTTCAACAACACCGAGGAATGGTGGCAGTCGATCCCTGCCGAGATCCGCCCCCGCAAGGACCAGCCCTATTATCACCTGCTGGCGGAAAACGCCGAGACGACCTATGTCGCCTATGTCTCGGAACAGAACCTGCTGCCGGACGAGAGCGGCGACCCCGTGTCGCATCCCGAGGTGAAGACGATGTTCGCCGGCCTGCAGGACGGCCGTTACGTGATGCGCAACCTGCAGGCAAACTGATCCCGGGCCGTCCCGCCCGATGATCCGCCAGAGGGCCGGAAGCGTATCCATGCCGGCGCCCCGTCCCGGGCGCGCGACCAAGCGGCGCAGACAGCGTCGAACTTCCGGGGGACATCGAATGACCCGCCTTGCGATGCGTTTCGCGGCCGTCCTCGGGGCGGCCCTCGCGCTGACCGGCTGCAGTGTCCTGGCGCCGCTGCCCGATCCCGCCGATACCGGCCAGCGCCTGGCCGCCTTTCCGGTCGACGGCCTGCCGCTGCAGCAGCCGGTGACCCTGTATTGGAACGATCGCGCGGTGCCGTTCATCGAGGCCCGGACCGACCATGACGCGGCCATGGCCCTGGGGCTGGTCCATGCCCATCTGCGGCTCGGCCAGATGGAGCTCCTGCGCCATGTCAGCCAGGGCCGGCTGGCGGAGATCGGCGGCCCGCTGGCGATCGACATCGATACCTCGCTGCGCATCCTCGACTATGGCAGGGCGGCACCGGCGATCGTCGCGTCCCTGCCGGCGGAGAGCCGCGCCTGGCTGGATGCCTATCTGGCCGGCGTGAACCACTACCAGGCCAATGTCCGCCCGCTGCCGCACGAATTCACCCTGATGGGCAAGGCGCCGGAACCCTGGACGGCGGAGGACGTGATCACCATCGGCCGGCTGGCGTCGACCGACGTGAACTGGCTGGTCTGGTTCCGCCTGCTGGAGATGCGCCGGCGCGCCGACTGGCCCGCCGTCTGGCAGCGCCTGGTGCGGGAGGGCAGCAGCTCGGCGCCCAGCTATGACGGCGAGGGCCATGCCCTGCTGGGCCCGATGCAGGACCTGATGACCGGGTTCAGCAAGACCGGCAGCAATGTCGTCGTGGTGGGCGGGGCGCATAGCCGGTCCGGCGCGGCGCTGATCGCCAGCGACCCGCATCTGGGCCTGCTGCTGCCCAACACCTGGCTGCTGGTCGGCATGAAGTCGCCCAGCTTCCACATGGTCGGCATGATGGTGCCGGGCCTGCCCTTCATGGCCCTGGGCCGCAACCCGGATATTGCCTGGGGCGGCACCAACCTGCGGTCAGCAAACAGCGACCTGTTCGACATTTCCGGCCTGCCGGCCTCGGACATCACGGTGCGCCGGGAGCCCCTGGCGGTCCGCTGGTGGTTCGACAGGGAACTGCAGATCCGCGAGACGCGTTTCGGACCGGTAATCTCCGATGCGCCGATGCTGCCGATGCCCGACGGCGAGATGCTGGCCCTGCGCTGGATCGGCCATGACGCGTCGGACGAGCTGACGGCGATGCTGCGGATGAACCGGGCGCGCAACTGGGAGGAGTTCACCGCGGCGATGTCCGGCTTCGCGATTTCCGCCCAGAACATGCTCTATGCCGACCGCCGGGGCCATATCGGCCAGGTGATGGCGACCCATCTGCCGACCCGGCCGCAGGGCCCGCCGGCGGACCTCGCCCTGCCGCCGGAGCGCCTGGCCGACTGGGATGCGATCGTCACCAGCGCCGACCTGCCGCAGGCCTATGACCCGCCGGCCGGCTTCATCGCCTCGGCCAACAACCGCGGCGCCGAGGCGGCCGTTCCCGTGGGCTGGTTCTTCTCCGCCGACGACCGCGTGCTGCGGCTGCAGGCCCTGGTCGGCAGGCTGATCGCCGGCGGCGGCAAGCTGGACGCGGCCGACCTGATGGCGGTGCAGCAGGATGTCTACATGGCCTCGGCGGCCGCGCTGAACGCGGCCCTGCTGGCGCGCATCGACCAGGCCGGCATCGTGCCGCCGGCGGGCAGCGGCGCGGCGCGGGTGCTCGCCGGAATGCGGGGCTGGGACGGACATTTCACCGCGGATTCGGCCGGCGCCGTGGCCTATTCCGCGACCGTCGCCAATTTCCTGCCGGCCTTCTACGGCGAGGGCGACCTGGCGGTGGTCGAGGCCAGCGGCCGGCTGGAGAGCCTGGTCGCCGCCGATCTGGCCGCGGCGCCGCCGGGCATCCTGGCCGGACCGCTGCAGGCCGCGCTGGACGGCGCCGCCGGCGCGGTCGACAGCTTCGCCACCTGGGGGGAGATGCACCGCCTGGCCCTGCGGCACCCGATGGGCCTGGTGCCGGTCCTGGGCGAGCGCTACCGGATCGGCGACCACCCGGCCGCCGGCAGCAGCCAGACCGTAATGAAATCGGCCCATGGCATCACCGCCGAGCGGCACGACACGCGCTATGGCGCGAATGCGCGCCATGTCTCCGACCTTGCGGACCCGAATGCGAACTGGTTCGTGCTGCTGGGCGGCCAGGACGGCTGGCTGAACAACGCCAACTTCGCCGACCAGGTCGAACTCTGGCAGGCCGGGGAGTATATCCAGATACCTATGGAGCTGCCGGCCGTGCGGGCCGCGTTCCAGCGGCGGACGATCCTGCAGCCAGGCCCGGCCGCCCGGCCCGCGGCCGACGGGGCCAGCTGACGGAACGCCATGATCGATGTCACCCCCCTTCTGCGCATCTATGCCCGGCGCCGCGCCCGGGCGCGGGATGCGGTGCCGCCGGCCGCCGCCCAGCAGATGGTGCTGGCGAAGCTCGCCAGCGCCGCGCAGCGCACCCGGTTCGGCCTTGCCCACCGGCTGAAGCGGGTCGGCAACGTCGCCGATTTCCAGTCGGCGGTCCCGCTGCACCGCTACGAGGATCTCTGGACCGAGTGGTGGGAGCCGCATTTCCCGCAGCTCCGCGACGTCACCTGGCCGGGCCGGATCCCCTATTTCGCGGTCTCCTCCGGCACCTCCAGCGGCCGCACCAAGTACCTGCCGCTCAGCCGCTCGATGATCGCCGCCAACCGCCGCGCCGGGCTGGAGGTGCTGGCCAATCATGTCCTGAACCGCCCGCAGAGCCGGGTCCTGGGGGGACGCCTGTTCATGCTCGGCGGCAGCACCCGGCTGGAGCGCCTGGGACGCCGTGTGCGGGGCGGCGACCTGAGCGGCATCATGGCGGCGGAAACGCCGTCCTGGTCGGGCTTCCTGACCTATCCGCCCGGCCGGCTGGCGGCCTTGTCGGACTGGGAGGAGAAGATCGACGCCCTGGTCGCGGACCTGCCGCGCCGCGACATCCGCCTGATCGGCGGCACGCCGAGCTGGCTGCTGCTGCTGTTCGAACGGCTGGCGCAGGCGCATCCGCAGGCCGGCTGGGGGGCGAAGGGACTGTTCCCGAACCTGGAACTGGTGGTGCATGGCGGCGTGAACTTCGCGCCCTATCGCGATCGCTTCGCCGACTGGCTGGACGGCAGCCATGCCGAGACGCGGGAGGTCTATCCGGCCAGCGAGGGCTTCATCGGCATCGCCGATGGCGCGCCCGAGGACGGCTTGCGGCTGATCCTGGACGACCTGCTGTTCTACGAGTTCGTGCCGCTTGAGGAACTGGACAGCCCCTCGCCCACCCGGCACTGGATCGCCAATGTGGAGCCCGGCGTGAACTATGCGGTGATCCTCACCAGCAGCGCCGGCCTCTGGGCCTATATCCTGGGCGACACCGTGACCTTCGTCTCGCTCGACCCGCCGCGGGTCCGCGTGACCGGCCGCACCAGCTACAGCCTGTCGGCCTTCGGCGAGCATCTGATCGATGCCGAGCTGGAGGCTTCGGTGACGGAGGCGGCGCGGGCGATCGGTGCCGATATCACGGATTTCAGCGTTGGGCCGGTCTTTCCGGATGCCGCCGAGGCGCGCGGGCGGCACCGCTTCGTGGTGGAGTTCGCCCGCCCGCCGGACGGGGCGGCGGTAGAGCGCTTCGCGGAGCGCCTGGACGCGGCGCTCTGCGCGGAGAACGACGATTACGCCGCGCATCGGCGGGAAGGCTTCGGCATGCTGCCGCCGCAGGTCGTCGCCGTGCCGCCCGGCCGGTTCGCGGCATGGATGAAGGCCCGCGGCAAGCTGGGCGGCCAGCACAAGGTGCCGCGCGTCGTCGGCGATGCCAAGGACCTGGACGGGCTGGTCGACGGCTGAGCGGAGCCGGTGCCGGTGCGGGGCTGTTTCGCCGCCATGCGATGCGCTAGGCTGCTTCCGGCTGCCGCAACAGGACATCGCCTTGGCGCCTTCAGCCCCACATTCTCTCGCCCTGCGGTTGCGCAACGACCCGCGGGAACTGCCCCGCGTGGCCGATGCCGTGGATTCGTTCCTGGCCGGCAACGGGCTGCCTGCGGCGCTGGCGAGCCGTGTCAACCTGGCGCTCGACGAACTGCTGAGCAACGTGATGCAGCACGGCCTGCCCGGCGGCCTTCCCGGGGCCTCCCCCGGACAGGCGCAAGCCGGCGAGATCGAGCTTTCCCTC
The DNA here is from genome assembly GCA_040216765.1 of Sneathiellaceae bacterium. Lineage (GTDB taxonomy): Bacteria > Pseudomonadota > Alphaproteobacteria > Ferrovibrionales > Ferrovibrionaceae > Marinibaculum. The sequence continues at coordinate 2,355 of JAVJON010000048.1, read as the reverse complement.
GACCTGGCGAGCGATCGCCTGGTGGCCGAGATCCGCGACCGCGGGGTGCCGTTCAATCCCCTGGAGATGCCCGACCCGGATGTCGAGGCCGCGCTGGAGGATCGCGAGATCGGCGGCCTGGGCATTTTCCTCGCCCGCCAGATGATGGACGTGATCCGCTATCGCCGCGCCGACGGGTTCAATTGCCTGACCCTGGTCAAGCTGCTGCCCGGCGAAGCCGTTTCCTGATCGCCGCCGCGGGGCGGCCGTCGAACACCAGCAGGCCCAGGCTGATCAGGCCGAGGGCCAGGGCGGCACGCAGGCTCAGGTCGTTGCCCAGCAGGAGCGCCCCCAGCCCCGCCGCGCTGAACGGCACCAGCAGGGTCACCAGCAGGACATTGGTCGCCCCGGCCGCCGCCAGGATCCTGAAATACAGGATATAGGCCAGGCCGCTGCAGGCGATTCCCAGGATCGCGAGCGCCGCCCAGCCTGCCGCGCTGTCCTGTATCAGGCTGGCAGGTCCCGCCCAGAGCAGCAGCGGGGTCATCGTGAGGGTCGACATGACCAGCATCGCGGTTGCCAGCTGCACCGGCGGGCGGCCGCGGAAACGCTTGCCGTAGACGCCGGCGAAGGCATAGGACAGCGCCGCGCCCAGCACCATGACCTGCCCCAGCAGGCCGTCGAGCCCGCCCTGGCCGAGGGCTTCCAGGGCCGCCGGGCCGACCAGCACCGCGACCGCCGCGATGCCGATCGCGATGCCGCCGAGGCGGTGCAGGGTCAGCCGCTCGTCCGCCGCGAACAGATGCGCCACCAGGGCGGCGAAGAACGGCGTGGTGGCGTTCAGGATCGCCGCCAGGTCCGACGAGATGTGGAGCTGGCCGAAGGCGATCAGGCTGAACGGCACGGCATTGTTCAGCACGCCCATCGCCGCGGCCGCGGCCCAGAAGGCGGCACCGGAGCCGGTTTCCGGCCACAGCCTTTGCCCCACGACGAGGCAGAATCCCAACAGGAAGAGGGCGCCGCCCGCCATCCTGGCCCAGGCGACCTGGATCGCCCCGGTGTCGTGCACCACCGCGCCGACCAGGACGAAGGACATCCCCCAGATCAGCGACAGGGCAATCAGTTGCAGCCAGACGTTCCGTGTCATCGTGCGCTCCGTCCTGCGACCCTGCGGCCGCGATGCACCGGACCCTAGCCGAAGCCGCGCCACCGGACGTCCCGGATTCTGCGGAAGGTGCTTTGCGCCCTGCGACGGGCAGGGCAGGATGGCATATTCGCGTAAACAAGGAGGATCGGCATGCGTGAGATTGCGGGGAAGGTGGTCTGGATCACCGGTGCGGGCACCGGCATCGGCGAGGCAGCGGCGCTGGCGCTGGCCGGCGCCGGGATGCATGTGGTGCTGTCCGGTCGCCGGAAGGAGGCGCTGGGCGCGGTGGCGCAGAAGATCGAGGCGGGCGGCGGCACGGCGATGATCGAGCCGCTGGACGTGACCGACCGCGACGCGGTCTATGGCGTGGCGGAGCGCATCGCCGGCCGGTTCGGCCGGCTCGACATGCTGGTCAACAATGCCGGCATCAACCTGCCGAAGCGCAACTGGTCCGATGTCGAACTGGACGGCTGGGAACAGGTCGTCAGCATCAACCTCAACGGCGCCTTCTATTGCATCGCCGCCGTCCTGCCGATGATGCGCCGCCAGCGCGACGGCCTGGTGATCAACACCGCCTCCTGGGCCGGGAAATATGTGCTGAAGTTCGCCGGCCCTGCCTACAACGCCTCCAAGCATGCGGTGGTGGCGATGAGCGAGAGCCTGAACAAGGAGGAATGCGGCAACGGCATCCGCGCCACCGCGCTCTGCCCGGCCGAGGTCTCCACGCCGATCATGGACAAGCGCCCGGTGCCGGTCCCGGCGGAGGATCGCGCGAAGATGGTGCAGCCGGAGGATATGGGCGACCTGATGCTGTTCCTGGCACGCCTGCCGGAGACGGTCTGCCTGAACGAGGTGATCGTCAGCCCGACCTACAACCGGATCTATATCGAGAACCTGGGATAGGGCCGCGCGGCGGCGGAACGCGCTCAGGGCTCGTAAATCAATCGTCAGCGATTCCGAAAGCCCACCTCTATCGTCGCTGCCGGGCTTGACCCGGCAGTCCATCTCAAAGCCCCTCTCGATCGATCGAGCATGGCGGCGCGATGGACCCGCGGGTCAAGCCCACGGCTGTCCGGTTGAGCATGGCAGGCATTCGCTCAAGGCCGCGACTTTACCGGGCTTGCGGGGTCAAGCGTTGACGCTGGACACGGATGTCCTGGCGTTCCCCCAATCGTCACCACCGCGCTCGTCGCGGTGGTCCATGGTGCCGCCAGGTTCAATAATGGCCT
>JAVJON010000046.1:0-54726 GCA_040216765.1 Sneathiellaceae bacterium | reverse complement strand
AATGATGACCCGCTCGCGCAGGTCCGAAGAATAGATCTTGGGCATGTCATGCTGGCCTCCAACTCCAGCCAACATGGTGAATCACAGTTCGCCCCAGGAATGAATCCCAAAACGATTCCGACAGACGACAAATCGCTCTAGCGCGCCCCCCGACAGCGGGCGCCCCTTTGCCGGAGTCCGGCGCCACGCCGCCGGCGGGTCGCAGGATCTCGCGCAGGGCATCGCCGGGCCGGATCCCGAGCGCCGCGGCCAGGGTATTGGCGCGGGACACGATGCCGGTCTCGAAGGTGGATCGCCCGTCGCCGATGCGGGCGGAGGCCGCGGCGACCGCAAGGCCGGGAATGCCCATGCCGTCCAGGACGGCAAGGCGGGCGATCCCCGCCTCCTCGATGCCGATCCCGGCATCGTTGAACGCGGCCAGCCGCACGCCGGCCTTGACGGCGCTGGCCGCCTCGTCGGCCGGCACGCTGCCATGAGAGCCGGTCAGGACGATCTTTCCCGCATCGCCGGCATGGATGTCGGAGGCGGAATCGAGGCAGACGATCTCCAGCGACTCCGGAAACAGCCGGGTCGCGACGATCCCCAGGGAATGGCGGTGGACGGGCGCCGGCCCGCCCTGCCCCGCGCCGCGGCCCGCGGGGCCGGCGGCGACCCGGCCGCGGCCGGCAAGGGCCGCGACGGCATCGCGGCAGGGCTGCCCCGGCCGCAGCCCCAGGGCATGGGCGGCGCGGTTGACCGTGGAGAGGATGCCGCGCGCCGCCATGTCGCCGGCATCGCCGATCCGGGCGCTGTCATGGCTGACCGCCACCGCCGGGATCGCGTGGCGGTCCAGCATCTCCAGGCCCGCGACACCCGCGCGCTGCAGCCCCAGGCCGGCGTCATGGCAGACCAGCGCCCCGGCGCCGAGGCGCAGGGCATATTCGGCGACGAAGCTGCCGCCATGCGAACCGGTCACCACCAGCGCGCCGCCGACCCCCGCCTTCAGGTGGGTGATGGAGCCCGCGAACAGGGCGGCGGGACTGTCCGTCATGCCTGCCAGGCCCGGGCCCGCGCGCCCGCGACTTCCTGCAGCAGGTCCCAGAGCGCCTCGACATCGGCCGCTTCCGTCGTATGGGCGCCGATGGAGACCCGCACCATCCAGTGCCCGCCCGCCGTGGCCGGGGTCAGGTAGGCCCGGCCGGACGCATTGACCGCCGCCGCCCAGTCCCTGGTGAACTCGTCCAGCCGGTCCGCCGGGATGCCCGGTGGCGCGAAGCGCAGGCAGACCGTCTGCAGGACGACCGGCGCGACGATCTGCCAGTGCGGCGCGGCCGCGACCCTCTCCGCCAGGCCCTGCGCCAGGGCCAGGTCCCGGCGCAGCCGCGCCTGCAGGCCGGCGACGCCCTGTTCGCGGATCACGAACCAGAGCTTCAGCGCCCGGAACCTGCGGCCCAGCGGGATCGAGGTGTCGCGCAGGTTGCGCACCCTGTCGTCGACGGCGGACTGCAGGAAGGACGGGTTGGTCGACATCACCCGCAGCAGATGCGCCTCGTCCCGCACGAAATAGAGCGAGCAGTCGAACGGCACGCCGAGCCATTTATGGGCGTTCACCACCAGGCTGTCGGCGCCCTCGATGCCGTCCCACATCCAACGGCATTCCGGCAGGATCATCGCACTGCCGGCCATCGCCGCATCGACATGCAGCCACAGGCCATGCCGCTGCGCGATGGCGGCGATCGCCGCCACCGGGTCCATCGAGGTGGTGGCGGTGCCGCCCACCGCCGCGACGATGGCACAGGGCCTCAGGCCGGCCTCCAGGTCCGCCGCGATCGCCGCCGCCAGTGCCTCCGGCCGCATGGCGAAGGCCGCGTCCACCGCGATCATCCGCACATGGTCGCGGCCGATGCCGGCCAGCAGCGCGGCCTTCTCGATGGAGGAATGTGCGCTGGCCGAGGTATAGACCACGAGCGGCCGGTCCTCGCCCTGCAGCCCGCCGCGGTCGAGCGAGAAGCCGGTCGCCCGCTCCCGCGCGCAGAGCAAAGCCACCAGGCTGGCGGTCGATGCGGTGTCCTGGATCACCCCGAACCAGGCGGGCGAGAGGCCCGCCATCTGGCGGAACCAGTCGACGACCACCTCCTCCACCTCGGTCACCGCGGGCGAGGATTGCCAGGACAGCCCCAGCACGCCGAGCCCGGTGCTCAGCAGGTCGGCCAGCACCCCGGAGGGCAGGGCATTGGCCGGGAAATAGCCGAAGAAGGACGGATGCTGCCAGAGCGACAGGTGCGGCAGCACGACCCGGTCGATATCCGCCAGGATCGCCTCGAACGGCTCCGGGCCCTGCGGCGGCGCGGCCGGCAGCAGGGCCTTCACCTCGCCGGGCTCGGAGCGGGCCTGCACCGGCAGCTCCCCGATGCGCGCCTGGTAGTCGGCCAGCCAGTCGACGATGGCATGGCCGTGGCGGCGGAACTCCTCTGGGGTCACGACGTTCCTTCCGCCTCGGGCAGGGAGAGCCAGAGCCTCAGCAGGTGCCGCCGCCGGTCCGGCTCCGGCCAGTCCTCATAGGCGGTGCGGGCATGCACGATCAGGTGGTTCGACAGGAACTGCATGTCGCCGGGCTGCAGCCACATGTCCAGGCGGAAGCGCGGATCGCTGGCCAGCGCATCGTAGCGGTCCAACACCGCCTGCAGGTCCGATGGCAGGCCCGGCGGATCGAAATGCCGTGCCGCGGAGCGGAAATATTCGCTGTGATAGAAGGTGCGCAGCCGCCCCTGCGCATGGGCGCAGGGCTGCACCGGGATATGCGCCGGCTGGCCCGGCTGTTCCTCGCCACGGCGGTCCAGCGGCACCGGCTCGAACAGGCGGCGGGCCAGCGCCGGATCCTCCGCCATCAGCGCGTTGAAGATCGCCACGGAACTGGCGATCCGGCTCTGCCCGCCGGTCTTGGCGGTCCGCAGGCAGAGCAGCCCGACCACATCGGCGGCATCGCAGTGGAAGTCGATATTGCCCGCGGTGCGATAGCGCCGGACCAGGGGATTGTCGCGCATCTCGCCCAGATCGTGGACATGGCCCAGCAGGTCGCCCTGCGGGTTCTGCCCGCCCGGCAGGCCGATCTGGTGCCCGAGGGTCCAGAAGGCATAGGCCGATTTGGCCTCGCCCCAGTCCGCCACCGGAAGCCCCCGCAGCACGGCAAAGCCGATGCCGTCCTCCAGGCGCGCCCGCAGGTCGGCGGCGAGCCCCGCCAGTTCCGGCACCGGCAGGCTCTCCGCCGAGACCTCGGTCATCGGCCGCCCCGCGGCCATGGCGCGGTCCACCGCATCGCTGAGCGCCGCGACCTGCGCTGCCGACAGGTCCGGGCGCTGGGCGCCCTCATCGGCGAAATCAACGGCCCGCCAGTCGGCAGCCATGGGCACCGGCCCGTCCGGCGGCCCCTCATGCGGGCGCTTCAGGTAATGCGCAAGCTGCGCCTCGAACGGCCGGAATGCCGACATGGCCGACTCCTCCCCTGCTCTGTCATTGCAGGGAGGGTAGGATATATCGAGGCTGTCGCGGAGCGGTAACGCGTCGGTCTGTGCTTGATGCAACCCTGCTCCTGTTTCCGCTCGATCGTGCCCGATGATCCGAAGGTGACGGCGCAGGTCACCCGCTCCATGCCACGAACATTGTTGATGGTGCGGGTGTCCACATCGCCCGACAGGCCTTGGTCGAAGGCGGAGGCGTCGACCGTCATGCCGTTGGTCGATGTCCCCGCAAGGCGGACTACCCGGTCGGGTAATCGATGATCGCCGCTGCCGACCGATCTCAAGTGCCGGGTGTTTGCCGGGTATCAGGGCTCGCTGTCCGGCTCCGACATGAAGGCGCGGGTCGAAGCGATGTTGACGATCGCGCCGCCCTCGCCGCCAGTCTGCCATTGACAGGTCGGCGAAGGTGGCCGCAACCGAGGCCTCGTCGGCGATGTCGCAGACGAGCGCGCGACCGCCGGCCGGTCCGGCTTCCAGGTCGAAGGACGCAACCTCCCACCCGGCCGCGACCAGCGCCGAGCAGATGCCGGTGCCGGTCAGCCCGGCACCGCCGGTGACGATGGCGCGTTTCACAGCCACAGGCTAGCCGGCGCTCCGGCACAGTCCGGTGGCGACCGTCGCGCCCCCGGGCGACGCCCACCTGCGGGGGCCCCGGCGACGCCCGCGGCGGCGGACCCTAGCTGTTGGTGCCGCGGATGGCACCGATCACGGCTTCCGTCACCTCCGCTGTGGTGGCGGTGCCGCCGACATCGGGGGTCAGGATGCCGGCGGCGCAGATCTGCTCCACCGCCCGCATCAGGCGCGCGCCGGCAGCGGGCTCACCCAGATGGTCCAGCATCTGCACGGCGGTCCAGAAGCTCGCCACCGGATTGGCGATGCCCTTGCCGGTGATATCGAAGGCGGAGCCGTGGATCGGCTCGAACATCGACGGGAAGCGCCGCTGCGGGTCGATATTTGCGGTGGGCGCCACGCCCAGGCTGCCGGCCAGCGCCCCGGCCAGGTCCGACAGGATGTCGGCATGCAGGTTGGTCGCCACGATGGTGTCCAGGGACTGCGGCTTCAGGGTCATCCGCACGGTCATCGCATCGACCAGCATCTTGTCCCAGGTGACGTCGGGAAATTCCTGCGCCATCTCCGCCGCGATCTCGTCCCACATCACCATGCCGTAACGCTGGGCATTCGACTTGGTCACCACGGTCAGCAGCTTGCGCGGCCGCGCCTGCGCCAGGGCGAAGGCATGGCGCATGATCCGGGTGACACCGACCCGGGTGAAGATGGCCGTTTCCGTCGCCACCTCCTCCGGCAGGCCGCGATGCGCGCGGCCGCCATGGCCGGCATATTCGCCTTCCGAGTTCTCCCGCACGATCACCCAGTCAAGGTCGCCCGGCCCCACCCCGCGCAGCGGCGAGGCGATGCCCGGGATGATCCGGGTGGGCCGCACATTGGCGTACTGGTCGAAACCCTGGCAGATCGGCAGGCGCAGCCCCCACAGGGTGACATGGTCGGGAATGTCCGGCGCGCCGACGGCACCGAAATAGATCGCGTCGAACGGCTTCAGCCGCTCCAGCCCGTCGGCAGGCATCATCACGCCATGCCTGCGGTAATGGTCGGAGCCCCAGTCGAAATGCTCCACCTCGAAGGCCAGGTCGCCCAGGCGGTCCGCCAGCGCGGCCAGAACGGCCTCCCCGGCGGCGATCACCTCCGGGCCGATCCCGTCGGCGGGGATCGCCGCAATCCTGTATCTGCGCATGACGCCCTGTCCTTCCCTTCGCCCGGCCATGTGCCGGACCGGTGCGCACCACTTCTGGCGCATCGTTGCAAGGCAGGCAATTTGCCGTACATTATATAAATAATTGCAATGATTGGAGAGGTGGGTGAACCTGCTTCAGCTCAGATGCTTCGTCGCTGTGGCCGATGCACTGCATTTCGGCCGTGCCGCACAGGCACTCGACATGCTGCCCGCCTCGCTCGGCCGGCATCTGCGCCTGCTTGAGGAGCATCTGGGCACCCCGCTGGTGGCGCGCACCACCCGCAATGTCGGGCTGACCGATGCCGGCGCGGAGCTGGTAGAGGAGGCGCGCGACCTGCTGCTGCGGGCCGACCGGCTGGAGCTCGCCTTCCGGGAGCGGGAGCGGGTGCGGGCGCAGGCGCGGGTGCTGCGGGTCGGCGCCATCGACAGCGTCGCCGCCGGCCTGCTGCCGCAACTGTTGCCGCATTTCCGGCAGGAGCATCCCGGCATCCGTATCGAGCTGCTGGAACAGAAGACCATCCGCCTGCTGCCGAAGCTGCTCTCGGGCCGGCTGGACATGGCCTTCGTGCGACCGCCGGAGGTGCGCGACCGGCGCATCGCCTTTCGCATGCTGTTCCCGGAAACCGCGGTGGTGGCGCTGAGCGAGGGCCATCGGCTGGCGCGGCGGCACAGCCTGCGGGTGGAGGAGCTGGCCGAGGAACCGCTGATCGTGCCCGACCGCCGCTCGCGCCCGCACAGCCACGACCTGACGATGAAGCTGTTCCTGCAATCCGGCCTCACCGCCAGGGTGGCGCAGATCGCCGATGAAAAGCAGACCATCGTAAACCTGGTCAGCACCGGCATCGGCATCGCCATCGTGCCGCGCTGGGCGTCGCGCCTGGCAGTGGCCGGGGTGCGCTTCGTGCCGCTGCGCTTCGCGGCCGAGGCGCCGGCCTACAGCCTGCAGCTCTCCGCCGCCTGGCTGCGCGGGGTCCGCGACCCGACCCGCGACCTGCTGATGGCGGTCCTGGACCGCAATCTGGACAGCTACGCCGCCTCGGCCTGATCGGCATTCATATCAAATATTTATATAATCTGTCGGCAGTTGAGGCATCCGTACCGCGGCGCTTAGCGTGTCTGCAACAGCCGGCGGTCGGAAAGACTGCGGCATAATCCGTACCGGGAGGATTCGGAAATGAAGCGTCTTGCACAGATGGCCGCGACCCTGGCCTGCGCTGCGGCCCTGGCCACACCCACCCTGTCCCCCGCCGCCGCGCAGGATCGCGACGGCTGGCCCGACAGCCTGGTGATCGGCACCGGCAGCCAGGGCGGCACCTATTTCAGTTATGGCAGCGGCTTCGCCACCATGCTGAACGAGGCGCTGGACCTCAACGCCAGCGTGGAGATCACCGGCGGGCCGGTGCAGAACGTCACCCTGGTGCAGACCGGCGACCACAATATGGGTTTCGTCACCATGGGCCCGGCCTATGATGCCTGGACCGGCAAGAGCCCGCTGATGCCCGATGTGGAGCATCGGGCTGTCCGCGCCCTGTTCCCGATGTACCAGACGCCGCTGCAGGCGGCGGTGCTTGCGGGATCCGGCATCAAGTCCTTCGCCGACCTGGAAGGCAAGCGGGTTGGCGTCGGCCCGGCAGGCGGCACCTCGGCCACCTACTGGACCCGCTATTTCGACGCCGCGGGCATGAACGTGAAGATCAGCAATGCCGGCGGCAGCGACACCGCAAGCCAGCTCAAGGACGGGCTGATCGACGCTTTCGTCTATGCCGCCGGCCTGCCGACCGGCGCCTATAGCCAGCTCGCGGTCGAGAACGACGTGGTGTTCCTGAGCATGACCGATGCGGAACGCAAGCGTTTCATCGCCGCCGAGCCGGCAATGGCGCCTTTCACCATCCCCGCCAACACCTATGAGGATCAGCCCGAGCCGCTGGAGACCGTCTCCCTGTGGAACTTCGCCATCGCGGGCGAGGCCATGCCGGACAGCCTGGCCTACGAGATCACCAGAATGGCGATGGAAAATCCGGAGCGGATGAAGCAGAACCACGCCGCCGCGAAGGAAACCCTTCCGGAAAACTTCGACAAGAACAGCTTCATGCCGTTCCACCCCGGTGCCGCCCGCTGGTTCGAGGAGAATGGCTATACCATCGCGCCCGAGCTGCGCTGATCGCGCGATATCGCGCAAGAACAGTATCGCCGGCGGGTGGGGCCCTGCCCCGCCCGCCGCTTCGACCGGCCGGATCGATCGCTGAATGACAGACGAACCGAGACGGACCGAGCCGGTGTCAGGCCCGGACGGGAACGACGGACGGGACGGGAACGGCCGGCCGGACGAGAACAGGGGACCGGACCGGCCCCCGGAGGACGGCAGCAATGTCGCGGCGCAGACCGCCGCCGCCGTCGACGCGGAGGCGCAGGCCGGCAACCAGCGGATGCTCACCGGCAGCGCCGCCCATGTCATCGCGACGGGCTGCGTCGCCTATGCGGTCTTCCATCTTGTCGTCTTGAACCTCTGGCCGCTGGAGACCTGGGCCTATCGCCTCGCCCATCTGGGCGGCGGCATGGTCCTGGGCTTCCTGATCTTCGCCGCCGCGACCACGAGAGAGGCGGGCGGGGACATGCCCGGCGGGGGCGCCGCCCGGCGGGCGCTGGCGGACCGTCTTCTGTTGGCGCTCGCTGGCGCCGGCATCCTCTATGGCCTGGCTATGGTCGCCGCGATCTGGGGCAATTGGCTGCTCGCCCTGGCGCAGCGGCCGCCGGGCTGGGCACTTGCCAGCTTCGGCTTGCCGCTCGCCGCCGGCACCGCGCTGGCGATCCTGCATGGTTGGCTGTTCCCGGACCGCCGGCGCGGCCGCATGGCGCCGGTCGACATCCTGCTGGCGATCGCCAGCGCCGCCGCCATCGGCTACATCATCTTCTTCGCCCGCCAGCTGCAGCTGCGCGCCGGCATGCCGATGGCCCTGCCCGGCGACATGTGGGCGGCGATCGCCGGGGTGTTGCTGATCGCCGAACTGACCCGGCGGCTCGCCGGGCTGGCGCTGGTGGTGATCGCCGGCATCTTCGTCGCCTATGCCTTTCTCGGCCCATGGCTGCCCGGCCTGCTGGAGCATCGCGGCTATGACGTGAAGCGCTTCTTCACCTACATCTTCACCGACAATGGCATTCTCGGCGCGCCGATCGCCATCTCTTCCACCTACATCATCCTGTTCGTGATCTTCGCCGCCTTCCTGCAGGCCAGCCGGGTGGGCGAGTATTTCGTCAATGTCGCCTTCGCCGTGGCCGGCCATCGCCGCGGCGGCCCGGCCAAGGTGGCGGTCTTCGCCTCCGGCCTGATGGGAATGATCAACGGCACCTCCGCCGGCAATGTCGTGGCCACCGGCAGCCTGACCATCCCGCTGATGAAGCGGGTCGGCTACCGGCCGCAGACCGCCGCCTCGGTCGAGGCCGCGGCCTCGACCGGCGGGCAGATCATGCCGCCGATCATGGGCGCCGGCGCCTTCATCATGGCGGAGATCACCGGCATCCCCTATCTGGAGATCGTCTATGCGGCGGTCGTGCCGGCGATCGTCTATTTCGCCTCGGTCTATTTCATGGTCGACCTGGCGGCGCAGAAGCACCGCATGACCGGCCTGCCGCGCAAGGACCTGCCGCGGCTCGGCCTGCTCCTGCGCCGGATCTATCTGTTCACCCCGATCCTGGTGCTGATCGTCGCCCTGTTCGCCGGCTATTCGGTGATCCGCTGCGGCACCCTGGCGATGATCACTGCCGTTGTCGTCTCCTGGCTGACCCCGCACCGGATGGGGCCGCGACTGATCTTGCATGCGCTGGAGATGGGCGCGCGGATGAGCCTGCAGCTGGTGGCTGTCTGCGCCGCCGCCGGCATCATCGTCGGCGTCATCGCGCTGACCGGAATCGGCTCGCGCTTTTCCGCCGCGCTGCTGACCCTGGCCGACCAGAGCCAGCTCCTGGCCCTGGTCTTCGCCATGTGCGTGTCGATCGTGCTGGGCATGGGCATGCCGACCACGGCAGCCTATGCGGTGGCGGCCAGCGTGATCGCACCGGGCATCATCAATCTCGGCGTCGAGCCGCTGACGGCGCATTTCTTCATCTTCTATTTCGCGGTGATGTCGGCCATCACCCCGCCGGTGGCCCTGGCCGCCTATGCCGGCTCCGCGCTGGCCGGCTCCGACCCGATGAAGACCAGCGTGGAAAGCTTCCGCATCGGCCTGGCCGCCTTCATCGTGCCCTACATGTTCTTCTATTCCGACGCGATGCTGCTGCAGGGCTCGATCCCGCAGATCCTGCATGTCGGCGCCACCGCCATCGTCGGCGTCTACCTGCTCTCCGCCGCCGTGCAGGGCTGGCTGCTGGGCCCCGCCCATCCGGTAGTGCGCGCCGGCCTGCTGGCGGCCGGCCTGCTGATGATCGAGGGCGGCTGGCGCACCGACCTGGCCGGCATCGGCCTGGGCCTCGCCCTGATCCTGGCGCAGCGCTTCGTCCTGGTACGGCAGCGGCCGGGACCGGCGGGGTAGCTGTGCCGGTGGACTGCCTCGCCAGGCGGATAGCCGGTCCCCGCCTGCAGGCACGTCGCAGCGCCGATGGCCCCTGCCCTACCCGGTGGCGAGGCGCTTGCGCGGGGCGAAGACCGGTTTCTCCACCACCTGCGCCGGCACGGGTCCGGCGCGCATCTCGACCTGCAGTCCGGTGCCAGTCGCCGCGCATTCGGTGGCGACCATGGCCAGGGCATTGTTCTCCTTGAGCCGCGGCGTATGGACGGCCGATGTCACCTCGCAGATGATCCGACCACCGTCATGGACCAGCCAGAAGGTGGTGTTCGCCCCGGCAAGCGCGGGCCGTCCAGGCGCAGGCCGACCTGCCGGCGACAGACGCCTTCGGCGCGGATGTGCCGCAGCGCCGCCTTGCCGATGAAGTCGAAGCCGCCGTCGAGGTCGACCAGCCGATCCATGCCGAACTCGAAGGGGTTGGTGTGGATGTCGGCAACGGCGTGATAGGACAGCATCGCGCCCTCGATAGGGCGGATCGTGGAGGTATGGCCGGGCCGCGTCGGCGCCGTCACGGACTTCGAGCGAACCGTCTTCACAAACCTCTGGCAGGCCCCCCCTGGAAAGCGAAGCAACGATCGACCGACTGAAGAACGAATTGAGTGAGGTGATCTCTGCATTGTTCGCCGGCGCGATCTGACGCAGACGCCTGCACTGATCCCGCGACCTGCGGGCCGGCTGGACAGATCAGCCTGGCGCCCGCTTCGAAGTTGATCTCGCGGTCGCGGAGTGCCATGCAGTGCGGCGAAACTGTCGATCCAGGATACGGCTGTACCCGGATGATCGAACGCGTGGCAGGTGCGACGGATGCCCCTTTTCGGCCGACTGCATGAGGACACATTCCTGCTGTTCTCGGGCAGCAACCGGCATCTCTACGCCTGCGTGATCTCCTCCCTGTACAGGGAGTTCTTCAGCGGCAGCAGCTTCGCCAGCCCGTTCCGCCAGGACGTCCTGCTCCACATCGCCGAAACGGTGCGCGGCAATGCTGCGCTCTGGGCGGATGAGGAGACATTGGCGGAACTGCCGCCACCGGCACGCAGGCTCGGCCGCCACCGGATCCGGCGGCAGGCTGCGGGCGGCCAGGCCAACGATCCGATCGGCCAGCGCAGCAATCATGTCTATGCCCGGATGCTGGCGACCGGCTGGCTGGTGGAGGAGCCGTTCGGCTTCAACACCCAGGTCGAGATGCCACCCGCCGCCATGGCGCTGGCGGAGCAACTGGTCGCGATCGAGGCCGGCCTGTCGCAGCTCTTCGCCGGTGTCGTGGCGGAGATCCGGACCGCGGTCCGCGCCATCCACGACGGCGAGGAGCGGTCGCTGCTGGCCCTGCCGCGGGCGGCGGAGAGCGCCACCGGCTTCGTCCGGCGGCTGCGCGCCATCCACGCCTCGCTGCGCGATGTCGAACGCTCCCTGATGACCAGCGGCGACCTGGAGGACCGGTTGCGCCATTTCATCGACGAGTTCGTCGAGCGGGTGGTGATCGTGGACTTTCGCGCCGTCCTGACCAGCGACCATCCCTACCATCACCGGCACGAAATCCTCCGCACGGTGGACGACCTGCGCCATCACGAGGAGCGGCGACAGGACCTCGCCCGAAAGTACGTCCAGGCCAGCATCGCGCCGGACGAGGCAGAGGCCTGGCTGGCGGTGGAGGGCCATCTGTCGGACATCGAGAGCACCTTCGCCTCGGTCGACGACTTCATGGGCCGGCTGAATGCCTTCCGCGCCCGGCTCGAGGAACGGCTGCGCAACACGGTCCGCTACATGGAGCGCGCCGACGACAGCTTCTCGTCGGAGGTGGCCGACCTGATCCGCCGGCTGGATGCCATCGCGGAGCGGCGCGAGGCCGCCGGTCTGCCGCTGGCGGACTGGCCCTGCGCCCTGCCGCGCCACGACAGGCCATGGTCAGCCGAACTCGCGGCACAGCCGCGTGCCGCGCGGACACCGGTTGCGCCACAGCGCATCGCCCCGGTCAGCCGCGATCCGGCGGAAGACGTCTACCGCAGCCTGGCGCGCCGCTTCGCCCGGCTGTTCGCGCCGCGCAGCGATGCCGAGCTCGCCGCCTTCCTGGAGCGTTGCGTCCCCGCCGGCAGCGCGATCGAGGCCAGGTCGATCCGGCTCGAGACCCTGGAGGATTTCCTGCTGTTCGACGAGCTGCGGCGACGGCGCCATGCCGGCCCGGCGCTGCTGGACGGCCGCTTCCTTGTGGCGGAGGCGCCGGGACTGCACAGCAGCGCCTGGATCGAATGCCCGAACTTCGCCCTCCGGCGCGGTCCGGATCGCCAGCGGCCGGCGCCCGCGGCGGCCGGCGGTGCGGCGCCATGAGCATCCTGCATGAACTCCTGGAACTGGAGGCGGCCGGGCATGACGACCGGAAGCTGCGCCGCGCCGCCGCCGCCCTGCTCGACCGCCAGTTCCTGCACGCCGCCGACCGCGGCGCCGCGCAGCACTACCACCTGTTGGTCGACGACAGGTACTGGCGCTATTTCGAGGGGCTGTTCGACGCCATAGGCCGCCGCCTGGTCCGCAACGAGCGCGAGCAGTGGGTGGGCCTTCTGCCCGATGCCGGGCTCTATCCCGACCTGGCGAGCGCCCTGCCCCGCATGCGCCAGGCGGAGACCCTGCTGCTGCTGGTCGCCGCCCTGGTCTATCAGGAGAAGATCAATATCGGCGAGGTCGAACAGGGCGCGGTCGTGCGCACCGATACCGGCGAGCTGTTCGACCGCTATGCGACATTGCTGGGGCGCGAGCGGATGAAGGATTCCGAGTTCCGCGAACTCCTGGCCGAGGCACGCCGGCGCGGCATCGTCGCGGTCGGCGAGGCCGACGAGGAGAGCCTGGATTTCGAGGTCTTCATCCGGCCGGTGATCAAGCTGGTCGTCTCAGCCGATGTGCGGGAGGCGCTGCGCCAGTTCGCCGGAGAGGAGGAGCGCGCGCTGGACGCGATGGCACCGGAAGGTTCCGACGATGCGGCGCCGGCGCCCGGGCCGGAACAGGAGGCGCCCTGATGTACCTGCTGAACCATCTTGTCCTGGTCAACTGGCACAATTTCGAGCCGCTGGAGCTGCCCTTTTCCCGGCTCACCGCCGTGATCGGCGAGAATCGCAGTGGCAAGTCGACCCTGCTGGACGCGATCCAGGTCGCGATGCTCGGCAATCACGGCAGATGGCAGGAGCTGAACCGCGCGGCCGGCGACGAGCGGAGCCGGCGCACCGTCCGCAGCTACTGCCTGGGCATGGTCGCGCCCGAGCAGCCGCCGCTGCGCGACAGCGCCGTGACCTGGATCGCCCTGCATTTCAGGGACGAGGAGACCGGCCACGACGTCACCTTCGGGCTCAATCTCGTCGCCAGCCTGGGCGACCCGACGGACCGCAGCAGCCTGTTCATCGTGAAGGGCCTGGCGCTCGGCCTGCCGGACTTCGTCGAGGAAGCGCAGGAGGACGGTGCGCGGTTCCTGCTGCCGCGGGACTGGGAGAACGCCACCCGGCATATCGCCCGCAAGGTGGCGGCCCGGCCCGGCGGCGCCTTCCTCACCCCGACCGGGCCGGAACGCTTCGTCGGCGAATGGATGAAGGCGCTGAATGCCGGCGGCCGCAGCCCGCAGCCATCGGTCTTCGCCAAGCCGTTCGTGAAGACCGTCGCCTATCGCCAGGTCAACAGCGACGACCAGTTCGTGAAGCAGTTCCTGCTGCCCGAAAAGCCGATCGGCATCGCCCAGCTGCGCACCGCCATCGCCACCTACCGGGAGGTGGACCGCCACATCAAGCTGATCCGCATCGAGATCGGCCTGCTGCAGGAAGCGGCGCGGGAGGCGGAGCGCCATTTCGAGGCCCTGGCTGGCTGGTTCGCGGAAGGCTGGACGATGCGCCGCGCCGAGGTTCAGCAGACCTGGCGCCTGCTGCGGCGCAACCGGACGCGGATGGCCGCGAAGCGCGCGGAGGCGGCGCGCGCCGCGGAGGACCTGGACCGCGGCGATGCGGAGCTGCGCGAGGCCGAGGCCGCGCAGCAGGACATCCAGGCAAAGATCGCGCAGAGCGCCGCCGGCCAGCTGCAAAGCATCGGCTTGCAGGAAAAGGATGCCCGCCGCGAACGCGAGGATACGCAGCGGGAGCTCGACCTCTGGCGGCAGGATTGCGCCGCCGCGGCCCTGGCGGCGCGGTCTGGCCTGCTGGCCGGCGCCGCCCGCCTCACCGGCCTGGCGGAGCGGCTGGCCGGGCTGGAGGACCTGGCCGGCGCCGATCCGGCCGACTTCCCGCGCTCGCCCGGCGCGCTCCGCCGCGCCATCGACGACATCGCCGCAGCGAAGGAGAGCACAGCCGCCGCGGAGCATCTGGAGCGGGAGGCGCGTCGCGCCGCCGCGGCGATGGAACAGGCGCAGCAGGGTTTCGACCAGGGGCGGGAGATGCTGCAGCGGCTGCGCGGCGGCCAGGCGCCGATCGGCCGCGAGACCGCCGACTTCATGCAGGCGCTGCAGGGCGAGGGGCTGGCGCCGCAAGTGCTCTGCGCGCTCGTCTCCGTCACCGACAAGGGCTGGCGCGACGCCGCCGAGGCCCTGCTCGGCGCGGAGCGCGAGGCGATCATCCTGCCGCCGTCGCAGGTGGAGCCGGCGATCCGCTTCTGGCGCCGGCAGGGCGAGCGCTTCCGCCGCTGCCGGGTCGCCCGCACCGACAAGGTGGCGGCGCCGCAGGGCCCGCCCGACCCCGGCAGCATGGCGGCGATCGTGGTTTCCGACGACCCGCTCGTCGCCGGCTATCTGCGCCGGCGCATCGGCGAGGTGCGGCTGGCCGACACGGTCGAGGCCCTGCGCGCGCCCGGACGCGCGATCATGCGGGACTGCTACTATGACGACGGCCTGAGCGTGCGCCGGCTCGGCTTCCGCGGCCCGCCGCTACTGGGGCGCGAGGTCGGCGCCGCCGCAGAGAGCCATCTCGCGACGGAAATGGAACGCCTGCAGGCCGAGGTGCGGCATGCGGCGGGCGCGTTCCGGCAGCACCAGGCCGCTGCCGATACGCTGCGCCGCCTGCTGGAGGCCGGCGCCGGCCGCCGCCGCCCGGTCGACCTGCTGGACGAGGCACGTGGCCTGGCCGAGGCGCGACTGGAGACGTTGGCGGCACAGCGGCGCAAGATCGAGGGCAGCATCGCCCCGGACTGGCAGGCGGAAGCCGCGGATCTCTCCGTCCGCATCGCCGCGCTGCGGGAGGAGCGCGACGCGGCACTGGCCACGAAACTGAAGGCCGAGAACGATGCCGCAGCCGCGCAGGCGGAGTTGGGCCGGGGCGAGGACTATCCCGGCTCCCTGCTCTGCTACCGGTTCCGGCTGGAACAGCTGAAGCAGGCGGAGCGGACCATTCCCGACGGCGCCGGGCTGCGCCTGCCCGGCCGGCCGCAGATGCGCCGGCAGTTCCGCGAGCGGCTGTCCCGCCTGCGCGACGAGCCGAAGGTGCTGGCGCACGAGGCGCAGCAGCGACGGGGGCAGCGGCAGAGCGTTGCGGAGGCCGCGCGCGACGCGTTCTGGAGCCGGGTCGACGAGTATCGCCGCAAGATCGCAACCCCGCAGGCAGAGGAACTGCAGAGCGCGCGCATGTCGGTGGCGGAGGCCGACGACCGGATCCGCGCCCGCATCGGCTATCTCGAAGGGCACAGCCTGCTGGAGTATGAAAGCCAGATGGCGCGGGCCGCGGAGGAGATGAGCAAGGTCTTCCAGACCGAGTTCGTGGCGGCCGTGCGCGACCGGATGGAGATCGTCCGGCAGGAGATCGATCGCATCAACGCAATCCTCCGGCCACGCCACTTCCACCAGGAGCGCTATCGCTTCCGCCAGCGGGTCGCCGCGGAGTATGAAGGCGTGATGCAGTTGGCGGAGCGTGCCGCAGAGGATCCGAACGGCCTGATGTCGCTGTTCGACGACCGCGCGCAGGGCGGCGACCGCCTGACCCCCGCGGTGGAGAGCGTGAAGCGGTTGCTGCTTTCCGAGGAGGTCGACGCCGCCGGCTTCGAGGATTACCGCAACTACTGGGTATTCTGGCTGGAAAGCGCCCAGGTCGGCACAGACCGCTGGGTCTCCTTCCAGTCGCGGAAGGGGACCGGCTCCGGTGCGGAAAGCCAGACCCCGTTCTACATTGCCATGGGGGCGGCGCTGGCCGCCTCCTATCGTGGCGCCCGGGCGCCGCGCAGCGGCGGCGCCGGCCTCGCCCTGTTCGACGAGGCCTTCTCCAAGATGGACCCGAACAACCAGCGCCGCATGCTCGACTTTTTCACCGCCATCGGCCTGCAGCCGGTGGTCGCGGCGCCGCTCAGCGGCCAGACCGCGCTGGTCTCGCGGATGGACAGGATCCACGAGGTCTGGCGCAGCGGCGACCGCGCCCAGGTCGAGAGCTATGCCCCCGGGCCGGCGCTGCGGGCAGCGGTGGAGCGCGAGGACCCCTCCACCCTCAGCCGCGAGCAGCTGCTGGCGATCGCCGCGAAGACCGCGGATGCGCCGGCATCGTCGACCGGCGGCGCCGATCCTGCCCCCGTCGACCCCGCCCCCGTGGATCCCGCCCCTGTCGATCCCGCCCCCGTCGATCCCGGGCCGGACAGCCGGGCCGCCGAATGAGCGTGCGGCGCTTCGCCGATCCGGCGGCCCTGCTGTCGTGGATGCTGGACATCTGCGAGAGCCAGCCCGGCCGCCGGTCCGCGGTCATTGCCCATCCCGACTACGAGGCGATGGACAGCCATGCCGCGCAGCAGGCGTTCGACGAGGCCCTGGCCCGCGCAGCAGCGACCGGTGCCGTCACTGTCGAACGGGGAAGCGGGCCCCTGGACCGCCACGAAATCGCCCGTGTCCGGCTGATCGATCCGGACCGGCTCTACCGCCATCTCGGCCGGGAGCCGGCCGCTTCCCGCGCCGCCAGGGCGGTACAGGAGTTGCACACCCTGGTCGCCGGCCGGGAGCCGGCTATCGCCGCGATCCCCGACGAACTGGCGGCCGGCTGGGCCCGCCTCGGCGCGCCGTTCGGCATCGCGCCCTTCGACCGGGACACCGCCGGCAGCTTCCTGCGCCTGCTCTGCGGCTGGCTCGACGGGCTGCACCAGGACGTCGACCAGCGCACCTTCTGCCGCCGGGCGGCCGGCGATAGCAAGGCGCTGGAGCGCAAGGGGCAGGCGGGCCGGGTGGCGCAGGTCCTGGGCCGCCTCAACGGGCTGGAGGATGCGGATCCGACAGCCCTGCTCGAGGAGCTGGGTATTCGCAAGTTTCCGGCGCCGATCTGCCTGCGCGGACCGGTGGTCATCGAGGCGGAAGGCGGTCCGGTCGACCTGACGTCGCTCCGACCCTATGCGGCCCTGGCGCCGGAACAGGTGGAGGCCCTGTCCTGCCGCGCCGCGCCCGCCTATCTGCTGTCCATCGAGAATTTCGCGAGCTTCAACCGCCAGGCGCGGGAGATCGCGGATGACGGCCTGATCCTCTATTGCGGCGGCTTTCCGTCGCGGGCCGTGCAGGCCCTGGTCGCGCGGCTGGAGGCGGCGCTGCCGCCGGCGGTGCCGTTCTTCCACTGGGGCGATATCGACCCCTGGGGCCTGCGCATCTTTCGCTGCCTGGAAGCCGCGCTGGAGCGGCCGCTGCACCCGCACCTGATGGACCGCGCAACCGCCGCCCGCGGCACTGCCGCGGCCCCTGCCCCCGGCCTGCGCAGTTTGGCGGACAGCGACAGCGCCGTCGCCGGGCTCGCGGCCTTTCTTGCCTCGGACGCGGCACGCCATCTGGAGCAGGAGGAGATCGACCCGGAACCGCCGGACCTCGTCCTGGCATCGGCGGACCAGAGCATGGCGGCACCATAGCGGCGCGTGGGATCACGAACGGGAGGGACGGGCATGGCGTTCGACACCGGTACGGCGAAGCTGAGATTCGAGACCGACGGCCCGGTCGCGATCGTCACGATCGACCGGCCGGAGGTGCGCAACGCGCTCGACAACGAGACGGCGGACGCGCTGACCCGCGCCCTGCGCGCCTTCGATGCCGACGAGGGCCTGCTCTGTTGCGTCCTGACCGGTGCCGGCGGCCATTTCTGTGCCGGCGCAGACCTCAAGGCGCTGGCCGCCGGCCACGCCTACCGCGCCTGGGCGGGCGACCCGGACGGGCCCTGCCACGACATCCTCTCCAAGCCGCTGATCGCGGCGGTGGCGGGCTTTGCCTGCGCCGGCGGGCTCGGCGTGGCGCTGCGCTGCGACCTGCGGGTGGCGGAGGAAGGCGCCACCTTCGCCGTCCTGTCGCGGCGCTGGGGCGTGCCGATGAGCGATGGCACGACGGTGCGCCTGCCGCGGCTGGTCGGCGCCGGCCGCGCGCTCGACATGCTGCTGACCGGCCGCAAGGTCGGCGCGGCGGAGGCGGTGGCGATCGGCCTGGCCGACCGCCTGGCGCCGGCCGGCGAGACGCTGGCCATGGCGGTGGCGATGGCGCATGAGATCGCCGCCTTCCCGCAGATCGCCATGCGCTCCGACCGGCAATCCGCGATCCGGCAATGGGACCTGTCCCTGCCCGACGCCTTCGCCCAGGAGATGGCGCTGGCCGCGGCGGCCAAGCGCCTGGAGGCGCAGGCCGGCGCAGCCCGCTTCGCCGCCGGGGCCGGCCGTCACGGCGCCGCCGCCAACGACCGGGACCCGGACTGATGCGCGCGGTCCGCGCCCACAGCCTCGGCGGCATCGACGCGCTGGCGCTGGAGGATGTCGCACCGCCGGCGATGCTGCCGGGCGGGGTGCGGATCGCGGTGAAGGCGGCGGGGGTCAGCTTCGCCAACCTGCTGGTGCTCGAAGGCCGGCACCAGAACCGCCCCGGCCTGCCCTTTACCCCGGGCACGGAGATCGCCGGCATCGTCACGGAGCTGTCCGACGAAGGCGGCCACGGCCTGCGACCGGGCGACCGGGTCTGCGCCGGCCTGCCCTCCGGCGGCTTCGCGGAACAGGCCGTCGCCGCCGCCGGCAATGTCTTCCGCATTCCGGATGGCCTCGGCTTCGCGGCCGCGACCCATTTCCCCACGATCTACGCCACGGCCTATTGCGCGCTGGCCTGGCGGGCGCAGCTGCAGCGGGGGGAGAGCCTGCTGGTCCATGGCGCGGGCGGCGCCAGCGGCCTCGCCGCGGTGGAGATCGGCGCCGCCCTGGGCGCCCGCGTGATCGCCACCGCCGGCAGCCCGGAGAAGGCCGCGGTTGCCCGCGCCCATGGTGCCGCACATGTCATCGACCATCGCGCCGGCCCGATCCGCGATCCGGTGCTGGACCTGACCGGCGGCAGCGGCGCGGATGTCGTCTTCGACCCGGTCGGCGGCGACCTGTTCGACCAGTCCCTGCGCTGCGTGGCACCGCTGGCCCGCATCCTGACCATCGGCTATGCCTCCGGCCGGATCCCGCAGGTGCCCGGCAACATCCTGCTGGTGAAGAATCTCAGCCTGATCGGCCTCTACTGGGGCTACTACATGGCCTGGGGCAAGACCCAGGCCCCGCCGGCCCTGCGCGCCCGCGTCCGCACCCTGTTCGCCGACCTGTTCGCCTTGTTCGACCAGGGCCGCCTGCACCCCGTCGTCGATGCCGAACTGCCGCTGGAACGGGCGGCGGAAGCACTGCGCCGGGTGCAGGAGCGGAACGTCATCGGCAAGGCGGTGCTGCTGCCCTGAGATCTCGAAGACGGCCCGCCGCCGGGCAGCGGCCAATGCCAGCTTGACCATTTTAAATAGGAGTCCTATTAATATCCTCATGGATCAAGCAGAGGCACCCGATTCCGTCCCGACCCGGCTCCGCGAGGGGTTCGAGCGCATCGCCCTGGTGCTGCGCGCCGACCTCTGGGCTGCCTGCGGCGCCATCGGGGTCAACCCGACCCAGGCTCAGGTCCTGGCCCTGCTTTCGGGACAGAAGCAGGGCCTGCGCGCCAAGGAGATCGCTGCGCAGATGGCGGTGGCGCCTCCGACCGTTGCGGACACGCTCGCCGCGCTGGACCGCAAGGGGCTGGTGACCCGCTCGCCCGACCCGGCCGATGCACGGGCGGCCCGCGTCCGCGTCACCGAGGAGGGCAGACGGATCGGCAGGCTGGTCGCACAGGCCGGCTCGCAGGTCCGGAACGCGCTCGCGGCGCTCGACCCGGCCGAACAGGCGAACCTGCTGCTCGCGCAGATCAAGATCATCCGCACGCTGCAGGAAGCGGGTGCGATCCCGGTGCAGCGCATGTGCGTGAGCTGCCGTCACTTCCGGCCGAACGCCCATCCGGGCGCGCCCCGGCCTCATCATTGCGTCTTCCTGAACGCTGCTGTCGGCGACCGGGACCTCCGGCTCGACTGTGGCGAACATGAAGCGGCCGATCCGGCCGTCCGGTCTGCCAACTGGACGGCATTCGAAACGGCGCGGCCACCACTCCAAGCCCCGACAACAGCTGAGCCCGGTCCGACCTGAGCCGGACCCGGCCCGAGAAGGAGACAAAGAGATGAGATCCCGCACCCTGCGAGGCGCCGGCCTCGCGGCAACGGTCCTGCTATGCCTGAATGCCGGTGCCATGGCACATGAGATCGCGCCGGCGGAGGACGAGGCGCTGAACGCGTCCTTCGATATCGTCGAGACCAGGGTCACCACCGATCGCGGCCATGCCATCTTCCGCACCCGGGTCCGCGCGGCGGCAGGCGCCGCGACCCCGGACGCGACCGGCAGGTTCGCGGGATCGAAGGTCTATGCCTATGTCTGGCCGACAAGCCTGAACTCGGCCGATATCGGCTTCGCGCCGGACCAGGGCATCGTCGCGCTCGCCGCGACCTTCCATCCCGATTTCGACGACGCCTCGCCGCGGGCGGAGAACCCGACCAACCGCGACCGCTGGCACGCCCACTGGGTCGTCCTCAGCCAGGACAAGGCCTGCCCCGGCGGCCTCAGGGTCGTGGACATCCCGCAGGGCGCGAAGCCCCGCCTGCCGCCCGATTGGCCCGGGGTACCGATCCTGATCGACAGTCCGGCATACCGGACGGCGCTCGGCGGCGACGCGGTCGAGGTGCATGTCCCGCTGGACCGCATCGGCGCACTGGCGGACGCGCAATTCGACGGCGTGACCGCGGGCCTGAAGGTCAATGCCGACCTGCACGCGCCCCTGCTCTGCGTGGAGGATGTGTTCAAGATCGCTTCGGGCAATCTGAGCCTGCCCGGCCGCGTGGTTCCGGCACGCTGACAGCGCGCCCGAACGAAGGGCGGCCCGGCGACTGCCATCGCCGGACCGCCTGTCGATCCCACTCCAAGCTCAAGAGAAGGAAACCGGACTATGGCACGGGTAAAGCTCGTCGAGCCAGCAGCGGCGCATCCGGCCGCGAAGCCGAATCCCGACCGGATCGCGGGCGCGTTCGGCGGCCCCGGTGACGGCAAGATCGGCACGCAGC
This sequence comes from Sneathiellaceae bacterium, assembly GCA_040216765.1. GTDB lineage: Bacteria > Pseudomonadota > Alphaproteobacteria > Ferrovibrionales > Ferrovibrionaceae > Marinibaculum. The sequence continues at coordinate 33,542 of JAVJON010000046.1, read as the reverse complement.
CGGGTACAGGCGCTGCGCATGGCCGGCTGCGACGATGAAGCGATCGTCGAGATCATCGCCCATGTCGCGCTCAACCTGTTCACCGCCTATGTCAACCTCGTCCTGGACGTGCCGGTGGACGTCCCCCGCATCGCGCTCAGCGGCGTAAGCCTCAGCGGCGCCGCCTGAGGCAAGGGGCGGTCGCAGACAATGCCTGCGACCGCCCTCCGCCGCGCGCCCCCCAGCCGGAGGTCCCGCATGACCGCCATCGCCCCCGAACTCGCCGTCACACGCTGGTTCAACGCCGCGCATCCGCTTTCGCTCGGCGCCCTGCGCGGCAGGATCGTCGTCCTGCACGCGTTCCAGATGCTCTGTCCCGGCTGCGTCGCCCAGGCGCTGCCGCAGGCCGAACGATTGCACCGCCTTTTCAGAAGCCGCCCCGACATCGCCATCGTCGGGCTGCACACGGTGTTCGAGCATCATGCGGCGATGACCCCGGTCTCGCTCGAAGCCTTCATTCACGAATACCGGCTGACCTTTCCGATCGGGGTCGACCGGCACGACGATGGCGAGGCGCTTCCCGTCACGATGACGCGCTACGGGATGCGCGGCACGCCGACGACGATCGTCATCGCCCCGGACGGCCGGATCGTGGAGCAGGCCTTCGGTCAGGTCGACGATCTTGCGCTGGGGGTGCTGATCGGTTCGCTCTCGGCGCGGGCCACCATCGCATCCGACGGCGCAGCGGCCGCGGAGGACAGGTGCGTGGACGGTGCCTGCCCCGCGCCCGCCGGCGACACTGGGTGAGCCGGCCCGCGACGCGTCGGTCGTCGCCCGACCGGTTGCCGTCAGCGCCGACCCGGCGTTCGGCCGGGCCGTCCCTCGCCGGCGGGCGACGGCCGCCTCACTCCCACTCGATCGTGCCCGGCGGCTTCGAGGTGATGTCGTAGGTCACCCGGTTGATGCCGCGGACCTCGTTGATGATGCGGGTGGCCATGCGGCCCAGCAGGGCGTGGTCGAAGGGGTAGACGTCCGCCGTCATGCCGTCGGTGGAGGTGACGGCGCGCAGCGCGCAGGCCTGGTCGTAGGTGCGCAGGTCGCCCATCACGCCGACGGTGCGCACCGGCAGCAGCACGGCGAAGGCCTGCCAGATTTCGTCGTAGAGCCCGGCCTTGCGGATCTCGTCGAGATAGATCGCGTCGACCTTGCGCAACAGGTCGCATTTCTCCTTCGTCACCTCGCCGGGGATGCGGATCGCCAGGCCCGGGCCGGGAAAGGGGTGGCGGCCGACCAGGCTCTCGGGCAGGCCGAGCTCGCGGCCCAGGTCGCGCACCTCGTCCTTGAACAGTTCGCGCAAGGGTTCGACGAGCTTCATGTTCATCCGCTCGGGCAGGCCGCCGACATTGTGGTGCGACTTGATCGTCACGCTGGGGCCGCCGTGGAATGACACACTCTCGATCACGTCCGGGTAGAGCGTGCCCTGCGCCAGGAAGTCCGCGCCGCCGACGGCCTTCGCCTCCGCCTCGAAGACCTCGATGAAGGTGGCGCCGATGGTCTTGCGCTTGGCTTCCGGGTCGGTGGTGCCGGCCAGCCGGCCGAGAAAGAGGTCGGCGGACTCGCTGTGCACCAGCGGGATGTTGTAATGGTCGCGGAACAGGGTCACGACCTCCTGCGCCTCGCCCGCGCGCAACAGGCCATGGTCGACGAAGACGCAGGTCAGCTGGTCGCCGATCGCCTCGTGGATCAGCACCGCGGCGACCGAGGAATCCACCCCGCCGGACAGGCCGCAGATCACCCGTCCCTGCCCGACCTGGGCGCGAATCGCGGCGATCGCCTGGGCGCGAAACGCCGCCATCGTCCAGTCGCCGGTGCAACCGACCACGTTGCGGGTGAAGTTGCGCAACAGCGCCGCGCCGTGCGGGGTATGGCTGACCTCGGGGTGGAACTGCACGCCGTAATAGTTCCGCGCCTCGTCGCAGATCGCGGCGAAGGGCGCGCCCTCGCTGATGCCGACGGCGCGGAAGCCCGGCGGCAGCCGGTCGACATGGTCGCCATGGCTCATCCAGACCTGCTCGCGCGCGCCGGGCGCCCAGACCCCGCCGAACAGCGGGCAGTCGTCGGTCACCTCGACGAAGGCGCGGCCGAACTCGCGATGCTCCGGCGCAGTGACCGAGCCGCCGAGCTGCGCGCACATCGCCTGCTGGCCGTAGCAGATGCCCAAGATCGGCACCCCGGCGTCGAACACGGCCTGGTCGACGCGCGGCGTGCCGGCCTCCGCCACCGAGGCGGGGCCGCCGGACAGGATCACCCCCTTCGGGCGCAGCCGGGCCATCGCCGCCGCGGCCTTGTTGAACGGCGCGATCTCGCAATAGACCCCGGTCTCCCGCACCCGGCGGGCGATCAGCTGGGTGTATTGCGCACCGAAATCGACGATCAGGATGCAGTCATGGCCGGCGGCGGCAGGGTCGACCGGCGTGACGTCTGGGGCGGGGGCTGGGTCTGTCATGGCGACCGTATAGGGCGGCCTGCCGTGGTGCGGCAAGAGCGGTGTTCCGGGCCGCACGGGGTGCGGGCATGGCGGCGGGCTGCCGCGGCAGCGGTGCGGCGACTCAGCGGAAGGCGCGTGGCCAAGACCTCCCAGCCGTCATCCCATGGCTCGACCATGGGATCCATTCCGCAAGCGGTGCGGCGCGGCTGGCGGAATGGATCCCGGCTCGGGGGCCGGGATGACGATGACGGGAGGGGTCGGGACGACGATATGGAGCGCGGGCGGGACGACGATGTGGGGCGGGGCCGGGAGACGATGACGGGCGATGGCCCCCGCCCCTGCTCAGCTGTTCTTGGCCTTGTAGGCGGCCACGGCCTCCTTCAGGGCGGTGTATTCGGCGCAGCCGAACAGGCAGAGATCGTCGAGCGCCTTCAGATGTTCCTCGGCCTTGGCCAGGTTGCCGGTCTTCAGATAGGCCTCGCCGACATATTCGTGGGCGCCCTTATGCTCCGGGTCGATCTTCAGCGCGGCCGCGTAGGCGGCGAAGGCCGCGTCGTAATTGCCCAGGTTGCGCTGGGCATAGCCCAGCCAGTTATAGGCATCGGCGGAGTTCGGGTCGCGCTGGACATAGGCGTTCAGCGCGGTCGTCGCGGCCTGCCAGTCCTGCATCTCGATCGCCTTCCGGCCGGCCATGAGATCCGGGTCGCCGGCCATCGCCTGCGCCGCCGGCTTGTCGTCCTTGTCATTGCCCATCGCCATGGCGGGGCCGGCAGCCAGGACGGAGAGGGCCATCGCGGCACAGGCGGCAATGGCGAGGGTTCGGCTCGCGGCTGAGAAGGTCGTCATCGATGGGCTCCTTGGGCGGGGCTGCCGGACTCGTTTCGGGCATTATAGATGCTAGATGCAAGCTGTCTGCCGGCTGTCCAGGGCGCAACGTTCACGGTTGCGCCATTGCCGGGCGGGCCAGCCGGGCGAGAAAGAACCCGTCGGTGCCGTCCCGGTGCGGCGCCAGGATCCGGCCGACCGGCGGGCCGGCGATGTCGCCGGCCGCCTCCTCGGGCAGGCAGGTGAAGTCCGGATGGCGGCCGAGAAAGCGCAGCACCTGTTCTTCCCCCTCCTCCGGCAGCAGGGAGCAGGTCGCATAGAGCAGCTGCCCGCCCGGCGCCAGATAGCCCGCCGCGCGGTCCAGCAGGTCGCGCTGCACCGCGCGCAGGGCGGCCAGCCGCCCCTCGTCCAGCCGCCAGCGATCCTCCGGCGCGCGCCGCCAGGTGCCGGTGCCGGAACAGGGGGCATCGACCAGGACCCGGTCGCAGCGGCCCCGCAGGTCGCCCGGCGGCGGCCAGGCGAGGCATTCCACCCGGGCGCCGGCCTGCGCCGCCCGCGGCCGCAGGCGGGCCAGCCGGTCGGCGGCGCCGTCGCTCGCCAGCAGGCGGCCCTCCCCCGCCATGTCGGCGGCCAGGGCCAGGGTCTTGCCGCCGGCGCCGGCACAGAGGTCCAGCACGGTCATGCCCGGCGCCGCGCCCAGCCGGTGCGCGACGTATTGCGAGGCCGCATCCTGCGGCACCAGGGTGCCGTCGCGCAGCAGCGGATGGTCGCGCGCGGCCAGCGGCCCGCGCTCCTCCGCCGCCGCCAGGCGGATGCCGTCCGGGGCCAGCGGCGCGGCGGTCGCGGCGATCCCTTCGGCCTGCAGGCGGTGCAGCACCGCATCGCGGTCCGCGCGGGCGCGGTTCACCCGCAGGTCCAGCGGCGCGCGGTCGTTCAGCGCGGCGAGCGCCGGCGCCACCGCCGCGCCGAAGCGCTGGCGGAAACGGCCTTCCAGGACGGGCGGGATGTTGGCCGCGGCCCAGAACGGCATGCCCGGCCGGTGCCGGCCCTCCGCCGCGTCCTGCAGCGCCCGGCGCTCCCCCGGGTCGAGCGCCGGGGGCGCATAGGGGCCGCTGCCGCAGAGCGCGGCGATCTCGCCGGCCGGCAGGCCGCTGGCGGCTAGCAGGACGAGGCGGTCGCCCGGCGCCGCCGCCGGGGCTGCCGGGCCGTACAGCTCCCAGGCCAGCCGGCCGCGCTGGCGCAGCGCGGCATAGACCAGGTCGCGGATCTTCCGCCGGTCGCCGGACCCGGCGAAGCGCCGGGCCTTGCCCCAGTTGTGCAGGATGCGGTCGGCCGGCTGCGCGCCGGCCATCACCTGGGCAAAGACCTCCGCAGCCGCCGCCAGCCGTGCCGCCGGCGTCATCGACGGCTGGGCGCTACAGGTCCGGGCGGTAGTTCGGCGGCTCGCGCATGATCGCCACGTCGTGGACATGGCTTTCGCGCAGGCCCGCGCCGGTGATCCGCAGGAACCGCGCGCGGCGCTGCAGGTCGCGGATCGAGCCGGAGCCGGTATAGCCCATCGCCGCGCGCAGCCCGCCGACCAGCTGGTGCAGCACGACGGCGGCGGGGCCCTTGAACGGCACCCGTCCCTCCACCCCTTCGGGCACCAGCTTCAGGGCGTCGCCGACCTCCTGCTGGAAATAGCGGTCCGCCGAGCCGCGGCCCATGGCGCCCAGCGAGCCCATGCCGCGATAGGATTTGTAGGACCGGCCCTGGTACAGGAAGACCTCGCCCGGGCTTTCCTCGGTGCCGGCCAGCAGGGAGCCGATCATCGCGCAATCCGCCCCGGCGGCGATCGCCTTGGCGAGGTCGCCGGAATACTTGATGCCGCCATCGGCGATCACCGGGATGTCGTAGTCGCGGGCGACCGAGACCGCGTCCAGCACGGCGGTGAGCTGCGGCACGCCGACCCCGGCCACCATGCGGGTGGTGCAGATCGAGCCCGGGCCGATCCCCACCTTCACCGCATCGGCGCCGGCCTCGATCAGCGCCTTGGCGCCGTCGCGGGTCGCGACATTGCCGCCGATCACCTGGGTATAGTTGGACCGGCGCTTGATCTCGTTGATCGCGTCCAGCACGCCGCGGGAATGGCCATGCGCGGTGTCCACCACCAGCAGGTCGACCCCGGCATCGATCAGCGCCTCGGCCCGGGCCAGCCCGTCCGGGCCGACCGAGGTCGCCGCCCCCACCCGCAGCCGGCCCTGGTCGTCCTTGCAGGCATTCGGGAAGTTCTGCGCCTTCTCGATATCCTTCACGGTGATCAGGCCGATGCAGTGATAGGCCTCGTCCACCACCAGCAGCTTCTCGATGCGGTGCTTGTGCAGCAGGCGCTTGGCCTCTTCCAGGCTGCAGCCGTCCTTCACCGTCACCAGGTCGGACTTGGTCATCAGCTCGCTGACCGGCTGGTCGTTCTGGCTGGCGAAGCGCACGTCGCGGTTGGTCAGCATGCCGACCAGCTTGCCGTCCGGCTCGGTGACCGGGATGCCGTGGATGCCATGACGATCCATCAGGCCCAGCGCATCGGCCAGGGTCTTGTCGGGCGCGATGGTGACCGGGTTGATCACCATGCCGGATTCGAACTTCTTCACGGTGCGGACCGCGTCGGCCTGGGCCTCGATCGACATGTTCTTGTGCACGATGCCGACGCCGCCGGCCTGCGCCATGACGATCGCGAGCGGCGCCTCGGTCACCGTGTCCATGGCCGCCGAGATCAGCGGGATGCCGAGGCTCACCGTGCGGGTGGCCCGGGTCCGGGTATCGACCTTGCCCGGCAGCACTTCCGATTCCGCCGGCTCCAGCAGGACGTCGTCGAAGGTCAAGGCTTCCCGGAATACGACCATAGCGGCCCCCAATCTGCGCAGCGGTAGGCCGGTGATATAACGGCGGCGGGCCGGCCTGACCAGAAGGCCCCTTCCGAAAAACCGCAAAGCCGCGCCGGGGCCGCCGGATGCAATGCCGGCGACAACCGGCCGCCGGCATCCCGGCGGCGCGACTCGCGCTCCCGCCCGCCCCCGTCCGCCAGCCAGCCCCGCCCGTCAGCCGCCGCGCGGGTCCGGCAGGTCGCCGGGATCCGGGTCGCCGGGGTCCGGGCCCTCGACCTCCCGTGCGCCGCGAAAGCCCTGTGCGATGACATAGGCCTCGGCGCTGTCGCTGCGGCTGGCCGGCGGCTTGGCATGGCGCACGGTGCGGAAATCCAGCTTCATGCGCTGCAGCAGGCTGCCCTCGGCGCCGCCCTGCAGCACCTTGCAGAGGAAGCTGCCGTCCGGTGCCAGCACCTCGCAGGCCAGGTCCAGCGCGGCCTCGCAGAGCGCCATGATGCGGATATGGTCGGTCTGCCGGTGCCCGGTGGCCGGCGGCGCCATGTCGGAGAGCACCAGGTCCGCCGGGCCGTCCAGCGCGGCGCGGATCCGGGCCGGGGTCTCCGCATCGAGGATGTCGCCCAGCAGGACCTCGGCCCCCGGCACCGGGTCCATCGGGTTGATGTCCAGCGCGACGATGCGGGCATTGCGGCCGCACCGCTCCACCGCCACCTGGGCCCAGCCGCCGGGCGCGGCGCCCAGGTCGAGGATGCGGGCGCCCGGCTTCAGCAGGCGGAAGCGGTCGTCCATCTCCGCCAGCTTCCAGGCGGCGCGGGAGCGATAGCCCTGGGCCTTCGCCGCGGCCACATAGGGGTCGTTGAGTTGGCGCTGCAGCCAGCGCTGGGACGAGGTCTTGCGCCCGCGCGCCGTCTTCACCCGCTCGGTCAGTTGCCGCCCGGCCGCGCTCTGCGCCGTCGCCCGCGCCTTGCCGGCACCCGCCTTGCCGGCGCCCACCTTGCTCGCCTGCCCTTTGCCCGCAGGGGCGTCCGCCGCCGGGGGTTTTGCCGCGCGGGTCCCGCCCGCCGCACTGCCGGCGGGGGATGCCTTGCCCGCTGCCGCCTTGCCCGGGGCCGCCTTGCCGGCCTTTGCGCGGCCGGCTTCGGTCCGGGCGGCATGCGCGCCGGCCAGCTTGGCCTTCGCAGCCTGGGTCCGGCCTGCCTGGGTCCGGCCTGCCGGGGTTTGGGCCGTTCGTGATGCCCGTGATGGGCCCTTGCCGGGCGGTTTCGCCACCTTGCTCCGTCCTGAATAAGTGCGTTGCGCCAGAATGCGTCCGTTCGGACCGCGCCGCCAGGGTCAGCCCGCGGCCGGGGTCGGCTCCTGCCTGCCGCCGCCGCCCTCGCTCCCGCCGCCGTGCGGCCGGCCGCTGCGGTGGCGGTGCGGCCGCCGCCGGCCGCCGCGATGATGCTTCATCAGGCCGTGCAGCAGGCCCTCGCGCACCCCGCGGTCGGCGACCCGCAGGCGCCGGGTGGGCCATAGCCGGTGGATCGCCTCCAGGATCGCGCAGCCCGCGACCACCAGGTCGGCGCGCTCCGGGCCGATGCAGGGATGCCCGGCCCGTTCCGCCACCGCCATCCGCGCCAGGCCATGGGAGATCCGCTCGACCTCCACCACGTCCAGCCAGCGCCCGTCGACCGCGGAGCGATCGTAGCGCGGCAGGTCCAGCATCACCCCGGCCACCGTGGTCACGGTGCCCGAGGTGCCCAGCAGCTGCACCGCGTCGGCGGCCAGTTCGTCGCTCCAGTCGAAGCGCGCCTTCTGGGCCGTCAGCTGGTCGCCGATATGGTCGACCATGCGGCCATAGGCGGTCATCGGCTGATCCGCCGGATCGCCGGCCTCGCTCCAATGCTCCGACAGGTTCACCACGCCCCAGGGCAGGGAGAACCAGCCCAGGCTGCGGATCCGCTCGGGGTCCGACGGGCCGCAGCGATGGTCCAGGGCGACCCAGCTCAGCTCCGTCGAGCCGCCGCCGATGTCGAACACCAGCGCGCGGTTATGGCTGAAATCCAGCAGCGGCGCGCAGCCGGCCAGGGCCAGCTTCGCCTCCTCCGCGGTGCTGATGATGTCCAGGCGCAGGCCGGTTTCCTTCTGCACCCGGTCCAGGAAGGCCGCGCCGTTGCTGGCGCGGCGGCAGGCCTCGGTGGCGATGGCGCGCACCCGGGTGACCTGGCGCCGGCGCAGCTTGCCGGCGCAGATATGCAGCGCGCGCACCGCGCGGTCCATCGCATCGTCGGACAGCTGCCCGGATTCGCGCAGGCCCTCGCCCAGGCGCACGATGCGGCTGAACGCGTCGACCACGGTGAAGCCCTCGCGGTCGGGCTGCGCCACCAGCAGGCGGCAATTGTTGGTGCCCAGGTCCAGCGCGGCGAAGAACTGCCCGCGGCGGGTCCGCCTGCGGCGCTGCCGCGCCGGCTGCTGCTGCGCCGGGTCGCCCGCCGGCCGGGCGCCGGCGCCACCGCCCGGCGCCCCGCTGCCGGCGGGACCGCTATCGGCCGGGGCGACCGGAGACGCATCGGGAATGGACGGACCGGGGACGGACCTGTCGAGGATGGACCGGTCGGGGACGGACGGATCGGTGGCGGACAGATCCGCGTCGGCGACGGTGCGTAACGAAACCGGATCGGCTGGCACCCGGACACCCTCCTGATCGCATCCCGGGGCGGCCCGGCACGGGCCTCCCGCAAGGGCCTGGCGGGCAGCCGCGCTGGCGATCGGACGATCGGGCGGCGGGCGGGCGGCGCGGCACGGGCGCATACGAATGCGCCGGCGCAGCCGACAGGCCGGGCCGCTTCCGCGGCCCCGGCAAGCACACAAGGCGTTGCACCACCCTTAGCCGAAGGCGCGCCGCTTGCAAAGCCGAAGGCGCCGCTTGCAAACCGTCCCTTCGTGGCATAATCAGCAGGTGGCGCCCGCAGGGCGGCCGCCGGCGGCTATCGTTGACATGCGCCACCGGCCGCCATAGGTTTCGCGCCCCGCCGGATCGGCCCGCGTCAGCGGCGCCCGTCAGGCCGGCACACGGCCCCTGCTGGGGGATAGTTTAGCGGTAGAACATCGGACTCTGACTCCGAGAGCCCAGGTTCGAATCCTGGTCCCCCAGCCATCTCTCCCAATTTCCGACCCGTCTATTGCACTGGCCTGCGTGCAGGCTTCTGCATCGAGGCGCGTCCTGATTGACAAGGGTGCTACTGGGTAACACCCTTGTCGGCGAAGGAGCGCATCGATGACCGTCAAATCCTCCATTTCGCTGACCGACAGCCAGGACGCTTTTGCCCGCGCGCTTGTCGAGCAGGGGCGCTATCCGAGTGTCAGCGCCGTGCTTCAACAGGGGCTGGAACTGTTGCGCGTGCGAACCGAAGGCGAGGAGCTTGAAGTTGCGGCGCTCAGGGAAGTCCTGCGCGCGCGCCGGGCGGGCGGGTTCCTTTCCGGCGCGGCGATGAGCGACCGGATTGCCGCGATCGCCGACCGGAAGCGTCGCGCCCGTGGCATATGAGGTCACGTTCTCGGCAGAAGCCGAGCGTGATTTCGAGCTGATCTTCGATTTTCTCTTCGACAGCCATGTCGCTTTCGGCGAGGCGGCGGGCACCGCAATCGACCGTGCCGAAGAGCGTCTCCAGGCGATCCGCGCCGGTATCGAGGCGCTTGCCAAGGCGCCCCATCGCGGGACGCGGCATGACGACATTCTCCCCGGGATTCGCCATGTCGCACTCGGGCCTGCCATCGTCCGGCTCGACCTGGTCGAAGAGGAAGAGTCCTTGCGGGTGCTCGCGATCTTCTTCGGCGGGCAGGATCACACCCGGCATATGCTGGCGCGACTTCTCGGGTAGACCCGGCATACGGCAGACGCCGCGGATGTCGCCGGCCCGGCCTGGTTCCTGACCGCGCCGCGCAGCACCCATGGCGCAGCAGGCCAGGCCGGGCCACACTCGCTGCTCGGCACCGGCAGGGCAGGCCCGGCACATGCGCTTCACCCTCGATCAGCTTGCGGCCTTCGTCGCCGTGGCGCGCGCGCAAGGCGTGCGGCGCGCGGCGGAGACGATGCACCTGTCGCAGCCGGCGATCACCGCGCGGATCCAGGCGCTGGAGGCGGCACTGGCGACCCGGCTGTTCGAGCGGCAGGGCACGGGGATGCACCTGACCCGCCAGGGCGAGGTCCTGCTGCGCTATGCGGACGAACAGATGCGCCTGCTGGACCGCATCCGCCGCGACGTCTGCGCGCCCGCGGACGTGGCCGGGCGGCTGCGCCTGGGCGTGGCGGAGACCGTGGCGCTGACCTGGCTGCCGGCCTTCATCGCCCGCATGCGCGCGGAATTCCCCAGGATCGACGTGGAGATCGCGGTCGACATGTCGGTCAACCTGAGCCGCGCCCTGGTGGCGCAGCAGCTGGACCTGGCGATCCTGGTCGGCATGGTGACCGCACCCGCCTTCGCCAACCTGTCGCTGCCGGAGGTGGAACTCGGCTGGTATGCCGGGCCGGCGACACTGCCGGATGGCGATCCGCGCAGCCTGTTCCTGTCCTTGCCGATCGTCACCTTCGCCCGCAGCACGCAGCCGTTCCACGAGCTCAAGGCCGACCTGTTCGACCGCTACGGCTCCGGCGTGACCTTCATCACCTCCTCCTCGCTCTCCGCCTGCCTGGGCATGGTGGGCGCCGGGCTCGGCATCGCCGCCCTGCCCCGGCCCCTGGCGCAGCGCGACATCGACGCCCGCCGGGTGGTGGCGTTCGATCCCGGCTGGACCCCAAGCAACTGGACCTTCACCGCCGCGCTGCCGCGCGACCCGCCGAACTTCGTGGCCGAGCGCGCCGCCACGGTCGCGCAGGAGACCGCGCGGCAGTCCGATCAGGAATTTCGATCGGCAGCGATCAGGAAATGAAGATTGTTCCGATCTGCGCGGCCCCCGATACTGGCCGCTTGGAGGCGGATGCATGCCCCGTTCAGACCGCCCGTCACCGGGCCGGACATATCCCGATGGCCCGACGCGGCTGGTCTCGCGCGTCCTGGCCTGGATTGCCGGCGCTGCGATCCTGTTCGGCTGTGCGGTGCCGATCACCATCGACGTGGTGTCCCGTTTCTTCCTGAACCGCAGCCTGCTGGAGAGCTTCGAGATCTCCGGCTATGCGCTGGCCGCCTGCATCGGGCTGGGCATGGGCTGGACGGTTTCGACCAAGGCCAATATCCGGGTGGATTTCCTGACCATGCGCCTGCCGGGCCCGGCCAGGCTGGCCCTCGACCTTGCCGCGGCCGCGGCGCTGGCGGCGGTGGCGGCGGCGCTGGCCTGGTACAGCTGGGGCACCCTGCAGCAGTCCTGGTCGATGGGCGCGCGGTCGATCTCGATCCTGCAGGTGCCCCTGGTGATCCCGCAGGGCATCTGGTGGCTCGGCCTGTTCTGGTTCGCCTGCGTCGCGGTGGCGACCCCGCTGCTGGCCCTGGCGCGCCTGCTCCGGCGCGATCCGGCCGGTGCGCAGCGCCTGATCGGCGCGGCGGGCCTGACCGAGGAACTCGAGCTGATCGGCGCCGATGCCGCAGGCGCCGACGACAGGCCGGCAGGGCCCGCCCGATGATCCAGACGGCGATGCTGATGCTGCTGGGCTGCCTGGCGATCGGCCTGCCGGTCGCGGCGGTCCTGGCGCTCACCGGCTATGCCCTGTCGGAGGGCTATGCCTTCCTGCCGATGACCGCGGCGTCCGGCGAGCTCGCCTGGAGCCATTCCAACGACTTCGTGCTGATCGCCGCGCCGATGTTCATCATGATGGGCGAGCTGATGCACCGCTCCGGCCTCAGCGAGCGCCTGTTCGCGGCGCTCACCCCCTGGTTCACCCGCGTCCCCGGGCAGCTGATCCACACCAACATCGCCGCCAGCGCGATCTTTGCCGCGACCTCGGGCTCGTCGCTCGCCACCGCGGCCACCATCGGCACGGTCGCGGTCCCGAACATGGACCGCGGCGGCTACAACCGGCCCCTGTTCCTTGGGTCGATCGCGGCCGGCGGCACCCTGGGCATCCTGATCCCGCCGTCGATCAACATGATCATCTATGCGGTGCTGTCGGACACCTCGGTCGCCGACCTCTACGCCGCCGGCCTGCTTCCCGGCATCCTGCTGGCCCTGGGCTTCTCCGCCGTCGTGGTCGGCGCCGTGCTGTGGCGCCCGCGGCTGGCGCCGGCACCGGACCTTGCCGGCGCGCCCTGGCCGGCGCGGCTCGCCGGGCTGCGGCACCTGGTGCCGCCGCTGGGCCTGTTCCTCCTGGTGGTGGGATCGATCTATGTCGGCATCGCCACGCCGACCGAGGCGGCGGCCCTCGGGCTGATCGCCACGATCGGCCTGGTCGCCTGGAACCGCGCCCTGACCCTGCCGGTCCTGCTGGCGGCCTTCGAAGGCACCGTGCGGACGACCTGCATGATCATGCTGATCGTGATCGCCGCCTTCTTCCTCAATTTCGTGATGGTGTCGATCGGGCTGGTAGAGGCGATCACCGGCGCCGTCCTGTCGCTGGGCTGGCCGCCGCTGGCGATGCTGGCGGCGATCATCGCCTTCTACCTGGTGCTGGGCTGCTTCATGGAGACGATCTCGATGATGATCGCCACCACGCCGATCATCGTGCCGGTGGTGGTCGGGCTCGGCTATTCGCCGGTCTGGTGGGGCATCGTCTTCGTGATCCTGATCGAGGCGGCGCTGATCACCCCGCCGGTCGGGCTGAACCTCTATGTCGTCCAGGCAGTGCGCAAGTCCGGCTCGATCGCCGACCTGTTCAAGGGGTCGGCGCCGTTCCTGCTGGCCATGCTGGCGATCATCCTCCTCCTCATCGGCTTCCCGCAGCTCGCGCTCTGGCTGCCGGCCGTCCTCAACCCCAAGGCAGGCGCGATCTGACCCGCCGGAGCCCCTCCGGACAACACAGGAGAACATCGACATGACCTTCGGCAAATCACTGATCCCGGCGCTGGCGACGCTGCTCGCCGCCACGACCACATCCGACGCGGAGAACATGCCGAAAACCGAGTTCAACGTGGTCGGCTCGATCGGCATCCTGTCCATGTACAAGGACATGGAGGTGCCGTTCTGGACCGAGACGATCCCCGACGCCTCCGGCGGCGCGGTGACGGTGCAGATCAAGCCGTTCAACGAGCTCGGCTTCAAGGGCGGCGAGCTGTTCAACCTGGTCTCCCAGGGCACCGTGCCGGTCGCCCACCAGGTGCTGGCCTATACCTCTGGCGCGGTGCCCGCCAACGAGGCCGCGGACCTGGTCGGCGTGGTGAAGTCCGTCGACGAGCTGCAGGCGGTCGCCAATGCCTATCGCGACCACCAGGCGGCGTACCTGGCGAAGGACTACAACATCAAGCTGCTGGGCTACGGCACCTACCAGGCGCAGGTGATCTATTGCCGCGACGCCTTCACCACGCTCGCCGACCTGAAGGGGCGCAAGGTGCGCGCCTCGGGCGCCTCGCAGCAGGTGTTCATCAGCCATCTCGGCGGCTCGCCGATCGGCATGGCGTTCGGCGAGGTGCAGACCGCGCTGGCCAACGGCGTGGTGGACTGCGCGATCACCGGCGCGCTGTCGGGCTATCTGGCGAAGTGGCATGAATCGGCGAAGTTCATCTCGCCGATGCCGGTCAATTACGGCCTGATCGCCGTGATCGCGAACCAGGACTGGTGGAACGGCCTGGACCCCAAGGTGCAGACCCTGATCGAAAGCCAGATGGCGGCCCTGGAAGAGAAGATGTTCGCATTGGCCGCGACGGAGACCGCGGACGGCCTGGCCTGCAACAGCACCGGCCCCTGCGCCTACGGCGAACCTGCCGGCATGACCCTGGTGCCGCTGGCCGAGGGCGATGCGGCGATCCGCGACGAGGCCGTCACCGCCGCCGTCCTGCCGGCCTACAAGGACCGCTGCGGCGCGGACTGCGCCACCAAATGGAACGAGACGATCGGCAAGGTCCAGGGCGCGACCATCCAGTAAGGCGAGGCCCGGTGACGTGAAGCATTGCGGCAGGGGCCCCGGCCCCTGCCGCGAGCCCGCGCGGCTCCGACCGGAGGATCGAGACGTGATGACAGCCGCCGAACTGCGGGACTTCATCTTCGGCAGGACGGTGCAGGCCCGTGACCCGGAGAGCGGGGCGCTGGTCGCGACGGTCAGCTACCTGGCGGACGGGACCTGCCGGTTCGCGCGCCCCGGCAGCGACGCGGTCGAGCAAGGTGTCTACGGCCTTGCCGAGCGGGAATACTGGACCCGCTACACCGCCTTCCGGGAGGGCAAGCCGAACAGCTTCTACCTTGTCGCCCTCGCCCCGGACCGGGCGCAGGCCTATCACAGCGACGGGCGCCGGGCCTATCTGCTGGTGCAGCAGCCGGGGCATGGCCGGCGCGCTTCCGGCGCAGGCTGAACCGCCGGCCTGCTCGATCGGCGCCAGGCCGGCGAAGGGCATTCCCTGTGGCGGATGGCTACATGGAACGCCCGGCCCGATGCCGGGTCACTCCGGCAGGGTCTCGCCCGATCCGCCGAACTCCGACGGCAGGTCCTTGAACTTCGGCAGGCCATCCTTCACCGCAACCATCCGCTCGGCATAGAACACATGAACCGTCGGCTGGTGGGTATGGCCCTGCAGCAGGTTGGCATAGACATCGACCAGCTGCATGCCCGGATGGTCGGTCATGACATGGCCGCCGCAGGTCTTGCAGAACTTTCGATAGGACCGGTCGGTCTTGTTGAAGGTCGCGATCCGGTCGGCCCCCCTGGTGACCTTTACATTATCCTGCGGCCAGAGGCTGAAGGCATTGATCGGACCCGCCGACCAGGCCTGGCAGTCGTCGCAATGGCAATAGCCCTGGACCACCGGCGCCCCGCTCGCCTCGACTTCGACGGCGCCGCAAAAGCAGGCGGCCTTGTAGCTGTCGGACATGCTCTCCTCCAGGTTCTGCGAAGGCTCCCGCTTCGCTTCGGTCAGGACGTTGCACCCAAGGCGATCATGTTGTCCACGCCCCGATGCCGGGCCGCCGTCCCGCATCGCGTCCGGCCGGCCAGGCCATCCGTATCCAGGAAACCAAGGGTGAGGCCCGGCGCGTCAGCGGCAGAGCGGTCCCCCGCTTCCGAGCGCCGGCGCGACGGACGGGCGGGTCAAGCCGGTGCGCGACATCGCGAGAGGTGAGTCAGGCCGCCCCGCCATGCGCCTGGACAGCGGCGCCGAAGGCCTCGAACAGCACCCGGTTCACCGGGTTGCGCTGCGGGTCGTATTCCGCATGCCATTGCACCCCGAGGGCGAAGCCCGGGGCGTCGGCGATGCGGATCGCCTCGATGGTGTCGTCCTCGGCCACGCCTTCGACGACGATCCGCGCACCGGGCTCCAGGATGCCCTGGCCGTGCAGCGAGTTCACCCGCACCACCTCCCGCCCCATCAGCCGCGCGAAGGCGCCGCCGGGCACGAAGCGGACCTCGTGGCGGTCGGCGAAGACGACCTCCTGGTCGGGGTGGATCTCGCCCGTGGGGAGGCGCGGCATGCGGTGGTTCATCCGGCCGGGCAGCTCGCGGATCTCCGGATGCAGGGAGCCGCCATAGGCGACGTTCATCTCCTGAAAGCCGCGGCAGATCCCCAGCAGCGGCACGCCGCGGTCCACGCAGGCGGCGATCAGGGGCAGCGCCAGGTCGTCGCGCCTTGCGTCATAGGGCTCGTGCCTGGCGCTCGGCTCCACCGCGAAGCGGCTGGGATGCACATTGGCCCGCGCGCCGGTCAGGATGATCCCGTCGACGACGGAGAGCAGCGCTTCCAGGTCGGTGATGCCCGGACAGCCCGCAAAGGCCAGCGGCAGCGCGCCGCAGACCTGCGCCACCGCCCACATGTTGCGCTCGCCCACCAGCTGCGTGGCGAAGCGGTCCTCCACCAGGTGATGGTTCGCGATGATGCCGACCACGGGCTGGGTCATGCGGGCCGCCCTCACCGATTGCCGCGCAGGTCCTGGAAGACCGCGTCCAGCCGCCCCAGGGCCTCGTCCAGGATCGGCCGCGGCGTGGCGAAATTGAAGCGCATCCAGCTCGCCCCGCCCGGGCCGAACTGCGCGCCGGGGCTGGCGAAGATGCGCGCCGCCTTGATCCGCGCCGCGACATCGTCCGGCGCCAGGCCGGTGCCCGCGAAATCGACCCAGCCGAGATAGGTCGCGTCCAGCCGCATCGACCGCGCGCCGGGGGCCGCCGCCTCGATCCGCGCGTCGAGCCGGTCGCGGTTCGCGGCCAGATAGGGCAGCAGCTCTTCCAGCCAGGGCTCGCCGGTGCGCCAGGCCGCCTCGGTCGCGATCATGCCGAAGCCGTTGTAGGAGCCCAGGCCGCTGGCCGCGATCCGCGCATCCAGCTTCCGCTTCAGCTCCGGGTTCGACGCGATGCAGGCGCCGACATGCGCGCCGGCCAGGTTGAAGGTCTTGGTGGCGGCGACACAGGTGATCAGCCGGTCGGCAATGTCCGGCGCGGCGGTCAGGGTCGGCACATGGGTGGCGCCGTCGAACACCAGGTCGCAATGGATCTCGTCGGACACCAGGATCAGGTCGTGGCGGTCGCAGAACGCGGCAAGGTCGCGAAGCTCATCGGCCGTCCACACGGTGCCGCCGGGATTGTGCGGGCTGCACAGGAAGACGATCTTCGTCTGCGGCGTCAGCAGCCCGGCGAGCGCCTCCAGGTCCATGACATAGCGGCCGTCCTGCTCCACCAGCCCGGCATCCAGGATCCGCCGCCGGTTGGCGAGGATGATCTTGCGGAAGGCGTGGTAGGCCGGCGGAAACAGCACCACCTCGTCGCCCGGCGCGCACACCGCCTGCAGGATCAGGCCCAGCCCGGCGACGATGCCCGGCGTCGGGCTGACCCAGGCGGGATCGACCTGCAGGCCGTGCCGCCGCGCCATCCAGGCGGCCAATGCCTCCGCCCAGCTGCCGGTATCGGCGTAGTAGCCGTGGGTCGCCCGGCGGACTTCCGTCAGCAGCGCCTCGGTGACGCCGGGCGGCGCGGCGAAGTCCATGTCCGCCACCCACATCGGGATGGCATCCGCCTCGGTGATCCCGGAAAGCCGGGCCATGCTGTCCCATTTCGCGGCGTGGGTGTCACGGCGGTCGATGATCCGGTCGAAATCGAACACGAGGCGGGCACTCCTGGAAGGCGGCAAGAAAGCGTAGGTGACGGTGCGGCGCAGCGAAAGGGCGCTTCGCCGACCCTTTCTAAGCGACCGGGGCGGGGTCGATCCAGCCCCGGATCGGGGCGCCGCCCGGATGCCGGCGGCTGCACGCCGCAGGCCGGCAGGCCGCCATCTCGGACGAGGTTGGCACGCGCCGCGCCGGAACTGAAATGATCCTTAATGGTATCGCAATGGTTGACGGACAGCATGCAGCCGCAGTGCAAACAAACCATCGATGGACCGAGTAATGCTCAATCGCCTCTCAATCCGCGCGCGCATGGTGGTCATGGCGGCCTGCGCCGTCATTGCCCTGGCCATCCTGTTCGCCATCCAGTTCTTCGCCGGGCAGGATGTCGCGAAGGCCACAGCGGAAAGCAGGACCCTGCAGGCCGACCTGGAAACGGTTTCGGCGATGCAGCTGGCGAATTCCGAGCTTCTCCTGGCCGCGATGGACTCCATCATCGACAAGGCGGAAGGGCAGATCCAGCCGGAGCGCAAGGTCACGATCGACGATGCCGTCGACCTGATCAGGGCGAATGTCGCCACCGTCGAGCAGCTCGCCCGGCATGCCGGGCGCCCTGAACTGGCGACGGGCTTCGCCGGCGACTTCGATGCGGTCGCCGCGGCCGTCCAGGTCGACCTGGCACAGGCCATTTCCAGCAATGCCGGGCCCGAGGCGTTCGCCAGGCTGGACGACGTGATCGACGGGGCGGGCGAACGGGTATCCGGCACCCTGGCCGCGCTGAAGGCCGCCGGCATGGCGAAAATGACCGAGGCGCTGGACCATGCAGAAGGCGCCGTCGACAGTTCGCTGACCCAGGCCCTGATCGCCTTCCTTGTGGCGCTTGCGCTGCTGCTGGCGCTGTCGGCCCTCATCGCCGGCAGTATCGCCCGTGCCCTGTCCCGCATGTCCGCCACGATGAGCCGCCTGGCCGAGGGCGATCACGCGGTCGAGGTTCCGGATACCGATCGGAGCGACGAGGTCGGCCGCATGGCCGGCTGCGTCCAGGTCTTCAAGGACAATGCCATCGAGGCCGACCGCCTGCGCCGGGAACAGCAGGAGGCGGAGCAGACCGCGCTCGACCGGAAGCGGCGCGACATGGCCGCGCTGGCGGATCGGTTCCAGGCCGATATCGGCGAGGTGGTGGAGACCGTGAGCGGTGCCAGCACCGAGCTGGAAACGACGGCCGAATCCATGGCATCGATCGCCGAACGGACCAACACGCAGTCGGACGCCGCGGCCGCCGCGGCGCAGCAATCCGCCGCCAATGTCGAGACCGTGGCCGCGGCAACCGAAGAGCTCAGCAGCTCGACTGTCGAGATCGGCAGCCAGGTCGCAAAGTCGACCCAGATGGCGAAGTTCGCCGTGGACGAGGTCGGCAAGGCCAACCAGCAGGTCCAGGGCCTGGCCGAGGCCGCGGAGAAGATCGGCACCGTGGTCGACCTGATCCAGGACATCGCCGAACAGACCAACCTGCTGGCCCTGAATGCCACGATCGAGGCCGCCCGGGCAGGCGAAGCCGGCAAGGGCTTCGCGGTGGTCGCCCAGGAAGTGAAGTCGCTCGCCACCCAGACGGCGAAGGCGACAGGCGATATCAGCGCCCATATCGCCAAGGTTCAGGCAGAGACCAAGGATGCCGTGGCCGCCATCGATTCGATCCGCAACACGATCGGGGAGATCGACGAGACGGCCTCCTCGATCGCCGCGGCAGTCGAGGAGCAGGGTGCCGCGACGGGCGAGATCTCCCGCAACATCCAGGAGGCCGCCCGCGGCTCCCAGGAGGTCACGCAGAACATTGCCGGCGTCAGCGAGGGGGCCAAGGACACCGGCCATGCGGCCGGCCAGGTCCTGACCGCGGTGCAGAGCCTGGCCAATCAGGCGGACAGCCTGCGCAATCGGGTCGATGCCTTCCTGCGGGAGGTGCGCGCCGCCTGATGCCGGAGGCCGGCGGCGGCGCGCAGCCCGCGTCGCGGCCGCTACTTCGCCGGGTCTTTCGGCGACCAGAGAATGGTCTCGGACTCTTTCTCGTAGGCCATGCCGTCGGGATAGCTGATCGCCTCGAACTGCAGGCCCCACGGCGCCTGGAAATACATGATGGTCTGGCCGGCGGCCGGGCCCTCCTGCACCGGCAGCGGCCCGAGCCGGGTCGCCACGCCCTTCGCCGTCAGATAGTCCTTCGCGGCCTGCACGTCGTCGACATAGAAGGCGACGTGATAGCCGCCGATATCGCTGTTGCGCGGCGTCGCATCGACCTGGTCCGGCGCGGTGTACTTGAACAGCTCGATGTTGGAGCCGAAGCCGCAGCGCATCAGGGTGATCTCCTCGATCACGGCGCGCGGATGCACCCCCAGAAGGTCCTGCATGAAGCTGCCCTTCTCGTCCAGGAACGGCCCGAAGGACATCGCCTTCCTGCAGCCCAGCACGTCGCTGAAGAACGTCACTGCCTGGGCCATGTCGGGCACGGTGATGCCGGTATGGTCGTGACCGCGCATGCCGGGAATGCCTTCGGCCAGCGCCGGTGTCGCGACAGCCAGCGTCGCGGCGAGCGCCGCCACGGCAGGCAGGCCCGGGAAAACCCTCTTCGCCATGTCGAATACCCCCTGATGTGCCACCCGCACCGATTGCGGCGGCCCAAGCGGGCAGCATAGCGCGGGCGGCGGTCGGATCGCACCCGCCCCGGCCGCGCCCGCGCAGGCGTCGGCCGGCCCGCGGCGCAGCGCCGGTGTCGCAATTCGTACGCGGGAACCGATCCCCGCCATTGCCGTCCCGTTCACCGCGGGCTATGCGAAGGATGCAATCGTCCATGCCGGCCGGCTGGATGCGGGGGTGGCGTTGCCGGGCAAGCCCTGTTCGCAGGACGATCCGGCCCGACGGATCCGTGGGATGCTGCCACGGGATCGCGCAGGGGCCGCGACGCCCGATGCCGGGGCGGCAACGGATTTCGGCGACCGGAGGGACCCGGTGGCGCGCGTGGAGGCAAGGATGACGACAGGATCAGGGACGGATGCCGGTGCGCCAGGCCGGCTGCGAATCCTGCTGGTGGAGGACGACGCCATGATCCGCTGGTCGACCGCCGACATGCTGTCCGACCTGGGCCACGAGGTCGTCGAGGCCGGCGACACCGCGGCCGCGCTCGCCGCCCTGGCCGACGGGCCGATCGACATCCTGCTGACGGATATCGGCCTGCCCGACCGGCCGGGCAACGAACTGGCCGCGGAGGCACGCCAGCAACGCTCCCAGATCGGCATCGTCTTCGCGTCCGGGCGTGACGAGATGCCGGACCAGGTGCTCGACATGCCGGGGTCCAGCCCGGTCCTGCTGGTGAAGCCCTATGACGAGACGCAGCTGAGCAAGGCGCTGTCCGCGGCCCTGTCGGGCTGATCTCCTCCGCAGGCCCCCGGCCGCCGCCGGGCTATGCTGCCTTCACGTTCTGCAGGAAGCCGTTCACCTGCTCCTCCAGGGTGCGGGTATAGGCGCCGAGCCCATCCACTGCGGTGAGCACCTCGCCTGCGGCCCGGCTCGTGCTGTCCGCGTTTCCGCCCAGCCCGTCGACGGCCTGGGTTACCTGCTCCGTGCCGCTCGCGGCTTCCTGGACGTTGCGCGCGATCTCGTTCGTCGCCGCACTCTGCTGCTCGACAGCGGCGGCAATGGAACCGGCAATGCCGCTCAGCCCCTCCACCGTCCTGGCGATCTTCTCGATCGCGCCCACGGCACCGCCGGTCGCCGACTGGATCTCGTTGATCTGCTGGCCGATTTCCTCGGTTGCGCGCGTGGTCTGGGTGGCGAGGTTCTTGACCTCCGAAGCGACCACCGCGAAACCCTTGCCGGATTCTCCGGCACGGGCGGCCTCGATCGTGGCATTCAGCGCAAGCAGGTTGGTCTGCGCGGCGATGTCGGAGATCAGGTTCACGACCTCGCCGATCCGCTCTGCGACCTGCGCCAATTGCCTGACCGTCTGCTGGGTCTCGCCGGCCTGCTCGACCGCGTGCTGCGACATCGCACTGGATTCCTGCACCTGCCGGGCGATCTCGTGGATCGAACTCGACAGTTCCTCCGCCGCCGTCGCCACCGTCTGCACGTTCGCAGCCGCCTGCGTCGAGGCAGAGGCCACGGCACTGGCCTGCGTGTGCGTATGCGCCGCGACCGAGGTCATCGACTCGGCGGTGTTGCGCAATGTCCCGGATGCCGAGCCGACGCCATTGAGCGCATCCTTGACGGCGCTTTCGAAGGCCCCGGCGATCTCCTCCAGCCGTCGGCCGCGCGCCAGCATCGCCGTCTGCGCGGCTTCGCGCTCGGATTGCATCCTGTCGTTGTCCTGCATCGATGTCTTGAAGACCTGGACTGCGGCGGCCATCTGTCCGACCTCGTCGCGGCGCCAGGTCTCCGGCACCTCGCTCGACAGATCGCGCTCCGCGAGTGCCAGCATCGCCGCCCGCAGCCGGCCCACCGGCGCAAGCACCCGGCGGAACATCGCCCAGGCGCCAAGGCAGAGGACCACCAGAAGGATCGCCATCGCGATCGCGGACAGCCAGGCATAGGTCGCCACCCGCGCCTCGGCGAACCTCACGGCCTCGGCCGTACGGTTGTCCAGCAGCACGAAAAACGCATCGAGCGGCTTCATGATGTCCGCCTTGAAGCGGAAGTAGTCGGGGCTGAACATCAGTTCGCGGGCCTTGGCCAGGTCCGGCTCGCCGCTGACGGAATACGCACCGGCGGCATCCTTGAACTTGCCCTGCACCGCGTGCATCGCCTCCTCCTCGAGGGCGACCAGGCCGTCGGAGTTCTTCTGTGCCATGGCAAGCCTGGAGAATTCCGCCTCGCCGAACCCGGCCTCGCGCATCAGGTCCTCCAGCGACACACGGACGGTGCCGGGCCGCGGCGTCGTCTCGCCGGCGGCGACGAAATCCCAGTAGATCCGGTTGTAGGCCTCCGGCCTGGGCTTCTCGCCGTTGCGGATCGCCAGGACGTCCCAGTACATGTCGGAGAAGCGCTGGTTGCCGGTGGAGACGTAGTTGCGCGCAAGCGCGGTCAGGTCATCGGAACTCTGCCGCAATTCGTCGGCCAGGAGGTAGGACCGGTAGCGGCTCTCGTAGGCATCGCGCAGGTCGCGCTGGGCGTCTTGATACAGCAGCCAGGAAGCGACCACCGCCAGCACGCTCAATACCGTGACGCACAGAAACAGAATGGTCCCGCCGCGCAGCGTCCGCAGATGTTCCAGCATCGTTCCCCCCTCCAGGATCAGAGGCCCGATGCCGGGGTGAAACCGGCATCGGGCATGACCTTCATTTAATCGGGGAACCCCTAACAGCAGCTTAATACGCGGATAGTCACCACCATGCGGCCGCGCCCGGCGGCATGGGCGCAATGCGCCCT
The DNA here is from genome assembly GCA_040216765.1 of Sneathiellaceae bacterium. Lineage (GTDB taxonomy): Bacteria > Pseudomonadota > Alphaproteobacteria > Ferrovibrionales > Ferrovibrionaceae > Marinibaculum. The sequence continues at coordinate 10,841 of JAVJON010000046.1, read as the reverse complement.
CAGATCATGTAGTCGCCGCCGTTCATGTTCAGGCTGGCGCCGATGAAATAGCCGCCATCCTCGGACGCCAGCAGCACCACCGCGGGCACCACCTCGCGCACCTCGCCGAAGCGGCCGATCGGCAGTTCCTTTGTCTTCATGTCCAGCCAGTCCTGCGGAATCTGGCGCAGCAGCGGCGTGTTGATCGGTCCCGGGCAGAGCCCGTTCACCGCGATGCCGTGGATCGCGACCTCATGGGCCAGGCTCTTCACGAAGCCCATCACGCCGGCCTTGGCGGCGCAGTAATGGGCCATCGTGGGGCCGCCGCGATGGCCGAGTTGCGAGGCGGTGCAGATGATCCGGCCCCAACCCTTCGCCTTCATGTCCGGTATCGCCAGCTTCGAAGCCAGGAACACGCTTCGCAGGTTGATGTGGATCATCCGGTCCCACTGTTCCACCGGCATGTCCTCGACCAGGCAGGTATTGTCGATTCCGGCATTGGCGAACAGCACGTCGATCGGGCCGAAGGCGGCCTTGGTCTTGGCAAAAGCGTCGGCGATCTGCTTCTCGTCGGCGGCATCGGCCGTCACGGCCAGGGCATTGCTGCCCAGTTCCGCGGCAAGCTTCTGCGCGGCCTCCCCGTTCAGGTCGACAATCGCTGTCTTCGCCCCCTCGGCAACGAAGGCGCGCGCCACGCCTTCGCCGATTCCGCTCGCCGCGCCCGTGATCAGCGCGACCTTTCCGTCCAGCTTGCCCATCCTGAAATCCCCTGCTGTTGAGCCGTTCATGCCCCGCCGAACGCATACCTATGCGAATCGAAGCTGGCATCCATTAGGAATATCGGGGTAAGCTCGCCGCAAGCAAAAAATATTCAACAGAAGAAACTCGCGGGGGTTACGGCAGGCAGTGTTCCGGTGCGGGCAGTGGCCCGGCTCCGGCGACGGCCAGGCGGTTTCACGGCGGGCGCAGCGCTGCAATCGGCACGCCCGCGACACAACGGGGGCGATTCATGACCGACCAGCACAAGACAACCAACCTTTTCGCGGCAGGCGGGCCGACGGCCTTCTCGCTCGACCGTCGCACCCTGCTGAAGGGCAGCGCCGCGATCGGCGGCATGGCCACGCTGGGGGGCCTGGTGCCCGGCATGATGGGCGCCCGCAATGCCTTTGCGGCCTCGCCGCCGAACACCCTCGTCGTCGCCTCGCCCGCCACGCCGCAGAGCCTGGACAGCGAGTTCGACGTGTCGCTCGGCACCTTCGAGGCGATCGCCGCCTGCTACGACTCCCTGGTGGAGTTCGCGAAGATCACCGACCCGACGGACCCCGACGCGCGGCGCGAGGATATCGACGATTATCCGGGCAAGCCCGGCCGCGTGAACATGGTCGGCAAGCTGGCGGAGAGCTGGGAGATCGATCCGAACAGCAGCTGGATCCGGTTCAAGCTGCGCGAAGGCGTGATGAGCAACTGGGGCAACGAGCTCACTGCCGAGGACGTGGTCTGGACCTGGCACCGCAAGCTCGGCCTGGGCGCGATCGGCGCCTTCTTCGCCAACACCATCAGCTTCGTGCGCCCCGACCAGATCAAGGCCGACAGCAAGTACGTGGTGTCCCTGACCCTGGACAACCCGAACCCGCTGCTGCTGAAGATCCAGCCGAACCTCTACAGCCCGATCTACGATTCCACGAAGTGCAAGGAGATGATCACCGACGAGGATCCCTGGGCGAAGAAGTTCCTGGAGAACAACACCGCCGGTTTCGGCCCCTACCGGATCGAGCAGCTGGTGCGCGGCCAGCAGGCCGTGTTCAAGGGCCGCGAGGATTATTGGGGCGGCATGCCCTACATGCACACCGTGATCATGAAGGAGGTGCCGACCTCGGCGAACCGTGCGCAGCTGCTGCAGGGCGGCGCCGTCGACATCGCCCAGTACCTGCAGCCGCTGGAGCTGATCCAGCTGTCCAAGGTGCCCGGCGTGGCGGTGGACACGATCCCCGCGACCTTCATGCTGTGGATCGAGCTGAACGCCAAGATCAAGCCGTTCGACAATGTCGACGTGCGCCGCGCGATGAACTTCGCCTTCCCGCAGGAGCAGGTGCTGAAGACGGTGTTCCAGAGCCTGGCGCAGCCGCTGAACGGCGCCCTGCCCGCGCTCTATCCCGGCTTCAACGAGAAGTACTACGAATTCCACAAGCAGGACCTGGCCAAGGCGAAGGAGCTGCTGGCCAAGGCCGGCCTGGCCGACGGCTTCAAGACGCACCTGTCCTACAATGCCGGCGACCCGGTGCAGGAGCCGACGGCGATCCTGTTCCAGTCCGCGCTGAAGGAGATCGGCGTCGACCTCGCCCTGCGGAAGGTGCCGGCGGCGACGTTCTACAACTTCGTCTCCCAGCGCGAACAGCCGATGATCTTCTACTACGACAGCCCGTGGTGCCCGGATCCCGGCTATTCGATGAACCTCTATTTCCACTCCAAGTCGTTCGTGAACTACAGCAACTACACGAATGCCCGGGTGGACGAGCTGATCGATGCCGCGGCACGCACCGCCGACAACGATGCCCGCCTGAAGATGATGGACGAGGTGCAGAAGATCGTGATGTCCGAAGCGCCCTGGGTGTTCGTCGCCTTCACCAACTATTCCATGGCGCGGGCCGCCAACCTGAAGGGGTGGACCTACTACACCTCCAACAACATCCGCTTCCAGGACTTCTCCCGCGACGCCTGATGCCGCGCGGCCGGGGGCGGCATGCCGCCCCCGGCCGGACAGTCCCGCCCGTCCGTCGTATCGCCAGAGTGAGCCAGTAGCATGGTCCAGCCCGCCGGGATCGCCAGCGGACCCGCCCCCGGCCAGCCCGCCAGTCCCGCGGGCAGCGGCAGTCTGGCTCACGGCCTGCGCTTCCTGCTGGCCTTCCTCCGCGCCCGGCCGATGTTCGCGCTGGGCTATGCGATCGTGATCGCCGTCGTGCTGATGGCGGTGTTCGCGCCGTGGATCGCCCCCTACCCGCCGGAAACCGCCAATCCGGAAGATTATCTGCAGCCGCCCAACTGGAATCACCTGCTGGGCACCGATGCCACCGGCATGGACGTGCTGAGCCGGCTGATCTATGCGCCGCGGGTCGACCTGACCATCGCCATCGTCGGCACCCTGATCTCCGCCGTGGTCGGCACCTTGATCGGCACGATCGTGGGCTATTACCAGCAGCTGGGCGGGGTGCGCAGCTTCGGCGCCGGCTTCGTGATGCGCTCCGCCGACGTGCTGCAGGCCTTCCCGGTCTTCGTCTTCGCCATCGCGCTCGTCGCCATCTTCGGCCAGAGCCTGCAGAGCATCATCGCCGCCATCGCCTTCGTGAACGCGCCGATCTACCTGCGGCTGATGCGCAGCCAGGTGCTGTCGATCCGCAACATGCGCTTTGTCGAGGCCGCCTATGTCTCCGGCGCCTCCGACATGTCGATCATGCTGCGCCACATCATCCCCAACGCGATGGCGCCGGTGCTGAGCCAGCTGTCGGTCAATATCGGCTGGTCGGTGCTGCTGACCGCGGCGCTGAGCTTCGTCGGCGCCGGTGTCGAGGCGCCGACCCCTGAATGGGGCAGCATGATCGCCATGGGCTTCCAGAACATCATCACCGGGCAATGGTGGCCGTCGGTCTTTCCCGGCATCGCGCTGGCCCTGACCGTGTTCGGCTTCGCGCTGGTCGGTGCCAGCGTCGAGATCCTGGCCGATCCGGCGCGGCGGCGGGCCCTGGCGGGCACCATGGAGCGGCGCGGCGCCGCCGCCGGGGGCGCCTGATGCGCATCGCCCGCTATATCGGCAAGCGCCTGCTGTTCATCCTGCCGCAGCTGCTGGGCATCATCCTGGTCAGCTTCCTGCTGGTGAAGATGATCCCCGGCGATCCGGCGGTGCTCATGCTCGGCCCGTTCGCCAGCGACGACCAGCTGGACCGGATGCGCAGCCAGCTCGGTCTCGACGGCACCGTGCTGGATCAGTTCTGGATCTACCTGACGGGGCTGTTCCAGGGCGACCTGGGTACCTCCTGGCAGACCACCCGGCCGGTGCTGGAGGATCTGCTGCAGCGCTTCCCGGCGACCCTGGAGCTGATCACCCTGTCGCTGCTGCTGGCGCTCCTGATCGGCATCCCGCTCGGCGTGGCGGCGGCCTATTTCAAGCGCTCGGTGGTCAAGAAGTTCTCCGACTATTACGGCCTGCTGGCAGGCGCCCTGCCGGACTTCTGGCTCGGCCTGGTGCTGATCTATTTCTTCTACACCCTGCTGAACTGGGTGCCGCCGCCGCTGGGGCGGATGGGAATCGCGGTGCTGGCGCCGCCGCCGGTGACCAACTTCGTCATCGTCGACAGCATCATCGCGGGCAACTGGCAGGCGCTCTGGTCGGCGCTCGGCCATCTCGTCCTGCCGGTGGTCACCCTGGGCGTGATCAATGCCGGGCCGATCCTGAAGATGACCCAGTCGACCATGGAACGGATGCTGGAATCCGACTTCGTGCGCTATGCCGAGATGTGCGGCCTGCCCGAGCGCCAGGTGATCCGCCAGGCCTTCCGCAACGCCCTGCCCTCGGTCGTCACCATTGTCAGCGTGCTCTACGGCTTCCTGATCGGCGGCGCGGTGCTGGTGGAGATCGTGTTCTCCTGGGGCGGGGCCGGGCAGTACGCCGTGCAGGGCGTGCTGAACGCCGACATCAACCCGGTGCTGGGTTTCGTCCTGTTCTCGGCGATACTGTCCCTGGCGATCTACCTGATCGTCGACCTGATCTACTTCGCCATCGACCCCCGTATCCGTGATTGACCCGCCCGTGACCGACTCCGACATCACCCGACCCGACCGACCCGCGGTGCCGCCGCAGGAGCCGACACATGCCGGCGCTTCGGACGCCATCCTGCAGGTGCGCGGGCTGACGGTATCCTACCCGGTCTATGCGGCCGCGCCGGTCCGTGCGGTCCACGAACTGGACCTGGACGTCAATGCCGGCGAGATCGTCGGCCTGGTGGGCGAATCCGGTTCCGGCAAGACCAGCCTGGCGCGCGCCATCATGGGCCTGCTGGTGCGGCCCGGCCGGATCGACGGCGGCTCCGTGACCTTCGACGGCCGCGACATGCGCGCGGCATCGGAAGCCGAGCTTCGCGCGATCCGCGGCCGCGACATCGCCATGGTGATCCCCAATCCGCGCAGCGAACTGGACCCCCTGGTCACGGTCGGAAAGCAGATCGCCAATGTCGCCCGCGCCCATCTGCGGATCGGCCGTGCCGGGGCCGACGAGCTGGCGATGGACATGCTCAAGGCGGTGCAGATCCCCGACCCGGAGCGCCGCTTCAAGGCCTATCCGCACGAACTGTCGGGCGGCATGGCGCAGCGCGTGGTGATGGCCATCGCCCTGGTCTGCTCGCCGAAATTCCTGATCTCCGACGACGCCACCTCGGGGCTGGACGTCACCGTCCAGGCGCAGGTCCTGGACCTGCTGCGCGAACTGGTCCGCGACAAGGGCGCGGCGATGATGTTCATCACCCGCGATATCGGCATCACCGCGCATTTCTGCGACCGGGTGGCGGTGATCTATGCCGGCGAGATCGTCGAGATGGCGCCGACCCTGCGCTTCTTCGAGAACCCGATGCATCCCTACAGCGTGATGCTGCTGGCGGCCTTCGCCCACAATCCGCGGCTGCGCGAGAAGTGGCACAAGCCCCTTGCCTCGAATGCCCCGGACCATGTCGCCGAGGGCTGCGAATATGCCCCGCGCTGCGTGCATGCAGAGGCCAAGTGCGCCGCCCTGCGGCCGCAGCTGCAGGAGCTGGAGCCGGGCCATTTCGTGCGCTGCCATTTTCCGGTGCTGCGCGACACCGCCGAGGATACCGGATCATGAGCCCGGTCCTGCAGGTCGAAGGCCTGGTGAAGCATTTCCCGATCGGCGGCACGCGGACCGTGGTCCGCGCGGTGAACGGCGTCCATATGGAGGTCGCACGGGGCGAGACCCTGGCCCTGGTCGGCGAATCCGGCTCCGGCAAGACCACGGTGGGGCGCTGCGTGCTGGGGCTGATCCCGCAGACCGACGGCCATATCAGCTTCCAGGGCAAGACCGTCGACCGGCGGCGCAACATCCGCTCGCCGGACCTGCGCGGCCGCATGCAGCTGGTCTTCCAGGAGCCGGCGGAGAGCCTGGATCCCCGCATCCGGGTGGCGGAGACGATCGCCGAGCCGCTGCGCTCGATGGGCGTGGGCCGCGAGACCCGCAAGCGCAAGGTGGCGGAGGTCGCCGCCCGGGTCGGCCTGCGCGACAGCACCCTGGACCAGTTCCCCGCCGAACTCAGCGCCGGCCAGCAGCAGCGGGTCGGCATCGCCCGGGCGATGATCACCGAGCCGGCCCTGATCGTGCTGGACGAGCCCACATCGGCGCTCGACCCGACGGCGCGGGCGGAGATCATCGACCTGCTGATCCGGCTGCAGAAGGAGCTGGACACCGCCTACCTGTTCATCTCCCACGACCTGTCGACGGTGCGCTATGTCAGCCACCGGGTGGCGGTGATGTATCTGGGCATGATCGTCGAGCAGGGGGCCTCGGCGGAGATCTTCAGCCATCCGCGGCATCCCTATTCGGTCGGCCTGCTGTCCTCGGTCCTGCTGCCCAACCCGAAGCTGAAGCGGGTCTCCCAGGTCGACCTGAAGGGCGAGATCCCCAGCCCGATCGACCTGCCCAAGGGCTGCTTCCTGGCCGGCCGCTGCCCCTTCGCCGACGACCGCTGCCGCACCGAGATGCCGCCGCCCGACCCGATCGGCGGCGGCCATTCGGTGGCCTGCTTCCATCACCGCACCGCCCTGGAAGGGGATGCCGCGCTGGATTATTTCGACGAGTTCCAGGCGGAGACCGAGCGCCTGCTGGGCGCCGGCCGGCGCTGAGCCGGCGGCACCGGCGGTTGCACCCCGGGAGCGCAGCGCCTAGCGTCTGCACCGGTTCGATGGATGGCAGCGGGAGACCTCGATGAGCGTGGAGCAGGTGGCGGCGGCCCTGGCGGAAGCCCGTAAGAAGGCCACCCCGTTGACGGCCTTTCCAGGGACGGCGCCGACCGACCTGGCGACGGCCTATGCCATCCAGGATCGCGCGGTGGCGCTGGGTGGGCGCAAGGTCGCCGGCTGGAAGGTCGCGATGGTGCCGCCGCCGCTGCGCGAGGGGCTGGGCGTGGATCGCATCGCCGGCCCGATCTTCGCCGATTCGCTGCAGACCGCAGGCGCTGGCGGCAGCCTGCAGGCCCCCGTCCATCCCGGTTTCGCCGCGCTGGAATCGGAGTTCGCGGTGCGGCTGTCGCGCGACCTCGACCCGGCGGCGGCGCCGTTCACGCCGGAGGGCCTGGCCGGTGCGGTGGCGTCGCTTCATGCCGCGGTGGAGATCGCCACCAGCATCGTGGCGGGCAATGGCGATGCCGGCCCCTGCCCCACGGTCGCCGACCATGGCAATAATGGCGGCGCGATCCTCGGCCCGGCGATCCCCGGCTGGCAGGACAAGGCGCCGGACGACCTCGCCACCCGCATGTCGCTCGACGGCACCGTCGTGGGCGAAGGCGGCGTGGCGGCCGTGCCCGGCGGGCCGCTGGCGGCGCTCGCCTTCCTGGCCAACCTGCTGGCGGGCCGCGGCATCGGCCTGAAGGCCGGCGATATCGTCCTGACCGGCCAGACCAACGGCGTGCACCGGGTCGCGGCCGGCCAGACCGCGCGGGCCGAATGCCCCGGCGTCATGGCGCTGGACCTGACGGTCACCGCGGCCCGGCCGCTATAGGATCCCGGGTGACACCAACTGTGCTGAGACAGTATTCACCTGACAGATATGGCCACGCCCGCACTCACCGCCCCAATGGCAGGAACTGTCAGGTAAACAGCCTCTCTGTACATTCAGTACATGAAATCATGCACAGTCAAAATTGTGATCAATTTCCCTCATATATAATATTGAAAATCTCCTTATAAAGAGTTGCATGAGATGCAGCCGCATTCGCACTCACGATCCACATTTTGAGTATTTTTCTGATATTGACAATTTTTCCATCACCGTTTTTATCCTCAAATTTATTATGTGATTCTATTATTTGTTCTAATGCAATCCTTGTATCATCAGGCATTTTCTTTAGCATTTCCACCAATATACTTTCTTCATTTTTCTCTGAAACGATACTGAATCCAAGAGCAATGGCCAGGAACTCGAGCAAACCACTATATATCTGCAAGCGAGCTGGTGGATGCCAGTTTACTATATGCTGACGCTTAATTGCCTCACGCACTTCCTCTTTCGCGAGCGCCAGTTGATCATTAAAAAGGTATGTTGTTGCACACGCCAAGTGCCACCACAATGAATTTTGCGGCTCGCCTCCTCTACCTTTTACATGCTCAACAAAAGAACACACTACGCCTAAAAAATAGATCATATATTCATAAGGTATATCTCCCTCTCCATTTTGCTCGACTATTTCGGACCAATCTTGTGCCTCTTCTATTGCTAGAATCATCATACCTTGGAGTGCAACTAGACACCTATAAGATTCAATCCTATCATTTACTTCTGGTCTCGCATTCGGGTCTAGTAGGTCAAGAAGAAGCTCAACTCTGGAATGAGATTTGGCTGGGGAGATGTCCGAATCAACAAAATCCGTCACCCATTCGTACTCAATTTTTCGCAATTCAAACTCTTGCCTTGAAGGTACATACTCTTGAGACGTATCTAAACCAAGTTCGAATCTCTTATCATAAATTTCCAAAGCTATTGCAATATTAAGTGCGGCAGACGGATAATTTTCATCCTGATAACATGCGGTGGCCTGCCTCCATTTAACAAACGGGTCCAAAACATAATGCAGTATATTTATATCTGCCGATCTTTGTGATGCACATATTTTGTCTACCTCGGAAATTTCTTGACATATTCTGTTCATTATTCCAGCGCCTGTCCTTTCTTCCTCGATTTCAAGGAATGATTTCACATATTCAATACATCTCCTATCATTGCAGAACCCGGCAATCATAGACAATATAAGTAAAATTGCCCTATTTATAATCCAAAATCTTACGTTTTCATCATCAGAAAAGAAATACTCATCCGCTTTTTTAGCTTTAAAATATTCCTTTTTGCTATAATCTCCAGGTATTATAACTGACATTTTCATTTCATTTAAAATCGCTCTAAGTTTGTCCGAAAACACTCCAATCTGCGATCCATCAGTTGTCACAGAGCCCGCCAAAATATTCAATTGTTCTATACTGTTCTTTAAATTTTCATCAATATCCGGCGGCAATCGCCTAAGTATTGAATAGTTTTCTTTCAAGCTTATTTGAGTTCTATAAATAAACGGTCCTGAAAATCTCTCTAACAACAATTCATTCCAGATCTGCACCGAAGAAAGACTAAACTTCAGGCCGTCCAACATTTGTTCGGTAGTTTCCATATCCGCCCCCTCTCCACCATCGGAAACGGTCGTTCCGCGAGGCGGACGCTTTAAGATCTCATACTCTGGTCGTTGAGACTCGTTGTAAATATACATTGGAAATGTTACAACTTGCATCTCGATTGGAAACTCGGGTAATATTCCCCGCATATCTCCTAAATTTTTTTCTAGGGCATTTATATATTGACGTCGAATGATATCGAATTCCGTATCGGTTATTGACTGACTAAATTTGCCATTACGACTATCTAAACCACTGCCAATATCTCGTACATTATGATAATATAGATGCAAGTTTATATCTTCGTATCTTCTAGCCCTTTTCTTCCAAAGAGAATTAGGCTCATCTCGGTCCAAGTGCTTCGGATCAAATCCAATCGATTTTATATATCTCGCAAGTTTATTGCTATTGTTATCATTAATACTACTTAAATAATAATCACCCGGAATGGCAAGCAAAGATCCGTGATTGTTTACTGTCTCGATAACATCTTTGGCGGTTCTATCGTTCATACAAACAAATCTAATCCCAACAAAATCTTTTATGACAGGGTTATCTCCAAATAGTACGCCACTTAAAGGCGTGCCTTTTCTTACATCGAGTTTCTCCATTTTGTTAATTAGACTTTCATATTCTTTAATACGAATTGAAAAAAAGGCTTTACCTTGTAGTTTTGAATAGCGTATGGCGCGAGACATGTCTAAATCTAGACGCCTTTTTACATAGTACCCAAACCTGAATGCCTTTTTGTAGGCTTCCACATATGAATCTATGAACATCTTACTCGTCATTTTTACCCCCCCGTCCCTCTAGCTCATTTCCTAGTCTTCTTGCATCGATTTTGGGTGCTTTGTGTCTCACGATTTCCGTATTGCATTCTGTGCGACACTGCTAGGCAACCACACATGAAATACAACCGGAGATAGCAACTATATGCAATGAAAAAGTTGCTGTCGGGACAAGTCGGTTCCCCACCCGGCATTGGCGCAACCAGAGACAGCTTCAGGCGACGGCGTTTTTGTGGGCGAAGGCGGCGTGGCGGCCGTGCCCGGCGGGCCGCTTGCGGCGCTCGCCTTCCTGGCCAACCTGTTGGCCGGCCGCGGCATCGGCCTGAAGGCCGGCGATATCGTCCTGACCGGCCAGACCAACGGCGTGCACCGGGTCGCCACCGGCCAGGCCGCGCGGGCCGAATGCCCCGGCGTGATGGCCCTGGACCTGACGGTCACCGCGGCCCGGCCGCTATAGCAATCGCGCAGCGCTCTCCTCCGTCATGGTCGGTCGGGGGCCACTGCTGTCCGGTTGAGTGCCGTTCTCTGGCCTCATGCGTTTTATAGCTTCGTCATGCGCGGGCTTGTCCCGGTCGCCGGGCGATGCCCGGCAACCCATCGCGCCGCACCTCAATAAGATCAGGCCATTATTGAACCTGGCGGCAC
>JAVJON010000045.1:0-174481 GCA_040216765.1 Sneathiellaceae bacterium | reverse complement strand
TCCATGGTGCCGCCAGGTTCAATAATGGCCTGATCTTATTGAGCTGCGGCGCGATGGGTTGCCGGGCATCGCCCGGCGACCGGGACAAGCCCGCGCATGACGAAGCTATAAAACGCATGAGGCCGGAGAACGGCACTCAACCGGACAGCAGTGGGCGCGACCCGGCGGTCCATCCCGGTGCGAGGCTCAATAGCTGCAGAACGTGACGGAAACCGTTGCGCAGCGGCACCATGGACTCGCGGGCCAGGCCCGCGAGTGACGAGCTTTTGGGGGCAGGTCGCGCCATATCGCACAGCAGCCGACCTGAACCGGATACCAGTGCAACCCCTGCGGTGGTGACGAGATCGGGAGGAGCGGGACGATCTTGTCCCGGCTCAGTGCTTCCAGGTCGGGTCCTTGCAATCCATCAGCCGGACCAGGGCCGGCCATTCGGGGTGCCGCACCAGGGCCTTGGCGCTGGCGGCGCCGCCCTCGAACTGCTCCCGGGTCTTGACCATCACCGCCTCGGGGATCGGCCGCAGGTCGCCGGTCGCCATCGCCCGGACCTGGACGTCGGTGTTGCGGACGAAGGCACGGTGCCGGACATAGGCCCAGATGCAGTCGCCGCCGGCGGTGACCAGGCCGTGGTTGCGCAGCAGCAGGGTATGGTTCTCGGCGCCCAGGGCGGCGACGATCCGCGGGCCCTCGCTGCCGTCCAGGACGATCCCCTCGAAATCGTGATAGCCGACCCGCCCGTGGAACTGGCAGCCCTCCTGCGTGACCGGGATGGCCGGGCTGTTGGTGGCGGCCAGGGTCTGCGAGATCACCTCGTGGGTGTGCAGCACGCAGTGCAGGTCGGGCCGTGCCCGGTGGATGGTGGAATGGATCTGGTAGCCCGCCTCGTTCACCGGCCAGGGGCTGTCGGACTTCTTGTTGCCGTCCAGGTCGATGCGGATCAGGTCGCTGGCGCGGATCTCGTCGTAGCGCAGGCCGAACGGGTTGATCAGGAACTCGTCGGTGCCGGGCACCCGCAGGGTGATGTGGTTGTAGACCACCGAGGTCCAGCCGTGATGGTCGACCAGGCGGTAGCAGAGCGCCAGTTGCAGGCGGGCGAACCATTCCACCTCGCCGATGCCAGGCGGCGGTGACGGCAGGGCGATATCGGCGCCGAAGACGGCGCTGAGGTCGGTCGGGGTCTGGTCCATCACATCCTCGCCATTGGTCGATGCCTTGTTTGGCGGGAAGGGTAGCTGGCCTGTCTGGAACAGGCCAGCCTGACGCGGCCCTTGAGCGTTTTCCGGTCAGTTCAGGTCAAATCCGGCAGCAGAGAAACAGTTTCGGCATTTTGTGGACTGAACGTGTCGATGGCCTCGCCGATGGCTGCCCAGAGATCAGTCTTGGTTCGGGTGGCGGCCTTTTCCAGAAGGCTTTTCAGCTTCGAGAAGGCCGTCTCGATCGGATCACGCTGCCCGCGGTGGCCGCCTGAGCATCCTCGGAACCTCGCCGAGGACCGGTGCTCCTACACCACCTTCCGGGACACAACCTGTCCAAACTTTACCGAGACCGCTCCCTGAGGCGCCCGTCACCGAACCGATATCCCAATTCGGAAAGTGGCGATCTTCATGCTCTCGCGGAGTTCGGAGCCGACCTGATCCGAATGCGGCCCCAAACCACCACTTCGGGCCATTGCATCCGATCACGATTGCCGGATCGACCGCTCACAGTCCCAACACAACGCGACGACCTCATCGTTGAATGCCAGCTGGTAGGCGAACTTCCGATCGCCGGTCCAACGACACGCTACGATCCGTACGTTCAGGTCGCTTACCCGATCGAGCAGCGTGTCCTGATCGGGCGTACGCATCGGAAGATCATTAACAATGCTGTAGAGGTCGCCCAAGAACTTGATCGCGGATCTCTTCCACCGGTGATGCCATTCGTGGCAACGCCGCTCGATCTCCGGGTCGACCTCAATTGTGTCGTCTATCTCGACACGGACGTCTTGTCGGGACACCTGGAACGGCAAGACATTTGACATCGGGGAACCTCTTCAAGTGGATTGTTCTTCGTGAAAGACCATGGCGCGGAGCAGCAGGACCACGGCACCACTGGCATCAGCGACAGGCAATCGCGTTTCCTCGTAGCGGATCGAGGGGCAGAAACGGGGGGAAGGAGGCGGGCCGAGATCTACCCGATGAACTGGCCCGCCCGACATCCGGCTGGACTCGATCTCCAGCGAAACCAAACCTAGGCGGACTGCAGCCCGGCCAGAAAAGTGTCCACTTCGTCGCGGAGCGCCTGCGACTGCTGCGACAAGGCTTCCGAGCGCGAGAGGACCTGGCTGGCCGCAGCGCCGGTGCCCTCGGCTCCAGAACGGACGTCGGAGATCCTGGAGGTCACTTCGTCGGTGCCCGCAGCCGCTTCCTGAACGTTCCGCGCTATTTCCTGCGTGGACGCATTCTGCTGCTCGACGGCCGAGGCGATGCCGTTTGCGTTCTCGCTGATCTGACGGATCACCGCGGTGATTTCCTCGATTGCAGCGACTGTCTCTGTCGTCGCCCCCTGCATGGTCGCAACCTGCGCGGCGATTTCCTCTGTTGCCTTGGCGGTCTGGTTGGCGAGATTCTTCACCTCGGATGCGACGACGGCGAAACCCTTGCCTGATTCGCCGGCCCGGGCGGCCTCGATCGTGGCGTTCAGGGCCAGCAGATTGGTCTGGTCGGCAATGTCCTTGATCAGGCTCACGATGTCGCCGATTTTGGACGCACCGTTTGCCAGCTCTCCGACCTTGCTGTTGGTGGCCTCTGCTGTGTCCACAGCGCGGCGCGAGATTGTGCTCGACTCGCCGATCTGACGGGTGATCTCGCCGATCGAGGCCGATAGTTCCTCGCTGGCAGCGGCGACGGTCTGGACATTTGTTGAAGCTTCCTCCGATGCGCTGGCAACGGATACGGCGAGTGAGTTGGTCTGATCGGCGGTAGCGGTCATGGACGTTGCGGTGTCCTGAAGCTCCGACGCCGAAGAGGAGACGCTGCCGATCACCGCGCCGACGCTCGACCGGAAGGTGTCGGCCAGCTGGCGCATCTCCTCGCGTTTTTCCTCGGCCGCCTCCTGTTCGCGTGCGGCGCTCTCTTCACGCAAGCGCTCGGCTTCGATGGCATTCTGTTTGAACACCAGGGTGGCACGCGCCATTTCTCCGACTTCGTCACCGCGTTCGGCGCCCGGTATGTCCGCCGAATTGTCGCCGCCAGCGAGCTTGCCCATCGCCCCGGTCAAGCGTCCGACCGCCCCGCCAATCGACCCACCGATCAGCCAGGCGAAGGTGAGGCCAACCACGATCGCGCCGAGTGTCATCGAGACGATCAAGGTGAAGCTGCTGCCTACAGTTTCCTCGTTGGCCGCCGCGCGTTCCTTCATCAACACCTCTTCCTCGGCAGAGAAATCGGCCATGATCTGACGAAACTGGTCGAAATATTGCTTGCCCCGGGCTTCGCCGACGAGCCTGGCCATGTCATCCATGGTTGCCGCATCGCCGATCTCACGGCGCAACTCGATCATCGGTTCGACGACCTCGCCCACCCATCCTTCGATTGTCCCTTTGATTTCGTCGAGCAGGGCCACTTGCGCCGGGTTGTCGCTGACTGTCTCGCGCAGGTCGGCGACCAAAGCGGCAAAGCGCGCGGAACCTTGATTGAACGGCTCCAGAAAATCCTCCCGGCCAGTGAGCAGGTAGCCACGCATGCCGGTTTCCATGTCCAGGACGGCGCCGAGAATGTCTTGCGAGTGGCCGATCACCACATAGGTGTGCTCGATCCAGCGCAGAGCCTCGCGTGTCTCGAAGACCGTGGCCTCGCCGTCGGACAGGGACGTCTGGATGACCTGCTGCCGCTTGGCGAGCAGGTCGCGCTCGCGGTCGCTGAAGGTCGCGATCTGACTGCGAAATTGATCGATATAGGTCTTGCCTCGAGCTTCGCCGACGAGCCGGGCCATGTCGTTCATGGTCTCGGCGTCGCCGATGTCGCGACGCAATTGGATCTGTGCCTCGGTGACGTTGGCCTGCCAGTCGCGCAGAACCCGCTCTGCCTCCGCCAGCCGCGTGACCTGGGCCGGGTTGTCGCTGACGACCTTCTGTAGTTCCTCGATCCCGGCATAGGCGGACTTTTCCCCGTCCACATAGGGCGCGAGGAATTCCTCCCGCCCGGCAAGCAGATAGCCGCGCATGCCGGTTTCCATATCGACCGCCGAAGCGACGATGTTGGCATTCTTCGCCAGCACAACGCGGGTATGGTCCACCCAACTGCTGGTCTTCTGGATCCTGGTGATGTTCCACAGCGCCACGGCGCCGACCGCAATCAACAGGATCAGCGGAACGGAGATTCCGATCAGAACCTTCGGCTTGATCCGCAGGTCCTGGAAGCGGTGGCCACGCCCTCTGGGCGAGGCGGGAGACAAAGCGGCGGAACGCGCCGCGTCTTCGTTGGTCATAGGGACCACCCCATATCGTGATTGAAAGATTACAGGTTCTTTTTGTTACTGCTAAGCATACTTGTTGCCTGAGCATGCAGCCGTGTTGTATTCTGGCGTGCTGATATATTGTGACTGCTATGCTTTGGCGGTTTTCCAAAGACTGGGCGTGAAGAATAAAAAAAGTGTAAAAAGCAACAGAATAATTGCCCTTTCCGGTCATTGTTCGCTATAGTTATTGATACTCAACCGCACTTTTGCATTGTGAGTATGATTCGTTACAGTGAGACAAAGGCTGCTTTCCATCGACGGGTGTGTTGCGAATTGATCGCAATAATTGGCGGTCCGACGCGATGCGGCCCTGCCGCTCAGCCGCGGGCTGCGAGCAATGCCAAGCGATGGTCAGATGGGCGGGGCATTGGGGGCGTTGTGAGCCTTCAGCTTCGGTGCCGAAGGTGAGATGACCGATGCCGCCCACTCGCAGATAGCGACTACAAAGCGTAGCCATAGAGCCGCCCGCGGAGCAGCCAGGGCTCGTCGGACCAATCGGTCCCCATCTCGCAAGATGGCTTTGTCGCACCCGTCGCCCGGCAACGGAGCAGGCTTGACGCCTGCGGTCGACCGGCCAGAAGGGAAACTGGCAGCGTCCTGCGGTCGGCATCGGGCGCCAAAATTTCAGAACTCGACAGCGATTCCAGTTCGGACCCCAATGAAGGATGGCGCAGACAGTACGATATGGGCAGTGGGTTCTCCTCAGGTGGCGGTCAATCGGCGGCTGCGGCGAAAGAGCCTTCGTCAAGGTCCGGGCAGAGAGAGTCGCTGCACGGCATTGAAGCGACGGCCTAGTTGGGACATCGCGTTGCCATCCATCCTGCAGGTCCGACGCCACATCGCAGGCCGAAGTATTCGCGATCCACATGCCCCCGGCCCCTGCCAAAGCGACCGCGGTGTGTTCGCCGGTAGCGCCAATGGAGCAGCCGAAAGAATAAGGCTTGCATGATCAAGGCCGGCAATGATGGTTGTGGTCTTCCAATGGCCATATGGCGCCTCCGCCGGCGCCCGCTGCCCGCGTGGGGCACGGCCATAGCGGCGCACCATGTTGGTGGCAGCTCCGTTCGGAGGCTTACGCGGCCTTCGGCCTCGCTCCACCTCACCGTCGAGGAAGATCAGCCGGCGCCTGGCGAGAACGGGTTGAAGGCGCCGCCAGCGGCGACGCAGCCGGGCGAGATCGGCGCGCCGCTGCTCGCTGGGCAGCACGCTTTTTTTTGAAGCTGATCCCGTGCCGGGGCAGGAAGCGGCTGAGCATGCCGGCGTCTGCCCGAACCTCGTGTGTCGCCGCCAAACGCTCCGCCAGCTTGTGCAGTGTCAGGTCCGGCTCAGCTGCCACCAGCGCCAGTATCCAGTCCCGATGCGCCGGTAGCCGCGAGCGACGATCGCCGCCCACCGGCTGGGCCTCGCACCCTCCTGTCCGGCGGTAACGGTCCAGCCATTTCACCGCCGCCGAGGCACTTACTCGATAGCGCCGGGCCGCCTCCCGGCGGGATAGACCTTCCTGCTCAACCGCAATAACGACCCGCTCGCGCAGGTCTGAAGAATAGATCCTGGGCATGCCATGTTGGCCTCCACCTCCAGCCAACATGGTGATTCACAGTTCGGCCAGAGAGTGAATCCCAAAACGATTCCGACAGACGACAAATCGCTCTAGCCGAAGAACAGGCGCGGCAGCCAGAGGCTGAGGCCGGGGATGAAGACCAGGGCGACCAGCAGCAGGATCAGCACGAGGACGAAGGGCGAGAGTTCCCGGATCACCGGCCCGGCGCGGACCTGCGCCTGCGCCGCGGTCAGGTAGATCAGGAAGCCGACCGGCGGCGTGACCAGGCCGACCAGGGTGGCCAGCACCGCCACGGTGCCCAGCTGGATCGGGTCGATGCCGACGGCCTGCGCGGTCGGCACCAGGATCGGCACGATCACCACCAGCAGGGTGACCGGTTCCAGCACCGTGCCCAGCAGCAGCAGGATCAGCATGATCACCGCCAGCACGATGGCGGGGTCGTCGGACATGCCGGTCGCGATCTTCGCCAGCGACCAGGCCAGGCCCATATTGGCGATGATGTAGGAAAAGATTCCCGCCACCGCGATGATGATCAGCACCCGGCAGGAATCCACGGCCGCGGTGCAGATCGCTTCCCACAGCGCGGGCAGGGACAGCTCGCGATAGACCAGCATGGTGACCAGCACCGCGTAGGCGGACGCGATCGCGCCGATCTCGGTGGTGGTGGCCGCACCGCTGACCAGGCCGGCGACGACGATCACCGGCAGGGTCAGCGCCAGGGCGGAGGTCAGGCCGGCCCGGGCGAACTCGCCCCAGCCCTGCCAGGGGCGCGCGGGATAGCCGCGCCGCCGGCTGATCCAGATCGAGGCGGCCAGCAGGACGAGCCCCATGCCCAGCCCCGGCAGCACGCCGGCCAGGAACATCTGGCCCACCGACTGCTTGGCGAACAGGGCGTAGATCACCAGCGGGATCGACGGCGGGATCATCGGGCCGATGGTGGCGCTGGCGGCGGTGACCGAGGCGGCGTAGGCGGCCGGATAGCCCTCCTTCTTCATCGCCGGGATCATCACCGAGCCGATCGCCGAGGCGTCGGCCGCGGCAGAGCCCGAGACCCCGGCGAAGACCATCGAGGCCAGCACGTTGACATGGCTCAGCCCGCCGCGGATATGGCCGATGGCCGCCCGGGCGAAGCGCAGCAGGCGGGCGGAGATGCCGCCGCGGTTCATGATCTCGCCGGCCAGGAAGAAGAACGGGATCGCCGCGAAATCGTAGGAGTCCAGGCCGTTGACGAAGCGCTGGCCGACGATCATCAGCGGTACTTTCGGCGCATAGACGATGGCATAGGCGGCGCCCGAGACGCCGATGGCAAAGAAGATCGGCAGGCCCAGCAGCAGCAGGCCGATCATCACGCCGAACAGCAGGGCCAGTTCGCCGATCACGATCCGCCTTCCCCCCCGGCGAGCAGGTTCACCAGCCCGGCCAGGGCGAGGCCGATGCCGCCGGCCAGAACGGGCAGGAACTTGATCTCGCCGGGCAGTTCCAGGCTGCCCATGACCACCCCGCCGAAGGCGGCGATGGTCGCCTCGGCCGCCCAGGCCAGCGCCAGCCCGCCGGCCACCGCCGCCAGGTCGAAGGCGGCGATCAGCCGCGCCCGCCAGGGGCCGCTGTGGGGCAGCAGCAGGTCGACGGCGATATGGCTGCGGTCGAGCCACAGGTGGATGGCGCCGATCCAGGCGATCCACAGCAGCACCAGGACGGAGATCTCCTCCACCCAGGTGATCGAGTTCGCGAAGACGTAGCGCAGCACCACCTGCAGCACCGCCAGCCCTGCGATGAAGGCCAGGCCGGCGCCGAGGCCGTGCCGCGTCGCGCCGAGGAGCAGGCGCCGCAACCGCGCGGCGCCCGTCCTCAGGCTGTCGGGGAGGGGCCCGTCGCTCACTTCATGTTGTGGATCTGGTCGTACATGCCTGCCGGCCAGGCCTTGCCGTCCAGGCCCTTGACCACCGGCGCGGAGGCCGCGACGAAGGCCTCGATGTCGGGCTCCACGATCTCGACGCCCTTCGCCTTGGCGGCGGCGAAGGCTTCGGTCTCCTCCTTGTCGAACAGCGGCTTCTGCTCCGCGAAGGTCGCCTTCGCGGCCTCCAGCGCCCATTCCTGCTGCTGCGGGGTCAGCCCGTTCCAGGCCTTGTCGCTCATCCAGATGCCGATGCCCGAGCGCAGATAGTCCAGCGGGGTGAAGAAGTCCTGCACCTCGGTATAGCCGGCGGCGACGACGTCGGTGATGCCATTGTCCTGGCCGTCGACCAGGCCGCTCTGCAGCGCGGAGTAGAGGTCGGAGGCCTTGACCGGCGTGGGGTTGGCGCCCCAGGCCTTGAAGGCCTCGGTGATCGCCGGGACCAGCGGGGTGCGGATCTTCATGCCGGCGATGTCGGCCGGCGTCTTCACCGCCTTCTTGGAGGTCGACAGCGCGCGCGGCGAACGGTCCTTCAGGTAGCCGAGATACTTGATGCCCATGCCGTCCTCGGCCTTCTTCATCATCTCGTCGAAGATCGGCGAGGTGTTGAAGGCGCGCCAATGGTCCTGGTCCTTGAACAGGTAGGGCGCGAAGATGATGAAGAAGTGGCGCCCCTCCTCGTTCGCCAGGATGCCGCCGACATCCATCAGGTACATGTCCAGCGCACCGTTGCGCAGCTGCGCCCAGAGCTCCGGGACGCTGCCCAGCGCGCCGCCGGGGATGATGGTCATGTCCATCGCCCCGCCGGAGAGGGCCTTCAGGTGCCTGGCATAGCTCTCGGCCGCGACCTGGAAGGAGCTGGTGGGCGGTGCGACATGCGCCAGCCGCAGCTCGACCTCCGCCGCGTGCGCCGGCGGCGCGACGGCCAGCGCGGCAAGGGCCGCCAGCCCGCAGGCTGCTCCGATCAATCCTCTCATGACGCTCTCCCTCTCTCCCGGCCGGGCCGGTCGTTCAGCCGGCCTTTTTCGTCTGCGCGGTGCCGCCGCGCCGGGCCATGTAATCCTCGTAGCTGGTGCCGTTGCTGACCATGATGCCGCCATCGACGTCCAGCGAGGTCCCCGTGCACATGGCGGCATCCGGGCTGGCCAGGAACAGCGCGGCACTGGCGATGTCCCGCGGCTGCACCCAGCGGCCCAGCGGCACCGTGCGGGCGACCTGGTCGCGCTTTTCGTCGGTCGTGCTGTTTATCGTCAGGGGCGTGAGGACCGGGCCGGGGCAGATCGCGTTCACCCGGATGCCGTACTGCGCCAGCTCGAAGGCGGCGTGGCGGGTGAAGCCCAGGACGCCGCTCTTGGCGGCGGTATAGTCGGCGCCGCCCAGGAAGGAGATCCGCTTTCCCGCCACCGATGCGATGTTGACGATGGCGCCGCCGCCGGCATCGCGCATGCCCGGGATCGCGGCGCGTGTGCAGTTGAATGTGCCGGTCAGGTTGACCCCGACCACCTCGTCCCAGCTCTCCGGTTCCATGTTCTCGATCAGGTAGCCGCGCCCGAACCCGGCATTGTTCACCAGGATGTCGATGCGGCCCTTGGACTCGTGGAACTCGGCGAAGGCGGCAGCGACCGCGTCGCGGTCGGTGACGTCCAGGGTCCAGGGATGCACCATCCCCGCCATGCCGGCGGCGGCCTGCTTCATCGCGGGGCCGTCGCGGTCCAGGCCGAAGACCGTGCCGCCCGCTTCGGCAAAGGCCGCGGCGATCGCCGCGCCGATCCCCATCGCCGCACCGGTGACCACCACCACATTGCCGGCAAAGCTCTGTGCCACTCCCATCCTCCCTGTCCCCGGCATCCCTTGTTCCGGCGCGGCCTTCCGGCCGGGCGACGGACGGGATGTTGCGGGTGGACCCTCGGCCAGCGACTGTCCGCGATTGACCTGGGCCTGTCAAACCGTAACATGTGTTACTATATTCTGCTTTGCCGGGATTCGAGGGTCAAGCCCCGGATCGTCGGCTGACAAGCCTGCAAGGGCGACTGACCGGGAGGGATTCGATGTCCAGCGCAGCGACCAGAAAACGGCCGGCGTCAGGCAAGGCTTCGCCGAAGGCCGCCGGCCTTGTCGCCCTCTATCCGATGGAGGAGATGCCCTGGGAACCCGCCGGAAAGCCGGGGCTCTACCTGAAGGCCGTCCGGCGGGAGCCGGAGGCCGGGCGCTTCCTGGGCCTGGCGCGGATCGACGAAGGCGTGCGCACCGGGCTGCACCAGCATCTGGACGTCGCCACCAGCTATGTCCTGAAGGGTGCGCTGACCGACTATTCGGGCTCCGTCCTGCGGGGCCAGGTCGGGATCAACGTCAATGGCGATACCCACGACGCCATCGCCTACGAGGATTGCGTGCTGGCCTCGCGCATGGACGGGCCGACCCTCTATGCGCCGGATGTCGCGACCGACCATGAGCTGCATGTCGGCGCCCGGAAGGCCCGCTTCAACGCGATCGACGCCAGCCGGCAGCCGGACCTGAACATCACCGTGGCGAGCCTGCGGACGATCCCGACCTTCGTGCCGGGCCTGCTGCACCGGATGATCTGGGACTATGCCGGCACCGGGCATGACCGGCGCATGGTCTGCCTGCAGCTGCAGCCGGGCACCGCGCTGCCGGCGCATCGCACGACCGCGCTGGTCGACTGGTTCGTCGTGGCCGGCGATATCGCCGTCAACGGCCGGCCGGTGCTGGCCAACAGCTTCGTGGTGCAGGAGGAAGGCGCCGAGCTGGCGGCGGAATCCGGTCATGGCTGCATGCTGATCGCCTGGGCGGAGGGGCCGGTCGCCTGGCTGGACCAGCCGGACCGTCCGGACCCCTACGGCTTCCCGCCGCGCTGACCGGCATCTGCACCGGCCGCTGCCACCGGCCGGTCGCCGGGCGCAGGCGGTGCGGGCTCGCGGCCATCGGCCTCCCGCCAGGCGTCGGCATGGCGCTCCAGCTTGTCCAGGATGTGTTTCAGCTGGGCCACCTCGCGCGCCGTCAGGCGGCCGAACAGGGCATCCACCCGCTCCACCGCATAGGGGCTGATCGCGGTCACGATGGCCAGGCCGTCCGGCGACAGGCTGTGACGGGTGCGGCGGCGGTCGCTGCGGTCGGTGGTGCGGGTCACCCGGCCATGGGCGATCAGGCGGCGGACGGCGCGCGAGGCGCTCATCTTGTCGAAGCCGTTGACCTCGGCAATCTCCTGCACCGACAGGCCGGGCCGCGCATTCAGGGCCAGCATCACACGCCATTCGTTGATGTTCAGGTCGTGCGCCGCGGCGAACTCGGTGAAGAACGGCTTCGCGGTCATGTTGATCAGGCGCATCAACCGGTAGAACAGCGTGTCGACGCCAAGGCCAAGATCGGGAATTGCGGCTCTCCAGTCTGCTGGCCCGTCAGGAAGGGCGGCAGGGCGCAAGCCTGCTGGCGCCGGCCCGCAGGGTCAAGCGGCTCAGCTGGGTGTCGCGACCTCGACCAGATTGTCGTCGGGGTCCCGGAAATAGACAGAGGTCATCGGGCCGCAGGCGCCGTCGCGCTCGACCGGGCCCAGCTCGATCCGCACGCCCTGCCGCTCGAGCCGCCGCACGACCTCGTCGCTGGCCAGGCGGGTCAGCAGGCAGAGATCCCCGCCGCCCGGTGTGGGGTGCCGGGCCTTCGGCTCGAACTCCTGCCCCGCCTGGTGGATGTTGAACTTCTGGCTGCCGAAATGCAGGGCGGTCGGCCGCCCGGCCTGCCGCTGCACCCGCATGCCCAGGATGCGGGTGTAGAAATCCACGGTGCGGTCGACGGACCCGACCGTCAGGACGAGATGGTCGAGTCCGTCGATCGCAATGCTGTCGCCGGTCGTCATGCCGGGACCCTGCCGCGGGTCATTCAGACTTCGCCGGTCGTCCGCGCGCCGCCGGCGAACCAGGGCCGCGAGGCCGGCAGGAAGACCAGCGCGATATTCACGACGCCGATCGCCAGGATGACCAGGCCGATGATGCCGCCGATCGCCGAGAAGGCGAAGGTGGCGCCCAGATTGGCCAGCGAACCGAGGATGCCGAGCACTGCCAGGACGACCCAGATCCACTTGAAGACATTGTTGCCGCGCCGCGCGATGAAGTACCAGAACAGCACCCCGAGCCCGACGTAGATCACCACGCCGATGATCTCCATGGTGCCGATCGCCTTTTCCGCCATCGCCATCTCGGCGGCCGGCATCGCACTGGTCTCGGTGCTGCCGGCGGTCGAATCGGTGCTGCCCGTGGTGGCCGGTGCGGTGGTGGCCGGCTGCTCCATCTGCGCCTGTTCCATCATCGTGGTCATGCTGGGTGTGAAGACCAGCAGGTTGACGATGCCGAGGACGATGGCGACCCAGAACAGGATCTCCCACCAGACAATCGTTTGTGGACGCTGCATGACAAAGACCCCCAACTTTATTGTTGTTGATGGCAGAGATTGTAGCAGATCCCGGAAAAACTGCAGGGCTGTCTTGGCGGGCAGGTCTGCGCAGGGGGGCGGTGGCGGAGCCGCGCAGGCGGGACTAGGCTCGCCGCGAGCTGTCGGACAGGGGAGGGCGGCATGGAAAGCGGACGGGAAACGGCATCGGCGCCCGCGCAGGCGCCGCGAATCGCAACCGGCGACGGCGGGGCGCCCGACGACGACCGGGCCCTGGCCGACGATTTCGACCTGCTCGCGCTGCCCGACAGTTTCTATGACGACCCCTATCCGACCTATCGGGCGCTGCGCCGCCATGCCCCGGTAAAGCCGATCGCCGGCGGCGTCCTGCTGACCCGCCATGCCGATGTCCTGCGGGTCTACAAGGACACCGCCCTGTTCCGGTCCGACAAGAAGGCCGAGTTCGGGCCGAAGTTCGGCGACAGCCCGCTCTATCGCCATCACACGACCAGCCTGGTGTTCAACGACCCGCCACTGCACACCAGGGTGCGGCGGTTGATCATGGGCGCGCTGAGCCCGCGCGTGGTCGCGGACATGGAGCCGGCGCTGGTGGCACTGGTCGACCGCCTGCTGGACCGGCTGGCGGCGCGCGCGGGCCCGGTGGACCTCGTCGCCGATTTCGCCGCCGCGATTCCGGTGGAGATCATCGGCAACCTGCTCGGTGTGCCGCATGACGAGCGCGAGCCGCTGCGCGACTGGTCCCTGGCAATCCTGGGGGCGCTGGAGCCGAGCATCAGCCCTGCGCAATTCGACCGCGGCAACGCGGCGGTGACCGCCTTCCTCGCCTATCTGGAAGGGCTGGTTGCGGCGCGCCGCGCCCGGCCCGGCGACCCGGAGCGGGACGTGCTGACCAGGCTGATCCGGGGCGAGGGCGATGGCGAGCGGCTGAGCCAGGAGGAACTGCTGCAGCAATGCATCTTCATCCTGAATGCCGGCCACGAGACCACGACCAACCTGATCGGCAATGCGCTGGTGCTGCTCTGCGACTGGCCGGAGGAACGGCGCCGGCTGCTGGCGGAGCCCGGCCTGATCCGCACCGCCGTGGAAGAGTTCCTGCGCTTCGAGAGCTCCAACCAGCTCGGCAACCGCGGCACGGCCGCCGCGACGGAGGTGGGCGGCGTGGCGCTGCCCGCCGGCACCGGGGTCACGTTGTGCATCGGTGCCGCCAACCGCGACCCGGAGGTCTTTGCCGATCCCGACCGGCTGGACCTGGGCCGCCAGCCCAACCGGCACCTGGCATTCGGCGGTGGCCCCCATCAATGCGCCGGGCTGGCGGTGGCGCGGCTGGAGGGTATCGTCGCCATCGGGCGCTTCCTGGCGCGGTTCCCCGAATTCCGGCTGACCGAGCGGCCGCGGCGCAACCGGCGGGCCCGCTTCCGCGGCTTCGGCGCGATCGGTGCGACCCTGGCCTGACACCGGCCCCTGGCCCGATTCCGGCCCCTGGCGCCCGCCATGCCGCTTAACCGATCGGCAATACTGCCCGGGCTATGACAGGGGACGTGAGTTCATCTGCCGGAGGCAGTCCCGCCATGCATCGATCCACCGGACTCCGGGTCATCGGAGGTTTCGCCCTTGCGGCAGCCGTCACGCTGCCCTGGCCGGATGGCGGTCTGCTGGCTGCGCTGGGTGGCCCGAACGGCCAGTCGGAAACCTTCTCTCCCGGCCTGGGCCCCGGCCTGTCGCTGCTGCTGGCGATCGGCGCGACGATCCTGCTGCTGACCGTCCTGCTGTCCGGCCGCGCGGGGCGGGCCCCGGTCGCCCGCCCGCGGGCGCCGGCGGTGCAGGCGCGCCGGTCCGAACCGGCGCTGCGCCGGGTCATGCTGGGCCATCACCAGCGGGAGCGCCGGGCCTGGTACCTGCTGGGACATGTGGTCGACCATGTCAGCGACCTCAACCTGCGGGCGGAGGCAGGCCAGGCAGCGGCGGGCCCGGCCGGTCAGCCCCTGCCGCAGCGTGCGCGGGCCCTGCTGGCATTCGTCGCACAGCCGGCCGACACCCTCGTTCGGCCCTCGCCGGATTTCCGCCGCCAGACCCGCGACCTGCTGCACCAGCTGCGCGACTGACCCTCTCAGGCCAGGCGCCGGTTCCCCGAACCGCGGACCGTTTGCGGCCGGCCCCGCCCGGGGGCATCCTGTCGGACAGGCCAGCAGGGAGGGCAGGGACATGAACGAATGGCAGGCCGTGGCGCGGCCCGGATCCATCGCGGATGCGCCCGCGGCCGGCGGCGCGGACCGGCCGCCGCCGCAGCCGGACACCCGCGGCCTCGACTTCTTCCACAGCGACCCCTCGCTCCAGGCGCTGCTGCGGCTCTACCTGCCTGAGCCGGAACGGGCGCATCTGGCGCCCGTGCTGGAACGGCTGGGCGGCCTGGCGGGCGCGGCGCTGGACGATCTCTCCTTTGCCGCCGACCGCAACCCGCCAGTGCTGCGCCTGCGCAACCGGCAGGGGCAGGACGACCAGCGGGTCGACAAGCATCCCGCCTACCTGGCGATGGAGCGCCTGGCCTTCGGCGAGCTGGCGCTGGCGGCGCAATCGCACCGGGCGGCACTGGGCTGGCCGCAACCGCTCTCGCCGATCGCCAAATATGCCCTGACCTACCTGTTCTCGCAGAGCGAGTTCGGCCTGCTCTGTCCGGTCAACATGACCGATTCCCTGACCCGCACGATCCGCCGGTTCGCCGCGCCGGCGCTTCTGGAGCGCTATCTGCCGGGCCTGCTGGCCGAAGACGGCGCGGCGCAGCTGCAGGGCGCGATGTTCATGACCGAGCGCTATGCCGGGTCGGACACCGGCGCCAGCGAGACCCGTGCCGTGCCCGACGGCGATGCCTGGCGCCTGCATGGCGACAAATGGTTCTGCTCCAATGCCGATGCGGATCTGGCGCTGGTGCTCGCGCGGCCCGACGGTGCGCCGGGCGGCACGAAGGGGCTGGGCCTGTTCCTGATGCCCAGGGCCCTGCCCGACGGCCGCCCCAACGCCTACCGGATCGTCCGGCTGAAGGACAAGCTGGGCACCCGCTCCATGGCGTCGGGCGAGATCGTGCTGGAAGGGGCGAAGGCCTGGCTGGTCGGCGATCTGGGCGAAGGCTTCAAGCAGATGGCGGAGATGGTGAACCAGTCCCGCCTGTCCAATGGCGTGCGCTCTGCCGGCATGATGCGGCGCGCGCTGCACGAGGCGCTGGCCGTGGCGGCCGGCCGGCAGGCCTTCGGCACCGCGCTGCTGGACCTGCCGCTGGCCCGCCGGCAGCTCGCCAAGCTGATCCTGCCGGCAGAGGAAGCCCTGTCCATGATGTTCTTCACCGGCGACTGCCTGGCCCGCGCCGATGCCGGCGATCCGGAAGCGCTGCTGATGCGGCGGATCCTGACGCCGCTGCTGAAGTTCCGGGCCTGCCGGGATGCCCGCAAGGTCGCCGGCGACGCAATGGAGATGCGCGGCGGCTGCGGCTATATCGAGGAATGGATCGAGCCGCGCCTGCTGCGCGACAGCCATCTGGGCTCGATCTGGGAGGGCACCAGCAACATCGTCGCGCTGGACGTGCTGCGCGCCGCCCGCCGGGACCGTGCGCACGAGGCCCTGGGCGCCCGCATCGAACGCCTGCTGGCCGATGCCCCGGCACCGTTGCGCGCGCGCCTGACGGAGCGGCTGCAGCGCTGCCTCGCCCTGCTGGATGCCATGGCCGACGGCGGCCGTGCCGCGGAATCGGGCGCCCGCCAGGTGGCCGGCGCGCTCTATCACGTCACCGCCGCCGCGCTGCTGGCCTGGGAGGCCGGGCAGCTCGACGACCCGCTCCGCCTGGACCTGGCGGAGCTGGTCCTGGCCCATCGCCTGACGGCGCAGGACCCGCTGGCCGGGCCGGAGGCGGCGCAGGCCGACGACGACCGGGCGGGACGGGTGATCGACGCCCTCGTGGCGGCCCGCCGGGCCGCCTGACCCGCGGCTCCGCGCCGCCCTACAGCCCGTGCGGCGGGCGGCGGTCCTTCCAGGGGGCGGCGGCCTCGATCTGGGCCGCCAGTTTCAGCAGGAGCCGCTCCTGGCCGCGCAGGGCGACGAACTGGATGCCGATCGGCAGCCCGTCCGGCGACATCCCCAGCGGCAATGAGACCGCCGGCTGGCCGGAGACGTTGAACGGCAGGGTGAAGCAGATTTCCGGCAGCAGGCGGGCGTGATAGGCGTCGAGGTCCAGCCCGTACATGTCGAACCAGCCCAGCTCCGGCGCCGGCCGCGGCATGGTCGGCGTGACCACCAGGTCATAGGGCGCGCAGGATTGCGCGATGGCGCGGCCGCAGAGGCGCAGCGCCTCGATCGCGGACAGCACGGCGACGCCGGTGACCTCGCGGCCCAGCACCACCCGCTGCCAGTTCACCGGGCTGAAATCCTCCGCCGCCAGGCTGCGGCCGAGCAACTGCTCCAGGAAGGCGAAGCCGGCCGTCGCCTCGGCGGCGGCCTGGATGGCGAACTGACCGTTCACCGTGTCGTAGTCGCAGGCGAGGGTCATTTCCTCCACCTCGTGGCCCATCTCGCCCAGCATCTTCAGGGTGTCGCGCAGGGTCGCGGCGACCGCCGGGTCGACGGTCGCGCCAGCCATGCCCTGCATCGTATAGCCGACCCGCAGCTTCGGCGGCGGGATCATCATGTCCTGCGCCAGCGGCGGGTCGAAGGCCGGCAGCTCGTAGGGGTCGCCGACCGCCCCGCCGGCCACCAGGTCCAGATAGGCCGCGGTGTCGCGCACGCTGCGGCTGACGCAGCCCTCGACCGCGGACCCGGCCCAGATGTCGGTATAGTCCGGCGCATAGGTGCCGCGGCCGCGGCTGATCTTCAGGCCCACCAGGCCGTTGTAGCAGGCCGGGATGCGGATCGAGCCGCCGCCGTCGCTGGCATGGGCCAGCGGCAGCACCCGGGCCGCCACCGCCGCCGCCGAGCCGCCGCTGGAGCCGCCGGCCACCCGCTCCAGGTTCCAGGGATTGCGGGTGGGGCCGTACATCGCGGGCTCGGTGGAAATGCAGTAGCCGAACTCCGGCACGTTGGTCTTGCCCACCAGGATCAGCCCGCCGGCCTTGGCGCGGCGCACCATCTCGCTGTCATGGGGGGCGACGGCCTCCGCCAGGAAGGCCAGGGAGTTGGAGGTGACGGTGCCTTCCGCCATCAGCAGCAGGTTCTTCATCAGCCAGGGCACGCCGGCCAGCGGCCCGTCCGGCAGGGGCTCGCGGGCCCGGGCGCGCGCCATCTCGAAATGCGCGATGGCCAGGGGATGGATGCTGTTCTGCACCGCCTCCAGCCGGCCGATCACCTCGTCCACCAGCTCCAGCGGCGTGACCTGCCGGGTGCGGACCAGGTCCGCAAGCGCGATTGCGTCATAGCTGTCGAATTCGGGCATTGACATTCCGGCTTTCCCCCTGCGCGATGGGTCGCGACATCTGTTTGGGCGACATTCTGCGCGACGCTTGCCGTCGCCGCCAGCGTCTCGCGCGCGCGCCACCGCATACGGGAGGAAATGATGACCGGCACTGCAGCATTGCTGCGCCTCACCGCACAGGACGACGTGGCGGTGGCGTTGCGGGCGCTGCCCGCCGGCACCAGCCTGTCGGCCGCGGGCGCAGGCCCCGGCGCGGCCCTGCGCGAACCGGTCGAGAGCGGCCACAAGGTGGCCGTGCACGACATCGCCGCCGGGACGCCGATCCGCAAGTTCGGGCAGATCATCGGCTGGGCGACCGCCGGGATCCCCGCCGGCGCCCATGTCCATGTGCATAACTGCGCCATGGGCGGCCATGAGAGCGCCGCGGCGATCGGCACGGACTACCGCCCGACCGCCTTGGTGGCCGAGGCGGAGCGGGCGCAGTTCCTGGGGTTTCGCCGCGCGGACGGGCGGGTCGGCACCCGCAACATGATCGCGCTCTGCGCGACGGTGAACTGCGCCGCCACGGTGGTGCGCTATATCGCCGATGCGGTGGAGCGCTCCGGCATGCTGGACGATTTCCCGGAGATCGACGGGATCGTGGCGCTTGGCCATGACACCGGCTGCGGCCTGACCCCGGGCCCCGGGCTCGAGAACCTGGAGCGGGTGCTCTGGGGCCATGCCACCCATCCCAATGTCTGCGCCGCCCTGTTCGTCGGGCTGGGCTGCGAGGTGATGCAGATCGCGCGCCTGGCCAGCAAGTACGAGATGGGCGACCGCAGCCGCTTCCATTCCCTGACCATCCAGGACAGCGGCGGCACCCGCCGGACGGTCGAGGCGGCGGTCGCGCGGATCCGCGAGATGCTGCCCGACCTGGCGCGGGCCGAGCGCAGCGCGGTGCCGGCGTCGGAGCTGGTGGTCGCCCTGCAATGCGGCGGCTCCGACGGCTATTCCGGGATCACCGCGAACCCCGCGCTGGGCCGTGCCGCCGACCTGGTGGTGGCGCAGGGCGGCATCGCGATGCTGGCGGAGACGCCGGAGATCTACGGGGCGGAACATCTGCTGGTGCGGCGCGCCGCCAGCGAGGCGGTCGGCCGCAAGCTGCTGGACCGCATCGCCTGGTGGGAGGGCTATACCGCCCGCAACGATGCGGAGATGAACAACAACCCCTCGCCCGGCAACAAGGCGGGCGGCCTGACCACGATCCTGGAAAAGTCGCTGGGCGCCGCCGCGAAGGGCGGCACGACCGGCCTGATGGACGTGCTGATGTATGGCGAGCGGGCGAAGACCCGGGGCTTCGTGTTCATGGACTCGCCCGGCTACGACCCGGCCTCGGTCACCGGCCAGATCGCGGCGGGCGCCAACATCGTCTGCTTCACCACCGGCCGCGGCTCCGCCTTCGGCTCGCGGCCGGCGCCGACCATCAAGCTGGCGACCAATTCGGCGCTCTATGCCCGGATGACCGAGGATATGGACATCAACTGCGGCGACATCATCGACGGCGGCGTCACGGTCGGCCAGAAAGGTGCCGAGATTTTCGCCCGCATCCTGGAAGTGGCCTCCGGCGCGGAGAGCAAGAGCGAGGCGCTGGGCTATGGCGGCTTCGAATACGTGCCCTGGCAGATCGGCGCGACGATGTAGGGTTCAGGGTCTGTGGGGCAATCGACCGTCATCCTGAATCCGTCCACCATGTCTCCGAACAGCTGTCCACCATCCGCTCGGGCCAAACAACAAGCCCCCGCGCACAGCCGCCAGGCTGCGGCGCTGGCGGTTCCTGCTGTCCGGTTCAGGTCGGCTGCTGTGCGATATGGCGCGACCTGCCCCCCAAAAGGTCGTCACTCGCGGGCTTGTCCCGCGAGTCCATGGTGCCGCTGCCCAACAGTTTCCGTCACGTTCTGCCGCTATTGAGCCTCGCCTCGGGATGGACCGCCGGGACGCGCCCGGCGGTGACGAGAAAGGAAAGACGGCCGGCACCTCCCTGTCTCGGTTCGGTGCCTTCCGTCATCGACCAGGCGGTGCAAGGCCCACGGGCCGCACCGCCCGGGCCGAACCGGACAGCAGTGGGCTTGTTCCGCGCATCCATTCTACCGCGCCTCAACAGAGTGGTGGCGTGCTGACGACGATTGAGGCTGGCAGGACCATGGACCACGGCAACACCTGCGGTGGTGTGGCGCAGTCATCTGCAGGCCCTCAGCCCCCGCGCAGGGCCGCCAGGCTGCGGCGCTGGCCGCCGTCGGACGCGAAATTGCCAGGGTCCAGCCAGGCCTGGAAGGCGTCGCGCAGGAGCGGCCAGTCGCTGTCGGTGACGGCGTACCAGGCGGTGTCGCGATTGCGGCCCTTGTAGACCAGGGCCTGGCGGAACAGCCCCTCGTACTGGAAGCCCAGCCGCTGTGCGGCGGCCCGCGACGGCGCGTTCAGGCTGTCGCATTTCCATTCGTAGCGGCGATAGCCCAGTTCGTCGAAGACCCGTGCCATCATCAGGTACATCGCCTCGGTCGCGGCGGCTTTCCGCTGCAGCGCGGGCGACAGGTTGATATGGCCGATCTCGATGCTGCCGGTCGCGGGCGCGATGCGCATATAGGCCGCCATGCCCACCGCCCGGCCGCTTCCCGCGTCGACGAACGCGTGGAACAGCGGATCCTCGCCGGTGCAGGTCTGGCGCAGCCAGGACTGGAACGACGCGGGGTCGGCGAAGGGGCCATAGCCCAGATAGGTCCAGTTGCGGCCTTCGGTGTCGGCGGTGAAGGCGGCATACAGGTCGGGCCCATGGCCTTCGGGGTCCAGCGGTTCGACCCGGCAGAAACGGCCGCGCATGGCGCTGCGCGGCGGCCGGGGCCGGGATTGCCAATCCGGCAGCGCAGCGCCGACCGGCTGCCCCAGGTCGTTGATGCGGGGCGTGCCGCTCCCGTCGGGCGGCACCGTCCCGGCGGTCAGGCTGCCACCACGGGCCCGAGCAGGATGACGGCCCGTTCGTCGGTGAAGTTGGGGATATCGCCCTGGGTGGCGGCGCCATGCTTGCCCAGGGCCGCCTGGGCCGTGGCGGCATCGTCGAACTGCAGTTCCGCGACCAGGCGGTAGGGCGGGGCACCCATCATGTCGCTCGGCTGGTAGAAGTTCAGGCCCTTCAGCCCGTCCGGCTCCATCAGCTTGCGCACCAGCGGCATATGCGTGGCTTTGTAGTAGTCCAGGTCGAACTTCTTGCCCGGCGTATTCGGATACAGGACGTTGATGACGAACATGCTGGCCTCCCCCAATCCGGCCTCCATGCCTGCGCGGCTGGGCCGATCGGGGGAGCCTATTGCGTTAACGGCGGAAGTCCAAGGACCTTTGCCGCCGGATCTCAGAAGCGGATCACCTGCTCCGTCTGGCCGGTCGCGCCGACATTGACATCCTGGGTCTTGGTCTGGCCTTCGAAATGCGCCGTGACCCGATAGCGGCCCTGCGGCAGGGCGGCAAGCAGCCAGGGCCCGTCGCAATGCGCATCCACCAGGGTGACCCCGTCGGCGCCGGCGATCTGGGTGGTGATATTGCCCAGATAGGCACCATCGGGTTCGGCATAGACCAGCTTCAGCGAGTAGTCGGCGGCGCCCGGCATGTTCTGGCCCGTGGCACTGACGCCGGCACAGACATGGTCGGTTTCCGCGGCCACCGGCCAGGCGGCGAGACTGGCCAGCAGGGCCCCCAGGGGGAGCAGGGGAAGCATGCGCATCGTTCGGTCTCCATCGTCCGTTGCGAGGGCAGGACACCGGGATAACCGGGCAGCCGGCGATGGGTTCCGCGGCCGCCCGGCGCAGGCCGTCAGCCGGGCGGCCCGTAGCTCAGGTCCGGATACCAGTCCGTGCCCCTGCCGCCCGGCGTCAGGTCCAGCAGGTTCCAGAGTGGCCAGGCCATGTCGACATGGCGGGCGTCCTGGCCGGGCTCGGACGGGTGGTAGAGCAGTTCCGAGCCCCAGGCGTGGCAGACCCCGTCCGCGGTGCGCTGGAAGACGTTGAGCATCGGCATCTGGTCGCCGTCCCGCTCTGCCAGGTAGTCGGCGTTGAAGCCGGTGCCGTGCGACGACAGCAGGCGCAGATGGCGCCAGCCGCGGCTGCGGGCGAAGGCGCGCAGTTCCGGCAGCGGCGCCTTGGCCACCACCGCCAGGTTGGCCGTCTGTGCGACATGCGGCGCAGCCCCGTCCAGGCTGTCCAGGAAGGCCGTGCACATCGGGCAGGCCGGCCCGCCGGGCGGCAGCATGAAGCCGTAGAGGATCAGGCTGTCACGGCCGGGCGCGAACAGTTCGGAAAGACGCAGGGTGCGTTGCGGGCCATCGGCCGACAGGTCCGCGGGCCCGGTGGCGAACGGGTAATCCTCTTTCGTGCGCCCGCCGGGCGGCAGCGCCCGGCGCAGCGCCGCCACATGCTCGACCTGGCGGCGCAGCTCGCGTTCCGCCAGCAGCAGGGCATCGCGGGCGGCACGATAGTCCGCCCCCTCGTTGGGGAAGTGGATGGCGGGTCGGTCGCCCATGATCCTGGCTCCTGTCCGGGATGGCCCTGTCCAGGAATGATCCGGCCACCCGGCCGCATCTACAAGCCCTGTCCCCGCGGCTCGCGGATCTCAGACCACGCCGTGCTGCACCAGGCTGCGGGCCATCGCGGTCACGGCTTCGGCCGCGGGCCGGGGCGCCCAGCCCAGCATGCGCTGCGCCTTTTCGGTGCTGACTTCCTTGCGGGTGCCCAGTTCGTGCAGGACGACCCGCGCGGTGCGGTCGAACAATGCGACCAGGCGGACCGTCCAGTCCGGCAGGCTGCGCGTGCTGACCTTGCGGCTTTCCGCAGGCAGCTCGCGCTTCAGGATGGTCGCGATCTCCTTGAGCCAGAGGAATTCCGCGGCACACAGGAACCGCTCGCCGGCGGCGTCCGGCCGTTCCAGCGCCGCGACATGCATGCTGGCGACGTCGCGGACATCCACGATCTCCCAGCCGAGCGCGGGGCAGCCGGGAAACTCCCCCGACATCAGCTTGCGCACGATCTCCGCCGAACTGCCGGAATCCCGTTCCAGGACCGGGCCGAGGACCGCGCCGGGATTGACCGTGACCAGTTCCATCTGCGGCGCTTCCGCCGACATGAACGCCCAGGCCGCCCGTTCCGCCAGGGTCTTGCTGGTCTCGTAGACGCCGATATCGGGGCCGTCGAGATTCGACCAGTCCGCCTCGGTGAAGGGCCGGCCGATCCTGCCGCCATGGCCATAGGCGATTGCGGCCATGGACGAGGTCAGGACCACCCGCTTCACCCCTTCCGCCGCCGCGGCGCGCAGCACGCGCAGGGTGCCGTCGCGCGCCGGGCGGATGACCTCGTCCGGATCGTCGACCGGCTTGATCGGCACCGGCGAGGCGACATGCAGCACCGCGGCGCAGCCACCGACCGCCGCGGCCCAGCCGGTATCCGACAGCAGCTCCGCCTCGACAAAGGTCAGCCGGTCGCCCGGGTCGCCGTCCAGGTTCGCGGCGATCACGGCGCGGATCGCTGCGGCACGCGACATGCTGCGCAGCGAGCCGCGGACCAGATAGCCCTGGCGCAGCAGGGCGATGGCGACATGGCTGCCGATGAACCCGGTGATGCCGGTGACGAGGACCTGCATTGGCATGGCTTGCCTCCACTGCGCGGGGGATTATTGTGTCCGGACGTTCTGACGATTGTTATCAATATTGTCAGAATGACATTTCAAGTCAAGAGTGTCAGGAGCGCCATGCCCCAGGATCTGCATCTTTTCACTGCCGCCGACCTGGTTGCGGGATATCGGGACGGCAGCCTCTCGCCGGTGGCGGCGACGGAGGCCGCGCTGGACCGGATCGCGGCGCTGGACGGCACCTACAACGCCTATTGCCATGTCGATCGGGATTCTGCGCTGGCGGCGGCCCGCGCATCGGAGGGCCGCTGGCGCGCCGGCGCGCCGCTGGGCCCGGTCGACGGCGTGCCCACCGGCATCAAGGACCTGATGCCGGCAACCGGCTGGCCCTACCGGTCGGGCTCGCGCGCCACCGGGGCCGAACCGGTCGCCGAGGATGCGCCGCCGGTGGCGCGCATGCGGGCGGCCGGGGCCGTCTTCCTGGGCAAGACCACGACACCGGAGTTCGGCTGGAAAGGCGTCACCGACAGCCCCCTCACGGGCATCACCCGCAATCCCTGGAACCCGGACCGCACCAGCGGCGGCTCGTCGGGCGGGGCCGCCGTTGCCGCGGCCCTGGGCATGGGCAGCCTGCAGCTGGGTTCCGACGGCGCGGGCTCGATCCGGATGCCCTGCGGCTTCTGCGGCGTGCCCGGGATCAAGCAGACCTACGGCCTGGTGGCGAAATATCCGCCCAGCGTCATGGGCAGCCTGTCCCATACCGGCCCGATGGCGCGCAGCATCGGCGACCTGGCGACGATGCTGGACGTCATCGCCGCGATGGACCCGCGCGACGCCTATTGCGTGCCGCGGCCACAGCCCAGCTATGCCGCCATCCTCGAAGACGGCATTGCCGGCCTGCGCATCGCCTACAGCCCGACCCTGGGCTATGCGGATGTCGATCCGGCGGTGGCCCGGATCGCCGCGCAGGCGGTCCAGGTGCTGGCGGAGGCCGGGGCCGAGATCGAGATCGTGGACCATGTCTTCGACGATCCGCTGGAGATCCTCGCCGGGTTCTGGGGCCATGGCCTGGCGCGCCTGCTGGACAAGCTGGGGGCGGAGGCCTGGCCGCTGCTGGAACCGCCGGTGGTGGAGATGGGCCGCGCGGCAGAGCCGCTGTCGGCCCTGGACATGGCGCGCCTTGCCGCCCGGCGCGAGGCGCTGTGCCTGACCATGGGCGCGTTCCACAGCCGCCACGACCTGCTGGTGACGCCGCAGCTGCCGCTGACCGCCTTCGCGGCGGGGCGCGAGTTTCCGCCGGGCAGGGGCATGCGGCGCTGGTGGGAATGGTCGCCCTTCACCTATCCGTTCAACCTGACCGGGCAGCCGGCGGCGACGGTGCCCTGCGGCCTTGCGCCGGATGGCCTGCCGGTGGCCCTGCAGGTCGTCGGCGCGCGCTTTGCCGACGATCTGGTCCTGCGAGCGGCGCGGGCGTTCGAGGCCCGGCGGCCCTTTGCCATGCCGGATGCGGCATGACCGTCGCGGACCCGGCGGAGGGGGCCGGCGAGGGCGGCGACGCCCGGCGCCGGCGGGTGCTGGAGGCGGCGCTCGCCGCCTTCGGCCTGTACGGCTTCCGGCGTACCTCGATGGCCGATATCGCCAAGGCGGCCGGCACCTCCCGGCCTGCGCTCTACCTGCAGTTCCGGAACAAGGAGGATATCTTCCGCTCCCTGTCGGAAGCCCTGCAGGCGCAGGCGAACCAGGCGGCCGCGGAAGGGTTGCGGTCCGGCGGGCCGTTCGAGCAGCGGCTCGCCGCCGGCATGCTGGGTCGCGAACGAGTATTGCTCGACATCCTGGCGGACTCGCCCCACGCCGCGGAGCTGCTGGACGTCAATGACAGTGTCGCCGACGACGTCACGCGCGCCGCGACCGCCCGGTTCCGCGCACAGGTCGCCGCTGCCGTGGCCGCCGCAGCGGAAACCGGCGAAATCCTCCTGGAACCGCTCGGCCTGACGGCGGACCGGGTGGCCGAGATCCTGGTGACCTGCCTGTCCGGAATGAAGCAGCCGTCGGAGCCCCGGTCGGCGACCGAGGCCCGGATCCGGGACCTGGTGACACTCGCCGCGGCCGCATTGCTGCCTGATTGTGGGACAAATCCCGTTAATCCGGGCGAAAAACCGACAGTGCGTTCCCGTCGTGGGGACAATGATTCGATTGACTCTGTGAAGGGGAATGGTACCTCCGACTGAGGATCGGCGGCGCCCCGCGCAATGTGTCACGCCGGCCGGCACTGAGCCGCGGATGCAGGGCGCGCGACGGGTTCGCACGGGTCAAGAGGGACGCCATGAAGGAACTGAACCACCTGCATCACATCACCCTGTGCGTCGGCGACGCACAGGAGGATTACGACTTCCACACCCAGGTCCTGGGCCTGCGCAGCGTGAAGAAGACCCTGCTCTATGACGGGCAGGTGCCGATCTATCACCTGTACTATGGCAATGCCGACGGCGCGCCGGGGTCCATCGTCACCACTTTCGCCATGCGTCATACCGGCATCAAGGGCCGCCAGGGCACCAACCAGATCCGCACCCTGATGCTGGCCATCCCGGAAGGCTCGTCGTCATTCTGGCTGAACCGCCTGCGCCAGCACGGCTTCGACGTGACGGAGGGCGAGCGGTTCGGCGAGAAGCGGCTGTCCTTCGTTCATCCCCACGGCATCCCCTATGTCCTGGTGGAGACGGCGGCTGCCGGCCGCCATGCCTTCGACGGCGCCGACGTGCCGCAGGACGCCGGCATCTACGGGATGCACGGGATCGAGGTGAATGTCCGCGACACCGATGTCATGGACGATTTCCTGACCATGGCCTGGTCCAGCGACAAGGTCGCCGACGAGGCCGCCGCCGCGCGCTACCAGATGGGCAAGGGCGGCAGCAGCACGCATATCGACATCGTGAAGGATTCCGACAGCCAGCAGGCGTCCTGGACCTTCGGCGAGGGGATCGTGCACCACTGCGCCTTCGATATCGCGAGCCTGGAGAAGCAGGACGCCTACAAGCTGTTCGTCGAGGGCCTGGGCTATACCGATTTCTCGGATCGCAAGGATCGCGGCTATTTCGACAGCATCTATGTCCGCACCCCGGGCGGCGCGCTGTTCGAGGCCGCGGTGACGAAGCCGAAGGCCTGGGCGGAGGACGAGGCGCCGGAGCGCATCGGCGAGGACATCATGGTGTCCCCGCAGTTCGAAAATAAGAAGGAAGAGATCATCGCGATGCTGGGGCCGATCAGGTACTGATCGCGCCGCAGGCGCGCCACGACGCACGGGCGCCGGCCGCAGGGCCGGCGCCCGTTTGCGTTCTGCCGCCCGCATGGCAGGCTTGGGGCAGTCTTCGCGACCGGGGCCGCGGAACCGATCCGGCGCCGCTGCGTTTGACATGGGAGGACGCGGCGGAACGGCGCCGCATGGGGGGCAGTGGTGCTGACAGCGACAGGCGGGATGGGCAGGTCATGACGGCGGGGCGGGCGGGCCGGCCGACACTGGCCGCGAGCGCTCTCGCCGCGCTTCTTGCGTGGGCCATGCCGGCGGCGGCGGCGGACGCCACCCAGGCGGATCGCACCCCGGCGGACCGCATCCAGGCCGATGCCACCGGGCAGGACGCGCCCGGGCCGGATGCATTGCCGCTCAACAGCGAGCGGCCGGTTGCCGCGGCGCCAGACGCCCCCAAGCCCGTCGCCAAGGAATCCTACCGTGACCATGACAAGGGCACCCTGGCGTTCATCTGGGAAAACGACATCTTCGCCGGCACCGACCAGAACTATACCAACGGACTGCGGCTGTCCTATGTCTCGCCGCCGGTGGACGGGGCGCAGGACTGGCACCGCGCGATCGCGGGCGCCCTGCTCGGCGCGGGGAGCGACGAGGAGGTGCGCTACGGCATCGCCGCGGGGCAGAGCATCTACACGCCGTCCGATATCGAGGCGAGCCAGCCGCTGCCCGACCAGCATCCCTATGCCGGCTGGCTTTATGGGGAATATTCCCTGTTCGCCCAGGGGGCGGACCATCTGCGCATGGCGGCCCTGCAGATCGGCATGGTGGGGCCCACCGCCGGCGCGGAGACCGTGCAGAACAATGTGCATGCCCGGATCGGCAGCCCGAAGGCGGAAGGCTGGGACAACCAGTTGCACGACGAACTGGCCTTCGCCGTCCTGTTCGAGCAGCGCGAGCGGGCCTGGCTCAGCCGCCGGCTGCTGGGACCGGAACTGGACCTGACCCCGCATTGGGGCGCCAGCCTGGGGACCCTGCGCACCCAGGCGGTGGCCGGCCTGACGGTTCGCTTCGGCGAGGACCTGCGCAACGACTACGGCCCGCCGCGGGTGCGCCCGGCGCTCGGCGGCAGCGGCTTCTTCGAGGCGGTCGACGGGTTCCGCTGGTATCTTTTCGCCGGTGTCGAGGGCCGCGCGGTCGCCCACAACATCTTCCTGGACGGCAATACCTTCCAGGACAGCGCCAGCGTCACCCGAAAGCCGCTGGTCGCCGATTTCCAGGGCGGGCTGGTGCTGACCTACGGCGCCACCCAGATGGCCTATACCTTCGTGACGCGCAGCCGGGAGTTCGACACCCAGACCGAGCCGCAGATGTTCGGCTCCGTCAGCCTGTCGGTGAAGTTCTGAGGCCCGGCTGTCCGTGCCCCCGGGGTCAATGGTCCCCGGGAATGCCCTTGTAGGCGTCGTCGCCCCAGACCTCCTTCACCCGGTCGTTGCGCCCACAGCGCCAACGGTAGAAATCGTACTTCAACAAGCTCTTCTTGTAGTAATCCTGGTGATAGTCCTCCGCAGCGTAGAACGGTCCGGCCGGCAGGATCGGCGTGACCACGGGGGCATCCAGGGCGCCGTCGACCTCCGCCTTCGATGCCTCGGCGGCGGCCTTCTGTGCGGGCCCGTCGACGAAGATGGCGGTCGTGTAGGACATGCCGCGGTCGCAGAACTGGCCGCCCGCGTCCGTCGGGTCGACGGAATGCCAGAACGCGGTCAGCAATTCCGGAAAGCTCACGATGGCGGGGTCGAAGGTGACCTTCACCGCCTCCAGATGGCCGGTGCCGCCGGCGCTGACCTGCTTGTAGGTCGGATCCGCGAGGGTGCCGCCGGTATAGCCGGAGAGGGTCTCCAGCACGCCGGGCACAGCGTCGAAATCCGACTCCACGCACCAGAAACAGCCGCCGGCAAAGATCGCCGTGGCGCGCTCCTGGGCGAAGGCCGCGCCCGCGCCGGTTGCCAGAAGCAGGGTCGCGAGGCATGCGATGACGGATCTGATCATTGCGGACATCCTTTCGCAGGCGCGGCCGCCTGCGGGCCGCTGCACGTCCCCCTCATCTGGGCCCGGCCGGCAGGTGCTGTCGAACCACATTGCGGTGAGCGGAGGATCCACGGGTTATCCGCGCGGAAAACCCTTATTAGGGACAGGTACTCTTGCAAACGAATGGGGGAACGACAGAAAAAAGCACTGCAACATCGACGAAAACTTACATATTGCGATGCAATATTTTAAGCATAGAAAAGCAACAGATTTTTTTAATTAAGTAACACTTAATTAATATTTTAATATATGTGAGGGTGTTTACATATCAAAAATCGACATATATGGTTACGCAGCTGTAACTGAATTAGGGGATTTCAGATGGTTGATTCCGAAATTCGAAGTGAAAACAATGTAGAAGCCGTTCACAACATTACGTCGGCGCATGATCTTTCCGGTAATGTTGAAGAGCTTTCGGCGCATTACTCCGACTGGGCAGACAGTTACGATGACGACGTGTCCAGTCACGGCTATACCGGGCCCGCCTATATCGCGAAGCTCGGGGCGAAGCTGCTGAAGGCGATGGCCGCCCGGAATCCGGGCACGGCAAAGAAGAACGTCACGATCCTGGATGCCGGCTGCGGCACCGGTCTGGTCGGCGTGGAGCTGGAGAAGCTTGGCTTCCCCAGCATCTTCGGCTGCGACCTGTCGGACGAGATGGTGGGCAAGGCCGAGGGCACGGGCACCTACCGGGAACTGCATGGCGGCATCAACCTGGAGGAGCCGGTCACCTGTTTCGGCAAGACCAGGTTTGACGCCATTCTCAGTTGCGGCGTGTTCACCCTGGGCCATGTGGCGCCGGAGGCTCTGTTGAACCTGGTGCCGCTGCTCAAGGAGGATGGCGTCATCGTGCTCAGTACCCGCCAGCGCTACACCCAGGACCATGACTTCGAGGCCTGGTGCCGCAAGCAGGAAAAGGCAGGTACCCTGACCCTCTCGGAGGTCGTGATCGGCGCGCCCTATATTTCCGACGAGAAGGCGGACTACTGGATCATCCGCCCGCCGCAGTCCTGATCCGGGCCCTGCCCGGCCCCTCGAGGAGACGAACGTAGCCAGCGTCCCCATGCCATGATGAATGACAAGATCAGCGAAACCGCCGGGCGCCCCGGCCCGGCGGCCGCAACGCCCCCGCAGGAAGTCCCGGTGGTGGATATCGGCCCGTTGCTCGACGGCAGCGATCCGATGACGCCGGCCCGCCAGATCCATGCCGCGTTCCGCGATGTCGGCTTCATGTACATCCGGAACCACGGCATCTCCGAGGCGGAACGGGACGGCATGCTGCAGCGCGCCCGCGAATTCTTCGCCATGCCCGACAAGGTCAAGCAGGCCCTGCATATCGAGAAGAGCGGCCGCGCCTTTCGCGGCTATATCCCGGTGTCGGGCGAGAATCTCGACCCGGACGTCAATATCGACGTCAAGGAAGCCTACGACCTGGGCGCGGAGGATGCGGAGAGCGACCTGCCGTTCTTCGGCCCCAACCCCTGGCCGCCGGGCTGGGAGGATGGCCGGCGCGAGGTGCTGGCCTATCACGAGCGCATGCTGGTCCTGACCCGTCAGCTGTTCCAGGGCATCGCCCTGGGCCTGGGACTGCAGCGCGACCATTTCGAGCCGATCCTGCGGCGGCCGATCACGGTGATGCGGCTGCAACACTATCCGCCGCAGCCGCCCGATCCGGAGCCCGGCATGACGGGCTGCGGGGCGCATACCGACTATGGCAGCCTGACCATCCTGGGCCAGGACGGGATCGGCGGCCTGCAGGTGCTGGCCAAGACCGGCGAATGGGTCGACGTGCCGCCGCTGCCCGGCACCTTCATCGTCAATATCGGCGACCTGATGGAAGTGCTGACCAACGGCATCTACACCGCGACGCAGCACCGGGTGATCAACACCCATGGCCTGCGCCGCTATTCCTACCCGTTCTTCATCGACAGCGACTACGACGCGAAGATCGCGCCGATCGCCGATCTGGCCGATGCAGGCGGCCGGCCGCCCGGGCGTTCGGTCACCTGTGGCGAGCACAAGTTCTCCAAATACCTGCTGACCTTCCCGCATCTGCGCGAGGAAGCGGCCGAATAGGGCGGTTCGCGCCCGCATCCCCGTCCCTCGCCCGCATCCCTGTCCCGCGCCCGGCCTATCATAGTAGGCTGACGGTATGGGCAGCGATGACGGGAGGCCAGGACATGACCGGATCCGGACAGCAGGCGGCAGAGCCGATCCTGTATCTCAACGGCAGCTACAAGCCCCTGAGCGAGGCCGGCATCTCGCCCCTCGACCAGGGCTTCCTGCTGGGCGACGGCATCTTCGACGTGGTGTCCGCCTGGCAGGGCCGGTTGTTCAAGCTTGACCAGCATCTCGACCGCTTCTTCGATTCCCTGCAGGCAACGCGCCTGCCATCGCCGTTGAGCCGTGACGAGTGGCGGGCGGCGATCGTCGAGACCTGTCGCCGCAACGGCCTGCGTGACGCCAGCGTCCGCTTCATCGTGACCCGCGGCGTGCCGCAGCAGATCGTCGCCGACCCACGCGACTGCGTGCCGACCGCGCTGATCTGGGCGGCGCCCTACATCTTCCTGGCGGACGAGGCCGGGCGCCGGAACGGCATCCGGCTGATGATCAGCCATCTGCGCGGCTTCGGCCCGCAGACCCTGGATCCCCGCTACAAATGCCTGGACCGGCTGCATTTCCAGCTGGCCAAGATGGAGGCGCTGGAAGCCGGCTACGACGATGTGCTCTGGCTCGACGATCGCGGCCATGTGGCGGAAGGCCCTGCCTCCAACCTGTTCGCGGTGAAGGGCGGCACCCTGTTCACCCCGGGGGAGGCGATCCTGCGCGGCATCACCCGCGCAACGATCCTGGAACTGGCGGCAGAACTGGAGATTCCGGTCCGCGAGGCGAACCTGACGGCGTTCGACCTGTACAGCGCCGACGAGCTGTTCACCACCTC
This sequence comes from Sneathiellaceae bacterium, assembly GCA_040216765.1. Taxonomy (GTDB): domain Bacteria; phylum Pseudomonadota; class Alphaproteobacteria; order Ferrovibrionales; family Ferrovibrionaceae; genus Marinibaculum. The sequence continues at coordinate 142,808 of JAVJON010000045.1, read as the reverse complement.
CACCGCCGGCGGCGTGCTGCCGGTGCGCGAGGTCTCCGCCCGCCCGTTGCGCGGGCCAGTCCCCGGCCCGGTCTCCCGCCGGCTGGATGCCGCCTATTGGGACATGCGCGCCAGCGGCCGCCACGGCACCGCGATCGAGCCTTGAGACCGGTTCAGCGCAGCCGAAGCGCAAGGACGGCGCTGCAGGCCAGGAAGGCGGCGGAGGCCGCCAGGCAGCCGGCCAGTCCCCAGAGCTGGTAGCTCAGGCCGGAAAGCAGGGTGCCGAACAGCCGGCCGGCGGCATTGGACATGTAGTAGAAGCCGACATCCATGGTCACCCGCTCCGCCCTGGCGAAGGACAGGATCAGGTAGGAATGCAGGGCGGAGTTGACGGCAAAGACGATGCCGAACAGCAGCAGCCCGGCCACCAGGACAGCCGTCAGGGCCGGCGAGGCGGGGGGCGCCGCGATCGCGGCCGCGGCCAGCAGCGCCGGGATCGCCGCGAGGCCGGCGCACCAGATCGGTGCCGCGCGCACGGCCCCGGCCTGGGTCGCGCGGGCGGTGCCCAGCAGGCGGGGGGTGAGCGCCTGCACCGCGCCATAGCCGATCACCCAGAGCGCCATGAAACCGCCGACCAGCAGGAAGGCGCGCCCGCGATCCTCGCTGCCGCCATCGGACAGCACGCCGTAGAAGTAGATCGGCACGCCGACGACGAACCAGATGTCGCGGGCGCCGAACAGGAAGAGCCGCGCGGCGCTAAGCCAGTTCACGTTGGCGGAGCGGGAGAGGATCTCGCGAAACGGTGCCGAGCGCCGGCCCGCCGGCAGGCCCGGCGGCATCGCCGCCGCGCAGCCCAGCGCGGTGAGGGCCAGGACCGCTGCCATGGCGTAGAGCGCGGGCTGGAAGCCGATTCCCGCCAGCAGCGCGGCGCCCAGCAGGAAGCCCAGGCCCTTGACCGCGTTCTTCGAGCCGGTCAGCAGCGCAACCCAGCCGAACAGCCGGCCCTGCCCGGTCTCCGGCACCAGTGCCTTGACCGCGCTCTTGGCGCTCATCTTGGTGAGATCCTTGGCGATGCCCGCCAGGCCCTGGACCGCCATCACGAAGATCACCGAGAGGGCCACCGGCCAGTCCGGCTGCAAGGCGGTCATCGCCAGCAGGGCGGCAACCTGCAGCGCCAGCCCGGCATGAAGGGTGGAGACCAGCCCGAAGCGCGCGGCGAGCCAGCCCACGCAGAGATTGGTGACCATGCCGAGAAATTCGTAGAGCAGGAACAGGTAGGCAAGCTGGATCGGGTCGTAGCCCAGGGTGTGGAAATGCAGCAGGACCAGCATGCGCAGCGCGCCATCGGTCAGCATCAGCGCCCAATAGGCACCGGTGACCGTGGCATAGGCGGCCAGCGCGCGGTCGGGTGCGGCCGACAGGGTCACGATGCCGGCCCGCCTGCGCCGACCATCGCGACGATGTCGGCCATCCGGCAGACATAGCCCCATTCATTGTCGTACCAGGCGAAGATCTTCAGATGGCTGTCGTTCACCACCATGGTGCAGGGCCCGTCGACGATCGCCGATCGCGGGTCGTTCAGATAGTCCGCCGAGACCAGCGGCCGGTCCTCGATGCCCAGGATCCCCTTCAGGCTGCCTTCGGCGGCGGCGCGGAAGGCGTCGTTCACCGCCGCGGCGGTCGCAGGCCGCTGCAGGTCGAAGACGCAGTCCGTCAGGCTCGCGTTCAGCTGCGGCACGCGCACCGCATGCCCGTTCAGCCGGCCCGCCAGCTCCGGATAGATCAGGCCGATGGCGGTGGCCGAACCCGTCGTGGTGGGGATCATCGAGGTCAGGGCGGAGCGGGCGCGCCGCAGATCCTTGTGCGGCCGGTCGACCAGGGTCTGGGTGTTGGTCACGTCGTGGATCGTGGTCATCGATCCCTGCGCGATGCCGAAGCTTTCGTGCACCACCTTCACCACCGGCGCCAGGCAGTTCGTCGTGCAGCTCGCGGCGGTCAGCAGGCGATGCCGGTCGGGGTCGTAGAGCCGATGGTTCACGCCATAGACCAGGTTCAGCGCCTGCGCATCCTTGACCGGTGCCGAGACCAGGACCCGCCCGACCCCGGCCGCGAAATAGGGTGCCAGCCGGTCGACGGTCTTGAAGCGGCCGGTGCAGTCCACGGCCAGGTCGACGGCCTCGGCCTTCAGGTCGAGCTCTTCCAGGCGGGCCACCTGCTGCAGGCGGATCGCCTGGCCGGCCACGACGAGGCTGCCGTCGGCGATCGCGACCGGCCGGTCCCACCGGCCATGCACGCTGTCGAACTCCAGCAGGAAGGCGACGGCCTCCGGGGAGGCGGCGCAGTCGTTGACCAGGACGACCGACCCGCCCAGGCCGATGTCGAACAGCCGGCGCAGCAGCAGCTTGCCCATCCGGCCGAAGCCGTTCACGGCGATACGCATGTGGATCCCTTCCGATGGGCGCTGCCCCGGGGGCAGCTGCCGGGTTCAGCCCGGCAGGGCTTCGGTTCCGGCCTGCCCGATCTCGTCGAGCCGGCGCTGCAGGGACAGCCGGTCCAGGGCGGCCATCGGCAGGCTGGCGAAGATCGAGATGCGGTTGTGCAGGCCGCGATAGGCCTCGGCGAAGGCGAGCCGGCGCTCCGCCTCGTTGCCCTGCACCAGCACCGGGTCCGGCAGGCCCCAATGGGCGACCATCGGCTGGCCGGGCCAGACCGGGCAGGGCTCGTTCGCGGCCTGGTCGCAGACCGTGAACACGAAGTCGAACGCCGGCGCACCGGGTGCCGCGAACCGGTCCCAGCTCTTGGCCTGCAGGCCTGCCGTCGGGTGGTTCAGCTTGGCAAGCAGGTCCAGCGCATAGGGGTGCACGGACGACGCCGGGTTGCTGCCGGCCGAATAGCCCTTGAAGCGGCCGAGGCCGACCCGGTTGATGATCGCCTCGGCAAACTGCGACCGGGCCGAGTTGCCGGTGCACAGGAACAGCACGTTAAGGAGCCGGTCTTCGGTCATGGCCTTGTCTCCGTCGGGCAGGCGCCGCCGCAGCGCATGGGCTTCAAGGGGGGCACAGAGGTCGGGCCGCCCCCTGCAGCAATCGGCAACCAGGAAATCGATCAACCGCCGCGCCTGCGCCGCCTCGACCCGGTAGAGGATCGACCGGCCCTGCCGTTCGGCAACGACGAGGCCGGCATGGGCCAGCTGCGCCAGTTGCTGCGACAGGGTGTTGGGACGAACCGCGAGGGCTGCGGCGATCTCGCCCGCCGGGACCCGGTCGGGAGCCCGCCGCACGAGCAGGCGGAAGATCGCCAGCCGGGTCGGATGGGCGAGGGCGGTCAGCGCATCGATCGTTTTCAATTCCATACTTCATGAAATCATGAATTGATGAATTGAGCAAGTTCCATGATTGTCAGCGGCAAGGGCATGCGGATTGCATTACCGTCTGGCGGGGCCAGAACCGATAGCGCGGACGGCATGTTCGGATCCTGCATGGTGCATATTGGGACGGTAGTGATGGGGTGCGTGTGGCAGGCAGGATGAGTGCGAGCCGGTCGCGGTGCGGCCGATGGGCGGCGGTGCGACGATCTCGCCGGCATGCCGTACTGGCGCTGGCCCCCCTGCTGCTGGCGATGCTGCTGGCCCTGGGACCGGCGAAGGCCGCCGCTCAGGAGGCCCCCCTGCCGGTGACGGTACAGCTGAAATGGACCCATCAGTTCCAGTTCGCCGGCATCTACGCCGCCATCGCCAAGGGCTATTACGCCGAAGCCGGGCTGGAGGTCGGGCTGCTGCCCGGCGGGCCGCAGGTGGATCCGGTCGCCACGGTGGTGCAGGGCCGTGCGGAGTTCGGCATCGGCAATTCCTCCCTGCTGATCGACCGTGCGGCGGGCAAGCCGATCCAGGTCGTCGCGCCGATCCTGCAGCACTCGCCCTTCGTCATCCTGGCGCGGCGCGAGAGCGGGCTGGAATCGGTCCGCGACCTGCCGGGGCATGTCCTTGGCCTGGAGGAGCATGCCGCGGAATGCCTGGCCTACCTGCATCGCTCCGGCGTGCCGTTGGACAGGGTCGACATGGTGCCCCATCCCGGCAGCGTGCTGGCGATGGAATCCGGCGCGCTCGACGCGATCTCGGCCTACACCACCACCGAGCCCTATGACCTGATCAATGCCCAGGTGTCCTACCAGGTGTTCAGCCCGCGCGAGGTGGGCATCGACTTCTACGGCGACACCCTGTTCGTCAACGAGGCCTTCGCCCGGGACAATCCGGCGGCGGTGCGGGCGTTCCGCGATGCCACGATCCGCGGCTGGCACTACGCGCTCGGCCACACGACGGAGATCATCGACCTGATCCTGCGGGACTATGCCCCGCAGCTGAACCACCTGAAGCTCGGCTTCGAGGCCGAGGAACTCAAGCGGCTGATGATCGTCGACATCGTCGATATCGGCTATTCCAGCCCGACCCGCTGGCGCCACATCGCGGAGCTCTTCGCCGAGGCCGGCATGATGCCGGCCGACTATCCGCTGGACGGCTTCGTCTTCGAGCGCGACCTGTCGCCGGACCTGCGCTGGCTCTACCTGACCCTGGCCGCGGCGCTTGCGGTGCTGCTGGCGGTGTCGCTGGCCGCGCACCGCTTCTACCGCCTCAGCCGCGCCCTGCGCCGCGAACTGGACGCGCGGCGCGCCCTGGAAGCGGAGCTGAGCGCGCTGGCGCGCACCGACGAGCTGACCCGCCTGGCCAACCGGCGCAGCTTTTTCGAGCGCGCGGACGTCATGCTGGAAGAGACCCGCGCCGCCGGCCGGGCGCTGGCGATCATTGCCTTCGACCTGGACCGCTTCAAGACGATCAACGATACCTGGGGCCATGCCGCCGGCGACAGGGTGCTGGGCGCCGTCGCCGATGCCTGTCGCGGCGCGACGCCGGAACATTCGGTGCTCGCCCGCATCGGCGGCGAGGAGTTCGCCCTGGCCCTGCCGGATCATGACGCAAGGCAGGCATCGGCCATCGCCGAGCGGCTGCGCGCGGCGATCGCGGCCACCAGGCTGCGGCTGGCGGGCGGGCAGGAGCTGCAGCTGACGGCGAGTTTCGGCGTCGCGGACACCGAAGCCGGCGACACCCTGGATGGCTTGATCTCGGTCGCCGATGCCGCGATGTATGTGGCGAAGCGCGACGGCGGCGACCGTGTCAGGCCGGTCCGCGAGGATGTCGCGCCGACCGCGCGCTGAGCGCTGCGGTGGGCGGATCCTGCCGCTGGCCTGGACCTATGCCGAGCCGCCCGGGGAGTGCCGCCCTGTCCTCTGTCGAACCTGGTGAGACCGACGCTGCCGTGCCGGCCGACAGGCGCCGCGGGGACGGGGTCCTGCGCGCGGCACGGGATTTCGCATGGCCGCCCGTGCGCGACGGCGACCATGTGCAGGCGGCGGGAGAGCGGCTGCTGATCCTGTTCTCGCTGATCTTCGGCATGGCCGGCGCAGTGAACACGGCGGTGGGCCTGGCCATCGGCCTGGACCTCGCGGTGGTGATCGCCAGCCTGCTGGTCGCGCTGTTCCTGCTGCTGGTCGTGCCGGCATATTTCCACCGCAGCCGCAACCTGGTGCGCAGCGCCTGGCTGTTGCTGCTGTCCTACACGGCGATCTGCGGCGGTGCGGTCGCGATGACGGGCGGCCTCCTGGGCGCGGGTTCCATCTTCCTGCTGGCGGCGCCGGTTGTCGGCGGCCTGCTGCTGGGCCTGCGGGCCGCCCTGGCGATCTGCGGCGCCGTGCTGGCGCTCTATCTCGCCTGCTATCTGGGGCAGGACAATGTCGGCATGCCGGTCCACCGCATGCAGCCCGACCTGATGGTCGACGACATGCTGCAGGTGCTGGCCCTGCTGGCGGTCGGCCTGGCACTTGTGGCCGGCGCGTTCCGCCGCGTGATCGTCGGCACCAACATCCGCCTGCGGCAGGCCCGCGACCGGGCGGAGGCGGCAAATGCCGCGCTGCACCGCGAACTGGCGGCCCGCCGGCAGCTCGAGGCCGAGCTGCACGCGCGGGCCTATGCCGATTCCCTGACCGGCCTGCCGAACCGGCGGCATTTCTTCGAGCGCGCCCCGGCGATGCTCGCGGCAGCCCGCGCCGCAGACGACATGTTCGCCATCGTCGCCCTGGATATCGATCGCTTCAAATCGATCAACGACCGGTTCGGCCACAGCCAGGGCGATATCGTGCTGCGCGCCGTTGCGGACTGTGCCGGCGGCGCGGTTCCCGGCGACGGGCTGCTGGCCCGCATCGGCGGCGAGGAGTTCGTCCTGGCCCTGCCCGGTGTCGAGCGTGCCGCCGCGGAGGCGATCGCGGGCCGGATGCGCGATGCGATCGCGGGCCTTTCGGTTGCCGCCCCCGCGGGCGGCGGCGCCCTGCGGCTCACCGCCAGCTTCGGCATCGCCACCCTGGCGGAGGGCGAAAGCCTCGACCGGATGCTGGCCCGTGCCGATGCCGCGATGTACGCCGCCAAGCGTGCCGGCGGGGACCGGGTTGCCGCCGCGCCGGATGGCACGGACGGGCAGGGCTAGCGGCATGGCGGGAGCGGCCGGCCCGATCCGCCTGCGCCAGACGGCGCTGGCGCTGCTGGTGGCGCTGATCCTGCTCGGCCGGCCGGCCGGGGCGGGGGCGGGGGCCCCGGAACAGGCCCAGGAACGGGCCCGGGAACAGGCCCTGGAGCTGGCGAACGAGGATCGGGCGCGCAACGGGCTGCCGCCGCTGCGGCTCTCCGCCCGGCTGAACGGGGTGGCGCAGGCCCATGCCGAGGCGATGGCGCGGCGCGGCTTCTTCGGCCATGCCGATCCCGAGGGCCGCACGGCCGACGACCGGTTCCGGGCCGCGGGCGGGTCGCCCTGGCTGCTGGTCGGCGAGAACCTGGCGATGTGCGAGGGATGCGCCGGCGCGGCCCCGGCGACCCGCATCGGCCGCCTGCAGGCCGGCTGGATGGCCAGCGCCGACCATCGCCGGAACCTGCTTGGCGCCGGTTTCGACCGGTTCGGCTTCGGCCTTGTCCAGGCCGGCGATCGCCTCCACGCGGTGCAGGTCTTTGCCGGCCCGGGCGAGCCGCTGTCCACCGGCGCGGAAGGCGCCGCGCCCGCGCGGCCGGTGCCGCCCGGCATTGCCGCGGACCTGGTGCGGCAGCGGATCAACGCGGCCCGCGTGGCGGCCGGGCTGGCGCCGCTGGCGCCTGCCGCGGATCTGGACCGGGCGGCCGAGAGCCTGCTGCCGGCGCCCGGCGAAGCGCTGGCCCTGCCCCCGGGCGATGCGCGGGATGCCCTGCCTGCGGCCGGGCGGGCCGGCTGGGCGGGGCTGGCGGTCCTGGTCGCGGGCTGCCAGGGCTGCGGCGCGGCGGTGACCGATGCCGACCTGGAGGCCTTCGCCGCACGCTGGCTGGCCCAGTCCGGCGGCAGCAACCTGCTGCGCCCGGACTTCACCCATCTGGGGTCGGCCGCAGCGTCGCCGGACCCCGGCCGCAAGGCGGCCGTGCTGGTGGCCGGCCGCCGGTACTGAGCCGGCCGGCCACCGCCGCGGGTCAGTCCCGCAGCTTCAGGCCGCGCAGGCGCAGCGCATTGCCGATCACCGAGACCGAGCTCAGGCTCATCGCCAGGGCCGCGATCATCGGGCTCAGCAGCAGGCCGAAGGCGGGAAACAGGATGCCCGCCGCGATCGGCACGCCGATGGAGTTGTAGCCGAAGGCGAAGACCAGGTTCTGCCGGATGTTGCGCAGGGTGGCCCGGCTGAGCTGCCGGGCATGCAGGATGCCGTACAGGTCGCCCTGCAGCAGGGTGATGCCGGCGCTCTCAATCGCGACGTCGGTCCCGGTGCCCATGGCGATCCCGACATCGGCCTGTGCCAGGCCCGGCGCGTCGTTCACGCCGTCGCCCGCCATCGCCACCACCCGGCCCTGGGCCTGCAGGCGCTTCACCACCTCCTGCTTCTCCGCGGGCAGCACCTCGGCCTCCACCCGGTCGATGCCCAGGGTGCGGGCAACGGCCTCGGCCGTGCGGCGGCTGTCGCCGGTCAGCATGACCACCTCCAGCCCGGCCTGGCGCAGGGCCTTCACGGCCGCGGCCGCATTCTCCTTCGGCGGGTCGGATACCGCGATCAGTCCGGCGGGCGCGCCGTCGACGGCGACGAACATGGCCGTGGCACCCGCGTCGCGCAGCCGGTCCGCCGCTGCCTCCATGGCGGCGACGGGCACCTTCGCGTCCGCCATCAGCCGGGCATTGCCGAAGGCGACCCGGCGGCCCCCGACCTGGCCGGCGATGCCCTTTCCGGTCACCGCCTCGGTCCCCGTCGCCGTCGGCAGGGAGAGGCCGCGCGCCTGCGCGCCGTCCAGGATCGCGGCGGCCAGGGGATGCTCGCTGCCGCGCTCCAGGGCGGCGACCAGGGCGAGAAGCTCGTCCTCGCCGAAGCCGTCGGCAGGCAGCACGCGGTCCAGCACCGGCCGGCCCAGGGTCAGGGTGCCGGTCTTGTCGACGACGATGGTGTCGACCTTTTCCATCCGCTCCAGGGCGGCGGCATCCTTGACCAGGACGCCGGCCTGCGCGCCACGGCCCACGCCGACCATGATCGACATCGGCGTCGCCAGGCCCAGCGCGCAGGGACAGGCGATGATCAGCACCGACACGGCGGCGACCAGGGCGTAGGGGAAGGCGGGTGCCGGGCCGAACGCCATCCAGGCGACGAAGGCGATCGCCGCGATCGCCAGCACGATCGGCACGAACCAGGACGAGACCCTGTCGGCCAGGCCCTGGATCGGCGCGCGGCTGCGCTGTGCCTGCGCCACCATCTGCACGATCCGCGACAGCATGGTATCGGCGCCGACCTGGTCGGCCCGCATCACCAGCGGCCCGGTACCGTTGATGGTGCCGCCGATCAGGCGGGCACCGGCCGCCTTCTCCACCGGCACCGGTTCGCCCGTGACCATGCTCTCGTCGACCGAGCTGTGGCCCTCCAGCACCTCGCCGTCGACCGGCACGCTTTCGCCCGGCCGCACCCGCAGGCGGTCGCCGGCGGCGACCTGGTCCAGCGGCACATCCTCGTCCTCCGCGCCGTCGCCGATCCGCCGGGCGGTCTTCGGTGCCAGGTCCAGCAGCGCGCGCAGCGCGGCGCCGGTGCGGTGGCGGGCGCGCAGCTCCAGCACCTGTCCCAGCAGCACCAGGGCGACGATCACCGCCGCCGCCTCGAAATAGAGGCCGATCCGCCCGTGGTCGTCCAGCATGGCCGGCGGGAACAGCCCCGGCGCCAGCAGGGCAACCGCCGAGTAGAGATAGGCCGCCGCCACGCCGACCGAGATCAGGCTGAACATGTTCAGGTTCAGGCTGCGGAAGGATGCGATGCCGCGCGCGAAGAAGGGCAGGGCGCACCACAGCACGACCGGCGTCGCCAGCACGAACTCGGCCCAGTCCAGCCAGGCGGGGTCGACGAAGTGGATGCCGCCAGGCACCAGGTGGCGGGACATGGCGATCACGAAGACCGGCGCCGTGAAGACCAGGCTGACCCAGAAGCGCCGGGTCATGTCGACCAGCTCCTCGTTCGGCCCCTCATCGGCGGTGACGGTCATGGGCTCCAGTGCCATGCCGCATATCGGGCAGCTCCCCGGGCCGTCCTGCACGACCTCCGGGTGCATCGGGCAGGTATAGCTGGCGCCCGGCTGCGCCTCGGCCGGCGCCGGCGGCACGACCCGGCCATCGTCGCCGACATACCGGCCCGGATCGGCGGCGAAGCGGTCGGCACAGCGGCCCGAACAGAAATGCCAGAGATGGCCGTCATGCGCGATGCTGTGGCTGGCCGTTGCCGGGTCGACCTGCATGCCGCAGACCGGGTCGGTCACCTTGCCATCGGCCGCTTCCGGCGGTGCATGGCCGTGATGGTCGTGATGGTGGCACGCTCCGCCAGTGTGATCCGGGGTCATGATCCTCGCTCCCGCTTGCTGCCGCCGTCCGTGGGGCCGGCATCCGGGATTGGATATAGGTCTTCCAGTAACTGGAACTTCAAGGCCTTTTTTTCCCGCTCCGTCGCGGCGGCTGTGCGGACAGCCCGTCGAGGATCGGGCAATCCGGCCGGTGGTCGCCATTGCAGGCCTCGACCAGGCGGGACAGTTCCGATTGCAGGCTCTTCAGTTCGACCAGCTTCGCCGCGATCTGCGCCAGGCGGTCCTCTGCCAGCGCCTTGACGTCCGCGCTGGCCCGGTCTCGATCCTCGTAGAGCGACAGCAGGCTGCGGCAATCCTCCACCGAAAAGCCGAGGCCGCGGGCGCGCTGCACGAAGCGCAGCTTCTGCACGGATGAATCGTCGTACTCGCGGAATCCGTTGGGGCGACGGCCCGCGGTCACCAGGCCGATCTCCTCGTAGAAGCGGATGGTCTTCGCGGGCAGGCCACTGGCCCGCGCCGCCGTCCCGATGTTCATCGCCCTCTCCCGGCTGTTGCGTCCCGGGCGCCAGTATAGCCGCCGGGCCGCCTTCGGGCACCGGCAGGGCTGTGAAATGGTCTGGCCAGATCCCCCCCGTCCTGCGCTACAGTGTGGACCAAATTGTCGGACAAAAAGAACGAGGAGGGCGCGCCGTGGCGTGGGAATTCGAGACCGATCCGGACTTTCAGGCGGAACTCGACTGGATCGAGGATTTCGTGCGCCGCGAGGTGGAGCCGCTGGATCATGTCCTGGGCAGCGCCTGGGACGTCCATAACGAGGACCGCAACCGCCTGGTCCGCCCGCTGCAGGAACAGGTGAAGGCGCGCAAGCTCTGGGCCTGCCATCTGGGCCCCGACCTGGGCGGCCAGGGCTATGGCCAGGTGAAGCTGGCGCTGATGAACGAGATCCTCGGCCGCTCGCGCTTCGGGCCGTCGGTGTTCGGCTGCCAGGCGCCCGACAGCGGCAATGGCGAGATCCTCGCCCATTACGGCACCAAGGCGCAGAAGGAGCGCTTCCTCTATCCGCTGCTGAACAACGAGATCGTCTCCTGCTTCTCGATGACCGAGCCGCAGGGTGGCGCCGACCCGAAGATCTTCACCACCCGGGCGGTGAAGGAGGGCGGCGACTGGGTGATCAACGGCGAGAAATGGTTCTCCTCGAACGCCCGCTGGGCCTCGTTCTTCATTGTCATGGCGGTGACCGACCCCGACCATGCCGATCCCTATCGCCGGCAGTCGATGTTCATCGTGCCGGCCGACACCCCCGGCGTGAAGATCCTGCGCAACACCGGGATCGGCTCGGAACGGGTCGGCGGCCATGCGTACATGCATTACGACAATGTGCGGGTGCCGGCCGACCATATGCTGGGCGGCCAGGGCGACGGCTTCGTGGTGGCGCAGACCCGCCTGGGCGGCGGCCGCATCCACCATGCGATGCGCACCATGGGCCAGGTCCGCAAGGCCTTCGACATGATGTGCGAGCGCGCGCTGAGCCGCGAGAGCCAGGGCCAGCGGCTGGCCGACATGCAGATGACGCAGGAGAAGATCGCCGACAGCTGGGTGGAGATGGAGCAGTTCCGCCTGCTGGTGCTGCGCTCCGCCTGGCGGATCGACAAGTACAAGGACTATCGCATGGTGCGGAAGGACATCGCCGCGGTGAAGGTGATGATGTCCAAGGTGCTGCGCGACGTCGCCTCCCGCGCGCTGCAGCTGCACGGCTCGCTGGGCCTGTCGACCGAGATGCCCTTTGCCGACCAGGTGCTGGAAAGCTTCCACATGGCGCTGGCCGACGGGCCGACCGAGGTGCACAAGATCACCGTCGCCCGCCAGGTGCTGCGCGACTACAAGCCGTCCAACGAGAAGTTCCCCGCCTATCACCTGCTGAACCAGCGCCAGCAGGCTGTCGACCGCTTCGGCGGGCTGATCGACCCGGTGGAGGCGGAGTTCGAGATCGGCGAGGCGGTGTGATGGGCGGCGCCGCGCAGCCGGAAGCCCCGCCCGACGCACTGGAGGCCCTGGGCGAGGTCCGCCCCGACGAGCAGATGGACTGGCCGAAGGTCGAGGCGCTGCTGCGCGACGCGGTGCCCGACCTGCCGGCCGGCGCGATGCAGGTCAAGCAGTTCCGCGGCGGCTCGGCCAACCTGACCTACCTCCTGCGATTCCCCCTGTCGGATGGCGGCGCACGCGAAATGGTGCTGCGCCGCCCGCCCCTGGGGCCGGTGGGCAAGGGCGCGCACGACATGAAGCGCGAGCATCGGGTGCTGTCGCGGCTGCACCTGGCGCTGGCGACCGCGCCGCGGGCCTTCCTGTTCTGCGACGATCCCACGGTGATCGGCGCCGACTTCTTCGTCATGGAGCGGCGCACCGGGGTCGTGGTGCGCGACAGCTTCCCGCCGGAGATGACCGGCTTCCCGGACCTGGAGCGGCGCATGAGCCTGGCGCTGGTGCGCGCCATGGCCGACCTGCACCTGGTCGACCCCGATGCGGTCGGCCTGGGCGAACTGGGCCGGCCTGAGGGCTTCATGGAGCGCCAGCTGTCCGGCTGGAAGGCACGCTGGGAGGATGCCAAGGACGCGGAGGTCCCGCTGTTCTACGACCTGCACGACCGGCTGGCGGCGGACCTGCCGGCCCTGCAGCGGGTCAGCCTGGTGCATAACGACCTGAAGATCGACAACTGCCAGTTCCAGGCCGGCGACCCGGACAATGTGACCTCGATCTTCGACTGGGACATGACCACCCGCGGCGACCCGCTGGCGGACCTGGGCACCCTGCTGGGCTACTGGAACGAGCCCGGCGACCCGGCGCAGCGCATGGTGATGCCGCCGCCGGTGGGCGGGAGCTATCCCAGCCGCGCCGACATCGCCGCGGAATATGCCGCCCGGATGGGCGGTTTCGACCTGTCGCGGCTGCACTGGTACGAGGCTTTCGCGATGTGGAAGACCGCCACCGTGGTGCAGCAGATCTATATCCGCTACGCCCGCGGCCAGACGAAGGACGAGCGCTTCAAGGGCATGAACGAACGGATCCCGCCGCTGCTGGAGATGGCGGCCGACACCCTGGGCCGGGTCCGCTACGGCTGAACGCCGCACAAAGAGAGTTTCGGGAGAAAGACGCATGGACTTCAAGGGCAAGACCGCCGTGATCACCGGCGGGGCCAGCGGCATCGGCTTCGCCACGGCGCAGGCGCTGGGCCGGCGCGGCATGAACCTGGTGCTGGCGGATATCGAGCAGGGCGCATTGGACACCGCCAAGGGCGAACTGGAGCGCACCGGTGCCGCGGTGACCGTGCAGCGCTGCGACGTGTCCAGCCGCGACGACATGGCGGCGCTGGCCGACACCGCCTTCGCCGCCCATGGCGGGGTGCATGTGATGTTCAACAATGCCGGCGTGGCGGTCGGCGGGCCGATCGCGGAGATGACGCATTCCGACTGGAAATGGATCATCGACGTCGACCTCTGGGGGCCGATCCACGGCACCGAGCTGTTCCTGCAGCGCATGCTGGACCAGGGCGAGGAGGGGCACCTGCTCTACACCGCCTCCTTCGCCGGCCTGGCGCCGAATGTCGGGCTGGGCCCCTATTGCGTGGCGAAGTACGGCGTGGTGGCGATGGCCGAGGTGCTGCACAAGGAGCTGCGCGGCACGAAGCTCGGCGTCTCCGTCTTCTGCCCGATGCGGATCGCCACCAATATCGAGCAGTCGCAGCGCAACCGCCCGGCCGCGCTGGGCGGGCCGGAGGCCTCGCCCGCGGTGCTGGCGCAGGACGAGAGCAACGAGCAGCTCGCCGGCCGGGTGCTGAAGGTGGAGGAGATGGGCGAGCGGGTGGCCGCCGCCGTCGGCACCGACCAGCTCTACATCCTCAGCCATCCGGAAAGCCGCACCCCGGTGCAGCGCCGCTTCGCCCGCATCGAGCGCGCCTTCGACGCGCTGGACTGAACGCGTGCTATCCTCCCCGCACGCCCGCCCCGGCCGAGAGGGCGGCCTGCAGGGGAGGATACCGACATGCTGGAAACCGCAATCGCGGGCAGCCTGCCGAAGCCGGCCTGGCTGGCGGAGCCGGAAAAGCTCTGGGCGCCCTGGCGGCTGTCGGGCGCCGACCTGGACCAGGGCAAGCGCGACGCCGCCCTGGTCTGGCTGAAGAGCCAGGAGGATGCCGGCATCGACATCGTCGGCGATGGCGAGCAGTTCCGGACGCATTTCGTGCATGGCTTCCTGGAGCGGATCCAGGGCATCGACTGGAACCTCAAGACGCCGATGGGGATCCGCAACAACCGCTACACCGTGGAGGTCCCGACGGTCACCGCGGCGGTGCGCCGGTCCGGGCCGGTGCACGGGCCGGAGGCCGGCTTCGTGCGCGGCCACACCACCCGCCGGGTGAAATGGACCCTGCCGGGGCCGATGACGATCTGCGACACCATCGCCGATGCCCATTACGGCCGCCGCGCCGACATGGCGATGGCGTTCGCCGCCGTGCTGAACGAGGAGGCGCGCGAGCTGGAGGCCGCCGGGGTGGACGTCATCCAGTTCGACGAGCCCGCCTTCAACGTCTTCATGGACGAGGTGTCCGACTGGGGCGTGGCCGCCCTGCACCGGGCGATCGAGGGCCTGGCCTGCAAGACCGCGGTGCATATCTGCTACGGCTACGGCATCGAGGCGAACATCAAGTGGAAGGCGACCCTGGGCGGCGAATGGCGCCAGTACGAGGCGATCTTCCCCGCCCTGAACGCCAGCCGGATCGACCAGGTCTCGCTGGAATGCGCGCGCTCCCACGTGCCGCTGGACCTGCTGGGCCTGCTGCCCGACAAGCAGGTGATGGTCGGCGCGGTGGATGTCGCCGGCCAGGATGTCGAAAGCCCTGAGGAGGTCGCCGGCACGATCCGCGCGGCCTTGGCCCATGTCGATGCCGAGCGCCTGATCCCCTGCAGCAATTGCGGCATGGCCCCGCTGCCCCGCGCCGTGGCGGAGGGCAAGCTCAGGGCGCTCGCCGCCGGGGCGGCCCTGGTGCGCGCTCAGCTCTGAGGCGCGGCCGGCGGCGTCCCGTTCTCTGGCGTCCTGTTCTCTGGCGCGCCGTTCGTTGGCGCCCCGTTCTGCGCAGGCGGGAGGATCGTCGCCGGGACCTGCCGGCCCATCCACAGGTCGATCTTCGCCAGCATGCGCAGCGGCTCCACCGGCTTGGCGAGATAGTCGTTCATGCCGGCGCTGCGATAGTTGCGGTCCTCGCCCGCCAGCGCATCGGCGGTGATGGCGATGATCGGCAGGCGGGAATAGGGCGCGTCGGCAGCCCGGATCGCCAGGGAGGTGGCGCGCCCCCCCATGACCGGCATCTGGCCGTCCATCAGCACCATGTCGAAGCTGCGCGCCTTCAGGGCGTCCAGCGCGATCTGCCCGTTCTCGGCGATCTCCACCACATGTCCGGCGCCGGTCAGCACCGCGCGGAACAGCTCCTGGTTGGTCTCGCTGTCCTCCACCAGCAGGATCCGTCCCGGATGCTGCGCCCGCCGGCGGGGCGGGGCGGTCCCGGCCTCCACCGCCGGCAGGCCGGTGGCGAGCGGCAGGGACAGGGTGACATGGAACAGGCTGCCCTCGCCGGGCGTGGACTCCACGCCGACCTCGCCGCCCATCAGTTCCACCAGGGCGCGCACGATGGCCAGCCCCAGGCCGGAGCCGCCATAGCGGCGGGTGGTGGAGCTGTCGGCCTGCGTGAAGCGGTCGAACAGGGTGGGCAGGGCGGCGGCGGGGATGCCGGGGCCGCTGTCGCGGACCTCGAAGCGCAGGCGACAGGTCTCGCCTGCGCCTTCGCCGGGGCCGGTTGTGGCCGAGACGTCCAGGACGATCCGGCCCGCTTCGGTGAACTTCACCGCATTGTCCAGCAGGTTGCCCAGCACCTGGCGCAGGCGCAGCGGGTCGCCGCGCACCGCATGGGGCACATTCTCCGCCACCCGGATCTCGAGCTCCAGGTCCTTGGCTTCGGCGCGGACGCCGATGCGCGCGCGCAGGTCGTCCACCAGGACATGCGGGTCGAAGGCCAGCGCCTCCAGTGCCATCGCGCCGCCGGCGGCGCGGGTGAAGTCCAGCACGTCGTTCACCAGCGACAGCAGGTCCCCGCCGGCCGCGCGGACATGGCGCAGATAGGTCTTTGCCTCCGGCGGCAGCGGCATGGCCGAGAGCAGGTCGGCGAAGCCCAGGATGCCGTTGAGCGGGGTCCGCAGCTCGTGGCTCATATTGGCCAGGAACTGGGTCTTCGCCGCGTCGGCGGACTCCGCCTCGTCGCGGGCCTGCTTCAGGGCGAGGTTGGTGGCTTCCATCACGCGGTGGAAGGTGCCGACCGCAACCGCCAGGCCGAGCACCAGGATGCCGAGCGCATAGGCGAAGGAATAGGCCATGGCGGACCGGTCCATGCCATGCACCGGCTCGCCCAGGCCGTCGCGCCAGAGATAGAGGGCCACCACGGCCAGGAAGACGCCGCCGCCGACCGCCAGCGCGGCGCGCAGACCCAGCAGCAGCCCGGCGATGATCGGTGCGGCGAGCAGGTAGAGCGAGGAGCCGGCAAGCAGCCCGCCGGTCGGCAGGATGGTGAACAGGATCGGCGCCACATAAAGCGCGATCATTGCCCAGGCGCTGCGGCGGAACGCGCCGGTCAGATGGAAATGGACCGGCACCGCGAACAGCAGGAGCGCCCCGACCAGGCCGCCGGCGCTGATCAGCGGCTGTTCCGCGAACAGGTAGAGCGAGGACAGGGCCGTGGTGGTGCCGCCCAGCCCGGCAATCAGCGCGAACAGGATCAGCAGCCGTTCCCGGGCCGCACGCAGCAGGTCGCCGCCGCGCGGCGCCGGCCAGACGAAGGCGAGCAGGTTCCGGCCGAAACGCTGCAACAGGGAAGGGCGATCTTGCAAGATGGCGAACCAGATGAATCTCGGCGATGGCCAAGTCTAGCAGAACCGCCCGCCGCGGATCAGGCCTGTCGGCGGGCAATCCATTCGTCGACCTTGTCCAGCAGCAGGTTCAGGTCGACCGGCTTGGCCAGATAGTCGTTCATCCCGGCGTCCCGGAACGCCGCCGCGTCGTGCGCCAGGGCATTGGCGGTCAGCGCCACGATCGTCACCCGGGCGAACGGCTCCCCCGATCTGCGGATGGCGCGGGTGGCGTCCAGCCCGCCCATCACCGGCATCTGGCCGTCCATCAGCACCAGGTCGAACCGGTCCCGGCGCAGCGCCTGCAACGCTGCCTGGCCGTTGGGCGCGATCTGCACGCGATGGCCGGCACCGGTCAGCACGGTGCGGAACAGGTCCTGGTTCGTCGGGCTGTCCTCGACCACCAGCACGTCGCCGGGATGCCGGGCCCGGCGCTGGCGCGGCGGCGCGGCGGCCGTGGCGGCAGCCTCGCCCTGCGCCGCGACGGCCAGGACCGGCAGGCGCGCCGTCGCCCAGAACCGGCTGCCCGCGCCGGGCCGGCTCTCCACGCCGGCGGTGCCGCCCATCAGTCCGGCGATGGTGTGCACGATCGCCAGCCCCAGGCCGGAGCCGCCATAGCGGCGGGTGGTGGAGCTGTCGGCCTGGGTGAAGCGGTCGAACAGGGTGGCCAGCGCGGCCGCCGGGATGCCGGGGCCGGTGTCGGCGACCGTGAAGCGCAGGGTCGCGACCGGCCCGGATGTGCCGTCCCCGGCCGGCGCGGGCGTGCCGGCCATGCCGTCCAGCCCGACGGTCAGGCGCACCGAACCCGCATCGGTGAACTTCACCGCATTGTCCAGCAGGTTGCCGATCACCTGCCGCAGGCGCAGCGGGTCGCCGCTGACCAGCGGCGGCACTTCGGGCTCGAGGGTTGCGGAAAAGGCCAGGCCCTTGGCCGCGCAGCGCGGCAGGAAGCGCTGCTGCAGCTCCGCCAGCAGCGCCGGCAGGTCGACCGGCACCGCCTCGAGCCGCAGGGCGCCGGTCTCGGCGCGGCTGAAATCCAGCACGTCGTTGACCAGGGCCAGCAGGTCGCGGCCCGAGCCGCGGATGTGGCGCAGATGGTCGCGCGCCTCCTCGTCCAGGTCGCGCCCCGCCAGAAGGTCCGCGAAGCCGAGGATGCCGTTGAGCGGCGTCCGCAGCTCGTGGGTCATGTTGGCCAGGAACTGCGCCCGCGCCTCGTTCGCGGCCTCCGCCTCGACGCGCGCCCGGTCCAGCGCGCGGTTGGTCCTGTCGACCATGGCCTGGAACGTCCCGATCGCGGCGGCGAGGCCGAGCACCAGGATCGCCATCGCATAGCCGTAGGAGAATGCCATGGCCCGCGGCGCCATCCGGTGGACCGGCGGGTTGAGCTGCTCCTGGCCGAGATAGAGCGCGACGACCGCCAGGAAGACCGCGCCGCCGACCAGCAGCGCCGGGCGCATGCCCAGCAGCAGCCCGGCGATGACGGGCGCCGCCAGCAGGTAGAGGGTGGTGCCGGCCAGCAGGCCGCCGGTGGCCAGCGACGTGGACAGGATCGGCGCGACATAGAGCAGGACCAGCATCCAGGCGCTGCGCCGGAAGGCCCCGGTCAGGTGGAAATGGACCGGCACCAGGAACAGCGACAGGCCGCCGAGCAGGGCGAGGGAGAGAGTCAGCGGCAGCAGCGCGGCCAGGTTCCACCAGGCCAGTGCGGTTGCCGTGCCGCCCACCCCGGCGAGCAGCGAGAACTGGATCAGCAGCCGCTCGCGAGCCGCCTGGATCAGGTTGCCGTTGCGGGGGTCCGGCCACAGGAAGGCGCGCACCGCGCGGCGGAGGCGGTGCTGCAGGGGAAGGCGGTTCGGCACGGCAATGGCCCGGTCGGGGGAACGCGGTGCCCAGAGTAGCAGATCCGGCGGCCCGGGGCGCGCGGGCGATCCGGCGGCGGCGGCCTACGCCCCTGCAGCGCGCCAGGCGCCGGGCGGCTGGCCGGTCGCCTGCCGGAAGGCGCGGGAGAAATGCGCCGGCGAGGCGAAGCCGCAGGCCGCGGCGATCTCGGCCAGGGTCAGGTCCGGGTTGGCCAGCATGCGCTGTGCCCGTTCCAGCCGCCGGGCCAGGATGTAGCGATGCGGCGGGCAGCCGAAGGCGGACTTGAAGGCGCGCGCGAAATGATAGCGGCTCAGGCAGGCCTCCGCCGCCAGCTGCTCCAGGCTCAGGTCGGCCGCCAGATTGTCGGCGATGAAGTCCCGGATCCGCCTTTGCCGGCCGGCATCCAGCGCCCCCTCCGCCCGCGCCAGGGGCAGGGCTGCAGGCGCGATGTTGGAATGATGGCGCAGGAGATAGGCCGCCAGGGCGAGGCCCAGGCTCTCCGCCAGCAGGGCGCCGGTCGGGCCGGGCTGTCGCAGTTCCCGCAGCACGGCGCGGGACAGCTGCTCGATCACCGGGTCGTGGAAGCCGCCGTCGTAGCGCAGGCGCAGCCGTGCGGGATCGACCTCCAGGTCCTGCAGCGCCGTGGCGGCCAGCGGGGCCGCCGGCAGGTAGACATGGACGCTTTCCTGGATCTCGCCATACAGGCGGATCATGTCCTCGCGGATCCCGGCGGGGCAGAGCCAGATCGTGCCCGGGACGGCGGCCGTGCGCTGCAGCCGGCCATCGCCGCGGCGCCGCACGTGGAGGCGGCCGCGGGTCATGACGATGAGCTCGGTCTCGCGCGGCTCGATATCGGGAAGCGCGCCGGCGCGGTGATGCCAGCGCTCGGCCAGCAGGCCGGGCCAGCCGCGGCCGGCGCTGCTCTGCAGGCGGGTGCTGGCAGGGTATTTCTGGTCGCCGTGACCGCTCAACTGCACCGACCCGTCCTCCGGCCCGTTGCAACAAGCCTGCAGCCTAGCACCAAGAGGGGCGAGGCCGGAATGCGGCCGGGCCGATGCTTCCGCATGCCGGGGCAACAAGACAGCAAGAACGGGCCATGACCCGGCGCGGCCAGGGCGGTAGCCTGTCGGGACAGGCCGGCAGAGCCGCAAACGGATCGGGGAGCTTCGATATGACCGAGCAGGGACGCACGACCGACAGGACCGTACTGGCGGCCTGCCCGCATGACTGCCCCGACACCTGTTCCATGCTGGTCACGGTGCGGGACGGCCGGGCCACGGCGGTGCGCGGCAACCCGGACCATCCGTTCACCCGCGGCGGGCTGTGCGTCAAGGTGAACAACTACCAGGACCGCACCTACAGTGCCGAGCGTGTGCTGCACCCGGTGCGCCGCAGCGGCCCGAAGGGCAGCGGCCGCTTCGCCCGCATCGGCTGGGACGAGGCCCTGGCCGAGATCCGCGACCGCTGGCGGGCGATCATCGCCGAGGACGGGCCAACCGCGATCCTGCCCTACAGCTATCTGGGCACCGAGGGCATCGTGAACGGGCTGAATGTCGGCGACCCGTTCTTCAACCGGCTGGGGGCGACGATCGGCGAGCGGACGTTCTGCGATTCCGGCGCCTCCACCGCCTATGTGATGACCATCGGCCCGACCGCCGGCGTGGACCCGGAGGCGTTCCGCCACGCCCGCTACATCATTCTCTGGGCCTGCAACACGATGAGCACGAACCTGCACCACTGGCCGTTCATCGCCGAGGCGCAGGCGCAGGGCGCCAAGGTGGTGGCGATCGACCCGGTGAAGACCCGCACGGCGAAGAAGGCCGACTGGCACATCCCGATCCGCCCGGGCACCGACGCGGCGCTGGCGCTGGCGATGATCAACGTGATCGTCGCCGAGGGCCTGGTCGACCGGGACTATGTCGAACGCTACACCATCGGCTTCGACGAGCTGAAGGAACGGGCGGCGGACTATCCGCCGGACTGGGCCGCCGCGGTAACCGGCGTGCCGGCGGAGGATATCCGCACCCTGGCGCGCGAATTCGCCACCGCCGCGCCGGCCGTGCTGCGGATCGGCGTGGCGCTGGAGCGGCATGCCGGCGGCGGCCAGGCGGTGCGCGCCGCCGCCTGCCTGCCGGCGCTGACCGGGGCCTGGCGGCATCCCGGCGGCGGCATCCTGCAGCTGCCGGTCTGGGCCTTCCCGGTGGATTGGGGCCGGCTGATGCGCCCCGACCTGCTGACCCCCGGCACCCGGGTCCTGAACCAGTGGCGGCTGGGCCCGGCGCTGACCGGCGAGATGGCGCTGGACCCGCCGATCCGGGCCCTGTTCGTCTACAATGCCAACCCGGCGGTCGTGGTGCCGGAGCAGGACAAGATCGTTCGCGGCCTGTGCCGCGAGGACCTGTTCACCGTGGTCAGCGAGCAGTTCCTGACCGACACCGCCCTGCATGCCGATATCGTCCTGCCGGCCACCACCCAGCTGGAGCAGGAGGACATCATGTTCTCCTGGGGGCATTTCTACCTGTCCTACAACAACCGGGCGATCGACCCGCTGGGCGAGGCGGTGCCGAATGCCGAGCTGTTCCGGCGCCTGGCCGCGACCATGGGCTTCGACGACGACCCGTTCTTCCGCCGCAGCGACGCGCAGATAATCGAGGAGGCGATGGACTGGTCGAGCCCGGCGCTGGCGGGGATCACGCTGGAGCGGCTGCGGCGCGAAGGCTATGCCCGGCTCAACCTGCCGCCCGCCGCGGACTATGCGCCGCATCGCGAGGGCGGCTTCCCGACGCCGTCGGGCAAGTGCGAGTTCAAGGCCTCGCTGGCGGCGAACGGCGATTTCGTCCTGCCGCTGTTCCGGCAGGGCTCCGAGGAGTTCCAGTCCGGCGCCCCGGTCGACCCCCTGCCGCACTACATCCCGCCGAACGAATCACCGGCGACCAGCCCCGGCCTGGCGGCCAGCTTCCCGCTGAGCCTGATGTCGCCGAAGAGCCACGCCTTCCTGAATTCCAGCTATGCCAACCTGCCGCAGCAGCTGCATCATGCCGGCGAGCAGGCCCTGATACTGCACCCCGCCGATGCCCGGGAGCGCAATATCGGCGATGGCATGCCGGTCGAGGTGCGCAACGGCCGCGGCAGCTTCCAGGCAGTGGCGCGCCTGAGCGAGGATGTGCTGCAGGGCGTGGTGGTGGCGCCGATGGGCCATTGGCGCCGCAACAGCCGCGGCGAGGCGACCGTCCAGGCGGTGAATTCCGGGGCGATGGCGGATCTGGGCGGTGCGCCGACCTTCTCCGACAACCTGGTGGAGGTCACGCCTCTCGCGGCCGTCCAGGCCGCCGAGTGAAGCGGGCGGCCGGTCAGAAGGCGAGGAGGGCAAGCGCCGCCAGATAGGCGAGGTAGAGCGCCAGCAGGGTGCCTCCTTCCCAGCGGGTCAGCCGGCCGCCGGTGAAGGCGAACAGCATCAGCAGCAGGGTGGCCGCCAGCATCACCCAGATGTCCAGGCGGGCGATCTCGCCGGGCACCGGGATCGGCTGCACCAGCGCGGTCGCGCCGAGCACCCCCAGGACATTGTAGATGTTGCTCCCCAGGACATTGCCGATGGCGATGTCGCCCTGGCGGCGGATCGATGCCATCACCGATGCCACCAGTTCCGGCAGCGAGGTGCCGATCGCGACGAGGGTCAGCCCGACCAGGGTGTCGGACACGCCGGCGGCCTGGGCCAGGACGATGGCGCCATCCACCAGCCAGTCCGCCCCCAGGAAGATCAGCGCAAAACCGCCAAGGACGAAGGCCAGGGCCGGGAGCCAGCCCTGCGGCAGGGCGCCGGCGGTCTCCGCCTCTGCCGCGTGGAGTGTCGCGGCTTCGTCCCGCGAGCGCCGCTCCACCCGGTATGTGATGCCGAGGTAGAGCAGCAGCCCGAGCAGCAGGAGGATGCCGCCGATGAGCTCCAGCTGCCCGATCAGCACCAGGCCGGTGCAGGCCAGCGCGGCGAGCAGGGTGACACTGCCGTCGCGGCGCAGCGCAGCCGGATGCACGGCCATCGGGCGGATCGCCGCCGCGAGCCCGAGGATCAGCAGGATGTTGGCGGTGTTGCTGCCGACCACATTGCCGACGGCAATGCCCGGTGCGCCTTCCAGGGCGGCGGTGATGCTGGTGAACAGCTCCGGGGTCGAGGTGCCGAAGCCGACCAGGGTCAGGCCGATCAGCAGGGGCGATACGGCGAGCCGGCGGGCGATCGCGACGGAGCCGCGCACCAGCAGGTCGCCCCCCGCCACAAGGAGCACAAGGCCGGCAAGGGCAATCAGGAAGGACATCGGGTCAGGACTCTGCGGCAGGCGCCTGCGGCTTCCGGCGCACGCGTCAGCGCAGGGGCGATCGACCTGCTGCAGCGCGGTCTGTGCCCGGCTCCCGATCAGGTTTGTACGCGCCGCGTTTTTGCAAGATGGACGAGCGGGCCGGCAGGAAATATTCCTGACCCGGTCCTTCCGCCGTCCGGCCCACCCGAAGTTCAGCCTGTATCTTTGCCCGTTCCGGATCGGAACGAATATGCTGTGGCCTGCCTGCGGCCGGTACGTCCCGTCGCGATACGGGCGCCGCCGGACCTGTCCCGGTTCGGCACGGCACAAGGGCCTTGTGTCGAGGCATGTGTCATGCAGGACATGCCGTCGGGTGGATGCGATCGCGCCGGGTCGGCGGCATCGGTTTGTGGGGAGATCTGCATATGCCAGTCCGCTGGTTGAAGGTGCGGCCGGAACGCCTCGAAACCGAGGCCTCGCGCCATGGCACGCGCGACTTCCTGCATGCCGTTGTCGCTGGCGGGGCGCTGGTGGCGGCAGCCGACGGCGTGATCCTGTCGGTGGAGAAGCGGCGGCTGCAGGACTTCATCCGCGAGACCAAGGCCCTGGCGATGTTCGACCCGGCCGACACGGAAGACGCCTTCGCCACGATCGCCGGCCGGCTGGAGCGCGATTTCACCCGGGGTCGCGGGGAGGCCCTGCAGATCATCGGGCGGCTGCGCAACGATTCGTCTGCCGCGCGCCTCTGCCTGCGCGCCTGCTGTGCCATCGCAGCGGCCGACGGCCTGTTCGACGAGCATGAGACCCGCGCCGTGGCCGATATCTGCCTGGCCCTGGGACTGGATCCGGAGGCCTTCGACCTGTAGATGGGCGGGCCTGTACACGGGCGAGCCGCAGCCGCGCCCGGGTCCCCGCCATTGGGGCGCGGGACATGGTGCTGCCGGCGGGCATTTGAATGGCACTCTTCTGGATCGACGTGCTGGCGGCAGACGGCCACGATGAGACGGTCCGTCACCTGGCGGAGGGTTTCGGCGCCACCGAGGTGATCGTCGGCGCCTGCGCCGAGGATGGCCGGCGGACCATCCGCATCCTGGCGGGGGAGATCGACAGGCAGGCCTTCCTGGATCAGCTGCAAGCCATCCTGCAGGCGACCGAAGGCTGGCGGATCGTCGTCTCGCCGGTCGAGGCGGTGATCCCCCGGCAGGATTCGGGCGACGGCAGCCCTGCCGATGGCGGGACCGAAGCCGGCGGGGCGGGCGCCAGCGGTGCGGGCGATCGGGAGAACGAGGCGGAAGCAAGGCTGCGCAGGGCCGGCGTGCTCGGCGACCGCCTGACCCGCGAGGAGCTCTACGAGGATATTGCCGCGGGCACCCATGCCGGGCGCACGTTCATCGCGCTGACGATCCTGTCGACCCTGGTTGCCGCGGTCGGCCTGGAATCGGCCAATACCGCGATCGTCATCGGCGCCATGGTGATCGCCCCGCTGCTCGGCCCCAACCTCGCCTTTGCCTTCGGTTCGGCGATCGGCGACCGCCACCTGATGGCCCGCGCGATGCGGGCCAACCTGATCGGGCTGACATTGACGGTAGCGATCAGCATGGCCATCCCGCATCTCGTGACGATCGACATGTCATCCCCGGAACTGCTGGCGCGGACCGAGGTCGGCTATGCGGATGTCCTGCTCGCCCTGGCTTCCGGTGCCGCCGCGGCGCTCTCGGTGACGAGCAGCCTGTCCGGCGCGCTGGTCGGCGTGATGGTGGCGGTGGCCCTGATGCCGCCCGCGGTCGCCTTCGGCATGATGCTGTCGCTGGGGGCGATCGGGCCGGCCATGGGGGCGCTGACCCTGCTCGGGATCAACGTGGCCAGCCTCAACCTGGCGGCCAACCTGGCCTTCCTGCTGCAGGGATTGCGGCCGCGCACCTGGAACGAGCGGCGCGAGGCGCGGCAACCCCTGATCCTCAACCTTGCGGTCTGGCTGGTGCTGCTTGTGGTCCTGGTCGGGCTGATCGGCGTGCGGGCCGCAGAGCCCGGCTGACCGGCGCGGCCGGCCGGGGCAAGTCTCGGCATCGCCGCCTTCGCATGCTAGGAGACGATGGCGCGGTTGATCGGCCCGGGCAGCGCACCCGCACATTGTCCGCCACCCTGTCGTTCGCACCCCGTCGACTGCACAAGGAACCCGGCACCGCATGAGCGTCGACAGCGCCCTGCATACGCTTTCGAGCTACCAGCTCGCCGTTCTGGCCATCGGCAGCATCGCCTTTGGCCTGTACATGCTTTTCAAGGGCGGCGGCTGGACCATCGGGGCCGCGATCTTCCTGGCGCAACGACTGGGCCTGTCGCATCTGTTCATCGGTGCGACGGTCGTCGCCTTCGGCACGTCGGTGCCGGAGCTG
The DNA here is from genome assembly GCA_040216765.1 of Sneathiellaceae bacterium. Taxonomy (GTDB): domain Bacteria; phylum Pseudomonadota; class Alphaproteobacteria; order Ferrovibrionales; family Ferrovibrionaceae; genus Marinibaculum. The sequence goes on along the minus strand of JAVJON010000045.1, from coordinate 117,466 downwards.
GTGACGTCGGTGAACGCGAACCTGTCCGGCTACCCCGCGCTCAGTCTCGGCAATGTCATCGGCTCCAATATCGCCAATATCCTGCTGGTGACCGGTGCCACGGCCATGGTCTTCGCGCTGGTGGCCCGCCCGCGCAAGCTGCTGAAGGACGCCACGATGGTGGTGGTCGCCACCGCGGCGCTGATCGGGCTGATGATGACCGGGGTGATCGAGCGCTGGCACGGCCTGGGCCTGTTCGCGGTGCTCGTCGCCTATGTCGCGCTGGCCTATCTGGGCGAACGCCGTAACGGCGAGGATGTCCCGCTGGAGGAGGCGGACGAGGTCCAGCTCTCCAGCACCCGGCAGGCCCTGCTGTTCCTCGTGGCGGGGCTGGTCGGGCTGATCGTCGGCTCGGAGATCCTGGTCCAGGGCGCAATCGCCGCCGGAACCGCGCTGAATGTGCCCGAATCGGTGATCGGCGTCACCGTGGTGGCGCTTGGCACCTCGCTGCCGGAACTGGCTACCTGCCTGATGGCGGCGCTGCGCCGGCGCGCCGACATGGTGGTGGGCAATATCCTGGGATCCAACCTGTTCAACATCCTGTCGATCGTCGGCATCACCGCGCTGGTCAAGCCGCTGGCGGTGGCGCAGGCGATGTCGGTCGAGGTCTGGGTGATGGCCGCCTCCACCCTGCTGTTCTCGGTGTGGATGGTCACCGCCGCCCGCATCGGCCGGACCGCCGGATTGCTGATGATCCTGGTCTATCTGGCGTTCATTTTCTGGCAGTATCGCGCCCCGTTCGCGGCCTGAGCGCCTTGTGCGGCGCAACATTGCCCCTTGACAGTTCGGCCGGCAGGGCGCATTTAGCCGGAGTTGGCCCGCGAAACGGCGCAAAGCCGGTGAGCCCGTCTCATCCGCTTGGTTTCGCAGTGGCTCCTTTATCTCTCCGTTCGCTCCAGCTGCGCGTGGAAGGCGGATTATGCGCTGAAACGCGTTCGTACTAGCGCCGTGGCCTTGGTCGCGGCGCTGCGATGCCTTATGGCGCGAAGGAAGTTGTCCCTCTTGATTGAGACCCAGTTTGAATCGCTCGGCCTTGCCGAGCCGATCCTGCTTGCCTTGAAGGCCGAGCAATACGTTTCCCCCACACCGATCCAGGCCGACGCGATCCCGCACCTGCTTGCAGGGCGCGATCTTCTGGGCATCGCCCAGACCGGCACCGGCAAGACCGCTGCGTTCAGCCTGCCGATCCTGCACGCCCTGTCGCAGAACCGGCCGAAGCTGCAGCCGCGCAGCGCCACGGCGCTGATCCTGGCGCCCACCCGCGAGCTCGTGCTGCAGATCCTGGAGAGCCTGACCGTCTACGGGCAGAACCTGCGGCTGCGCTATACCGGCATCGTCGGCGGCGTGAACCAGCGCGCCCAGGTCAACGCGATGTCGCGTGGCGTGGATGTCCTGGTGGCGACGCCGGGCCGCCTGCTGGACCTGGCCGGGCAGGGCCATGTGCGCTTCGATGCCGTCACCACCCTGGTGCTGGACGAAGCCGACCGGATGCTCGATATGGGCTTCATCCGCGACGTCCGGAAGATCGTCGCCGCCTGCCCGGCGGAGCGGCAGTCGCTGCTGTTCTCGGCCACGATGCCGGGCGAGATCGATCGCCTGGCGGCGGAGATCCTGAAGAAGCCGGTGCGGGTCGAGGTCGCCGCCAAGACGATGACCGCGGACCGCGTGACCCAGCAGGTCATCCATGTCGGCTCTCGCGACAAGACCAGCCTGCTGATCGAGCTCCTGCGCGATCCGGCGATGTCGCGGGTGATCGTCTTCACCCGCACCAAGCACGGGGCGAACCGGGTGACCGAGAAGCTGGCAAAGGCCGGCATCCCGTCCGATGCCCTGCACAGCAACAAGTCCCAGAATGCGCGCCAGCGTGCCCTGGCGATGTTCCGCAATGGCGAGGCCCGCGTGCTGGTGGCAACCGATATCGCCGCCCGCGGCATCGACGTGGACGAGGTCACCCATGTGGTGAACTTCGAGCTGCCGAACATCCCGGAAAGCTATGTGCACCGGATCGGCCGCACGGCACGGGCCGGCAGCGCCGGCATCGCGATCTCGTTCTGCGACAATACCGAGCAGCCCTATCTGCGGGCGATCGAGAAACTGACCAAGAACCGCATCCCGGTCATGTCGGGGTCTGCGGTCTATTCCGGCGCGGCGGCCCCTGTGGCCGAGCGTCCATTCGTTCCTGCCGCCACTGCCGACACACGACGTCGGCAGCCGCAGCCAACCCAACGACGTACGCGGCATGGCGGCCGGTCCGACGTTACCCAAGCTACGCACACACAACGGAAAGGACCCGCGGCAATGCCCAGCGGAAAAGTTAAGTGGTTCAACGCCCAGAAGGGTTTCGGTTTCATCGAGCCCGATGATGGCGGACAGGACGTGTTCGTGCATATCAGCGCCGTCGAGCGCGCCGGTATCCCGAACCCCACCGAGGGCCAGGCGCTGAGCTACGAGCTCGAGCGCGACCCGAAGAAGGGCAAGGTCTCTGCCGCCAATCTGAAGGCGCTCTGACTCACGTCCCGGCCCGGGCCGCAAGGCCCGGGACGAGCATCATTCGGCCCGGCATGCCTCGGCATGCCGGGCCGAACGCTTTTCAGGCCCGCGCGGGCGCTGCGGTCACGATGCCGGCGGCGCGTAAAGCGCGATGCCCCCGTCCCGGCCCGCGATCGGCTGCTCCCCCAGCGCCTGCCAGCCCTCGGCGGCGGCGCCGGCGCAGGCGATCGCCGCTTCCGAGGCCAGCAGCGGGGTCCCCAGCCGCTTGGTCATCGCTTCCAGCCGCGCCGCGACATTCACGGTGTCGCCCAGCACGGTGAATTCCAGCCGCTCCGCGTCGCCGACCGTGCCGCAATAGACCTCGCCCACATGCACGCCGATGCCGACCGCCACCGGGGCCTCGCCGGCGGCGGCGAGCGCGGTGTTCCAGCCGGCGATCTCCCGCAGCAGGTCCTGGCCGCAGGCAAGCGCCGCGCGCGCCGCCGGCGCCGGCCCGGCCTCGGCGGCGGCGGTCACGCCGAACAGCAGCATGGCGGCATCGCCGATATGCTTGTCGATGATCGCGCCGTGCCGGGTCGCGGCCCGCTGCACCCTGTGGCGATAGGCGGTGACGAAGGCGGTCAGCTCCTCCGGCGTCGCGCGTTCCGCGCGGGCAGTGAAGCCGCGGATGTCGATGAACAGGATCGCCACCTGCTGCCGCCGGCTGAACCGCAGGGCGCCGCCGTCACTGCCGGCGAGCAGCGGCGCCAGTTCCGCCGGCAGGTAGCGGGTCAGCGCGGTGCGCATGCGGATCTCTCCCGCCATGCGGTCCAGCAGCCGGTGGGTGCGCAGGACGGCCACCACGAGCGCGAAACCGGCGGCCAGGATCATCGCGATCCGCATCGCATCGGGGGGAAAGGCGAAGAACAGGTCCACCGGGCCGGTGCCGTCGGCGAACATCTGCCAGCCGCCGGCCAGGGCCGGCACCGCGGCGAGGCCCACGGCAATTGCCAGGGTGGTCGCCAGCTGCAGCGGTGCGTTGAAGCGCTGGGCGCCGAATCCCAGGATCACCGGGATCAGCCAGGCCGTCGGCATCGCGAAGACATAGTTCGTCCCCAGGCCGGTATTGCGCAGGCTGATCAACAGGGCGGTCAGGATGAAGGCAACATCCAGGCCCGCCGAGAGCCAGGGCAGCCAGGGCCGGAACAGGGACGGCCGGGCCACCGCGACGGAGAGGGCGCCGACCAGGAAATAGGCCGCCACCGTGGCGATGGCGAGGCCGTGCTGGCGATCGACCACGCGGGCCAGCTCGCCATCCTCCCGGGGGTCGAGGCCGCGGACCGCCAGGTAGAAGACGATGCCAAGCAGCGCCGCGGTGAGCATCCGCACGATGCCGACGACCCGTTCGGCGCCGATCTCGGCCTCCCGCAGGACAAGGCGGCGCTGTGCCGCTTCCGCAGGCGCGGAAACTGGGGTATCGGTGCTACCGTCTGCGGGATGGGCCATCGCTGAGCCTTGCGCTGTCGGAGGAATCTGGGATGGAAGCGGAGACCGGGCTGTCGGGCGGGCTGATCCTGATCCTGGTGCTGGCGGTGGTGATCCTGGTCACCATCTGGCGCGGTATCAAGATCGTGCCGCAGAGCGAGCAGTACGTGATCGAGCGGCTGGGGCGCCTGCACCGGGTGCTGGGCCCCGGCCTGAACCTGATCGTGCCGTTCCTGGATGTCGTGCGCCATCGCATTTCGGTGCTGGAACGGCAGATGCCGCATATGCAGCAGGACGCCATCACCCGCGACAATGTCATGCTGCAGGCGGACATGGTGGTGTTCTACCGGGTCCTGGAGCCGGAGCGGACGGTCTATCGGATCCGCGACATCGACGGGGCGGTGGCGACCACGGTGGCCGGCATCGTGCGCTCCGAGATCGGCCAGCTCGAACTGGACGAGGTGCAGTCCAACCGCACCATGCTCAATGCGGCGATCAAGAAGCACCTGGCCGAGGCGACGGACGACTGGGGCATCGCGGTGACCCGGGCGGAGGTGCTGGACATCAACCTGGACACCGCTACGCGCGAGGCCATGATGCAGCAGCTGAACGCCGAGCGGGCGCGGCGCGCGGCGGTCACCTCGGCGGAAGGCCAGAAGCGGGCGATGGAGCTGAAGGCGGATGCCGAGCTCTACACGGCCCAGAAGCTGGCGGAGGCCCGGCGCATCTCGGCCGAGGCCGATGCCTATGCCACCGAGGTCGTCGCCCAGGCGATCCACACCCATGGCACCGCGGCCATCGAGTTCGAGATCCGCAAGCGCCAGGTCGAGGCCTTCGCGAAGATGACCGACAGCCAGGGCCGGCAGACCATCGTGCTGCCGGCGGACCTCGCGGATGCCTTCGCCAATGCCGCCAAGCTGTTCAGCGGCACGCGGAGCTGAGGGCGCCATGACCGACTATCTGCTCAGCGGGGAATACTGGCTGATCGCCGGGCTGGTGCTGGGCGCCGTGGAGATCTTCGCGCCGGGCTTCTTCTTCCTGGGCTTCGCCGGGGGCGCCATCGTGACGGCGCTGTTCGTCTGGCTGTTCGGGCCGGCGATCGGCGAGGCCGCCCATGGCTGGGCCTGGCCGTTCCTGGTCTTCGCCCTGTTCAGCGCCGCCACCGCGCTGGCCCTGCGCCGGATCTTCGGCACCGGCGGCACGCGAAGCCGGCGCTTCGACGACCGCGACGTCAACGAGGAGCCCTACAAGGGCGACCATAGCTGAGGGCGGCGCTGCGGCCTGGCTGGCGGAATCGGTTCCCGGCTCGGGGGCCGAGAACGACGGCAAGGGTGGGGCAGACTCAGTCGTCGACCGCGCGGGGCTGCCCGATTGCCGGTGCCGATCCCGGGCCCGACCGCTTACGGAAATGCACCAAAGGGCCCGTCATGCTCGGCCCCCGAGCCGAGCATCCATTCCGACTGCCTCGATGCCTGGCCTCGCCGCCTGCCGTCCAAAAGTTCACGCCGCGACGGTCTGGCCGGCCAGCAGGGCGCGGAACGCCTCCTCCGGCATGGGGCGCGCAAACAGGTAGCCCTGGCCATAATCGCAGCCGATGCCGCGCAGCATGGCATCCTGCTCTTCGGTCTCCACCCCCTCGGCGATGGTCCGCAGGCCCAGCTTGCCGGCCATCACGACGATCGCCTCGGTGATCGCCTTGTCGTGGGGGTCGGTCTCGATATCCCGGATGAACGACCGGTCGATCTTCACGAAGTCGATGGGGAAGCGCTTCAGGTAGGACATCGAGGAATAGCCGGTGCCGAAATCGTCGATCGCGACCGCAACCCCGGCCGCGGCAAAGGCCTCCAGCTTTTCCAGGGTCGACGGGTTGCCGTCCAGCAGCAGGCCCTCGGTGATCTCGATGGTCAGGGCGGTCGGCGACACGCCTGCCTGCGCCATGTGGGCCAGCCAGTCGCGCGGCGTGTCGCGGGACATGAGGTGCCGGGGCGAGATATTGACGCTCAGCCGCAGGCCGTCCGTCCCGATATCGTCGCGAGCCAGGCCCTGCAGGACCTGGACGACCCGGCGGAACACCCATTCGCCGATGTCGATGATCAGGTCGGTGCCCTCCGCGACCGGGATGAACTGCCCCGGCGAAACCAGCGTGCCGTCGGCCTGGCGCCAGCGGATCAGCGCCTCCGCCTCGACGATGCAGCTCGTCCTGAGGTCGTAGATCGGCTGGAAATGCAGCTCGAACTCCTCGTCGCGGATCGCCCGGCGCAGCTGCAGCAGGATCTCGCTCCGGCGCCGTGCCTCCTCCTGCAGGTGGCGGGTATGGAAGCGGTAGGTGTTGCGGCCTTCCTCCTTGGCCAGGTACATCGCGCGGTCGGCACTCGCCAGGAGGTTGGCGGCGTCGGTCGCATCGGTCGGATAGCAGGCGATGCCGACGCTGGCGGAGACCTGGATCTCCTGGGTCTGGTGGCGCACCGGCGCGGACAGGGCCCGCACCACGCGCTGCGCGAGGGCCGCCGTGGCCGGATCGGCCGCTTCCTCGATGCCGCCGGGCGCCCGCTCCCCGGCCGGCCGCGCGAGGATCACGAATTCGTCGCCGGCCAGGCGCGCCACCGTGTCGCCGACCTCGATGCAGGCCTCAAGCCGGCGCGCGGTCTGCGTCAGCACCGAATCCCCGGCGACATGGCCGAGGGAGTCGTTGATGTCCTTGAAATTGTCCAGGTCGACGAACAGCAGGACGAAGGCACCGTCCTGGGCGGCGGCGCGCAGCACCTCCTGTTCCAGGCGGTCGAGCAGCAAGCGGCGGTTGGCCAGGCCGGTCAGCGCGTCGTAATAGGCGTGCCGCTCGATCAGCTCCTCCTTCTTCTTCTGGTTGGTGATGTCGGAGAAGATGGCAACGTGCCGGATGACCTTGCCGGCCGCGTCGCGGACCACGGTGATCGACAGCCACTGGGCATAGGTCCCGCCATCCTTGCGGCGGTTCCAGACCTCGCCGCGCCAATGGCCGCGGGCCCGCAGCTGCGCCAACATGGTGTCGTAGAACTGCCGGTCGTGCCTGCCGGCGGTCGGAAAACCGGGGTCGCGGCCGAGAACCTCGGCTTCCTCGTAGCCGGTGATCTCGGTATAGGCCTTGTTGACCTTCACCACCCGGTTCCGGTCATCGGAAATCACCACCCCTTCGGCCGCCTGGGAGAAGACGGTGGCGGCCAGGCGGGCCTCCAGGTTGGCATTCTCGTCCTCGGTCACGTCGGCAAAGGTGCCGACGATGCGCTGCGGCCTGCCATCGGCGGCGGCTGCCAGCGCGGTGCCGCGCAGCAGGATCCAGCATTCGCCGCCATCGCCGCGGCGCAGGCGGATCCTGAGTTCCAGATGGGCGCTCTCTCCCCTGCGGTAGCGGACCAGGGCGCGCCGCACCGGCCACAGGTCGTCGGCGTGGATCCGCCGGAACCAGGCCGCGGCAGGCGCATATTCGCGGTCGTCGGCGTAGCCCAGGATGCTGCGGCCGAGCCGCGAGCAGAAGACCCGGCCGGTTGCCGAATCCCAGTCCCAGACGCCCTGTCGCGAGCCCTCGACCGCGAACTCCCAGCGGCGGCGGAATTCCTCGCGCTGCCGGTGCATGGTCTGGCGGCTGTCGAGATAGCCGAACACGAAGTGGCGGCTGACCGCGCATCCCAGGACCAGGGCCAGCGCCAGGACGCCGAAATTCACCGCGATGCGGTCCCGTTCGGTCCCGACGACACCCGCCACCCGGGCATTGTCGTAGCCCACGGCAAGGATCAGCGGCAGGTCGGGCAGGCCCGCATAGGCATTGATGCGCACCTTGCCGTCGACCGGCGAGGTGCTGACCAGGGTGCCGGAGGGGGCTTGCGCCCAGGCCGCCGCGAAGACGCTCGCCTTGCCGAGGGACCGCCCGGTCTGCGCCGCCGCATCGGGAAACCGTGCCAGGATCGTGCCGTCCGTGCCGGTCAGCACCGCGAAGTCCACGTCCAGCCGGTGCAGGAAATCGTTCACATAGGCGCTGCGCAGCAGGACGATCCGGTCCGGGCAGCCGGCGGCGCCCGCCCGCAGACGGGTCAGCGGGATAAGCCATTCCGCCATGGCCTCGTCCCGGACCGGCGCCAGGGTCGACAGGCGGCCGGCATCGCCGGCGGCGACCTGGCGACAGGCATCCGACAGGCTGTCCAGGACGCCGCCATCCGGCCGCGCGCCGCGGATCGTCGACAGGCCGTCGGCGGGAGCGGCGAGAATCGCCGACAGGAAATCGTCGGACAGGGGGGCAGCGGATGATATCGCCGGCACGGCGGCCGCAGGGCCGGCGCCAAGGGAGGCAGCCTCCGCCGCCAGCGCGATCTTGTCCTGCAGGGTCGCCGCCAGGGCCATCTGGATGGCCCGCGCGCTCTGCTTGTAGCTGTCGACCAGATGGCGTTCCTCCGCCGCGGTGTCGCGCCAGGCGATGACGGCCGCGCCCGCGCTGACGGCAAAGATGGCCAGCCAGCAGGCATAGAACAGGCGCCGCGACCGACGTGCAGGGCGTGCATCGGTGCCCGGGGGACTTTCATCCTCGTGGATCGGGTCGGTCGACATTGGCGAAGCGTGAGGCCGCGTTGGTTCCAGCAGGACGGTCCGACAGAATGCCGGTCCGCGCCGCTGTTTGCACCCTTTGCCGTCAAAGCGCACATGCGGCCGCCGCTGCGGCCCGCGGTTCCGGCCTCCAGGCGCCGGGCGGGGTCAGCGCCGCCCGGTCCGGCGGCCTTCGCCAGGGCATGGGCTGCCGAAGCCGCTCCCATGCAGAACAGGGCCGTCGTCTCCGGATCGGGGCGCAGGCGCGCGGTCAACCGGCGGGCGGCATCTGCAGAAGCGGGGCGAAGGCCTCGCCGCGGCGCATGGCGTGCAGCGGGGCGGTGTCGGTATAGACCACTTCCTGCAGGATCCGGCCGTCCCGCAGCACGATCCGGTCGACGCCGCGCCAGGCGATGCGCCTGCCGCCCAGAAGGTTCGCGCATTCCCATTCCACGACCAGGATGTCGCCGCGCGCCGTCCAGCCGAGCAGGGTCCAGGTCAGGTCCGGCGCGGTTTCGTTGAGGATCCGGTTGAGACGGCCGATCTCCCGCCCTTCGATCGGCCGGTCTGCGAAGGGGAAATGCAGCCTGCCCTCCGGATGCCAGAGCGCCTCGAAGGCCTGCGGCTCGCGGCTGGCCCAGGCCTGCGCGAAACGCGACACGAAGGCGGCAAGCTCTTCGTGGGACGGCGGCAGCCTTGTCATCGATGGATCCTCCTGTCGGGGGCGCCCGGCTTGGCGAGGCGCATGACAAGAGGATAGGGATGGCAGCAGCGCCGGCTGGCGGAGACCGGACCCGGTCACCGCGCAGCGCCGGCCGCCCGGCCCGAGCCAAAAAGGAACCGCCCGACATGCCCGAACGCCTGAAGATCACCGCCGGCGGCTTCGCCTTTGCCGCCGTGACCCACCCGGAGGCGCCGCAGACCGTTGCCGCCTTCCGCCGGCTGCTGCCCTACGAGCAGAAGCTGATCCACGTGCGCTGGAGCGGCGAGGGCTGCTGGGTGCCGCTGGGCGAATTCGACCTCGGTGTCGGTTTCGAGAACCATACCAGCCACCCGTCCCGCGGCGACATCCTGTTCTACCCCGGCGGCTTCAGCGAGACGGAGATCATCATGGCCTATGGCAGCTGCTGCTTCGCCAGCAAGATGGGGCAGCTGGCGGGCAACCATTTCCTGACCATCGTGGAGGGGCTGGAGAACCTGCACGCCCTGGGGGTGAAGACCCTGTGGGAAGGCGCCCAGCCGATCCGCTTCGAGGCGGCTTGAGGGCCTGTCTCAGTCGTAGGCGGCGTGAATCGCCCGGATCGCGGGCCGTTCGGCCATCCGGCGCGAATGTTCCGCGGTCTTCGGGAAGTCCGCGATGTCGACACCGTCGACCTTCAGCCAGTTGGCGACGGTGTACAGGTAGGGGTCGCAGACGGAGTATTGCGCGCCCAGCACCCAGGGCCCCTGCAGCATCTCGTCCTCGATGAGGCGGAAGCAGCCGGTCATGCTGGCCGGCAGCTTGGCCTTCATCGCCTCCCAGGCGGCCGGGTCGTCGGCCCAGCGGGCGCCGCGCCGGCCATGGGCATGGGCGACATGCACGGTCGCGCAGAGATAGGCGTTGAACGCCTGCATCCGGGCGAAGTCGAAAGGGTCGTCCAGCGGCGCCAGCTGCGCCGCCGGATAGCATTGCGCGATATAGGCCAGGATCGCCGGCGTCTCGGTCAGCACGCCCCGGTCGGTCGCCAGCGCCGGCACCCGCCCCTTCGGGTTGACCGCCAGATAGTCGGGCGCGCGCTGCTCGTCGCGGCCGAAATCCAGGCGGGCGATCTCGTACTCCGCCCCGGCTTCCTCCAGCGCGGCGTGGGAGGCCATGGCGCAGGTACCCTTGGCGGTGAAAAGCTTCAGCATGGAATACTCCGGTTGGCGCTCAGCGGGTCAGGTCCAGGCGCGGGCGGTCGGGCGTGACGGTGACGTCGCGATGGGCACCGCCGGCGACCAGGCGCACGTCGAGCCGGGTCAGCGACGGGAACAGGCCGAACAGCGGGAAGCTGATGCCGGTGAGGCGCGACGGGTTCGCGCAGGACAGGTCGTAGAGCACGGCGAAGGCGGAATGCGGCCCGCCGGCCGCCTGCTCCAGGGCGACGAACTCCGCTTCCGCACGGTCCATCTCGCAGCCGGCGGCGGCAGGCAGGGCCACGATCTGCGCCGGGTCCCTGAAGGTGGCGCTGGCCTGGGCGATGTCGGTGTAATGCTCGTCGACCCGGGGGGCATGCTCGAAGCCGACGATGTCCACCGCCGGCAGGGTCAGGTCCAGGGTCAGCGCCGGGTCCTGGAAGGTGATGACGAGGCTTCCCGTGCCGTGGCGGTGGTTCCCGGCCGCCGCGCCGGCGGGCGAGGGGGGCAGGACCGCGAGCAGGCCGATGGCCAGCAGCAGGGCGGGAATCGCGGGCAGGGCAGGTAGGCGGGCGCGCATCGGGATCGCTCCAGTGTCGGTGCCGCAAGGTCGATACCGTCCGGCACGGTAGCATGAAGCCGCCCGGCCGGAAGTCCTACAGGACCGCCCGCCAAGCGGCCGCGGTGGCCACGCCGAGCAGGATCGAGGGCACGGCGCGGCGGGTGATGGCCATGCCCGCGATCGCGGCCAGGACGGCGGCCTGCAGGGCCGCGTCGCCGCGGACGGCGCCGGGCACCACCAGCGCGACCAGGACAGAGCCGGCCAGCGCGTTCAGGAAACCCTCGACCCGCGGGGTCAGCGGCACCCAGGCCATCAGCCAGAGCCCGCCCACGCGGGTCAGGTAGGCGATGCCCGCGATCGCCGCGCAGGCGAGCAGGGTGGCGGTGTCGGTCATCCTCCGGCGGCCGCCTGCCCCGGGTCCCGCGGTGCCCGGGGTGCCTGCAGCGCGCCGGCCAGGCCGCCTGCGAGGGCGCCGGTCAGCACGTGCCAGTTCGGCGGCAACAGCCAGTAGGCCGCCAGCGCCGCAGCGGCCGCCACCGCCCAGGGCAGGGCGGTGACCCGGCCCTTCCACATGCCGGTCAGCATCACCGCGAAAAACACCAGCATAACCGCATCCAGTCCGAAACGTTCCGGATGCGCCACGAGGTCGCCGGCCACCACGCCGAGCAGGGTGCCCAGCGCCCAGGCGGCCCAGAGCAGCATGCCGGCGCCGACGAGCAGGCCGACATCGCGCTCGCCGCCGTCATGGGCGCGGATCGCCAGCGCGAAATTCGGGTCGCCGATCAGGTAGGCGACCGCATGGCGCTGCGCCGGCGGCAGGTCCTTCAGCCAGGGATAGAGCGCCGCGGCCATCAGGATGCAGCGGGAATTCACCGCGAAGACCGCCAGCAGCATCGGCAGCCAGGCGACCGGCGTCTGCCAGAAATCCAGCGCGGCGAACTGGGAGGCGCCGGCCCAGGCAGCGGCGCTCATCAGCACCGCGCCCCAGTCGCTGACACCGGCCTGCAGCGCGGCAATGCCGAAGGCGGCGCCGAACAGCACGACGAGGGTGGCGACCGGCGCGATGGCACGGGCGCCGCGGACCATGCCGGGCAGGGTCAGGCTGGTGGCCGGGACGGGAGAGGGGGCGGGCATGACGGGAACTGCCGGGACAGGTGAACTACACTGGTATGTGACGGGCGGGACATTAACGCCGGACAGCTTGTCTTTGCACCAGTTGCGGCGCTAGGGAAGCCGGCGGCAACGGAAGAGGGCAGGCGATGACCGGCAGCGGGCGGCAGGACGGTGGCGACGGAGATGCGGCGGTATCGGCGGGGATCGACCGCCCGGCGATCGCGGCGATGGCGCTGCGCATCCGCGGCCATGTCCGCAGGACGCCGGTGGTGCATGTCGACCTCGCCGAATTCGGCCGGCCGGCCTGCACTGTCGCCCTGAAGCTGGAGCAGCTGCAGCACAGCGGCTCCTTCAAGGCGCGCGGCGCCTTCGCGAACCTGCTTGGCCGGGCGGTGCCGCCGGCCGGCGTGGTGGCGGCGTCGGGCGGCAATCACGGGGCGGCGATCGCCTATGCCGCCATGCGGCTGGGCCTGCCGGCGACGATCTTCGTGCCGGCGATCACCGCGCCGGCCAAGATGGCGCGGATCCGCGGCTACGGGGCCCGGCTGGAGGTGGGGGGCGAGCGCTATGCCGACGCGCTGGCGGCGAGCGAGCGCTTCCTCGGCGAATCCGGCGCCCTGCCGGTCCATGCCTATGACCAGCGCGAGACCCTGCTGGGCCAGGGCAGCGTCGGGCAGGAGATCGAGGAGCAGCTGCCCGAGCTGGACAGCCTGCTGGTCGCGGTGGGCGGCGGCGGCCTGATCGGCGGCATCGCCGCCTGGACGGCCGGCCGGCTGAAACTCGTGGCGGTGGAGCCGGAGAGCGCGCCGACCCTGAACCGCGCGCTGGCGGCGGGCCGGCCGGTGGATGCGCCGGCCGGCGGCATTGCCGCCGATTCGCTGGCGCCGAAGCAGGTCGGCCGGCTGATGTTCCCGCTGGCGCAGGCCCATGTGGCGAAATCCGTGCTGGTCGACGACGAGTCGATCCGCAACGCCCAGGTGCAGCTCTGGGACCGCCTGCGCCTGGTGGTGGAGCCCGGCGGGGCGGCGGCCTTCGCGGCGCTGCTCGCCGGGCGCTACGTCCCGGCAAAGGGCGAGCGGGTCGGGGTCCTGCTCTGCGGCGCGAACACCGATGCGGTGACCTTCGGCGGCTGAGCCCGTCACATCCCCAGCGGATGGGCCGGCGCGAAGCTGGCGGCCAGCAGGCTGCCGCCCAGGGCCAGGATCACCAGCCCGCCGGCGAGCCGGACCGTGGCGCCGGCAAAGGCGGTGCGGCGGCCGGCGGACCTGCCGCCGGCCAGGCGGGCCGCCCAGTCGCGAGCATGCACCGTCAGCAAGGCCAGCGCCGCCACGGCGATGGCGGTGCCCGTCGACATCGCCAGCACGGCGGCAAGGCCGGCCAGCGGCAGGTCCAGCGCCTGTGCCAGGACCAGGACCAGCACCGCGCCGCTGCAGGGGCGCAGGCCGATCGACAGGATCACGGCGAGCGCCCCGCGCCAGCTTTCCGCGTTCGACAGCTGTGCCGCCGTCGGGCCATGCGCATGGCCGCAGGCATGGTCATGCCCATGCCCATGGGAAAGCCCATGGGAATTTTCCTGCGCAGCGCCGTCCGGCCCGATCGCGACGGATGCCGGCGCCATCAGGCGGGCGCCGTCGCGCAGGGCGCGCAAGGCGAGCCAGAGGCCGAGGGCGATCAGCAGGGCGAAGCTGGCACGGCCGGTCCAGTCGACCGCAAGCCGCGTGTCGCGCGGCAGCAGCCCGGCGAGGTGCACCACGCCCAGGATCAGCACGATCGCCACCGCGCCCTGGCAGAAGGCCGAGGCGGCGGCCAGCAGGATGCCGCGCCGCACCTGCTGCCCCTGTGTCAGCAGGTAGGAGGTCAGGACGATCTTGCCATGGCCGGGGCCGGCGGCATGGAACAGCCCGTACAGGAAGCTTGCCCCGATCAGCGCCCACCCCGCCATGCTCTTGCCCGCCGGCGCCTCGGCCAGGGCGCGCAACTGGGCGACCAGGTCGCGGTGCCAGGCGCGCTGCTCGGTGAAGATCCAGGCCAGGGCGCGGTCCCAGAGGCCGGGATCCGCGGCCGCCCCGGCGCCGGTCCCCGCCGGGACCGCGGCGAGGGCGAGGCCGGCGGGCAGCGCCGCCAGAAGCAGGACGGCCAGGCAGAGCCAGCCGGTCGCCGCCCCCGCGCGCGACGGGGCCGTCATTCGCCGCATGCCAGGTGCACCGTCTCGGCGAACAGGGCGCCCAGGCCCTCGCCGCCACTGTCGGTGACGTCCAGCGCGGCGGCCATGGCGACCTCGCCGGCGGTCGGATTGGCCGGCAGCAGGCGGGCATGGCAGTCGGCCGGGGCGCCCTCCAGATGCACTGCCGCGCCGCCTTCGAGGTGCAGGACCTCCAGGTAGTAGGTCGGGTCGTAGACCTTGTAGGCGAGCGCCGCCTCGCGCGGCGCGGCCGGCACCGCCAGGGGCAGCCGGAACACCGTTTCCAGCCGGCCGTCGACGATGCGGGTCGACAGGTCGGCCGGCGTGCCGAAGGGCAGGCTGCGGCCGGCCTGCTCCACCAGGGTGAAATAGTGATAGTCGGCCAGATTCTGCATGTTGAGCGTCAGCAGCTCGTCCAGCAGGTCCTGGTTCGGCCTGCCATCGCCGTCGGGATCGGCGCCCTCTGCGACGAAGGCGGTATAGGCCTCGTCGAACAGCCATGTCTGGCGGAGCGCGGTGACCCGTCCGTCAGGGTCGAACAGCACCGCCACCCGGACATCGATCCAGCCATGCGGATGCGCCGCCGCCGGCCCCCCGCCGGGGGCCAGGAACGGCGCGACGAAGGGGGCCAGGGCCGCCAGGATCGCGGCGGCGCGCCGAAGCGCCAGCGGCATCAGGCGGTGCCGCAGCCGGCGCAGCGGCCGCGCAGCTCGATGGTGGTCTGCCGGGTGGCGAAGCCGCTGGCCCTGGCCCAGCCGGCGAGGGCCGCCATGCTGTCGCCGGCCAGGAACTCGGTGACCTGTCCGCAATCGTCGCAGATCGCGAAGGCCGCCGCCGCGCCGGCATGGGCCCGGTGGTGGTCGCCGGCACAGGCGATATAGGCGTTGCAGCTCTCCAGGCGGTGAATCAGGCCGATCCCCGTCAGCTTGTCCAATGCGCGGTAGACCTGCACCGGCGCCCGCAAGCCATCCTGGCGCAGGGCGTCCAGCAGCTCGTAGGCGCTCATTGCCCGGCCGGCGGCTGCCAGGCGGGCATGGACCAGGCCCTGGTTGCGGGTCAGTTTCGGCGGGCGGGCGGTGGGATCGGCCATGGCTCTGTCCCTCATGTCGGCTCGCGGCGGCCGGCCAGCCGCAGCAGGCTCAGCAGGAAGAACAGCAGGGCGGCGACGACGATGCTCGGCCCGGCCGGGGTGTCCGCCTGCAGGGAGGCGGCCAGCCCCGCAATGACGGCGCCGCAGCCCAGCAGGGCGGCGTACAGGGCCATCTGCTCCGGCCCCGCGGACAGCCGCCGCGCGGTGGCGGCCGGGATGATCAGCAGCGCGGTGATCAGCAGCACGCCGACGATCTTGATCGCCACCGCGATCACCGCGGCCAGCAGGATCATGAAGGCCAGCCGCGCGCGCTCCGGCCGCATGCCCTCGGCCGCCGCCAGTTCCTCGGAGACGCTGGCCGCCAGCAACGGGCGCCAGACCAGGGCCAGCACTGCCGCGACGGCGATGCCGCCGCCCCAGATCAGCGCCAGGTCGATCCAGGACACGGCCAGGATGTCGCCGAACAGGTAGCCCATCAGGTCGATCCGCAGCCAGGCCATGAAGCCCAGCAGCACGAGCCCCAGCGCCAGTGTCGAATGCGCCAGGATGCCCAGCAGCGCGTCGGCCGGCAACAGGGTCTGGCGCTGCAGCGCCAGCAGGGCCAGGGCGGCGCAGACCGCCACCGCGAAGACCCCTGCCATCACGTTGACCTGCAGCAGGAAGGCCAGGGCGACGCCCAGCAGGCCGGCATGGGCCATGGTGTCGCCGAAATAGGCCATCCGCCGCCAGACGATGAAACAGCCCAGCGGCCCGGCGATCAGGGCGACCCCGAGGCCGGCGGCCAGGGCCCGCAGGAAAAAGGCGTCAAGCATCGCCGCCGCCCTGCCCCAGCGGGACGACCCGGCCATCGTCCAGATGGGCATGGTCGTGCCGGTGACGATAGATCCCCAGGGTCTCCGCCGCGCGGGTGCCGAACAGGCGGGTATATTCGGGGCTGGCGGCCACCACGTGCGGCGTGCCCGAACAGCAGACATGCCCGTTCAGGCAGATCACCCGGTCGGTCTGCGCCATCACGACGTGCAGGTCGTGGGAGATCAGCAGGATGCCGCAGTTCAGGCGGTCGCGGATCGTCCCGATCAGGTCGTAGAGCGCGATCTCGCCGCCGAAATCGACCCCCTGGACCGGCTCGTCCAGCACCAGCAGGTCCGGCCTGCGGATCAGCGCGCGGGCCAGCAGCGCGCGCTGGAATTCGCCGCCGGACAGGGTTCGCACCTCGGCCCCGGCCAGATGCGCGATGCCGACCTCGGCCAGGGCCGCGTCGATCGCCGCCGGCGGGAACCGCCCGGTCAGGGTCATCAGCCGCCGCACCGTCAGCGGCAGGGTCGCATCCACCGAAAGCCGCTGCGGCACATAGCCGACCCGCAGGCCCGGCCGGCGCCGCACCCGGCCGGCGTCGGGGCGCAGGATGCCCAGCAGCGCCTTGGCCGTCGTGCTCTTGCCGCTGCCGTTCGGGCCGATCAGCGAGACGATCTCGCCGCGCCCGACCGCCAGGTCGACATGCTGCACCAGCCAGCGGCCGCCGCGCCGGATGCCCAGTCCCTCGGCGGCGGCCAGGCTATCCGCCGGTGCCGGCCCCGGCGGGTGATGATGGCCATGGTCGTGGCCATGGGCGTACGGGTCATCCCCGCCGGCCGGCGGCGCTGGGACGGCGTGGGAATGGGCTGTGGCCTGGCGGGAGATGGCGTCCAAGGCGGGGTCCGGGTCCGGTGACAGGAACTGCGGGCGAGGATATCGGTTGCGGAAGTGGATTGCAACGTTATAGCATTACGTTTCTTGCCGTCTCATGCACTCTGGATGACTGAAATGTACCGACCTTCCCTGCAGGCCGCCGCCTGGGCCGCCGCCCTGCTGATCGGCGGCAGCCCGATCGCCGACAGTGCCACTGCCGGGACGGAGGTGGTGGCATCGATCAAGCCGGTCCACTCCCTTGTCGCTGGCGTGATGGCCGGTATCGGCGAGCCGCACCTGATCGTGCGGGGCGGCGGCTCGCCGCATGGCTTTGCCATGCGCCCCTCGGATGCCCGTGCCCTGGCCTCGGCCGGGCTGGTGTTCTGGATCGGCCCGGACATGGAAGGCTTCCTGGACGGCCCGCTCGACAAGCTGGCCGGCGATGCGACGATCGTGGCTCTCGGCGCGGCGCCGGGGCTGACCCGCCTGGCGGTGCGCGACAGCGGCGCTTGGGAGGGGCATCGCCATGACGACGACCATGGCGGGCATGCGCATGGCAAGGGCCGGGATCATGGCGACGAAGATGGGCATGACGACGACCATGGCCAGGACGACGCCCATGGGCCCGACGATGACCACGACCACGATGGCGACCATGACGATGCAATGGCCGGACCGGATGCGGGCCGTGCGGCGGGCGAGACCGACATGCATCTCTGGCTGGACCCGGAGAATGCGCGGGCCATGGTCCGCCGGATCGCGACCGCACTGGCGGCCGCGGATCCGGACAATGCTGCCCGCTATGCCGCCAATGCCACGGCCATGGATGCAGGCCTGTCGGACCTGCAGGCAGAACTCGCCGCCGTCCTGGCGCCGGTGCGCGACCGGCCGTTCGTCCAGTTCCACGATGCCTTCCAGTACCTGGAGGCCCGCTACCGCCTGAACGCGGTCGGCTCCGTCAGCGCCAGTCCCGAGCGCCGGCCCGGCGCGGAGCGGCTCGCCGCCCTGCGACGGAAGATCGCCGACAGCAGCGCCGTGTGCATCTTTGCCGAGCCGCAATTCCCGCCCGACCTGATCGACGTGGTGATCGAGGGCAGCGCCGTGCGCACCGGCACCCTGGACCCGCTGGGCGCGGACATCCCGGACGGGCCGGGCCTGTACGGCACCCTGATGCGTCGGAACGCGGACGCTCTGCGACGGTGCCTGTCGCCGGAAAGCTGAGCGCCGTTCCCCGCGCCGCCGGGGCCGCTCAGGCGACCTGCCGGCGGGCAAGCCGCCAGAACGCGCCGCGCGCGGCCATCAACTCGTCATGGCGTCCGCGTTCGACGATGCGGCCGCCCTCCATCACCAGGATGCAGTCGGCGTCGCGGATGGTGCTCAGCCGATGCGCGATGACCAGCCGGGTGGTGCCGAGCGCGGCGATCCGGCCGGCCACCAGCGCCTGCACCCGGTTGTCCAGGGCGCTGGTCCCCTCGTCCAGGAACAGGACCGGCGGCCGCCGGACCAGGGCGCGCGCCAGCAGCACGCGCTGGCGCTGCCCGCCCGACAGGGTGCCGCCATCCTCCGACACGAAGGTCTCCAGGCCCATCGGCAGCGCGGCGATCTCGTCCTCCAGCCCGGCGAGGCGCGCGGCCTCCAGCACCGCCTCCTCCGGCAGCAGGGCGCCGCCGGCGATGTTCTCGTAGAGGTTGCCCGGCACCAGCCGGCCGAGCTGCAGCACCGTGCCGACCTGCCGCCGGACCTTGCGCGGGTCGAGCCGGGCGAGATCCTGCCCGTCGTAGAGGATGCGGCCGCTCTCCGGCCGCTCGAAGCCGAGCAGGAGGCGCAGCAGGGTCGACTTGCCCGAGCCGGAGGGGCCGGCGATCGCGGTGAAGCTGCCCGGCTCGATCGCCAGGTCGATCCCGTGCAGCACGACCGGCCGGTCCGAAGCGTAGCGGAAGACCAGGTCCTGGACCTCGATGCGGCCGGTCAGCGGGCCGGGATCGACCGTCCCCGCCGCTGCCTCCGGCGGTTCCGTCAGGATCGGCAGCGCGCGGCGCAGGCGGGGCAGTGCCTCCACCGCCTGGGCGAGGGCAAGGCCCAGTGCGGCCAGCCCGGCCATGAACTGCGCGAAGGCGGCGGCGAAGGCGGCGAAGGCGGGCAGGTCGACCGGCACCGGGCGCAGCGCCGCGACCAGGAACATGCCCAGCAGGCCGAGCGAGGGCAGTGCCAGGAGCAATGTCGTGCGGCCCGCGGCGATACGGCCGCTCTGCCAGCTGGCGGCCTGGCGCTCGGCGAACGCCTCTGTCCAGCGCGCGAAGGCGCGCTCCTCGGCGGCGGCCACGCGCAGGCGGGCGATGCCGGACAGGAGCGCGACGACGGCACCGCTACTGCGTCCCTCGGCATCGAACAGGCGCTGCAGGGGGGCCGCCTGCCGGCGGGCCGTCAGGGCCAGAAGCCCGACGGCGGCCAGGGCAAAGGCCAGGCCGAACAGCGCGAGCCGCAGGTCGTAGACCAGCATCAGCAGCAGGCTCATTGCCGCGAACGCGCCGCCCAGCAGGCCGTTCACCACCGGCCCCGTCAGGGTCTGCCGCGCCCCGTCGACGGCCAGCACCCGCCGGGCCAGGTCGCCGGCGCTGAAGCGGCGGAAGAAACCGGGGGAGACCCGCAGCAGCCGGTCGAACACGGCGGCCTGCAGGCGCAGGTCGAGCAGGGTCGCGGCGCGGATCGCGGCAAGGCTCCGGGCGATCGCGAAGCCGCAGACGCCAAGGCCCGCGGCGGCCAGCAGCAGCACCATCTCCAGCAGCAGCGGTTCGCGGGCGGCGGGCAGGGCCGTGCCGACGATGATCCCGGTCGTCACCGGCACCAGCAGGCCCAGCAGCATCACGCCGAGGCCGGTGGCCAAGGTCTGCAGCAGGGCCCGGCGTGCCGGCGCGGCGGCAAACGGCCAGAGCCCGCGCGGCAGGCCGCCGGCCCCGGCGCTGCCCGCGAGGCCGGCCGGCAGGGCGGGATAGAGCAGGTGGCCGGTCGGCGCGCAGGCGGCGGCCTGCGCCGCGCCCAGGCGGCCGGGCCGGTGCCCGGGCGGGCCGGCAAGCCGCCAGGCACCGGCCTGCCAGAGGGCGGCGACCGGCAGCAGGCCCGCCGGCCCCTGCTGCCAGAGCAGCATGGGCGGCCCGGGCTGCCGCCACCAGCCGGGCGGCAGGGCGATCGCCCGCCAGCGGAAGCCGCCATGATCCGCCAGGCGCTGGAGCCGCGCCTCCGGCACGCCGTCCGGCACCTCTTCCGCTGGCCCGGCCGGCCGGACCGCTTCCTGCGGCGGGAGCGCGTCCGGTGGCAGGAGGCATTGCAGGGCATCCGCCAGTGCCGCATCCCGCTGCCCGTTCCGGCTCATGGCGCGGCCCCGTCGCTCTCCACCGCCAGCATTCCGGCATAGCGCCCGCCGGCTGCGAGCAGGTCGTCATGGCGGCCGCGCTCGGCGATCCGGCCGCGGTCCAGCACCAGGATCTCGTCGCAGTCGCGGATTGTGCTCAGGCGATGGGCGATGACGATGCAGGTCAGGCCGCGCCGCCGCAGGGCCGCCATCACCGCCGCCTCGGTCACGCTGTCCAGCGCGGAGGTGCCTTCGTCCAGGACCAGCAGGGCGGGGTCGTGCGCCAGGGCCCGGGCCAGCTCGATGCGCTGCCGCTCGCCGCCGCTGAAATTGCGCCCGTCCTCCGCCACCTGCGCCGCCAGGCCGCCGGGCAGGCCCGCGACAAGCGCCGCCAGCCCGGCATCCCGGATCGCCGCCTGCAGCCTGTCCTCGGGCACCGACGGGTCCCACAGGGTCAGATTGTCCCGCAGGCTGCCTTCGAACAATGCGATCTCCTGGTCGACGGTGGCGAGGCGCCGGGCGAGCCCGATGCGCGGCCAGTCCCGCAGCGGCCGGCCGTCGAGCAGGATGGTGCCTGCCTCTGCCGGCAACAGGCCGGCGACCAGGCGGCCCAATGTGGACTTGCCGCTGCCGGTCGGTCCCACCAGCGCCACCCAGTCGCCGGGCGCAAGGTCCAGGTCGAAGCCGTCGATGAGCGGCTCCCCCTGCGGGTTGAAGCGGAACCGCAGGCCCTCCAGGCGTAGCGCCGCCGGCCCGGCGGCCGCCGGCGGTTCGGATTGAGCGGCGGCGGCATCGTGGCGCCAGTCCAGCGCCTGCCGCGTCACGTCGTCGATGCGCAGCAGGCCCGCCGCCGCGCGCTGGCTCTGGGCGGCGGTCGCGACGACCTGCTGCAGCGGCCCGGAGAGCGAGGCGAACAGCGCCTGGAAGGCCAGCAGGGCGCCCAGGCTCAGCAGGCCGTCCATCATCCGCAGCCCGCCCAGCCACAGGGCGGCGGCAATGGTCAGCATCATGATCAGCGGCTGCGCGATGCCGGCGGCCTGCTCCAGCACGGCCAGCCCCTGCTCGCTGTTCAGCTTGCGCGCCTGGTGGCCCGCCCAGCGGGCGAAGAAGCCGTCCTCGTCGGCATTGGCCTTCAGGGTCTCGATGCTGCGGATGCCGATCACGGTGCTGGCGAACAGCCGGCCGGTATCGGCCTGCAGCCGGATCGACAGGTCCAGGCGTGCGCGTTGCAGGGCGAGAAGGACCAGGATATTGGCCAGCGCCCCCAGCGCGGCGATGCCGGCCAGGACCGGGTCGAGCGCGGTCATCATCGACAGCAGCAGCAGGGCGGTGAGCAGGTTCACCGCCGCCAGGCCGAAACCGGCCGTCATCAGGTGCGCGACCGCCGGCAGCTCGGCCGCCCGGCTGGCCAGGTCGCCCAGGTGCCGCTGGGCATAGAACATCAGCGGCAGCCGCAGCAGCCGGTCGACCAGCGCGATCGAGCGTTCGGCGGTCAGGCGCTGTTCCAGGCGCAGGAGCGCCATGCCCTGCAGCCAGCCCAGCACCGCCTGCACACCGATGCCGAGGACCAGCAGCGCGGCGAGGCCAGCCAGCCATGGCCGGTCGCGGACCAGGATCTCGTCGACGAAGATGGCGGTGAAGCCGGGCATCGCGAAGGCCGGCACGGCCAGCATCGCGCCGATCGCCAGCACGAAGGCGAGCCGCCGGGGTCGCGTCGCGTCGTCCGCCAGCAGGCGCCGGACGGGTTGCGGGCGGCTGCCGCCACGCGCGAAGTCCGGGCCCGGCGCGAAGGTCAGCACGATTCCGGAATAGCCGGTGGCGAACTCCGCCAGGCCGACCCTGCGACGCCCATGGGCGGGATCGTTGAGGCGCACCTGGTCGCCGCGCGCACCTTCCACCACCAGGAAATGGTTGGCGTTCCACAGCACCACCGCGGGCAGCGGCCCGGCCAGCACCTCTTCCGCGTCCTGCCGGTAGCCGGCCGCCTCCAGGCCGTGGGCCTCCGCCACCCGCACCATGCTGCCGGCGGTGCTGCCGTCGCGGGAGACACCGCAGGCGATGCGCAGCTCCTCCAGCGGCACATGCCGGCCGTGATGACCGAGGACGATCGCCAGGCAGGCGGCGCCGCATTCCACCGCCTCCATCTGCAGGACGATGGGGGTGCGCACCGGCCGCGTCCGGGCCGGCCTCGCCTCCGTCACGGTGCGTGCCCGCATTGCGCGGGCGTCGGCGGCCGGCCGGTCACGGGACGAGGTCCCGCAGCACCGGCAGCAGCAGGTCGATCGGCGCCTGCTCCTCCACCACCACCTCCACCGTGGCGGCGATGCCGATTCCGACGGGCCAGGGAGGGCCATTGCCCGTCGTCCAGGCGAAGCCGCTCGGCGTTGCCGGATCTTCCTGCAGGCGGATGCGCACGAGATAGGGTTCGCCGCGGGCGGTCAGCGCTGCGGCCCGGTCCGGATCCTGCAGCAGGGTGGCGATTGCCGCCCGCGACACCGGCAGGTCGGACACCGTGGCCACCGTTCCGGGAATCGCCCCATAGGCGGCATCCGGCACGGTGACCGGGGACACCCGCGCGGGCATGCCTGCGCGCACCCGCGGCGCGTCGGACGTTGCCAGGAAGCCGAGAAGCTCGCGCGCGGCGGGTGGCGTGGCGCCGGCGGCCAATGTCAGCAGGACGGACTCGCGATCCGCGGCCTGGCCGACCGCCACACGCAGTTCCTCGACCCGGCCCGTCACCGGAGCGGCGATGCGGCGCATCGCCTCGTACTCCGCCTGCAGCCGCCGCTGGATGGCCGACTGCTCCGCCAGCGCCGCGCGCAGGGCGCCTTCATCGCCGCGGCCGTCCCGCAGGGCGGCGGCAAGGTCCTCGATCCGGCCGCGGGACAGGGCGAGCCGTGCCTCCGCCAGCGGGTCGCGCAGGGTGACCAGCAGATCGCCGACAGCCACCTGATCGCCCGGCGCGGCATGGATCCCGGCGACCAGGCCGTTCGCCAGACCCTGCACAGGATGGAAACTTTCGCCCTGTTGCAGGATCAGGCCGGTCCCGGCGGCGGTGTCGCGGACCGTGCCGAGGAAGGCCCAGCCAAGCGCCGCAACCAGCACCAGTGCCGCGGCGCCCGCCATGAACAGCGCGCCGGCCGGCACCAGCGCGACCCGCGTGTCCAGCCCCTCTCGCGCCGCGCGGCGGCGGTCCGGCGCGGCGGGTTGCGCCTGCGGAGGGCGGCTGTCGGCGACGGGTGGATCCGGCTCTTCTGGCATGGCGGCAGGCATGACCGGGGAGAGGTGGCACAGACCTGCGGTGATAGCAGTCCCGCTCCGGCCTTGCCATCGCCGGTGCCGCGATTGGCGCAGCTTCGGAAACGTCGCCGCCCGAAAGCCGACATACTCGGCCACCTAATTACACTCATGGGGCGGCGATCATCCGCCGACCCGCAAACCAGGGACCCGGCGATCGCGATGCGACGCCACAATATGGGAGACAGGACCATGACCAGGACCGGCACCGCGACCAAGACGGCATCCGAGAACAGCAAGACCAAGGATGGCCGCGCCGCGCCGATGAAGGCAAGCGAACTGCAGGCCCTGTCCGCCGGCGTCAGCTGGGGCTGGATCTGGTAGCGGAGCGCCGGAAAGCCTTCTCCCCCCGTCGCGCGTCGGCCAGTCCGCAGGCGCCATGTGGCGTCCGGCCGGGCCGCGGCGGCGGTTCCGGCTTCCGGGCCGGGACGCATCCCACGCCGGCGGGGGGTTACCCGGCTGCTTGAGGGCCGCCGCCCGCCGTTCCATCCTGCAGCCCTGTTCGACGGAGCTGGGGAGGGGCGGCATTGGACGAGGACGCGCTGATCCTGGTGGCGCTGGCGGTGGCGGCCTATGGGCTGCTGTCGCGGCGCCTGCAGGGCGGCATGCTGACCCTGCCGCTGCTGTTCGTCGCCTTCGGCCTGGCGGTCGGCGATGGCGGCCTGGGGATCGCGGAGATCCGGCCCGAGCAGGGCGTCATCCATCTGGTCGCCGAGGCGACCCTGATCCTGGTGCTGTTCACCGACGCATCGCGGATCGACCTGGGCCGGCTGGTCGCCGACCATACCCTGCCGCTGCGGATGCTGCTGTTCGGCCTGCCGCTGACGGTCGCGGCCGGTGCCGCGGCGGCACTCCTGCTGTTCCCGCAATTCACCCTGGCGGAGGCCGCATTGCTCGGTGCCATCCTGGCGCCGACGGATGCCGCGCTCGGCCTGGCGGTGGTGTCCAGCGCCCTGGTGCCGGTGCGGATCCGCCAGGCACTGAACGTGGAAAGCGGCCTGAACGACGGGCTGGTCCTGCCGCTGGTCCTGGTCTGCGCGCTCTGGGTCGGCGGGCCGGCGGCGGAGGCGGTGGCTGGCGTGTCGGGGACCGCCGACCTGGTCCGGTTCGCGCTGGCGCAGGTCGTCCTGGGGCCGCTCGTCGGCGGCCTGGTGGGCTGGGCCGGGGCGCGCCTGATCGATGCCGCCTCGCAGCGCGGCTGGATGACGGACGGCTTCCAGGGCCTGGCAAGCCTTGCGCTCGCCGTGTTGGCCTTTGCCCTGGCGGAGCGCGTGGGCGGCAACGGCTTCATCGCCGCCTTCGCCGCCGGCCTCGCCTTCGGTCACGCGATCCGGGTGCGGGGCGATTTCATCTACGCGTTCATGGAAAGCGAGGGCCAGTTCCTGACCCTGCTGACCTTCCTGGTGTTCGGTGCCGCGATGCTGCCGGAGGCGTTGCCCCACCTCTCCTGGACAATCCTGGCCTATGCCGTGCTGAGCCTGACGGTCCTGCGGATGGTGCCGGTCGCGCTCTCGCTTCTGGGGTCCGGCGTCGCGTTGGGCACGACCGGCTTCCTGGGGTGGTTCGGGCCGCGCGGCCTGGCTTCGATCCTGTTCGCCCTGCTGATCGTGGAACGCTACGACCTGGCGCGGGCGCAGGAATTGCTGGCGATCACCGTCGTCACCGTCGCGCTCAGCGTGCTGCTCCACGGCATCAGCGCCGCGCCGCTGGCGCGGGCCTATGGGCGCCTGATGCAGGGCAGGCTGGACCGCGACAGGCCGCCCGGGCCGGAGCATCGGCCGGTGAGCGAGATGCGGGTGCGTCACCGCTACGGCAATGGCGAAGGCGGCCGCAACGGCAGATAGGTCGCAAGGCATCATGCCCCGCCGCTCGAACCGACGCGGGCCTTCCGGTGTTTCCAGCGGTGCAGCGAACAACCGGGAGACAGGTCATGCCTGCAAAATCGAAGAGCCAGCAGAAGGCGGCGGGTGCCGCGCTGTCCGCCAAGCGCGGCGAGCAGAAGGTGAGTTCCCTGAAGGGGGCCTCGAAATCCATGTACGAGTCCATGAGCGAGTCGCAACTGGAGGATTTCGCCGAGGGCAGCCGCAAGGGCAAGCCGGAGCACAAGTCCGGCTCGTGACCGGGGCAGCCTTGCCGGCAGTGGTGCCGGCCGGCGATGATCGGCGGGCCGCAAGGGAGTGCCCGCCATGGTGAAAGGCCGTGCCCCGACCCGCCCGGAACGGATCGCCGACACAGTCGTGCATGCCGTCGGCCTGGCCTGCGGTCTGGCCGCCTGCATCGCCCTGGCGGTGGTCGCCGTACCGGCCGGGGATGCACAGCTCGATGTCGCGCTGGCGGTCTATGGCGCCGGACTGATGACGATGCTGGGCTGCTCGGCCGCCTACAACCTGAGCCGGTCGCCGAGGCGCAAGCGCTGGCTGCGGCGGATCGACCATGCGGCGATCTTCGTGATGATCGCCGGCACCTACACCCCTTTCGCGATGATCAGCCTGCCGGGCCCCTGGGGCTGGGGCCTGCTGGGCTTCGTCTGGACCATCGCGCTGGCTGGCGTCGCCGCCAAGCTGTTCCTGGCGGAGCGATTCGAGCGCTGGTCGGTCCCCGCCTACCTGCTGCTGGGCTGGACCGTGCTGGTGGCACTGGAGCCGCTCCTGTCGGCCGTCTCGATGGCCGGCCTGCTGCTGCTGGGGATCGGCGGGCTGCTCTACACCGTGGGTGTGCTGTTCTACCGCTGGGAGCGGCTGCCGTTCCAGACGGCGATCTGGCACGTCTTCGTCCTGGCCGCCGCTGCCTGCCATTTTTCGGCCGTGCTGGGCGATGTCGCCCTGGCGGCGATTTAGGCGGCCTCACGATCGTCTCGTAGCGACCGCAGCGGCCGCGCCGGCGGGATCAGCCGTTCACCGCCCCGCCCAGCAGCAGCGCCATGCCGCCGCAGTAGAGCAGCACCAGCAGGACGCTCTCGAAGCCGATATTGCCGATGCCGTGGCGTTCGCGCTGTATCAGGCCGAGCAGCAGCACCGCGGTCATCACGATGGTGAGCAGGATGACGAAGACCTGCTCTCCCGCCATCGCGTGGTAGATCGAGCCGGGATCGGCGATGTCCGCGAAGGCGGTGAACAGGATGTCGAACGTGTTGCCGCCGACGATGCCGCCGAAGGCCAGGGTCAGTGCGCCGCGCCGCACCGCGGCGATGGTGGTGACCAGTTCCGGCGTGGAGGTCGCCACCGAGGTCAGCAGGGTGCCGACGATCCCTTCCGACAGGCCGGTCTGCGCCGCGATCGCCAGTCCCGTCTGCGCGATGACATAGCCGGCCGCGCCGACCAGCACCCCCAGCAGCGCGACCGCGCCCGCCACCTGCCACAACGAGCTTCCGGCCGGTGCCTCGTCGGGCAAATCCTCGCGGGTTTCCCGGGTCTGGCGTGGCCGCCACATCGGCTGCGCGCGGCTGCGCCGTGCCAGGGCGATCCCGCCGCCATAGATCGCGACCAGGGCAAGGCTGGCCGGGTGCACGCCCCAGACGGTGACCGGCGCCACCTGGCGCGCCAGCAGAAGCACCGCCAGCATCGCGAACAGGGTGACGCCATTGACCATGTTGGGCAGCGAGGCGGCGGCATGCTCCAGGTTGACCCGCCGGTAGCTCCAGTCGGCGACCACCAGGAACAGGGTCTGTGCGGCGATGCCGCCGACGGCGTTCGAGACCGCGAGTTCGGCATGGCCGCCCGCCGCCGCGGTGACCGACGTGACGCCGCCGGCGAGCGAGGTGACCGCCCCCAGCACCACGCCGCCGACGATCGCCTCGCCCCACCCCGACAGGTCCGCCAGCCGGTCGGCCAGCCGGGTGAGCCGGACACCGGCCAGAAGGACCAGGACAGCGGCACCGCCGAACAGGGCGAGCGCCGCGGGCAGGGGCAGCGCGGAGAGATCCGGCACGTCGCCGTCTGGCCGGCGCGGGGGCTGTCAGTCGAACGTCTGCGAGTCCGTTCAGGCGCCCGCCCGGATCGGGTGAACCGTCGCTGCCCCTTCCCGCTCCGCCGGGCCATCGGCAAGAGCCTCCAGGGTCGTGCGGCAGAACGCTTCCAGGTCGTCCGGACTGCGGCTGGTGATCAGGTTGCCGTCGGTCACGACCTCGCCATCGACCCAGTTGGCGCCGGCATTGCGCATGTCGGTGCGGATCGAGGGGAAGGAGGTCGCCCGCCGGCCCCGCAGCACGTCGGCTTCCACCAGCAGCCAGGGGCCATGGCAGATCGCCGCCACGGTCTTGCCGGCCTCCATGAAGCTGCGTGCGAAGGCCACGGCTGCCGCTTCCTGGCGCAGGGTGTCGGGGTTGTAGACGCCGCCCGGCAGCACCAGCGCGTCGAAATCGTCCGGCGCCACGTCGGCGAGAACCTGGTCGACATCGACCGTGTCGCCCGGCTCGTGACCCTTCACGCCGCGTATCTTTCCCGTCTCCAAGGACACCACGGCAACCTCGTGGCCGGCTTCCGCCAGGGCACGGCGCGGTTCCGTCAACTCCGATTGCTCGAAGCCGTCGGTGGCAAGGATGGCGATCTTCTTCCGTGCGGACATGATGCTGTCCCTTCCGTCAGGTTGAAGGATGCGGACCTGCCCTGCCAACGGCGGCAGTGCCGCATGGTTCCACCCGGGGAACCGCCCGCTGCGCCTGGAACAGGGGCGGGGAAGGCGTGTTGACCGGACGCCTGCCCGGGTGCGACCACGCCGCGTCGCCCCGAGCGGGCCATTCCCCCGTACGCCAAGGAGGCGAACGATGCAGATCAAGGAACTGATGACGTCCCAGGTGGAGCTCTGCTCGCCCGGAACGACCCTTCTGGAGGCCGCCCGCGAGATGAAGAAGCGCGGGATCGGCTTCCTGCCGGTGGGCGATGACGATCGTCTCGCCGGCACGGTCACCGACCGCGACATCGTGATCCGCGGCGTTGCGGCCGGGCACGAGCCCCGGATCGCGACAGTCGCCGACGTGATGAGCAAGGAGGTGCTCTATCTGTTCGAGGACCAGAGCCTGGAAGAGGCGGCCGAGAGCCTCGCCCGGAATGCCGTGCGGCGCATGCCGGTCGTCGACCGGGACAAGCGGCTGACCGGCGTGATCAGCCTGGGCGACCTCGCCGCGCAGGGCCTGTCCGCGGAGGTCGGCGATGCCCTGGTGGAAATCTCCAAGGCGGCCTGAGGGCCGCCTGCCGCCCCGGCCGCCTTGTCGCGGCCGGGGCCCGCACGGTCGCAGCAGGCTTTGACCGGGACACTGCACTGGCCTATCTCCGCTGCTGCACCGGCGGCAGCGAGGACCCATGACCGAGATCGTCGACTTCCATGCCCATGTCTATTTCACCGAGGAGACCGCCGACCAGGCCCTGGCGCTCTGCGAGGCGGCGCGCGACCGCTTCGGCCTGTCGATGGGGCGGTTCCACAAGAAGCTGGTAGGGCCGCATCCCTGCTGGAGCTGCCAGCTCGCCTTCCCGCCGGAGCAGTTCGGCGCGGTGGTGCCCTGGCTGGCGCTGCATCGCGACGGCCTGACCATCTTCACCCACCCGGAAACCGGCGACGACCTGGTGGACCATACCCGCCACGCCATCTGGATGGGCCAGATGCTGCCGCTGGACCTGCGGCAGTTCCAGAAGGCGGCGCAACAGGACGGCGCAGACGGCGGACGATAGAGAATCGTTCGCGTTCAGGCCGGGGTCCCGTCCCGCCGCGCTGCCGGTCTCCGGCGCCGGGCCGTGCTGCCGGCGCGCGCGGTCCGGGCGATCCGCTTCATTCTCTACCGCGTACCCTGCCCCGGGCCCGCCCGGGCCGTCGCGGCCTGTCTATCGGCCCAGCGCCGCCCCGGCCTCCCGCACCAGCCGATCGACCAGCTCGACTGCGCTTTGCGGCCGTGCCATCGGCACGCCCTGGCCGGCCCAGAGCGAGAGGAACTCCGCCCGGCCCTGCCGCGCCGCCTCGGTGCGCAGCGGCCGGGTCAGGCCGTTCTGCAGCGGGAAGGGCAGGATGTCGCCCTCCGCCACCTCCTCCATCATGCGGTTCACGATGCCGCGCGCGGGCCGCCCGGAAAAGGCGCGGGTCAGGCGGGTGCCGTCCTCCCGCGCCGCCAGAAGCGCCTGGCGATAGGCGTCCGGGACCCCGGACTCGGCCGTGGTCAGGAAGGCGGTGCCCATCTGCACGCCGGCCGCCCCCAGCATCAGGGCCGCCGCCAGGCCACGGCCGTCCATGATCCCGCCCGAAGCCAGCACCGGCAGGCCGGTTGCATCGGCCACCTGGGGCACCAGCGCGATGGTGCCGACCAGCGAGGCTTCGAAGGCGCCGGCGAAGGTGCCGCGATGGCCGCCGGCCTCCGCGCCCTGCGCGACGATCGCCTCGAAGCCGGCCTCCTTCAGCTGCACCGCCTCGGCCACCGTGGTGGCGGTGCCGATCAGCAGCATGCCGCGCGCCTTGATCGCCTCCCGTGCGTCGGCCGGTGGCATGCCGAAGGTGAAGGAAAAGGCGGCGGCGCCGCTGTCCAGCGCGGCTTCCAGTTGCGCCGGGAAACCGTCCGCCGGCTGGCTGGGCGCAGCCGGGCGCTGCAGGCCGAGTTCCTCGAAATAGGGCGCCAGCCGGTCGAGCGCGGCGGTGGGATCCATGGCCGGCGGCGCCGGCGTGGGCGCGAACAGGTTGATGCCGAACGGCGCGCCGGTCTGCGCCCGCACTGCCGCCGCCGCCTCGTGGATCTGCCCGGCCGTGCGATAGGCGCTGCCCAGGAAGCCGATGCCGCCGGCCGCGCCCACGGCGGCCACCAGGGCCGGTGTATCGCTGCCGCCGGCCATCGGCGCCTGCACGACGGGATGCGCGATGCCCAGCCGCGCCGTCAAAGCGGTGGCCAGGCCGTTGCCTGCGGTCATGACGATGCTCCTTCTGCTGTCGGACAGAAGGTAGGGGGCGAACGGGGCACGGGAAAATGAATTGTCGAGAACGCAGCTATCTGTCCGGGAGATAGAGCCGATTCGGGAAGACGCGACCGGCGGAGCCTTGCCGCCTTGCCCCGCCCGCCGTCATCCCGGCCTGCGAGCCGGGGTCGTGGCTGGACGGCGCGGCCGGGCTGCATCGCCGCCCGCGCCATGGGTCACGGATCGGGTCCGGGACGACGCAGCCGGGGGAGCCTGGCGGCCCCGCCCGCCTCCGGGCGGGGCCAGTGCGGCCACCTGCGCCAGCAAGGCGGCCATCGCGCTGGAGCGGCCGGTGTCGCGGCGCTGCACGAACAGGGTCTGCACCCGCGCTTCCTCCGGCGGCAGGTCGTGCAGCGCCAGGCCGAAGCGGCCGGCGGCGCCGTCCAGGATGCCGCGCGGCAGCAGGGTGATGCCGATGCCCGCCGCGGTGCAGGCCAGCAGCGCCTCCACGGTGCCGAACTCCAGCCGCCGCAACCCCGTCACGCCGCGGCGGGCCAGGACCTCCTCCAGCCGCTGGCGGTAGGAACAGCCGGCGCGCAAAACGACGATCTTCGCGTCCGGGCGGGCCGCCAGGCTGTCCAGGCCGGCCACCCCCGGTGCCGTTGCCAGCACCAGCTCCTCGTCGAACATCGGCTCGACGGTCAGTGCAGCGTGGGCCACCGGGCCGCAGACGAAGGCGCCCTCGACCCGGCGGTCGAGCACGGCCTGCAGCATCTCCGCGCTGGTGCCGGTGCGCAGCACCAGGTCGACGGCCGGCCAGGCGGCGGCAAACCCGGCCAGCGCCGGGGCCAGCCGCAAGGCGGCCGTGGTCTCCAGCGATCCCAGGGTCAGCGGCCCGCGGGGCAGGCCGTCGTCCTGCACGGCGCGGCGGGCCTCCTGCAGCAGGCCCTCGATCGCCTGCGCGAAGGGCGCCAGGCGCCGGCCGGCATCGGTGGGGGTCACGCCGCGGGCATGGCGGTCGAACAGCCTTGTGCCCAGCTCCGCCTCCAGCCGGCGGATGCGGGCAGTGACGTTGGACTGCACGGTGTTCAACGCGCCGGCGGCCCGATTGATGCCGCCGCTGTGCAGCACCGCCGCGAAGACCCGCAGGTCCGAGGCATCCATCCTCCGCCTCCCTATCTGAAATTCCGAACGGAACCGGCAGGATAGGCGAACGGCTGCGATAGGGAAGCCTCAGCCTTGCGGAACGGTGGCCGGGCCGGGCGGCAGTGCCGGCAGGTCGGGCGCCAGGCCGGCGGCCTCGTAGATGTCCATGGTGGCCTGGGCGACATCGGTCGCGGCATCGACCCGGTCGCGCCGCGACGTGGTCAGCTCCCGCTGCGCATCCAGCACGTCCAGGAAGCTGGCCAGCCCCTGCCGGTACAGTTCGTCCGCCTGGGCGAAGGCCCGTTCGCTGGCCGCCACCTCGGTTTCCAGGGCCGCCAGCCGGGCGCTGGCGCCCTGGTAGGCGAGCAGCGCGGCCTCCACCTCCTGCAGTGCCGCCAGCAGGGCGGTGCGATAGGCCAGCAGGGCCTGCAATGCGCGTTCCTGCGCGGCGTCCAGGTTGGCCTGCCGCGCGCCGCCGTCATAGAGCGGCAGGTTCAGCGCGGCGCCGATCGCCGCCACCACGGCCTGCGCGACGGAGCCGGTGCCCAGGCCGCTGACCGAAAGGCTGAGGCTGCCGGGCAGGCTGAGGCTCGGGTAGAACGCCGCCTCGGCCACGCCGATCTCGGCCGTGGTGCCGATCAGCGCGGCCTCCGCCGCACGCAGGTCGGGCCGGCGGCGCAACAGCTCGGTCGGCAGGCCGATCGGCGGCCCGGCCCGCAGCACCGGGATGCCGGCAATCCCCGCCCCGGGGCCCGGCACCTGCAGGCTGCCCGGCAGCGCGCCGGCCAGCACCGCCAGGGCGTTCTGCAGGCGGCGCAGCTCGGAGTCCGCCGGCGCCAATGCCGCCTCCAGCGAGGCGACGGCGGCTTCCGCCCGGCTCAGGTCCAGCTGCGGCGCCAGCCCGGCCTCGGTGCGGCCCTCGACCAGGGTCAGGGTCTGCCGCTGCAGGTCCAGGCTCTCCTCCGCCAGGGACTGCAGGGCCTGCGTGCTGCGATAGGAGACGTAGGTCCGCGCGGTTTCCGCGACCAGCGCGAGCGCGGTGTCGCGCCGCAGCCAGGCCTGGCGCTCGACTTCCGCCCGGGCCGCCTCCTCGGCGCGCTGCTGGCCGCCGAACAGGTCCGGCACCCAGCCGAAGGCGAGGCCGAGCCCGGCGCTGCCGGAGGTCTCGTCGCCGGTGCTTCCGCCGGTGGCGCTGGACCGGCCGCTGCGGCCGCTGCCGATCGTCTGGTTGCGCTGGATGCCGGCATCGCCCTCCAGGTCCAGGCTGGGACGGCCGTCGGCCGCGACGCCGCGCGACAGCGCCTGCGCCTCGCGCACCCGGCTGGCGGATTCCTGCAGGCCGGGATTGCCGGCCAGGCTGCGCGCCACCAGAGCGTCCAGTGCCGGGTCGCCGAACGCCAGCCACCACTCGGTCCGGGCCGCCGGGTCCGGCCGGGCCCCGACCGGCGCGGGCACGGCGGCGTCATAGCGCGCCCCGGCATCCTCCTGCGGCGCGACCGGGTCGGGGCCGACCACGGTGATGCAGCCGGACAGGGCGAGGGCGAGCAGGGGGGCGAGGGCGGGCAGGGGGGCGAGAGCGCGGAGGGGAGCGGCCCTCCGGCGCTGCCGCGCCAACCGACGGCCGTCATCCCCGGGCCTGACCCGGGGATCCATTCCGCCAGCAGCGAAGCGCCGCACGGCCGGCGGAATGGATCCCGGCTCGGGGGCCGGGATGACGAAGATGGGGTGCGGCGCGATGCTCATTCCGCGGGCCCCGGGACCGGGGCGCCGGACAGGCTGTCGGGCACCCCCTCGGCGTCGCGCAGCTCGCGCTGCAGGCGGCCCTGGGCGTCGGCGCGGGGCTTCGTCAGCGGCGCCAGCAGGCGATAGACCGCCGGCGTCAGGAACAGGGTGAAGATCGTGGCGATGCCCAGCCCGCCGAAGATCACCCAGCCGATCGCGCTGCGGGATTCCGCGCCCGGGCCGCTTGCCAGGATCAGCGGCAGGCCGCCGAACACGGTGGACAGCATGGTCATCATCACCGGCCGCAGCCGCACGATCGCGGCCTCGCGGATCGCCTGCGCCACCGGCAGGCCGCGGTCGCGCAGCTGGTCGGCGAACTCCACGATCAGGATGCCGTTCTTCGCCATCAGGCCGATCAGCATGACCAGGCCGATCTGGCTGTAGATGTTCAGGCTGGTGCCGGTCAGCGCCAGCGCGAAGACCGCCGCGGCGATGCCCGACGGCACGGTCAGGATGATCACCAGGGCGCTGAGGAAGCTCTCGAACTGCGCCGCCAGCACCAGCAGCACCACCAGCACGGCGATGGCGAAGGTGATTGCGACCTCCTGCGAGGTCTCCTCCAGGGTCGCCGCCTCGCCCTGCCAGAGAATGCCGATGCCGGGCGGCAGCACCTCGTCGGCCAGGGCCTCCAGGTCGGCGATGGCCTGGCGCAGCGGCATGTCCGGGGACAGGCCGGCATCCATCTCGACCGCCCGCTTCTGGCCGACCCGGTCCAGCTCCGCGGGCACGCCCTCCTCGGTGATCTCGATGAAGGCGGAAAGCGGGATCATGCTGCCCGTGGCCGAGCGAACGAACAGGTTGGCCAGGTCGCCGGGATCGCCGATCGCGCCGCCCGCGGATTGCAGGATCACCGGCACCTGGGTGTCGTCGACGTTGATCTCGGTGACCTCATAGCCGTCCACCATGGCGCGCAGGGTGGCGGCGATGCCGTCGACCGAGATCCCCAGATCCTCCGCCCGGCGCCGGTCGATCCGCACCGAGAGCTGCGGCTGCGTCGCCTGGTAGTCCATCCGCATGTCGCGCAACGCCGGCAGGCGGGCGGCGGAGGCGGCCATCAGGTCGGCGGCGGCGGCGGCAATGGCGGGATAGCTGGTCCCGGTCAGGGCGAATTCCAGCCCGCCGCTGGAGCTGCCCCGCAGGTTCAGGCTGTTGGTGCCGAAGATCCGCACCGTCGCCCCGGGCAGCTGCCCCAGCTGGCGCTGCAGCTTGCCGATGATCTCGCCCTGCGCGATGTCGCGCTCGCCCCAGGGCGCCAGGCGCGCGGTGATGAAGGCGCGGTTCATGTCGTAGCGGCCGACGATGGTGAACACGGCCGCGATCGTGCCGTCGTCGCGCAGCGGCTGCAGCGCCGCCTCCACCGGCGCCACCTGGCGCTCCATATAGTCCAGGCCGACGCCGTCGGGGCCCTGCATCGCGACGATGATCAGGCCGCGATCCTCCTGCGGCACCAGCTCCTCGCTCAGGCTGGCGAACTGCAGGACCGCCAGGCCGACCAGCACCAGTGCGCCGGCCACGACCAGCAGCGGCGCCGCCAGGGTGGCATCCAGCGCCCGCCGGTAGAGCCCGGCCAGCGGGCTGCCGATGCGCCGCAGCACGGGCGGCAGGTCCTGCCCGCCCGCCGGCAGGCGGGAGGCCAGCATCGGGCAGAGGGTCAGCGCGACGAAGGAGGAGATCGCCACCGCCACGGCAAGGACGAAGCCGAACTCGGTGAACAGCCGCCCGGCGGTCGACGGCAGGAAGGCGATCGGCAGGAAGACCGAGATCAGGGTGGCGGTGGTCGCCAGCACGGCGAAGAACACCTGCCGCGTGCCCAGCACCGCGGCAGCCAGCGGTTTCAATCCCTGCATCTTGCGGCGCTGGATGTTCTCCATCACCACGATGGCATCGTCGACGATCATGCCGGTGGCCAGCACCATGGCCAGCAGGGTCAGGATGTTGATCGAGAAGCCCATCAGCCAGATCCCGCCCAGGGTGCCGACCAGGGCGACCGGGATCGTCGTCGCCGGGATCAGGGTCGGCCGCCAGGCGCCCAGGAACAGCCAGGTCACGGCGATTACGATCA
This sequence comes from Sneathiellaceae bacterium, assembly GCA_040216765.1. GTDB lineage: Bacteria > Pseudomonadota > Alphaproteobacteria > Ferrovibrionales > Ferrovibrionaceae > Marinibaculum. Next base: position 81,930 of record JAVJON010000045.1, on the reverse strand, counting down.
GCACGGCCAGGCCCAGGCTGATCAGCACCTCGCGCACCGAGCCCTTGATGAACACCGCATCGTCGGAGGTCTTCACCACCTCCACATCCTTCAGGCTGCGGTTCAGCCGCTCCAGCGCCCGGTCGACACCGTCGGAGATCTCGATGGTGTTCGACCGCGCCTGCCGGATCACCCCCATCCCGACCACGGTGCGCCCGTCCAGCCGGACCGAGCTTTCGGCATCCGCCGGGCCGTACAGCACCTGCGCCACGTCGCCCAGGCGCACCCGGGGCGCGATCTCCAGCCGCTCGACCTCCTCCGGTTTCCAGACCGAGGCGTCGGCGCGGACGATCAGCAGCTGGTCGTCGGACTTGAAGCTGCCCGCCGGCACGTCGAAACGGGCGCTTTCCAGCACATCGGCGATATCGTCGATCGACAGGCCGTAGCTGGTCAGGCGCAGCGGCTCCACCAGCACCCGCATCACCCGCTCGCGATTGCCGAAAACCTGAACGCTGGCCACGCCGGGGACCGCCGCCAGTTCCGTGGAGATGTCCTCCTCCGCCAGCCTGGTCAGCTCCGCCTCCGACAGGGTGTCGCTGACCGCTGCGACCTGCACCACCGCGCCGGCATTGTCGTCGGCCTTCACCACCGAGACCTCGTCGACCCCGTCCGGCAGGCGGCGCTCGACGCCGGCGACCGCCTCGCGCACGTCGTTGGCGGCGGTGTCCAGGTCGGTGTCCGGCTCGAACTCCACGCGGATCCGCATGTTGTTCTCTTCCGAACTGGACCGGATCGAGCGCACGCCGGCGACCCGCGCCACCGCGCCCTCCAGCACCGAGGTCACCTCGGCATCCATGGTCTCCGGCGCGGCGCCGTCCCAGACCGCCCGCACGGTGACGATCGGGCGGTCGACATCGGGCAGCTCGCGGACCTCGACCCCGGCCAGCGCCGCCAGGCCGCCGATCACGATCAGCAGGTTCGCGACGATGGTCAGGATCGGCCGCCGCACCGCAAGGGCGGGCAGGCCGCCGCCGGCGGGCAGGCCCTCGGGCCCTTGCCGGTCGCTCACGATGCCCCCGGGGCGGCACCCGCCGGCGCCGCGCCCTCGCCGGCCGTGGTCGGCCGCAGGACGGAGCCCTCGCGCAGGCGCTGCACGCCTTCCACCACGATCAGGTCGCCCGGCTGCAGGCCGCCGTCCAGCAGCACCCGGCCGCCATCGCGGCGATGCACCTTGACCGGCATCCTGACGGCCACCGGGCCGCTTGCGCCCGCTCCGGCACCGGCCGGCCGGGCGGTGCCGGCAGGATCCGCGGGGGCCGGGCCGACCTGCCAGACGAAGGCGCCGTCGCGGCTCCACAGCACGGCGATCTCCGGCACGCTGACACGCTCGCCTCCGGCGATCTCCAGGGCGACGGCGAAGGACATGCCCGGCCGCAGCAGGTCCTCGGTATTGGCGACATGGGCGCGCACCTTCAGGGTGCGGGACACCGGGTCGATGCGGCTGCCCAGGGTCTCCACCACCCCCGCAAAGCTGCGGCCCGGCAGGCTCCAGGGGGTGACTTGCAGCTCCTGGCCGGGGCGGACCTTGCCGGCATGGATCTCGGGCAGGTCGAAGGTGACGACGATGGTGCCGCGGGCGTCCAGGGTGGCGATCGCGGTGGCGGCGGTGACCCGGTCGCCGGGATCCACCTCCGGCGTGCCGATCATGCCGTCGAAGGGCGCCCGCAGGGTCCGGTCGCGCAGCGCGACCTGCGCTTCCTCCAGGCGCAGCTTCGCGCGGTCCAGGGCGGTGCGCGCGGTATCCACCTCGGCGGCCGAGACGGCGCCCTTCGGCGCCGCCTTGCGATAGCGCGACAGGGTGACCTCGGCATCCCTGGCCTCGAGCTGCGCGATCTCGACCGCCAGGCGCTCCGCCTCGTCGTCCAGCCGCAGCAGCATGTCGCCCGTCTTCACCGACTGGCCGGTGACGAAGCCGATCTCCACCACCTCGCCGGCCACGGCGGGGTAGAGGGTGACGCCGTACTGGGCCTCGCCGGTGCCGACCGCCTGGATCCGCACATCGTCGCGCTGCAGGCGGACCGGCTCGGCGATCACCGGGACGCCGCCGGTCAGGCCGGCGCCCGGACCCCGGCCGCCCGGACCGCCGCCCGGGCCGCCGCCGGGACCGTTGCGGGTGGCCGCCGCCTGCAGCAGGCCGAAATGCTCGGCCGCCCACCAGCCGCCCAGTGCGACGATGGCGAGGATGGCGATGATCAGACCCTGGCGGGCGAACGACATGCGGTCTCCTTCAGTGCGTTCGGCATTCTGCCCCGGAACGGGCAGCATGCCAGCCGGCTGCAATGCCTCTCATGTAGCGCTGTCTACCTGAATGGCACATGAAGGCGCCGGGGGAGGAGGGCCGGGCCGCTGCAATAGATGTGGAGGTGCGGCGGGCAGACCGGCATACTGCGGCGCAAGTCGCATTCCGGCCCGCGACACCGGGCCGGCAACCATCGGGAGGGCGCCATGACAGACAACAGGACAGGCCATCGTTCGGGCCGCGGTACATTCGCGATCGACCGCCGCAGCTTCACTGTTGGCGCCGCGGCCGCGGCCGGCCTGCTGGCCGCTCCGGGGATCCTGCGCGGCGCGGCTGCCGCCGCCCCGCTGAAGATCGGCTGCCTGGCGCCGCTGACCGGCTTTTTCGCCCGCGAGGGCGCCGCCTGCAAGCGCGGCTTCGACATTGCCCCGGCGCTGCTGGCCGAAATGGGCCATCCGGTCGAGCTGATGATGGCGGATACCGAATCGAACCCGGACAAGGCGCGCACCGCGGCCGAGAAGCTGGTGAACGAGGGTGCGCAGGTGCTGGTCGGCACCTTCGTGTCGGGCGAGACCGCGGCCGTCGCCCAGGTGGCCGAGCAGCGCGGCATCCCGCATGTCATCAACATCGCCGCCGCGCCGCAGATCACCGAGCAGGGCTACAAGTACGTCTTCCGCAACTTCACCACCGGCCCGATGCTGGTGATCAACGGCCTCGGCCTGATCAAGCAGATGATCGCCAAGACCGGGGCGAAGCCGAACGGCGCCGTCTTCCTGCATGTCAACGACACCTTCGGCACCGCCATGGCCAATGGCGTTGGCGCGCTGTACGGCAAGATGGACATGCCCTTCCCGATCCTGGAGACCATCGCCTACGACCCGAAGGCGAAGGACCTGTCGGTCGAGGTCGCGAAGGCGAAGGCGACCGGCGCCGATATCGTGCTGCCGGTCAGCCATGGCGCGGACGCGATCCTGCTGGTGCGCGAGATGGTCAAGCAGCGCTACGAGCCGCAGGGCATCATGACCCCCGGCAGCCCCGGCACCTACGAGGGCCAGTTCTACAAGGCGCTGGGAAAATACGCCGATTTCGTCATCGCCAACGTGCCCTGGGTCGATCCCAAGACGCAGATGTCGCAGGCCTTCGGCGCCGCCTTCGAGAAGGCCTTCCCCGACGAGATGCTGGAGCTGAACGCCGGCTTTTCGTTCGAGGCGCTGCTGATCGCCGCCGACGCCTACAAGCGCGCCGGCTCCGCCGCGCCCGATGCGCTGGTCGAGGCGCTGCGCAAGACCGACATCGCCGACCACATCATGATCGGCGGCCCGATCCAGTTCAACGAGAAGGGCCAGAACCCCAACATCAAGTCGGCCATGCTGCAGAACGTCGACAACCGCCCGCTGGTGGTCATGCCCGATGCCTCCGCCGAGGCCGCCCTGGTCTACCCGATGCCCGGCTGGGGCGACGACCGCCGCAAGTAGGGTTATGGGTTGCGGTCGCAGCATTCGCCGGCCGCGTGGTGACGCCACTCTCCGCCGTCATCCTCGGCCCCCGAGCCGGGGATCCATTCCGGCGGGGGTGCAACGCTGCGCGGTTTGCGGAATGGATTCCAGGGTCAAGCCCTGGAATGACGGGCCGTTTTGTGCCGCTGCTTCCGGCGCCCGCGCGCGCCCGCCCTGCCGCCCCCGCCGCCGTCATCCCCGGCCCCCGAGCCGGGGATCCATTCCGGCTGCGGTGCAGCGCTGCGCGGTTTGCGGAATGGGTTCCAGGGTCAAGCCCTGGAATGACGGGCCGTCTTGTGCCGCTGCTTCCGGCGCCCGCGCGCGCCCTGCCGCCCCCGCCGCCGTCATCCTCGGCCCCCGAGCCGGGGATCCATTCCGCCCGCCCTGCCGCGCCGCGCGGATTGCGGGATGGCCTGGCGCGATACGGTAGCGAACGGATGACCTCGGAATGACCCTCGACCTTGTCGCGAACGTCGTGGTCGGCGGCCTGCTGATCGGGCTGGTCTATGCGCTGATGGCGCTGGGGCTGTCGGTGATCTTCGGGGTCACCCGCATCGTCAACTTCGCCCATGGCGAGATGACCGTGCTGGCGATGTTCGCCGCTGTCGTCGCCTTCCAGGAGGGCGGCATCGACCCGCTGCTGGCGACGCCGCTGGTCGCCGCCGCGATGTTCCTCGGCGGCTACCGCCTGCAGCGCGACCTGGTGGCGCCCTTCGTCGAACGGCCGGAGCATGAGCAGTTCATCCTGCTGCTGGCCGTTGCCGTGGCGCTGACCAACTTCATGCTGATCGTGTTCGGGCCGGAGGCGCATGGCATCCTGACCGACTATTCCTTCGACAGTTATGCGGTGGGCGCGGTGATCGTCGACAAGACCAAGCTGATCGCCGGTGCGGTCAGCATCGCGGTCGCCGGGCTGCTGCTCGCCTTCTTCCGCTTCTCGGCCACCGGCCGGGCGATCCGCGCCTGTGCCGACAACCTGACCGGTGCCGGCGTGGTGGGCCTGAACGTGCCGCACCTCTATGCCCTGACCTTCGGCATCGGCGCGGCGACGGTCGGCGTGGCCGGCTGCCTGCTGGCGCTGATCGTGGATGCCACGCCGATCATGGGCCCGGAGCTGACCCTGCTGGCCTTCATCATCGTCATCGTCGGCGGGCTGGGCAGCATGACCGGCGCGCTGCTGGGCGGCGTGCTGATCGGCATGTCGGAGGCGATGGCCGGCCTGCTGATCTCGCCCTCGCTGAAATCCATGCTCAGCTTCGCGCTGCTGATCCTAGTGCTGATCCTCCGGCCGCAGGGCCTGCTGGGCCGCGGGGCGACCGGCTGATGGCAGGCGCATGATGGCAGCTATCGGGGGTCTGGGCAGGCGCGACCTGGCGGCGCTGGCGATCCTGGGGCTCGTCCTGCTCGCCGCGCCCTTCCTGGTGGACGGCTATATCCTGTCGGTCCTGCTGATCATCCTCTACTTCGCCTATGTCGGGCAGAGCTGGAACATCTGCATGGGCTTTGCGGGTCAGCTCAGCCTGGGCCATGCGCTCTATGTCGGGCTGGGCGCCTATGCCGCCGCCGCGCTCTTCGTGCATTTCCGGGTGCCGCCGCTGTTCGGCGTGCTCGCGGCCATCGCGATCGGCGGGCTGGCGGCGGGGATCATCGGCGCGCTGGCCTTCCGCTTCCGCATCGGCGGGGTCTATTTCGCCCTGCTGACCATCGCCTTCGCGGAGTTCACCCGCATCCTGTTCGCCCATATCGACTGGCTGGGCGCCACCCAGGGGCTGTTCCTGCCGGTGGAGAACCGGGCCGACAGCGACCTCTGGACCCTGCGCGGCGCGCCGGTGATGTTCTACTATGTCTTCCTGGCGCTGATGGCGGGCTCGCTGCTGCTGGCGGCGGTCCTGCGGCGCTCGCGCATCGGCTATTACCTGCTGGCGGTGCGGGAGGACGAGGTCGCGGCCCAGACCCTGGGCGTCAACCTGTTCTGGTCGAAGATGTTCGCCGTGGTGCTGTCGGGCGCGATGGCGGCGGTGGGCGGCGTGGTGCTCGCCTTCTACTACAACAACCTGTTCCCGTCGGACCTGTTCGGCATCCACCGCTCCATCGAGATCATCCTGGCGCCGATCGTCGGCGGCCTGGGCACCGTCATCGGCCCGCTGGTCGGCGCGGTGGTGCTCGGCGTCCTGGGCGAGGGGCTGACCGTGCTGCTGGAGGCGACGGGCTGGAGCCCGGTCGGCGTCAAGCAGCTGGTCTATGCCCTGGTGCTGATCCTGATCATCAAGTACCTGCCCGGCGGCATCTGGCCGATGCTGGCCGGCGCCCTGGGCCTGGCGCGGGGGCCGGGCCGATGACCGGCAGGACGGCCGCACCGCTGCTGGAGCTGGACGGGGTCAGCCGGTCCTTCAAGGGGCTGAAGGCGGTGGACGCGGTCTCCTTCGCCGTGGCGGAGGGCGCGATCTCCGCCCTGATCGGCCCGAACGGCGCGGGCAAGACGACGATCTTCAACCTGATCGCCGGCGTCCTGGCGCCGGACGCGGGCCGCATCGCCTTCGCCGGCCGGCCGCTGAACGGCCTGCGGCCCGACCAGGTCTGCCATGCCGGGATCGGCCGCACCTTCCAGATCGTGCGGCCCTTCGCGAAGCTTTCCGTGCTGGACAATGTCGTGGTGGGCGCCCTGCGCCGCCATCGCGCGGTCGCCGATGCAAGCGGCCATGCCCGCTACCTGCTGGACCTGCTCGGCCTGGACGGCCAGCGCGACCGGCCGGCCGGCAGCCTGACCCTGCCGGAGCGCAAGCGGCTGGAGGTCGCCCGCGCGCTGGCCACCGGCCCGCGCCTGCTGCTGCTGGACGAGGTGATGGCCGGCCTGCGCCCGGCGGAGATCGACCTGATGGTCGGCGTGGTGCGCCGCCTGAATGCCGAGACCGGGATCACCGTGCTGCTGATCGAGCATGTCATGCGCGCGGTGATGTCGCTGTCGGGCGAGGTGGTGGTGGTGAATTCCGGCCGCCTGATCGCCCGCGGCACCCCGGCGCAGGTGACCCGCGATCCCGCCGTGCTGGAATGCTATCTGGGCGAGGAGGCCGCGTACTGATGGCCCCGCCGAAACAGGCCTCCGCCGCCATCCTGGAGGTCGAGAACCTCTCGCTGTTCTATGGCGATGCCCAGGCGCTGGACGGGGTCAGCCTGTCGGTGGCGGACCGCGAGATCGTCGCCGTGGTCGGCGCCAATGGCGCCGGCAAGACCTCGCTGATCCGCGCCATCGCCGGCATGCAGAAGCCGGCCGGCGGCCGGGTGGTCTGGCGCGGCCAGGACCTGGCCGGCTGGCCCAGCCACCGGGTCTGCGATGCCGGCATCGGCCAGGTGGCCGAGGGAAGGCAGATCTTCCCCTCCCTGACGGTGCTGGAGAACCTGCAGCTCGGCGCGATGATCCCGCGCGCCCGCGCTGCGGCGAAGGACAGCCTGGCCCATGCGCTGGAGCTGTTTCCCCGCCTGGCCGAGCGCCGCCACCAGGCCGCCGGCACCCTGTCGGGCGGCGAGCAGCAGATGCTCGCGATCGGCCGCTGCCTGATGGGCCGGCCGGAGCTGATCCTGTTCGACGAGCCCTCGCTGGGCCTGGCGCCGACCATCGTCGCCGACGTCTTCCGCATCATCCGCACCCTGCACGGCGAAGGCCTGTCGATCGTCCTGGTGGAACAGAACGTCTCCGCCTCCCTCAAGCTCTCCAGCCGCGCCTATGTACTGGAAAATGGCCGGGTCGTGCTGGCGGGCAGCAGCGCGGAACTGGCCGACGATCCCGGCGTGCGGCAGGCCTATCTGGGGCTGTAGCCCGGATTGCTTGAAAGGTTATCATTTAATGATAACCTTTATATATGAAGCGGCCACGCGACCCCGGCCTGGATATCCTGTTGGACCTGGATGGCCAGACCTTCTTCGTCGATGAAGCCGGGCATTACCGGGTGAAATTCGAGATCCGCAAGGTCGAGGTCAGCGCAGCGCGTCCACATGGGCTGCGATACGCCCTCACACTGCACGATGCGGAGGGTCGGCGCCTCATCGGGTTCGACAATGCCCATCCGGTCGCCGCAGGTCGCGGTCCAGGCCGGGCAGTGCCGTCGGCCCACGACCATAGGCACAGGCTGCGCAGCCTGCAGCCCTATGCCTATCGCGATGCAACGGCTTTGCTGGAAGACTTCTGGGCCGAGGTCGATGCGGTGTTGCGTGAGAAAGGAGTGTTGTAGTGGCTGTCTTGCGGGTTGGAATCGCCAGCTATGAGGAGATGAAGGCGCGGACCCTGGCCATCGCGCGGGGGGACGTGAAGGCCGGGCCGCGGGACCCGACGATCTGGTTCACGTCGATGGAAAGCTTCGCCAAGCTGCTGTCGCTTCGCAACCGGGAGTTGCTGGAAACGATTGCGCGGGAGCGCCCCGCCTCCCTGACCGCACTGGCGGCACTCTCCGGGCGGGCGAAGTCCAACCTGTCGCGGACCCTGCATGGAATGGCGCAATACGGCCTCGTCGAACTGGCGGCGGGGCCGCGTGGCAGCCTGGTGCCGCGCGTCCGCTACGACCGCATTCAGCTGGAAATGAAGCTGCCGGCGCCCTCGCAGGGCACGTAGGACAGGTTCACCCCACCCCCTCCAGCATCCCCCAGCGCTTGCCGCTGGACCGCGCCCGCGCCGTCAGCACGGCGATCGTGAGCAGCAGGACCAGCCCTTCCGCCACCGGGCCGGCGAGCCAGATGCCGGGCTCGCCCAACGCCAGCGGCAGGGCGAAGATCAGCGGGAGCGAGAAGGCATAGGTCCGCGACAGGCCGAGGATCGCGGCGCGCCCGGCATCGCCGATCGCCTGGAAATAGGCGCCGATCATCATCAGCGGCCCGAACAGCACGAGCGCGGCGGTGTTCAGCGGCAGGATCCGCGCGACAGCCTGCTGCACCGCCGGGTCGTCGACGAAGACCGCGCCGATCGCCGGCGCGAAGCCGGCCAGGCCGGCCTGCACGGCGGCGCAATACCCGGTGGCGCAGGCGATGGCGATGACCAGCGCGGTGTTGCTGCGCGCCCAGGCGCCGCCGCCATAGTTGTTGCCCAGGATCGTCTGGAAGGCGAGGCCGAAGCCGATCAGCGGCATGAAGGCGAAGGTCAGGATCCGGGTGACGATGCCGAAGGCGGCCGACAGGGTCGGATAGTCGCCGCCCCAGAGCTGCAGCGCGTAAAGGGTCGCCGCGGCGGTCAGGGACAGGCCGATATAGCCCAGGCTGGTCGGCGCCCCGAGGGCCAGCATCTCGCCCCAGCGGCGCCGGTCCGGGCGCCAATGCCCGCGCCGCAGCAGCATCGCGGAGCCCCGGCGCAGCCGGATGCCGGCGATCGCCAGCACCGCCAGCGCCTGCGCCAGCACGGTGGCCCAGGCCGAGCCTGGCACCCCCCAGCCGAGCCGTGCCACGAACAGCCAGTCGAAGCCGATGTTCAGCGCCGCCGACAGCAGGGTCACCGCGGTCATCGCGCGCAGCAGCCCTTCGCTGCGCAGGGCGTTGACGTTGATCGCCAGCAGGAAGCCGAGCGGCGCGCCCAGCACCAGGATGCCCAGCCAGGAGCGGCCCATCGCCGCCAGGCCGGCATCGCCATCGGCAAACCACAAGGCCAGCGCCGCCCCGCCGGCCTGGAAGGCCAGGATCAGCAGGAGGCAGACCGCCAGGGCCAGGCCCAGCGCCTGGGCATAGCCATGGCCGGCGCCGTCGCGGTCGCCGGCGCCCAGCCGGCGGGCGAAGATGCTGCCGAAGCCGGCGGCCAGGCCCATGCTGAGCGCCACCAGGACCATGTAGGCGGGGAACATCAGGGTGACGGCGGTCAGCGCCGCAGCACCGACATAGCGGCCCAGGAACCAGGCATCGACCAGGGCATGCAGCCCGTTCACCACCATCACAAGCACCACCGGGCCGGCGGTGACGGCGAACAGCAGCGGCAGCGGCTGGACGAGGAAGCGGTTGGCAGGCAGGCGCCCGCCCGAAAGGCGCGCGGGCGGCGCGGGAGGCGATCCGGTCATGACGAAGGTCCACAGCTTGCCGCGTGGCTGTCGGTGGGCGCTCGCATTGCCATCGGCCCGCGGCCGTGGGGATCGTCGACAGGGATCGAAACGGAAGGTTTCACCATGGCAGGGCCAGCGAGCGGCCGGGACCTTCGACCCGTGGGCGGCTTGCTAGGCCTGCCGGCTGCGCTTGTCAATCTGTATCGCGGAGGCGACGATGTCTGGGACTGGCCCTTCAATGCCGTCGCCCGTGGGCGCGTGCCGCGGTTATCCGGTTCAGGTCGGCTGCAATGCGACTTGGCGCAGCCTGCTCCCCAAAATGCGTCACTCGCGGGCTTGGCCCGCGAGTCCATGGTGCCATGGCCCAACGGCTTCCGGCTCATTCCGCGCCTGCTGGGCCCGGCTTCCGTTTGGACCGGCGGGCTCGCCTTCTCGCTCCGGCGAGATGGTAGACGCCCGTTCGGGGACATGGTGGACAGGTCGCATCGCTGCGCACGTCGCTCTCGATGTCGCCGGCAAGTCCGCATTTCATTGAGCGGTGGCGCCATGGATGCGCGGAACAAGTCCGCGCATGACGAGAATTCCGGACAGTGCTTCCGACTGCTCCGAACCGGCACCGGACAGCAGGCCGGTCAGCGGATGGGTGACGTGCTTCTATTGCGGCGCAGATGCCTTCCGCGACTGTCGATGGGCCAGCTTCGGCGGCGCCTATGGCCGCATCGCCGCGGCCGTTTGCTCGAACGCCGCCAGCTTCGCCTCCAGCTTCCACTGCAATGCGGCCTTGTCGCTGGACGCCAGGAATGCGGCGCAGGCGGCCGGCGGCGCGGCGGCGCCTGGAACGGTCCCGGCGCAGGCCGGCACGGCCGTGAAGGCCCGCGGGTCGGCCCAGAGGCTCTCGCCTGCCAGGAAGCTGTAGGTCAGCGCGTTGCGGGAGAAGCGGACGATATCGTCATAGCCCAGGTCGTAGGTCTGCACGGCCTTCTGGTATTCGTCGGTCAGGTCGTTGCGGCTGACCCCGGCATCGTCGGTGTTCAGGGTCACCGGCACGCCATAGGCGCGGTAGGTCTCGAACGGATGGTCCTTGCCCGCGACACCAAGGATCACCTCGTTGCTGGTCAGCTGGATCTCGATGGCGACCGGCCGCGACGCCATCAGGCGCAGCAGGCCGTCGGCATCGTCTTCATAGGCGATGTCGACGCCATGGCCGATGCGGCGTGCGCCGGCCAGCTCGATCGCCTCGCGGATGTGGAAGCGCAGATCCTCCGGCGGCACCAGGCCCAGGGTCAGCTCGCCCGCATGCAGGGCGACCGGCACCGGCCCCAGCTTCTCCGCCAGCCAGCCGAGCTGGCGCATCTGGGTGGAATAGGTCTTCAGGACGATGTCGGTATCCTCCGGCGCGACCAGGTTCACGCCGACCACCCGCGGGTCCGCCTGTGCCAGCAGGAAGCCCAGCAGGGACTGGGCGAAGACCCGCTTCGGCGGCAGGGTGCGGATCACCTGGGCGAGATAGCGGATCGTCACGTCGCAGGCCGGGGCGCCGGAGGCGGGGCAGCCATGGGCCCTGCGGAACACGGCCTCGGCCTGGTCGAGCTGGGCGCGCGCCTTGCCGACAAGGTCGCCGAGGCCGGCGGCGATCAGGACCTCGTACTGCGCGGCGAAATCCGCGTCGCCGATGCCGTCGGGCACCACCCGCTGCGCCAGGCCCTGGGCGGGCCACATCTGCGGCGAGGTCATCAGCTCCTGGTAGAGCGTGTTCTCGCCGGCCGCCCAGCCGACCGCCGCGGCCAGCGCCTCGCCGCGCCGCCCGCTCTCGGCGGCGTCGAAGCGCGGGAAGGAGCGGAAGAACTGCTGGTGGCCGGAGGCCGCCGAGATGCCGGGGACGTAGTTGCGCATCGACCAGGCATCGACCACCGCGTCGCGGCTGGTCTTTCCGTCCGCGATGGCCTGCTTCAGGGCCGGCCGGCCGGCCTTCGGATCGCAGGGCGGCGCGCTGGCCGTGAGGGTCGCGGGATCGAAGCAGGTGCCTCTGTCCAGCGCCCAGTCCACGAAGTCCTCGGCATAGACCGCGCCGGACAGGTGGTTGTGCAGGTCGCCGCCCTTGGGGAAGGCCTGCAGGAACATGCGCAGGCGAACCGGGCTGTCCTTCACCGCGGCGAAGCTTGCCGCCGCGCTGCCGGCCCGGTCCGCCGGCGGCGCCGCTCCGGCCCCCGGCTGTGCGGCGCAACCGGCGGCCAGTCCAAGTATCAACAGCAATGGCAGGTGCCGGGTCAGGCGCATCATCGTCGCTCCCCCTTCGTCATTCGGCCGCGGCCGGTAGTTCCTGGCGGATCCAGGGATGGCCCTCGGCGGGCGCTTCCGGATCGATCTGCCGTGCGGCGCGCAGGCCGGATTCGATGGCGCCCTCCACCCAGCCGGTCTTCAGGGTGACGAAGTCGCCGGCGAAATGCAGGCGGCCCTCCGGCTTCGCCCATTCGCGCACCATCCAGGCGCCGCCCAGCGGCGTGCTGCCGAACGAGCCGCGGATCCAGGGCTGCGCCTTCCAGTCGAACTCCTGCAAGGACACCGCCTCGTCGATCAGGCCCGGCATGTCGGCCTGGAAATCCGCGAACAGGTCCTGCGCCCGGGTCTGGCGCGGGCCCTCCCGATAGGCGGCGGCATTGCCGCCGTTCATGTAGAAAAAGGCATTGCCGTAGCTGAACGGCGCATTGCCGGTGATGTCGACGATGCGCTCCCAGCGGCGGTCGCCGCCGGCCATCGGCCAGCCATGCACGCCGTGTGCAAGCCAGGACGGGGTGCGCGCCTTCACCACCACCTTCACCGACTGGTCCCAGTCGATGCCGGCGATCAGCGCCGCCTTGCCCGCCGACCAGGCCGGCGTCACGGCGACCTCGCCCATCACGCTGAACGGGATCGTGCTGATCGCGGCATCGCCCGCGAACTCGGCGCCCGACCGGGTGGTGACCCGCACCAGTGCGCCGTCCTGGTCGATCGCGGCGACCGGGTCGCCGAGATGGATGCGCTGCGGCCCGATCGCGCCGGCCAGCGCCTGCGGCAGCCGGTCATTGCCGCCGCGGATCCGGAACAGGTTCTGGTCACCGAAATGGTAGGCCAGGTCGGGGATGATCCCCAGCGCCTGCGCACCGCTGGTGAAGGTGCCGCCATGGGCGTCCAGCAGGTCGCAGAAGGCATCGGTCGCGCCGACATTCTGCAGCAGCTCCCGCAGGGTGATGTCGGACAGCCGGTCGAGCTGCTCCGGTCCCGGCCAGCGCGCGGAGAGCACCGTGTCGGTGTCCAGCCCGTTGCGATAGAGATAGCGGTTCAGGTTGGAGGAGACGCTGACCTGCCGCTCCTCCCGGCTGAGCGGCCAGGGCCAGTCGGCCAGGTCGGCGGCATTGGCGGCATGGCCGCGGACGGTATAGCGCGGCAGGCCGTCGTTCAGGCTGAGGACTGGCAGGCGGAACTGGCGGATATAGCTGAGGGTATAGGGCATGTTGGCGCGGAAATGGCCGGCGCCGGCCTCGCTGACCATGCCCTCGCCCAGCGGCAGGGACAGGACCCGCCCGCCGACCCTGTCCTGGTACTCGATCACCGTGACCTCATGGCCGCGGCGCAGCAGCGCCAGCGCCGCCGTCAGCCCGGCCATGCCGGCGCCCAGCACCAGCACGCGCTTGCGCCCGGCCGCGGCCCCGGCGAGCGCCGGGGCCACGATGCGCGGCAGGAGGGCACCCGCGGCGGCGATGGCCGCGCTCGCGCCCACGCCGCGCAACAGGGCCCGGCGGGTCGGGCCTGGGCGGGCCGCGGCCGGGTCGATACGGTTCGTCATGGTTCTGGCTTGCCCCCTCGACAGCGGCCGATCATCGCGCAGGTTGCACGGCGACACCACCCGGGGGAGGTGCGGTTTGCCGCCGATCCGCCGTTGCGCCTAGACTTGTCCGACCCCGGTCGGGCACCGCGCCACACCGGTCCGGCCGGATCTCCGCTGCGAATCTGGAGGCTCGCCATGCGCGACACACATTCCCTGCCTGCCGCTTCGGCTTCCCCTGCCGCTCTGCGCCGTACACTGGCCGCCAGCACGGTGCTCAGCCGCCGGCAGGTGCTGGGCGGGCTGGCGGTGGCGGCGATCGTGCCGCCGGCGCTCGCGCGCGCCGCCGGCGACACGGCGGCACCTGCCGCAGCCAGCGACAATGCGGCGGCGTTGGAGGGGATGGCGGTGGAGCCGCGGCCGGACTTCACCCTGGAGGCGACCTTCGCGACCTACGAGCTCGACCTGCTCTACGGCGTCGACGAGGACGGCCGGCCCACGCCGGGCAGCACGCGGACCAAGCTGGGGCGGTTCCGCTACATGACCCGCAGCTGGGCCAAGGACGGCGTGCTGGACGACAACTATCTCGGCCCGCTGATCGAGGTGGCGCCGGGACAGAGCTTCTCCGTCCTGGTCCGCAACCGGCTGTTCGAGGAAGGCGATTATGCCGGCTACGGGCCGGCGGAACCGGTGCCGGCGGACTGGATGCCGGTGATCGACCAGAAGCAGGGTCCGACCGTCTTCCTGCATCAGGACCAGCCGCTGGGCATGCCGTTCTTCAACGGCTGCACGCCGCAGACGCCGGTCGCCGGATTCGTGATCGACAGCGACAATGTCCCGAAGAACTACAACTGGACGAACCTGCACCTGCACGGCCTGCAGATCCAGCCGCACCTGTTCGAGCCGCAGGGCACGGCCGACCCGGCATCGGAGTACATCACGATCAAGCCGGGCGAGGACAGGCGCTACAGCTTCACACTGCCCGACGACCAGCCGCCGGGCACCTACTGGTACCACCCGCACCGGCACAATTCGGTGGCCATCCAGGCCTGGTCCGGAATGGCCGGCATGCTGCTGGTGCGCGGCACCTACGACGCGGAGCTGAAGGCACAGGGGGTCAGCCGGGAGATCCCCTTCGTCGTGCACGATCCGCACTACGAGATCCTGGACTATCCGGAAGGCGACAGGCCGGGCCTTGCCAAGGTCGGCCGCTTCCTGGCCAACCAGAACGGCGAGACCGACTACACCTTCCTCGTCACCGGCCGCTACCAGCCTGTCTACGAGGCGAAGCGCAATGAGATCCTGCTGCTGCGCCACCTGACCGCGACGGTTGAGAATCTCTGTGCCTTCCGCATCGTCGCCGCGCCGGGCACCTCCTCCACCCTGGCAGTCGAAGGGGTGGAGGGCGAGAACCTGCCCTTCCACATGATCGCCTCGGACGGCATCGCCTTCGGCACGCCGGTCAAGAAGAACCTGATGGTGACCGGCGGCGGCGAGCGGCACGACCTGCTGCTGCAGTTCGCCGAGCCCGGGGAATACCTGATCAAGAGCGATCACCTGGGAACCGTCCAGTTCTTCGGCACCGGCCCGCGGGACCAGATCCTGGCGAAGGTCGTGGTGAGCGGGGAGGATGCGGGCCCGCCCGCGACGCCGATCGACAGGATGCGGTTCACACCGGGTATCCCAAAGGCAGCACCGCCCCCCAGGGGGGATATCCGGCCGGTCGAGGTAAAGCGCCGGCGGCACTTCGTGTTCGACATCGATGGCGATACCTGCCGCCTGCCGTTCCAGCAGTTCCGCATCAACGACCATATCTACCGCTCCGACATCGTGGCGTTCGAGATCGACCAGGGCGATGTGGAGGAATGGCTGCTGGTCAATCCCACCGGCGGGATCCATCCGTTCCATGTCCATGTGAACCCCTTCCAGGTGAAGGAGGTCTATTCCGCCCAGGTCCCCGACCCGAAGCTGGTGGGAGCCGATGCGCCGGTCGTGCAGTCGCGCATCGATGCCGTGCGGGTGATCGATTCGCCGGACCAGTGGCGCGACACGATGATCATCCCGCCGAAGGGCTATCTGCGGGTCTGGACGCGGATGGCGGCGCCGTTCGTGGGCAAGACGGTCCTGCACTGCCACTTCCTGGCGCATGAGGAAACGGCGATGATCCAGAACTTCCTGATCCGGCCGAAGCCGGGCCGGACCTGACGGTCAGCGCAGCGCCTTCTGGCGGTCGCGCAGCCCGGCCTCGAGCGCATCGGCCTGCCCGCAGTCCATGCGCTGCAGCCGGCGCACCGCCATGGCCGACTTCGCCGCCGCCTTGCGATGCACATAGAACAGGGTATCGGCTGCCGGCATGGTGACCAGGTCGAGCCCGCCGCCTGGAAAGCCGAAGGTCAGCACGCCCCCGGCCGGGTCCAGCAGGCCGTTCTGGTAGGTCGGCCCGAGGACATAGCTCTGCGCCTCGTCCCACTCGTAGATCCGCCCGAACGCCAGGTGATCGGTGCCGTCGATCCGCTCGAAGCGCAGCAGCATCTTCTCGTGCAGCAGTTGCGCGGACCCGGGCCGCGTCGCATCGGCCAGCAGCGAGGTCGGGTGGAAGTCGTCGCTGAGCCAGCAGCCGGTCATCGCATCCAGCTCCGCGGCCATCGCCGGCGGCGCCGCGGCAAGGCAGAGCGCCGCCGCCGCGGCGAGCGGCCGCAGGGCCCGGCCGGTCATCGGTCGGCCCGCGGCACCTGTGGCACCACGAAGTCCCGGACATGCCGGGCAAAGCCGATATTGGGATCGGCGCCGAAGATCGGCGTGGTGCCGCGATAACCGAGGCGGGGGACGCCCTTGTTGCCGATCGTGAAGATGTCTGCCGGCGCCACGCCGACGGCCAGATAGGCATCGGCAACCACGCCGGAATCGACATAGCCATAGACCGGCGCGACGTCGTGCCGGTCCATCACGCCCTGCAGCATCGACACGAACAGGTCGCTGCCGTGCGCCCCCATCCACGCCCCCATGGCGGCGCCGGGATTCTCCGCGCCGGTGACCTCCGGCGCACCGTCGCGCAGCAGCAGAAGGGTGTTGCCCGGCTCGGTCGGAAAGCCCTCGGCCGCCAGCCAGTCCAGGGTCGCCTGGCACATCGACCGGCCCATCACCTGCATCTGCCGCGGGCGGCCGGCCATGTAGACGATCAGGTAGCCGCGCCGGTGGTAGATGTTCATCAGCAATGCGGCATCCTCGCGCGGATAGGTGATGCCGCGGTCCAGGAAGGCGCCGTTGGTCGGGCCGTAGTCCAGCAGGATGTAGCGCCCCAGCACACCGTCGATGTCCGTGACCACGGCTTTCCGTCCCCGCAGCGCGGCTTCTGCCTGGGGCGTCGCCGGGCGGCAGGCATCCGTCGTCGCGGCGCTGTCGGCGGCCCCGGCGCTCGACAGCGCGAGGCCGGCGACGGCGCCCGCCAGGGCCATCGCCAGGGCGTGGCGAAGTGCAGTCTTTCGAATCGACACGGCGGCATTCCTTCTCGCATCGGCAGCCCGCGAAAGCATAGCGCCGGACGGCCCGCGGTTCAGCCCCCATTACTCAGAACGTAATCGACCCCCGGCCGGCCCGCTGCTCTGGTAGGCCACGCGCCATGCAGATCGAGGACCAGTCATGACGATCGCCGCCACCGCCGGCACCGCGCCGCAAGCCGGCGCCGCACTGCCGCCGCGCACCCGCATGCTGCTGTCCGCGCCGGTGCTGCCGACCCTGCTGCGGCTCGCCGCGCCGAACCTGGGGGAGGCGGCGGCGCGGGTCACCTTCATCGCCTGCGACGCGGTGTTCGTCGCCTGGCTGGGGGAGGATGCGCTGGCCGGCGTCTCGCTGGTCTTCCCGCTGCTGATCGTGATGCAGACGGTGTCGGCCGGCGGGCTGGGGGTCGGCGTGGCGGCGGCGGTGGCGCGCGCGCTGGGGGCCGGGCAGGTCCCGCAGGCCCGCGCGCTGGTCGGCGCGGCCGCGGCGATGGCGCTGTTGCTGGGCCTCCTGAGCGCGGCGCTGCTGGTGCCGTTCGGGCCGGCGCTGTACGGCGCGATGGGCCTGTCCGGCGCGGCGCTGGAGGCGGCGGTCGACTATGGCGCCCTGGTGTTCGGCGGCGCGGTGCTGGTCTGGCTGATGAACCTGCTGGCCAACACGATCCGCGGCACCGGCAACATGCTGGTCCCCGCCCTGGCCATCGTGGCGGGGGAGGCCTGCCACCTGGCCCTGTCGCCCGCACTGATCCTCGGCTGGGGGCCGTTTCCGGAAATGGGCGTGGCCGGCGCCGCGATCGGCGTGCTCGCCGCCTATGGCGTCGGCGCGGCGCTGCTGCTGGCCTGGCTGGCCTCGCCCCGGGCGCTGCTGCGGCTGCAGCCCGGCCTGGTCCGGCTGCGGGCTGCGCCGGTGCGGGCGATCCTGCAGGTCGGCGGGCCGGCCGCGCTGAACGCCCTGCAGTTCCAGCTGCAGACCTTCCTGGTGGCGGCGCTGGCCGCCGGGCTCGGCGCCGGCGCGGTCGCCGCCTATGGCGTGGCCAGCCGGCTGGAGCTGCTGCTGCTGCCGATCACCTTCGCGTTCGGCTCCGCCCTGGTGACCCTGGTGGCCACGGCGACCGGCGCCGGCGATGCCGCCCGTGCGCGGCGCATCGCCCTCTGCGGCGCCTGCATCGCCTTCGGCATCGGCTGCCTGTTCGCCGCCATCGCCTACCTGGCGCCGGCCTTGTGGATGGGCCTGTTCACCGACCAGCCGGCGCTGCGCGACCTGGGCATGCGCTTCCTGTCGATCAACGGCTTCGCCTGGCCGTTCTTCGCCGCCGGCCTGGCGCTGTACTTCGCCCTGCAGGGGGCGGGCGATGCGAAGCTGCCCTTCCTGATGGGGCTGGGACGGCTTGTCGTGGCGGTCGGCGGCGGCTGGCTGGCGCTGGCGCTGGCGCCGCCGGACTGGCAGGTCGATGCCCTGTTCGCCGTTCTGGCGGCGGCCTCGCTGCTGTTCAGCCTGGGCATCGCCTGGCGGTCGCGGCGCATCTTCGTCGCGGGCTGAGCGCTGCCGGACCTCGACAGTGTCATTGGCCGGCGCGATGCTCCGGCCCCGGCCGCAAGGGAGAACCGGCATGTCCGAGGACGACGTCACCCTGTACACCAATCCCCGCTCGCGCGGGCAGATCGCCCGCTGGATGGTGGCGGAGGCGGGCGCGCCCTGCCGCGAGGTGATCCTCGATTTCGGCAAGGGCGAGCACAAGGCGCCCGGCTTCCTGGCGATCAACCCGATGGGCAAGGTGCCGGCGATCGTGCATCGCGGCACCGTGGTGACCGAGACGGCGGCGATCCTCACCTACCTGGCGGATGCCTTTCCCGCTGCCGGCCTGGCGCCGGCGCCGGGCGATCCGGCCCGCGGCAGCTATTATCGCTGGCTGTTCTTCGGCGCGGGCTGCTTCGAGCCGGCCTTCGCCGACCGCATGTTCCAGCGGCCGGAGGTGCCGAACAGGGGCGCGCTGGGCTGGGGCAGCTATACCGAGATCCTGGCGGTCCTGAAGCAGGCGCTGGCGCCGGGGCCCTACCTGCTCGGCGACCGGTTCAGCGCGGCGGATGTGCATATCGGCTCGCTGCTGGGCTTTGCCATGCAGTTCGGGTCGGAGGAGGTGAAGGCCGAGCCGGTCTTCGTCGACTATGTCGGCCGGCTGACGGCGCGGGACGCCTGGCGGCGGGTGCAGCCCGCCGCATAGGTCACGCCGCGTCGACGAACGCCGCGCCCTCGTGCCGCAGCAGCCAGCGCTTGCGGTGCAGGCCGCCGCCATAGCCGGTCAGCCGGCCGTTCGCGCCGATCACCCGGTGGCACGGCACCACCAGCCCGACCGGGTTGCTGCCGTTCGCCAGGCCAACCGCGCGCGACGCCTTGGGCATGCCGAGCCGGGCCGCCAGCGCGCCATAGCTGAGGGTCTCGCCCGGCGGGATCGCGGTCAGCGCCTGCCACACCCGGCGCTGGAACGCGGTGCCGCCGGTGGCCCAGGGCAGCTCGGCAAGGGCGCCGAGCCGGCCGTCGAAATAGGCCTCCAGCGCGGCGCGCAGCGGCGCCGGCGCCAGCGCTTCGACCGGATCCCCGGCGCCGTAGTGACGCCGCATCAGCTGCTGCTGCCGGTGCGCATAGTCGCTCCAGTCGAAGGCGCGCAGGCGGCCCTCCGCGTCGGTCAGGGCCAGGGCCTCGCCGAGCGGGGTCGGCAGGCGGTGCAGGCGCAGCTCCGCCGGATCACGCGGCGCGTCGGTCATCGCCAGCCTCCTTCGGCCCGATCGCTGCCTGTGCAGGGGCCGCGGCGGGCAGGTCCGCGGACCAGAGATGCAGTGCGGCATAGGCCCGCCAGGGGCGCCAGGCCTCGGCGCGCGCCAGCAGCGCTGTCGCGCTGGGCCGCTCCGGGCTGCCCTCCAGCGCCTGCAGGGCGCGCATCAGGCCGATATCGGCGGCCGGAAAGGCGTCCGGCTCGCGCAACTGGCGCAGCGCGATGTACTGCGCCGTCCATTCGCCGATGCCGGGCAGGGCGCGCAGCGCGGCGATCGCCTGTTCCAGGCTGCCCAGCGGGCTGAACAGCCGGGGGTCGGCGGCGGCCGCCGCCGCCAGCCCGGTCAGCGCCGCGGCGCGGGCGCGCGGCATGCCCAGCCCGCTGCCAGGCGTGCCGATCTCGGCCGCCGCCAGGGCTTGCGGCGCGGGAAAGCTGTGGCTCAGCCCGGGCTCGGCGAGGTGCGGTGGCAGCGGGGTGCCATGCGCCTGCACCAGGCGGCCGGCCAGCGCGGTCGCGCCGGCCACCGTGATCTGCTGCCCCAGGATCGCGCGCACCGCCAGCTCGAAGCCGTCCCAGGCGCCGGGCGCGCGCAGGCCCGGCCGGGCCGCGACCAGCGGCGCCAGCACCGGGTCCCGCGACAGGTGCCGGCCGATCGCCGCGGGATCGGCCTCCAGGTCCAGGAGGCGGCGCAGCCGCGCCAGGATCGCCGGCAGGGCGCGCAGGTCGGGACAGGCGATGTCGACCCGCAGGCGGTCGCCGCCGGCCGCACGCACCGCCAGGCGGCCCTGCGCCGGATCGGCATCCAGGCTGCCATCGGCGGCCGGCAGCACGATGCTGCGGCGATAGCCGTCGCCGTCCACCGCCTCGACCCCGGGGATCGCCCGGGCCGCCAGATAGGCCAGCACATTGTCCCAGTCATAGGGCGGCCGGAAGCGCAGGGTCAGGCTGACGCCGGCGGCGGGCGTTGCGGGTCGGCCGGACGAAGCGGCGCGGCGCAGGGCGCCCGGCGGGCGGCCGAACTGCGCCCGGAAACATTCGTTGAAGCGACGCAGGCTGCCATAGCCCGCGCCCATCGCCACCTGGGTCAGGGGCAGGGCGGTCTCGTGCAGCAGATGCTTGGCCAGCAGCAGGCGGCGGGTCTGTGCCACACCCAGCGGCGTGGCGTCCAGATGGCGTCGGAACAGCCGGCGAAGCTGGCGCTCGCCCACGCCGACCCTGTCCGCCAGCGCAACCACACCGGCGCGGCTGCCGCCATCGCCGTCCAGCGCGCCGTCGTCGATCAGCGCCAGGGCGCGCCGCACCGTGTTGGCGCTGCCCTGCCAGGCGCCCTGGTGCGGCGCGGTCTCCGGCCGGCAGCGCAGGCAGGGCCGGAAGCCGGCCGCCTGCGCCGCCGCGGCGGAGCGGAAGAAGCGGCAATTCTCGCGCTTCGGCGTGCGCGCCGGGCAGACCGGCCGGCAATAGATCCCGGTGGAGCGCACGCCGGTGAACAGCCGGCCGTCGAAGCGGGCATCGCGGGTCTCGATGGCGCGGTAGCAGGCGTCATCGTCCCAGAAGCCGTCGTCCCGGGAATGCATGTCGCTGGGATGTCGATCGCTGTCCATGCCGCAATGATTGCGCGCCGGCCGGCCGGAGTCTCGCGGAATCCGGCCCGGGTCATCGGCGCGGCTCAGGCCAGCAAGTCGCGATATTCCGGGTGGCGCTCGACATAGCTCTGCAGGAAGTCGCAGCGCAGCTCGACCTTCACGCCTTCGCTGCGCAGCAGGTCCAGGGTGCCCTTCGCCAGGCGGGAGCCGATGCCCTTGCCGCCCAGCGCCGCCGGCACCTCGGTATGGACCAGCAGCAGCCGGCCATCGCCCTGGCGATAGTCGACGAAGGCGGTATGGCCGTCCACCGGCAGCTCGAACCGCTTCGTGGCGTCGTTCCTGGTCACGTCTGTCATCTTGTTCTCATCCTTCCTGGCGGGGTCGGTCCCCGTCGTTGATCGAGTCTGGCGGGCCGGGCCTGGAGAGCACGAAGGCCGCCGCGCCGGTCATCGCCACGGCCTGCAGTGCCAGGGCATAGGCCGGTATCGGCAGGAACAGGCTGACGGCCATGGTGACCGCCATCGTGCCGACGGCCATCCGCTTGGCCCCGCGGGAGATCGCGCCATGCCGCTGCCAGTCGCGCAGCGGCGGCCCGAACCGGGGATGGTACAGCAGCCAGTCGTGCAGGCGCCGGGAGCCGCGGGCGAAGCAGAACAGGGCGAGCAGCATGAACGGGGTGGTGGGCAAGAGCGGCAGGGGAATGCCGATCACGCCGATCGCCACGAACAGGCAGCCCGCGATCCTCCAGGCCCTTCCGGCCGCCCGCCCGCGCAATCCGATCTTCATGCACCACACCGCCGACCCGGGATCCGCCGGCCGGCCTGTCCCACCCGCCGCCGGTCATGCGGGCCATCCGGCATGGCCGCGCCCCTCATGCTGTCCGGCAAATGTAACGCGCCCGACGCTGGCGAACAGCCGCTCCGGAGCAGACCAGGGTCCAGGAAACCGCAGGGGAGGGCGCATGTGCGGCCGTTAACCGCTTCGCAATCATTGCGGCGCTATGCAGGGCTGGGGGGAGTGGTTGCCGCCGCCCACGGGCAGGGCGGCAACCGTTGGCGCGGAGTGATGCCTATGGTGCCTGGGCCCGGGACCTTTTTGGGACGCCTGGTGCGCGGCCTGCGGCCGGGCCTGGCCGGCCGCCTGAGCCTGGTCGTCCTGCCGATCGTGGTCCTCGCGACCCTCGGGATGGGGGGCCTGATCGTCGCGGTCAGCGACCGGATGATCGACGGCCTGGTGACCGACAAGGGGCGGCAGCTGGCCGGCGATTTCGCCCAGGACCTGTCGCGGCGGATTGGCCGGCGGGTCGACATGATGCACGGCCTGGCGCGTCTGGCACGGGTCGAACGGGCGACTGGCGCCCCGTCGCGGCGCCGGATCGTGGAGTGGATGCGCGATGCAGCCGAATCCGACCCGCAGATCTCCGGGCTGTGGTTCGTCGCCGAGCCGAACGCGTTCGGCGAAGACTTCGCCTATCGCGGCGACGACGAACTCGGTCATCCGGAGACCGGGCTGTTCCGCGCCTACTTCCTGAACGACGGAGCGACCGCCTGGTCGGACCCGCCGGCGGCCGATCGTGATCGTGCCTTTCGCTACGACCTGCCGCGCGATGCCGGCGGCGTGGTCGAAAGCCCGGCCTACCGGACGTTGATCGCGGGGCGGGAAAGGCTGGTCGTTTCCGTCGGCCTGCCGGTTCGCAATGGCGGCCGCCTGCTGGGCGTCGCGGGTGTCGACTTCCTGCTCGACGATACGGCGAGCCGCCCGATTGCAGGGGCACGCCCGCTCGGCGGCCGGACCCTGATGATCGGCCCGAACGGCGAGTGGCTGTTCCATCCCGACAGGGGCCGCCTCGGATCGCCGGCGACGGTGGACGAAGATCCCGCCATGCGGGTCGATGCGGCGCAACTGGCCGCGATCCGCGCCGGCAGGGAACTGGTCGTCGACCTGCAGGTGGCGGGACACGACCATCGCAGGTTCCTGCTGCCCTTCCACACCGGGATCTCCGACCGTCCGGTCATGCTGATCACCGACCTGCCGCTGGACCGGTTGTCGGTCGCGGTGCGCGACCTGCAGTACGGCATCGCCGGCGTGGTGATCCTGCTTTGCATCCTCCTGTTCCTGCTGCTGCGCGTCGCCGTGACCCGCATGATCGGCCAGCCGCTCGGCCGGCTGCGCGCCGCCGTCGATGCGCTCGAGAAGGGCGACCTGCCGGAGCCGCTGCCGCAGAGGTCGCGGCGGGACGAGGTGGGCAGCATCGCCCGGGCGATCGAGCGGCTGGGCCAGTCCCTGTCCGAGCAGCGGCGTCTGCGGCGCGACCTCGACCGCATGCTGGTGGCGCTCGAGAATGCCGGCGACGGGGTCCTGCTGGTCGATGGCGAGGGACAGGTGGTCTATGCCAACCCGGCGGTCGCGGCCCTGGCCGGCGTTTCGCCGGACCTCCTGAAGCCCGGCGTCCGTCGCGACGACCTGGTGCCGGAAGGGACGATCCGGCGGCGGATGGAGCCGGGCATGCCCGGTGCCGCGCTGGCGCGCGGGCAGAACTGGCAGGGGGTCCTGGAGAACTGGGAAATCATGCCGGGTCACATCGTGGAGGCGGTCGCCCTGTCGATGACCGTCCTGCCGCAGGACGATGTCCTGTTCGTCGTCCGCGACGTGTCGCAGGAACGCCGGGCGGGCCGCGAGCGCGATGCGCTTCACGCGCAGCTGCTGCACCAGGACCGGCTGGACGCGCTGGGCCGCCTGACAGGCGGCATCTCGCACGAGTTCAACAACCTGCTGGGGGCGATCCTGGGCTATTCCGAACTGCTGACAGCCGACCTGGATCCGCAGGCGCCGCAGCACGGTTTCGCGGCGCGCATCGAGCAGACGGCCCTGCGTGCCCGCGACCTGGTCGGCGGCCTGGTCACCTTCGCCCGCGATGACACCGTGGAGGTCGCGCCGCTGGACCTCGGTGCGGCGGTGGCGGATGCCCTGCCGATGCTGCGGGTTGCCGCGCGCGGCGGGATCGAGATGACCTCGGAGATCGAGCCCGGCCAGCCGCCGATCCTCGGCAACGAGGGGCAACTCGTGCAGTTGCTGATGAACCTCTGCCTGAATGCGCGCGATGCCATCGATGCGGCCGGCGACGCGCCGGGCGAGGGCGGCATCGCCACCGGCGCAGGACGGATCCGCCTCTATGCCGGGTCGGCGCGGCACTGGCATGCGCGGCTGCTGCGCGACGGCATGGCCGACTGGCCGGAGACGGTGATCGGCGCGCCGGAGCCGGGCGTCGACTATCTGGTCCTGGCCGTGCGCGACAACGGCACCGGCGTTCCGGAAGCCGAGTTCGGCCGGATCTTCGACCCCTTCTTCACCACCAAGGCGCGGGGCAAGGGCAGCGGGCTGGGACTGGCCATGGTGTTTGGCATCCTGCGGTCCTGGGACGGCCATGTGCGGCTGCGCTCCGCGCTGGGGGCCGGTACGCAGTTCGAGTTCTACCTGCCGGTCGCGACGGCGCGCGGGTCCGGGTCATCGCCGCTGTCGATGCCGGACACCGCGCCGCGGCCCTCTGCCCTGCCCCGGCGGATTCTGGTCGTGGACGACGAGACGGATGTCGCGGACGCCATGCGGGCCTTGCTGGAGCGCAGCGGCCATCGGGTGGCCGTGGCGGAGGACCCGCTGCGGGCCCTGGCCCTGCTGCGCCAGGCCCCGGACGGTTTCGACCTGCTGATCAGCGACCGGAACATGCCGCACATGTATGGCGAGGAACTGGTGCGGCACGCCCTGGCGATCCGGCCCGGCCTGCCCTGCATCCTGTGCACCGGTCATGCCGAGGGGCTGGACCAGGCCGCCATGCTCGAGGCCGGCATCCTGGCCCTGTTCCACAAGCCGGTGCGTGCCGTCGCGCTCACCGACTGGATCGACCGGCATTTCACCCGCTGACATTCTCTGGGCGCCGGATCCCCGGGTGCCGGGCGCATCGTTCGGCACCGCCGCCGGCCTGAACCGGACACCGGGGGATGGGCGGTTCAGGTGTCGCCGCTGTCGCCCCCGTCCGCCTCCGCCGCGACGGGGGCGAACGCCTTGTCCAGGGCGGCGGCCAGTTCGTCGCGGGTGAAGGGCTTGCGCAGGACAGCAACGGCGCCCATCACCGTCATGAAATGGGCATAGGGTTTCAGCACGCCGCCGAAGCCGCCGGTCACGGCGATCACCGGCAGTCCCGGATAGTCCTGGCGCAATTCCCGTGCGAGCTCGATCCCGTCCATTTCCGCCATGAAGATGTCGGTGATCAGGGCCGCGTAGCGCTGCCTGCGCAGCTGCGCCAGGGCCTGGCGGCCGTTGTTGCTCGTGTCGCAGGGATGGCCGAGCCGCTTCAGCATCTCCTGCATCAATTCCCGCTGCACGCGGTCATCGTCGCAGACCAGGATGCGTTGCGTGGCGGCGTCGGCCATTGCGGCTCTCTCATCCGGCCCCGTCGGGGGTGGGGCGTTGGTTTCCGGTCGCCGGCCGGCCGGGCATGGCCGGCGTTTCGGCATTGACGCCGGCAGAGTATATCTCCCCGGGTCCGGATGACAGGGCCGCATGGCAGGCCGGCCGGGGCGGACCGGACGACCGGCCGGTGGGACAGGGGGAGGATAGCCGTCATGGAACAGGCATTCGGGACCGAACTGGGGCTTTGCGGGCCCTGGCGGGCGCCGCGGCAGATGCTGGGCGAGCAGACCTATGACGGCCATGCCTCGCTGCATGACGACAGCAAGGCTGCGGAACTGGGTTTCAGCGGGGCGCCGATCGAGGGGCCGACCCATTTCAGCCAGTTCGACCCGCTGCTCTACCGGCTCTGGGGGGCCGACTGGTTCTCGCGCGGCTGCATTTCGGTGCATTTCCAGACCATGTGCGTGGAAGGCGACGAGGTGCGCGCCTTCGTTGCCACGCCGGGGCCGGCCGCAGGCGACAGCCGGCTGGTGCGGATCTGGGCCGAGAAGCGCGACGGGGCCCAGGTGCTGACCGGGACGGCCAGCCTGGGGCCGGACCATCCGCAGACCGAACTGGACGCCCGCCGCGCCAGGCTCTCGCCGCATGGCCCGCTGGTGGTGCTGCGCGACCTCGCCATCGGGCCGCTTCCCGGCAGGCAGGAGGCGCAGATGGCGGCCGACCAGCATATGGGCGACCTCTATCCGTTCAGCCTGAACGAGAAGCTGGCGAAGATCACCGAGCCCTCGCCCTGGTACACGGAGGGTGCGGCGGAGGGGCCGTTCGGCGGTGCGATCATCCCCTTCGAGATGATCTCGGTGCTGAGCTACTACGGCAGCAAGTCGGCCGCCATCCCGGTGCGCACCCCGTCGATCGGGCTGTTCGCCGACCTGGAGATCCGCATGGTGGACGGCCCGCTGATGGTCGGGCGCCGCTATGAGATCGGCCGCGAGATCGTGGCGCTGAGCGACAGCCGGCGCACGGAATCCTACTGGCTGCGCACCACCATCCGCGATCCCGGCAATGGCCCGGTCCGGGCCATCACCCTGCTGAACTCCGCGGTTTTGAAGAACTCCTACCCGCAGTACGAGGCGGAACTGGCGACGGCAACCGCCACCTGACGGGCCGGCCCGCGGACCGCAATGCGGACCCGCGGGCCGTCTTTCGCCACGTCAGTCCGCGCCGAGGCGGTCTTCCCGCTCCCAGTGCCGCAGTTTCCGGCAGGCCTTCACGAAGGCCGCCATGTCGGAGGGCTTCGCCAGCGCCGGGCAGCCCTGGTCCAGGTCCTCCGCGACACCGGCCTTTTCCAGCAGCGGCCGGGCCGCCTCGGTATGGCCGATGAACTTGAGGTGGACGAACGCATCGGACACGAAGTCCCGCGCCGCGGGCATCTTCGCCAGCGTCCTGGCGCCATCCTCCGAGACCAGCAGCACGACAGCGTCGAACACCACCGAGGGGCCGCCATCGACCTTCTCGTCGGCTTCCACCTTGGTCCCGTCGCTGGCCGTCACGCCGCCGACCGTGGGCGCGATCAGCGCCAGTTCCGCGCCTTCGCGCTCCAGGGCCGTCTTCAGCGCCTTCAGCAACCCGGCATCGGCGCCGTCGGAGACCAGTGCCCCGATCTTGCGCCCCTTGAAGCTGTCGGGACCGTTCAGCAGGATGCTCAGCGCGGGCGATTTCTGCAGGTCGGTCATCGTCGGCCTGGCGGCGTCCACGGCCTTCGGCAGCTTGCCCAGGCCAAGGCCCTTGGCCACCGATCGCGCGAGCCCCTCGTCGATGTTCAGGAGGTGGCCGACGACCCGCTCGCGGATCGCCAGCTTGTCGACCTTGCTGAGTTCGAAGACCAGGGCGGCGGCCATATGGCCCTGCTCCGTCGCGGTCTGGCTGACATAGAATTGCCGGGCCTGGCTGTAATGGTCGGCGAAGGTCTCGTCGCGCACCCGCAGCTTCTGGCCCGCGATCTCCTCGGGCACGCTCTTGAACCCGGTCTTCGGGTCTTCCCGCGGGCCGCCCGCAGCGCCGCCCCACGAGTTCGGTTCGTAATTGGCGCGGCCCTTCGGGTTCTGCAGCGCCATATGGCCGTCCTGCTGCAGGGTGTGGAACGGGCATTTCGGCGCGTTGACCGGGATGTGGGTGAAGTTCGGGCTGCCCAGCCGCTTCAGCTGGGTGTCCAGATAGGAGAAGTTGCGCCCCTGCAGCAGCGGGTCGTTGGTGAAGTCGACACCGGGCACGATGTTCTGGGTGCAGAAGGCGACCTGCTCGGTCTCGGCGAAGAAATTGTCGACGCAGCGGTCCAGCACCAGCCGCGCCACCGGACGCACCGGCACCAGCTCCTCAGGGACGATCTTGGTTGCGTCCAGGACCGAGAACGGGAATTTCTCTGCGAAATCCTCGTCGAACAGCTGCAGGCAGAGCTCCCATTCGGGGTGGTTGCCGGCCTGGATGGCGTCCCACAGGTCGCGGCGGTGGAAGTCGGGGTCGAAGCCATTGATCTTCAGGGCCTCGTTCCAGACCACCGACTGGATCCCCAGCTTCGGCTTCCAGTGGAACTTCACGAAGGTCGACTTGCCTGCGGCATTGACCAGCCGGAAGGTGTGGACGCCGAATCCTTCCATGAAGCGGAACGAGCGCGGGATCGCCCGGTCCGACATGATCCACATCACCATGTGCCAGGCTTCCGGCGTCAGGGACATGAAGTCCCAGAAATTGTCGTGGGCGGTCTGCGCCTGGGGAAAGCCGCTGTCGGGCTCTTCCTTTGCGGCATGGACCAGGTCCGGGAACTTGATCGCGTCCTGGATGAAGAAGACTGGGATGTTGTTGCCGACGATGTCCCAGTTGCCCTGCCTGGTGTACAGCTTCACCGCGAAGCCGCGAACGTCCCGCGCCAGGTCGGCCGAGCCCTTCGCGCCCGCCACGGTGGAGAACCGCACGAAGGCAGGCGTCCGCTCCCCCTTGCGCTGGAACAGGTCGGCGCTGGTGATGTCGCTCAGCGGCTCGTAGGTCTCCAGGAAGCCATGGGCGCCGAAGCCGCGGGCGTGAACCACCCGTTCCGGTATGCGCTCATGATCGAAGTGGAACAGCTTCTCCCGGAAGTGAAAATCCTCCAGCGCGGTGGGGCCGCGCGCGCCGATCTTCAGGGAGTTCTGGTCGTCGGAAACGGGAATGCCCTGCTTCGTGGTCATCACCGGCACCTCGCCGCCGGCGACCTGGTGGATCTCCCCCCCGCTGCCGCGCGGCACCGTCTGGTCGCCCAGCCGCGCTTTTTCGCGAACGTCTGCCGTTGCCTTCTTTGCCATGGCTGTCTTCCTCGTCATCTCGCATTGCTTCCGCCGGCCGGCCCGCGGGCCGGTCCGCATGGCGTCCCCCAACCGGTATCGGCCGCGCAGATCTCGCTTTTCTCTGGAACGCTTCGAAGGAACGCCGCAGTCCCGGCTTCGTTCCAGGCGTAGCGGACCCGGCGCTGGCGGGCCGGGCGTTGACCGCCGGGGCGCCCGGTCACACCCTGCGGGCGGACAGGCGAGGGGGATGGCATGGCGCGCGACGATGGAACCGAAGCCCCGGGCCGGCTGGCGGCGGCGACCCTGGCGCTGCATGCCGGCGCCGAAGACCGGTTGCCGGGCGCGCCCGTCGCGCCGTCGCTGGTGCAGGCGGCCAGCTTCCACACCCATCCCGACGCGGTCGGCTTCTCCGCCAACGACCTGGGCGAAGGGGGGCCGCATTTCTACGGCCGCTGGGGCAATCCCACGGTCGATCTGCTGGAGGCGCGGCTGGCCGCACTGGAAGGCGGCGCCGCTGCGGTCTGCTTTGCCAGCGGCATGGCGGCGATCGCCGCCCTGTTCGCGGACCGGCTGTCCGTTGGCGACCATCTGGTCCTGTCGGAGGTCTGCTATGCCGGGGTCGCGGAACTGGCGCATGACCTGCTGCCGCGCCAGGGCATCGCCGTCACCGCCGTCGACAGCGCCGACCCGGATGCGGTGGCCGCCGCGATGCGGCCGGAAACCCGCCTGGTGCATGTGGAGACGCCGGCGAACCCGATCCTGCGGCTGACCGACATCGCGGCAATCGCCCGGGTCGCCCATGCCGGCGGCGCCGAGCTGTCGGTCGATTCCACCATCGCCACGCCGCTCGGCCAGCGGCCGCTGGCGCTGGGCGCGGATCATGTCGTGCATTCGCTGACCAAGTATCTGGGCGGCCATGGCGATGCGCTGGGCGGCGCCGTGATCACCGGCGCGGCGCGGGCCGGCTCCTTGCGGCGCGGCAGCCTGATCCACCTGGGCGGCTGCCTGGCGCCGGCCTCGGCCTGGCTGATCCTGCGCGGGATGGAGAGCCTGTCGGCGCGGATGGCCCTGCACCAGGAGAATGCGCGCCGCGTGGCGGCCTTCCTGGCGGGACATCCGGCCGTCGCCTCGGTGCTCTGGCCCGGCGCGGCCGACCATCCGCAGGCGGCGCTCGCGGCGCGACAGATGACCAACTTCTCCGGCCTGCTGGCCTTCACCGCCCGGACCGGCTCCGCCGCCCTGGCCCGCCGGCTGGCGGAGCGGCTGCGGCTGTTCGCCTATGCGGTGTCGCTGGGCAAGACCCGCAGCCTGCTGTTCTACATCCCCACCGCGGACCTGCTGCGCAGCTCCTTCCGCCTGGACGGCGCGGCCGCCGAGGCCTACCGCGCCTGGGCGGGCGAGGGCGTGTTCCGCGTCTCGGTCGGCCTGGAGGATGCCGCCGACCTGATCGCCGACCTGGAGCAGGCGCTGGGCTGAGGCCTGGACATTCGACGGAAGGCACTGCCCCGGCCAGGGAACGCGCCGCTGTTCTTTCTCTCTCGTCACCGCCGGGTCGAGCCCACTGCTGTCCGGTTGAGTGCCGTTCTCCGGCCTCATGCGTTTTATAGCTTCGTCATGCGCGGGCTTGTCCCGCGCATCCATCGCGCCGCACCTCAATAAGATCAGACCATTATTGAACCTGGCGGCACCATGGACCACCGCGACGAGCGCGGTGGTGACGATTGGGGGAACGCAAGGACATCCGTGTCCAGCGTCAGCGGTTGGCCCCGCAAGCCCGGCAAAGTCGCGGCCTCGAGCGAATGCCGGCCATGCTCAACCGGACACCAGTGGGCGCGACCCGCGGGTCCACAGTGCCGCCATGCTCAATCGATTGAGACTGGCATCGAGATGGGCCACCGGGCCAAGCCCGGTGGCGACGATGTAGGAGGTGGCGCCGCCCGCCCCACAATCTCGTCGCCCGCAGGTCCACCGTGCCGCCATGCTCAATCGATTGAGCATGGGCATCGAGACCGGCCACCGAGGCAGGCCCGGTGGCGAGGATGGAAGAGGTGGCGCCGCCCTAACGGTCCGGCGCCTCGGCGTCCTGCAGTTCGGTGTGGATCTCCGTCAGGCATTCCAGGATGCCCTGGCCGAAATCGACACTGGGATTGTTGACCAGCTTCTCGCCGGGCGAAGGCAGGAAGCTGTAGGGGGTCAGCTTGTAGTGGCCGCGATAATCCTTGTCCTGCAGGACGATCTCGACCTGCCCGTTCAGGATCTCCCGGACCATCTCCAGCAGGCTGGCATATTTCAGCCGCTCGATCCCGGTCAGCACCAGGTGCCGGTTGCGGTACTGCGGGTCGAGGATATCCACCGACAGCTTGGCCGCGTCGCGGACGTGGATATATTCGCGCTCCTCCTCGCCATCGCCGGGAAAATCGATGCGCCCGGCCGACAGGGCCTGTCGCAGGATGCGGTAGACCCGGTTGCTGGCATCGGCGCGCGGCCCGTAGACCGAGCCGTAGCGGACGATCGTGTAGGGCAGGTCGTAATAGGTGCCGTATTCCTGGATCAGCAGCTCGTTCGCCTTCTTCGTGGCGCCATAGACCGCCCCCTTCTGGGACAGCACATAGACCGTGCTGGCATAGACGAAGCGCGCGACCGGGATGCCGCGGCAGGCTTCCAGGATGTTCGTATTGCCCAGGATGTTCAGGCGCACCGTCTCCGCCGGCTCCGCGATGGAGCGGTTGAGGTCCGCCAGCCCGGCGAAGTTGTAGACATGGTCGCAGCCTTCGACCGCGGCCCGCACGGCGTCGGAATCGCAGATATCGCCGCGGATCTGGCGGACATCCTCCCCGTGCCAGGGGGAAGGGGCGCGGTCGAACAGGACGACCTCGTGACCGCGCGCCAGCAGCGCATCGGTGACATGCGAGCCGAGAAAGCCCGCGCCGCCAAAGACGATCGTGCGTGGCATCAGGGGACCTCGTTTGCAGCTTCGGCGAGCAGCGCGTCGAGTGAATCCAGGGCGGCCCGGCCCATGGCAACCACCGCCTCGTTCGAATTGCCGGCGACATGGGGCGTCGCCACGACCGCGGGATGCGCCAGCAGCTCCGGCCGGTCCGGCGGTTCGGTGTCGAACACGTCCAGCGCGGCGCCGCCGATCCGGCCCTGTTGCAGGGCCTGCAGGAGGGCATCCAGGTCCACCACTTCGCCCCGCGCGGTGTTGATCAGCACGGCGCCCTGCCGCATCCGGCCCAGGAAGCCGGCATCGACCATGCGGCGGGTGCGCGCGGTCAGGGGCACGTGGAGCGACACGATGTCGGCCTCGTCCAGCAGCCGGTCGAGCGCCATGGCCTCGACCCCTGCGGCCCTGCATCTCTCGTCGATGTCGAGGATGTCGTTGGCCAGCACCCGGCTGCCCAGGCCGCGCAGCAGCCCGGCCAGGCGCCCGCCGACATGGCCGAAGCCGACGATGCCGACCGTCGTTTCCGCCAGGCCGAAGCCGCCATCCTTGTGCCAGATGCCCGTCGCCATGTTTCGGGCCTCCCGGAACAGGTTGCGGCGAAAGCCGATGACCAGCGCCAGGGCCAGTTCGGCGACGGCGGCCGCATTGACCCCGGCCCGCCAGCCCACGCGGACCCGGTGGCGGGCGCAGGCCTCCATGTCGATATTGTCCAGCCCGACGCCGTATTTCGCGACGAAGCGCAGGGCGGGACATTGCTCCAGAAGGGCCGTATCGACCCGTTCCAGCCCGACGATCGCCGCGGGGCAGCCGTCGAGGAAGGCGGCGAGATCCGCGCCCGCAAGGCGGTGCCCGTCCCGGTTGAGGCGGGCGGCCGGAAAGCGCCGCTCGGTTTCCGCGGACAGCAGCGGATGCCGCGAGAAGCTGGGCGAGGTGACGGCGAGCGGGGGATGCATCCTGGGGCGGCGCCCGTCGTGTCAGAGGGCCGCTTGCCGAAGGTCCCGCACGGCGGCGACGATCGCCGGCCGGTCGATGCCGAAATCCTGCCACAGCCGGTCGCGATGGCCGTTGCGGACGACGAAGCCGTCGCGCAGGCCAAGGCGGCGCATCGGCAGCAGGCGCCCTGCATCGATCAGCGCCTCCGCCACCGCCGAGCCGAAGCCGCCGTCCAGCAACTGTTCCTCCACGGTGACGATCGCGCCGCAGCCGTCCAGGGCCTGCAGCAGATTGTCGGTCGCCAGGGGCTTCACCCGGTACAGGTCGATCACCCGGGGCGCTGCGCCATCGGCCGCCAGCTCCGCCGCGGCGGCCAGGGCGGTCTGGCACAGGGCGCCGCAGGTGACGATGGCGACCGTCTGCCCGGCGCCGACCACCCGCAGGCCGGGCTTCAGGTCGCCCGGCGCCGACAGCGGGGGTGCCAGGCCCGGCTGGGCCTGCCGGTCCAGCCGGATATAGCGGAAGGCCGGCGCCTGCAGGCAGAGGCGGGCCGCGGCCTCGGCGGTCGGCGCATCGGCCGGGGTCAGGATCTCGATGCCGTTCATCGCCTTCAGGCAGGCCAGGTCCTCGATGGCGAAATGGGTGAGGGTGGCATGGTCATAGCCCAGCCCGACGCCGACCCCGACCAGGGTCACCGGCAATTGCATGGCCGCCACGGTCGCCTTGATCTGTTCCAGGCAGCGCAGGGTCAGGAACGGCGCCATGGCATAGAGGAAGACCCGCTTGCCGGACAGCGCCAGCCCCGCGGCGAGGTCGACCATGTTCTGCTCGCTGATCCCGGCATGGATGAACTGCGATGCCCGCTCCCGCCGGTAGCGGTCCAGCGCCTTGGCGCCGAAATCCGCGGACACGAACAGGATGTCGGGGGCATCGCCGGCCGCCTCGGTCAGCACGTCGATGAAGGCGTCGCGCATCAGCGGGGCCGGCGCGGCGGGCGCCGCGGCGGTCTTGTCGAGAATCGCGCTTTCAGTCATTGCCGCGCGCCTCCGGTCCGCCCAGCGCCTGCCAGGCCAGCGCCAGCTGCTGTTCATCGGGCATCCGGTTGTGCCATTCCGGGCGGCCCTCCATGAACGGGATGCCCTTGCCCTTGACCGTGTCGGCGACGATCGCCAGCGGCTTGCCGCCGGTATCGCCCAGCCGGCCCAGCGCAGCCCGCAGCGCGCCCAGGTCGTGGCCGTCGACTTCCGCCACCGCCCAGCCGAAGCTGCGCCACTTGTCCGCCAACGGGTCCAGCCGCACCAGCTCCTCGGTGCGCCCCAGGATGCAGAGCGCGTTGCGGTCGACGATGGCGACCAGCGTGTCGAGCCGGTGATGCGCGGCGAACATGGCGCTTTCCCAGATCGACCCCTCGTAGCATTCGCCGTCGCCCAGGATGACGAAGGTGCGATAGTCGCGGCCGTCCATCCGTGCCGCCAGGGCAAAGCCGGCACCCATGCCCAGGCCATGCCCCAGGGAGCCGGAGATGCCCTCGATCCCCGGCACCCGGTTGTCCGCGTACATCCCCAGGAAGCTGCCGGGCTCGGTGAAGCGGTCCAGCTCCGCGGTATCGAAATAGTCCAGGTCGGCAAGGATCGGGTAGAGCGCATGGGCGGCATGGCCCTTGCTGACCAGGATCCGGTCGCGGTCCGGCCAGTCGGGCTCGCCGCGCCGCAGGCGGGCGACGCCGCCGTAGTAGAGCAGGGTCAGGATCTCGGCCATCGAGAAGCTCGACGGGGCATGACCCTCGCGATGCTGCATCACCATGTGGAAGACCTGCCGGCGCAGCCAGCGGGCACGTTCCTCGAGATCGTTGAACGGGGCGGCACCGTTCATGACAGGCTCGCCTCCATGGCGATGCCGGAATTGCCGCTGGCCGGCGACAGGGCGACCTCGGCCTCGTCGCTGCGGTCCACCTGCACCAGCATCGTGCCGCTCTTGCGGCCCCACAGCAGGACGTTGCGCGCGAACAGCAGCCGGTCGCCGTGGAACTGGCGCGGGCTGGCGGTCAGGGACTGCGCCTCGCGCCGGACGGGGATGCGCGCCTGCCCGTAGCGGTGCTCGAAATAGTCCGGGATGTTGTACGTGAATTCGTGGGTCTCGGCCGGCCCGTCGTCGCGCGACGCCATGCGGATCCGCTGGTAGCGCATCACCTCCGCCAGCTCCGCCTCCAGCACCTGATGTCCCCGGGCGGCCAGGAAGTCGCGGGTCGCGGCCTCCAGCTCGGCGAAAAAGGCATCGTACGCTTCCGAGATCCGCAGGAAGCAGGCTTCCTCGATGTCCCAGTAGATCGGCCCGAATTCCGCCAGCTCCACGCCGCGGCCGCCGCCGGCCAGCAGGTTGTCGGAATAGGCGTCGATATGCCCGAGTTCGCGCCGCAGGATCGGCGCCGGCGCGGCAAAGCGCGCCTCGGCCAGGTATTCGACGAAGTCGGTGTAGGCCAGGTCGTACCGGTCTGCGACGTAGGACATCAGGAAGAAGCCCAGCTTCATGCTGTGCAGCAGCATGGTCACCGTGGACAGGCGGGTCATCCGCAGCCAGTCGGCGACCGGCATGGTGGCGGTCTCGACGATGATGTCCTGATGCTCCTGCACCCAGTCCGCGCTGCGGATCGAGCCATGGATCTCACGCAGGTCGATGCGCCGGGTCTTGATCCCGTGCTTCGCCTGGTATTCCGGCTCGGCCATCTCGGTATTGGGATAGACCTCGCACTGGTAGACGAAGATCTGGTTCTTCAGGGAGGCCTGCAGCAGCTGCTCCAGGCCGGTCTTCCAGGTTTCGTAGGTCTCCCCCGGCATGCCGAGGATCATCTCGGTATAGACCGGGATCTTCATGTCGTTCAGCTGGTGCTGCAGGTTCTCGTAGGTCTCCAGCTTGATGTTGCCGCGCTTGATGTTCGCCAGCGCCGCCTTGGTGTTGGTCTGGCGCGCCAGGGTCACGCCCTTTTCCATGTCGTGGGCGTGCAGCAGGGCGGCGATCTCCAGGATCGCCTGGTCGGTGTTCTTGCCCCAGCAGGTGCGGAATTTCTCCGGGAAGCCGTACTTCTTCTTGGTCTCGACCAGGAACTCGGCGATCTCGCGGTCGCGGCGGTGCATGCCGAAATTGGAATCCGCGTTGAACATGTAGCGGATGCCGTTCCGCCCGGCCCAGTCGATCTCGGCGAACACCCGGTCCAGGTCGTGGTAGCGATAGCGGCGCGTGGTGCCGCCGCGGCCCCAGTAGCAGAAGGTGCAGAGGAAGGGGCAGCCGCGGTTCGTCTCGATGATCGCCTGGAACTCGATATCCTTGTAGTCCCGCATCATGTAGTCGTACTTGTTCTCCAGATACGGCGAGGGATATTCGTCGAGCGACCGGCTGAATTCCAGGGACTGCGGGTTCCGGACGATCTCTCCCCCTGTCGCGGGCGCGCGGAACGAGACATTCGCCAGGTCCCGGAA
This sequence comes from Sneathiellaceae bacterium, assembly GCA_040216765.1. Taxonomy (GTDB): domain Bacteria; phylum Pseudomonadota; class Alphaproteobacteria; order Ferrovibrionales; family Ferrovibrionaceae; genus Marinibaculum. The sequence goes on along the minus strand of JAVJON010000045.1, from coordinate 45,421 downwards.
ATCGCGGCTCTCCAGCAGGCGCTCCAGGGTTGCGGAAAAGGCTTCCTCGCCCTCGGCCCGGATCGAGACGTCGATGAACGGGAAGCGCTTCATGTAGCCGGTCGGGTCGTGCGGCACCTGCGGGCCGCCGAACACCACCAGCGCGTCGGGCCAGCGCGCCTTGACCTCGGCGGCGACCTGCAGGCTCAGCTGCTCGTTCCACATCGACACCGAAAAGGCCGCGACGTCCGGCTTCCGGTCGTACTGCCGCAGGACCGTCGGCAGGCTGTCCATGTAGAAGACATAGGGGGCGAATTCGTAGTTCGCGGCGATGACGGGATTCGTCTCGGCGAAGGAGTGAAGGATGCCCGACACGAACGGAAAATAGGTCGTGTGACCCATCCGGACATTGAATTCGTTGAGATAAACGAGCTTCCTGGCTGTCATTTTTCTTTCCCGGTACGCGGCAGCCGCGCCGCCCGGCCCGACGGGCCGCGGCAGCCGGCAGGGCCGGCTCCGTCAGGCACCGATCTGCGCGCCCTGCGGCACCCCGGCCGGCGGCGGCTGCTGGCGATGGCGGCGCTTCAGCTTGTGTTCCAGCATGCGTCCGATCTGGTCGACGGGCGGCTGCCCGAAGGTCCGGCCGACCAGGTCAAGATAGCGCGGTTCGGTGAAATATTCCTCGAAGGCGCGGTCGCGGAAGTCCAGCACCTGCGTGCCGGCCAGGCTGTCGGTCGGCAGCGGCATGGTCTCATAGGCATGCTGCGAATAGCCGATCCAGCCCGGCCCGCCCGGATTGTCCGGCAGCGGCCAGCCGCGCCGCACGGCTTCCGCATAGAGCGGCGAGCCGGGATAGGCCATGGCGCTGTAGAAATTCGCCCATTCCGTGTTCAGGTCCTTGGCCATGTCCAGGGTCGTGCGCATCGACGCAAGGGTGTCGTCGGGCAGGCCGAAGATGTAGTTGCCGAGGATATAGATGCCGTGGCTCTGGATGCGCTTGACGATGTCGAAGATGTCGTCTTCCGTGAAGGCGCCCTTGGCCACCCCGTCGCGGACATACTGGCTGGCCGATTCGATGCCCAGCACCAGCCAGTTGACCCCGGCGGCCTTCAGCTTCTCCAGGAACTGGTCCTGCACGGTGTCGATCCGCGCATAGGCCCAGATGTTGACCTTGTAGTCGCGCGCGATCAGGCCGTCGCAGATGCCCAGCACGTGACGCCTGTTGAGCACGAACATCTCGTCGGGGAACTTGATGTTGGTGACGCCGTAGGTCTCCACCAGGAAGTCGATCTGGCGCAGGATCGTCTCCGGCTCCCAGTAGCGGATGCTGTTCCGGCCGAACGGCGCGTTGATGCAGCAGAACTCGCATTTGTAGGGGCAGCCCAGGCTGGTCTGCACCGAGGCATAGCGGTTGCGGCTGCCGAGGTCGTGAAAGCTGTGCCAGTTATGCGCCCGGTACTTGGACATGTCCAAGAGGTCCCAGGCCTGCCGCGGCAGCTCGCGATCCAGGTCCTTGATATTCGCCGCCGGCGGGGCGGCCTTGGCGAGGCCCTCCGCGTCGCGGTACCAGAGGCCCGGCACCTTGTCGAAACTGTCGCTGCCCGCCTTCAGCGCCTCGACCAGCTTCAGGACGGTATGCGGCCCCTCGCCCTGGCAGACGAAGGTGAAGGGCTCCTCCAGCAGGGTCCGCTTCGGCAGGGCCGAGGCATGGGTGCCGAGCACCAGGGTCGGCAGGTCGGGTGCCAGGTCCGCCAGGGCCCGCGCCGTCTTGGCGGCGCCGGGCATGCACTGCGTGCTGGCCGAGGGCTGCAGCCCATAGACCGTGAACACCGTCAGCCGCGGGCGCATCGCGGCGATCCGGCTGGCGGCCTGCTCGTGCGTCAGCCCTTCGGCCTCGGCATCGACGATCGCCGCCGACAGCCCGTTGAGCCGGGCGAACTCGGCAATCAGGCCGGCCCAGACCGGCGGTTCGATGGCTGCGAACTCGCTGGACAGGGACTGGTAGATCTCAAGCCTGCTTGGCGGATTGACGAGCAGAACGTCGAGTTGACCCATGATGATCCCGATGTTGCGATGGCATATAACGCGCAGCCGCGCCGTTCGATGCGGCAAATCTTGCCTAACCGTGGACGCGCAATCTTTCCTGCCGGACGGAGACGCAATATCCGTGCCTTCGCGGGGCGGGCGAAGAAAATTACCGTACCCGATCCGTCCGACCATGTATCTGCAGTGGCTCGGGCGTCAAGGCGAAGGTCAGTGCCGCGCCCCGCTGAAAGATCGGCAAATCGTCCCGCAGCAACGGCGGCGCCGTCCTCAGGCAGGCGCCTGCGCCTGGTCCCGGCAGTATTGCAGATAGTCCAGGAACAGGCCGGCACAGGCGGGCAGGCTGGGCAGAAGGATGGTCGTAAACCCGGGAATATGCTCGAACGTCTTCGGCCGCCGCATGAAGATGTCGCGCACCAGCTCGCCATTGGCCCCGTCGGTGGGGTTCAGGATCGCCCGCACCACGCTGCCGGTGGCGCGGCGATTGCTGGCCAGGTCGTTCATCGCATTGCTGGAGAACCGCTCGGTGTCGACGTTGAACTCGCTCAGCGATCGCGGGACGAAGGCCGCGCCGCGGGTGAACATCAGGCGGCACCCCGCCAGCCAGTCCACCAGATAGGCATGGTCGCTGGCCTCCTCGAAGGCATGGCGGTAGCTCTCGCGGTGGAAGATCGCGGTATTGCCATGAATCCACAGCATCCGCGCGCCGAGGATCCGGTACAGCTCCAGCGGCGAGCGGTAGCCGGGCATGGCGGTGAAGTCGGCGGCCGGATTGATGCGATGCGCTTCCAGCCGCCTGTTCTCCTGCTTGTAGTCGGCCCAGAAATGCGAGAACACCGCACCCGTCCCAGGGTGCCGGTCGGCTTCCGCCGACAGCTCGGCCAGGAAGGTCGGGCCGATGCAGTCGTCGGCGCCCGCCATGTGCACATAGTCGCAGGCCATGCTGTTGAGGCCGGTCTTGCAGGCCTGCAGCACGCCGCGGTTCCGGTCCAGCCGCAGCAGGCGCAGCTGCGGCAGCCGTTGCGCCAGCTGGGCGATGACCTCGACGCTGTTGTCGGTCGAGCCGTCGTCGACGACCAGGATCTCGTCGAACGGGCGGGTCTGGGCCGCCACCGCGCCGAGCGAGCGGGGCAGGTACTGCGCATCGTTGTAGTTGCACATCAGGAGCCCGTAGGTCGGGCGGCCGCCCTCCGACGCGGCGCGCCCGGCCGCCGCAAGGCGGGCCAGCAGCGCCGCCTCGTCGGGCATCGCCGGATTGTAGGCCAGGAACTCCTCGCGCCGCAGCAGGCCGGCCGCGTTCAGGGCGGCGAAGACCTGCAGCCGCGCCTCGTGCAGGCCAAGCTCGGTCAGGGCGGCGCCCATGGCCTGCACCATGGCGGGATAGTGCGTGCGCGGGTCCAGGTCCGCCTGGAAGGCGCGGTACATCGGCGGCACCGCCTCCACCCAGCGTTTCCGGTGGGCGTAGTAGTCCGACAGGATCCGGTTGGCATTGCCGTTGTCGCGATACAGGTGGCAGGCGTGGTGCAGCAGGCCCGTATGGCCGCCATTGTCGCCGTTGTAGAGTTCCAGCACGCGGGTCAGGACCGCGTCCGGGCTGGGGTCCTCGGCCAGCAGCTGCCGCAGGATCCGGTATTCGCGCTCCGACAGCTCCACGCATCCACTCCGGGTGACCGCGCGGCCGGGACCGGCCGCCTGCGGTCATCCTTTTGCGAAGCGGAAGGAATCGTGTCAACGGGGGGCAATGCGCGAACCAGGCGGCAGGGCGATGGTCAGGGTCGTCCCCGCCGCCTGCAACGAGGTTCGACCCGTCGCCGCGATCGGCTATCGTGTCGGCCGATCCGGACAGGGTGCCGGACATTGCTGTCAGAGGGAATGCCAGAACATGAAAACCCGTGCCGCCATTGCCACCGCCGCCGGCAAGCCGCTGGAGATCCATGAGGTCGAGCTGGAGGGGCCGCGCGCCGGCGAGGTCCTGGTCGAGATCAAGGCGACCGGCATCTGCCATACCGATGCCTTCACCCTCTCCGGCGACGACCCGGAGGGCCTGTTTCCGGCGATCCTGGGGCATGAGGGCGCGGGCGTGGTGGTGGAGGTCGGCGCCGGCGTGACCTCGCTGGCGCCGGGCGACCATGTCATCCCGCTCTACACGCCGGAATGCCGGCAATGCGATTTCTGCACCTCGGGCAAGACCAATCTCTGCCAGGCGGTGCGGGAAACCCAGGGCCGCGGGGTGATGCCCGACGGCACCAGCCGGTTCTCCATCGGCAAGGACAAGCTGTTCCACTACATGGGGACCTCGACCTTCGCCAATCACACCGTCCTGCCGGAGATCGCGCTGGCGAAGATCCGCAAGGACGCGCCCTTCGACAAGGTCTGCTATATCGGCTGCGGCGTGACCACCGGCATCGGCGCGGTGATCTGGACCGCCAAGGTGGAGCCCGGCGCCACCGTCGCGGTGTTCGGCCTGGGCGGCATCGGGCTCAACGTGGTGCAGGGCGCGCGCATCGCCGGCGCGGACCGGATCATCGGCATCGACCTCAATCCCGCCCGCAAGCCGCTGGCGGAGAAGTTCGGCATGACCGACTTCGTCGATGCCTCGAAGACCGACAATGTCGTGCAGGCGATCGTCGAGATGACCCGCGGCGGCGTCGACTACAGTTTCGAATGCATCGGCAACGTGAAGGTCATGCGGCAGGCCCTGGAATGCTGCCACAAGGGCTGGGGCGAAAGCATCATCATCGGCGTGGCCGGCGCCGGGCAGGAGATCGCCACCCGGCCGTTCCAGCTGGTCACCGGCCGGGTCTGGCGCGGCACGGCGTTCGGCGGCGCGCGCGGCCGCACCGACGTGCCGCGGATCGTCGACTGGTACATGGACGGCAAGATCAACATCGACGACCTGATCACCCACACCATGCCGCTGAAGGAGATCAACACCGCCTTCGACCTGATGCACGAAGGCAAGTCGATCCGCTCCGTCGTCACCTATTGAGGGGCGGCCGGACATGTCGATCGAGATCGCCGGCCGGCACCGCACCTTCGAGGGCGAGACCGCCTATTGCCGCCACCAGTCGGCCGAGACGCGGTCGCAGATGGCCTTCGCCGTCTATACCCCGCCCGCGGCGGCGAACGGCCCGGTGCCGGTCGTGTTCTGGCTCGCAGGCCTGACCTGCACCGAGGAGACCTTCATGATCAAGGCCGGCGCGCAGCGCCTGGCCGCCGAACTCGGGATCATGCTGGTGGCGCCCGATACCAGCCCGCGGGGCCTGGGCCTGCCGGGCGAGGCGGACGACTGGGATTTCGGCACCGGCGCCGGCTTCTATCTCGATGCCACCCAGGCGCCCTGGGCGGCGAACTACCGCATGGCCAGCTATGTGGTGGAGGAACTGCCCCGGGCGGTGGCGGCGAATTTCCCGGCCGACCCGGAGCGCATGTCGATCATGGGGCATTCGATGGGGGGGCATGGCGCCCTGGTCCTGGGCCTGCGCAACGCCACCCGCTACCGCGCGATCTCCGCCTTCGCGCCGATCGCCAACCCGATGGACTGCCCCTGGGGCCACAAGGCGTTCGGCAATTATCTGGGCGCGGACCGGGCGGCCTGGGCGTCGTGGGATGCCACCGACCTGCTGCGCTCCGGCCGCGCCGGCTGGGAGGGGCCGCCGATCCTGGTCGACCAGGGCCGTGCCGACCCGTTCCTGGCGGAGCAGCTGAAGCCGGAAGCCTTCCAGGCGGCCTGTGCCGCCACCGGCACGCCGTTCGAGCTGTACTGGCGGGACGGCTATGACCATGGCTATTTCTTCATCTCCACCTTCATGGAATCCCATCTGCGCCATCACGCGCGGGCATTCGGCCTGACGGCCTGAGCGGCACGGCCGGACGACAACGCCACACCCCGGGGGGACGGAATGAACGCCGCGAACGAGGCGCAGCCGATGGATGCGGACTGGATGCTGCCGGCCCCCTTCCTGGGCATCGGCGGGTATGTCGCGGGCCATGCCCGGCAGCGCGGCGGCGAAGCCGCCCTGATCCAGGACGGCAGGGTGACGGACTGGGCCGCCTTCGATGCGGGCATCAACCGCGTCGCCAACGCGCTGGTGGCGGCCGGCCTGCGGAAGGGCCAGCGGGTCGCGCTGCTGTCCGGCAATACCGGCTGGAGCTACACCGCGATCCTCGGCGTGCTGCGCGCCGGCGGGGTGGTGGCGCCGCTCTCGCCGCTGCTGACGCCGCAGATCGTGCGCCGGCTGGCGGACGATTGCGACGCGCGATTCCTGTTCGCCGGCAGCGGCCATGAAGGGCTGGCCGCGGCGGTGATGGCAACCCCGGACTGGCCCGCCGCGCGCCGGGTGGTGGCGGAGGCCGCCGCCGCCGACGGCATGCTTGCCTTCGACCGGTTCCTGGGCGATGCGCCGGCGACCGCGCCCGATGTCGTGCTCGGGCCGCAGGACTGGTGCAACATCGTCTATTCCTCCGGCACCACGGGGGTGCCGAAGGGCATCGTGCACAGCCATCGGGCGCGGATCTGGCAGGCCGGCTCGCTGGCTGGTGCCCTGCGCTTCGAACCCGGCGGCATCGCGATGCAGACCGTGCCGCCGCACAGCAACTATTCCTGGGCCAGCATGCTGGCCTGCATCGGCTCCGCCACCGCGATGCTGGTGATGCCGAAGTTCGATCCGGCCGCCTTCCTGCGCACCGTCGCCGAGGTCCGGCCGAGCCAGGCCTTGCTGGTGCCCACCCAGTTCCAGGCCCTGCTGGACAGCCCGCTCGCGGCGGAGACCGACCTGGGCTGTTTCCGCGCCGTGCTGTCCGCGGGTGCGCCGCTGGGCGAGGGCCTGCAGCGCCGGGTGCTGGCCGCCTTCCCCGACAGCTTCTTCGAGCTGTGGGGGCTGACCGAAGGGGTGGCCACGATGATCGGCCCGGCGGAGAAGCGCCGGCGGCCGGACAGCGTCGGGCGGGCGATGACCGGCACCCTGCTGCGAATCGTCGACGAGGACGGCACGGAGCTTCCCGCCGGCCAGCCGGGCGAGATCGTCGGCACCTCGATGGGCCTGCTGCGCTGCTACCACAACCGGCCGGAGCAGACCGCGGAACTGGTCTGGCGCGATGCCGCCGGGCAGCTCTTCATCCGCACCGGCGATGTGGGCGAGTTCGATGCCGACGGCTACCTGACCCTGCGCGGCCGGAAGAAGGACATGATCATCTCCGGCGGCTTCAACATCTTCCCGATCGACATCGAGGAGGTGCTGCGCAGCCATGACGCGGTGCGCGATGCCGCCGTCATCGGCGTCCCGCACGAGAAATGGGGCGAGACCCCGGTCGCCCATGTCACCCTCCGGCCCGGCGCCACCGCCGATGCCGCCGCGCTGAAGGACTGGGCGAACCTGCAGCTGGCAAAGCATCAGCGGGTGGCGGAGCTGGTCGTTGCCACGGCGGACTTCCCGCGGAACACCATGGGCAAGGTGCTGAAGGGCGAGCTGCGGGACGCCTGGCTGGCGGGCCGGGACAATGCCTGACGGGCAGGAGGCGAGGCCAATGAGCGATCCGCTGATCCGTCACCTGCGGGGCATGGCCGGCAACAATGCCTGGTCGAACCATCGCCTGCACCGGGCCTGCCTTGCGCTCGATCCGGCGGATTTCGCCGCCCGGCGGACCGGGTTCTTTCCGTCCCTGCAGGAAACCCTGAACCATATCCTTCTGGTGGACCGCTACTACCTGGCCTTCCTGCTGGGGCGCGAGGGGCCCGACTTTTCCGACCCGGTCCCGTATCCGCGCATGGCCGACCTGGCGGTTGCGCAGCAGGCGGCGGACCGCGAGCTGATCGCCTTCTGCGATGCCCTGGACACGGCTGTGCTGGCGCGAAAGGTGACGGTCCGGCGCGACGACAGCACCGACGAGGAAGACCCGGCCGCCCTGCTGGCGCATCTGTTCGTGCACCAGATCCATCATCGCGGCCAGGCCCATGCCATGCTCTCCGGCACCGCCGTCGCGCCGCCGCAGCTGGACGAATATTTCCTGGACTACGACGCGGCGCGCCGGGCGCCGGACCTGCGCGCGATGGGGCTGCCGCCACCGCGCTGAGCGTGCTGCCGGGTGCAGCGGCAGTGCCGCCATCCGCGCCTGCCCCTCCACCGCGTCATCCCCGGCACCCGAGCCGGGGATCCATTCCGCATTCGGTGGAGAGCCGCGATGCTGGCGGAATGGGTCCTCGGGTCAAGCCCGAGGACGACGGGCGTGGTTGGGTGAGTCGGTGAAGTTGGGCCGCGCTGTCGAGCGCCCCGGCATTGCCGCCATCCGCGCCTGCCCCTCCACCGTCGGCATCCCCGGCCCACGAGCCGGGGATCCCTTCCGCAGGCGGCCGAGAGCCGCGGTGCTGGCGGAACGGGTCCCCGGGTCAAGCCCGAGGACGACGCGGAAGGGGGTGGGGAGGGGGCGCATGTTGGGCGATACCTCGCCCCCCTGGGCAGGGCACCGCCGCGGCGCTACGCTCCCTGTCGGGGAAGCGGCGCGACAGGGGGTCGGGATGACGGGATCGATGCGGGAATTCACCCTCCGGGGCTTCGTCCTCGGGGCGGCGCTGACCCTGATCTTCTCCGCCTCGAATGCCTATCTCGGGCTGAAGGTCGGGATGACCTTCGCCACCTCGATCCCCGCCGCCGTGATGTCGATGGCGATCCTGCGCGCCTTCGGCGGCACCGGCATCCTGGAAAACAACATCGTGCAGACCATCGCCTCGGCGGGCGCTGCGGTGGTCTCGGTGATCTTCACCCTGCCGGCCCTGGTGATGATCGGCTTCTGGAGCGGCTTCCCGTTCTGGCTGGTGTTCGGCATCACCGCCGCCACCGGCATCCTTGGCGTCGTCTTCACCGTGCCGCTGCGCCGCGCCATGGTGGTCGAAAGCGACCTGAAATACCCGGAAGGGGTCGCCGCCGCCGAGGTGCTGCGCGCCGGCCAGGCGGAGGCGGAAGAGCCTGCCTCCGGCCGCCGTGGCGGCGGCGCCGTGGCGGGGCTGCGCGACATCTCCTTCGGCGCCGGCCTGGCGGCGATCGTGGCCCTGGTCACCGACGGTTTCCGGCTCGCCGCCGATGCCGGCAATCTCTGGTGGCGGATCGGCGAGGCCCGCTTCGGCATCGGCGTGGAATATTCGCTGGCGTTGGTCGGCGCCGGCTACCTGATCGGGCTGCGCGCGGCCTTCGGCCTGCTGGTCGGCGTCGTCCTGGCCTGGTTCGTGGCGGTGCCGATCCTGTCCGCGGTGATGACCTGGCCGGCGGACATGTCGGCAGAGGCGGTAGCGAGCAAGGTCTGGTCCGACGATGTCCGCTTCATCGGCGTCGGCGCCATCGGCTTCGGCGCGATCTGGACCCTGCTGGCGCTGCTGCGCCCGCTATGGGACGGCATGAAGGCCTCGGTGCGGGCCTATGCGAAGATCCGCAGCGGCGTCGGCGGCGCCGTCCCGCGCGAGGAGCGCGACCTGCCGCCGCCGGTGATGGCCGGGCTGATCCTGGCCATGCTGCTGCCGCTCGTGATCCTGATGATCGACTTCATCGCCGACGGGCCGGCGGCGATCAGCGGCGGCACCTACTGGGCGCTGGTGGTCTTCGCCAGCCTCTATGTCCTGCTGTCGGGCTTCCTGATGGCCTCGGCGGCGGGCTATATGGCCGGCCTGCTGGGATCCTCCTCCAGCCCGATCTCCGGCATCGCGGTGCTCGCGCTGCTGGGCGGCGCGGTGGTGCTGACCCTGTGGTTCGCGCCGGGCGACGGCAGCCAGGACGATACCCTGCGCATCTTCCTGGTGGCGGCCTCGGTCTTCATGGCGACCGGGGTGCTCGGTGTCGCCTCGATCGCCAACGACAATCTGCAGGACCTGAAGACCGGGCAGCTGGTCGGCGCGACACCCTGGAAGCAGCAGGCCAGCCTGATCTTCGGCGTCGCGGTGGGCGCGCTGGTCGTGCCGCCGATCATGGAGCTGCTCTACAACGCCTATGGCATGGGCGGCTCGCTGCCGCGGGCCGGCATGGACCCGGGCAACGTGCTGCAGGCGCCCCAGGCGATGATGATCCAGACCCTGGGCCGCGGCATCGTGTCGGCGACCCTGAACTGGACCTTCATCGGCATCGGCGTTGCCGGCGGCATTCTCCTGGTGATCTGGAACAGCATCGCCGCGCGGCTGGGCTGGGAGGTGCATATCTCGCCGCTGGCGGTGGGCATCGCGATGTACCTGCCCTCGATGATCTCGGTGACGATCCTTGCCGGCGCGGTGCTGAACCACCTGCTGGAGCGCGGCCGGCGCCATGCCTCGGCCACCGATTCCGAGGAAGCCGCCGGCGGCACCGGCACCCTGGTCTCCGCCGGCATGATCGTCGGCGCCTCGATGTTCGGCGTGCTGATCGCCATCCTGATCGTCACCTCCGGCAATGGCGATCCGCTGCAGCTTGCCAACCTCGACCAGGCGCCGGCCGGGCCCTGGATCGGCCTCGCCGTCTTCCTGGTGGCGGTCGGCCTCGCGGCGGCCTATATCCGCCGCCGCATGCACTGACCCGCCCCGACACCGAAGGACCGCCATGCCCGACAAGGCAGACCTCGTGATCCGCAACGCCGTCCTGATCGACGGCAGCGGCGGCCCGGCCCGGCGCGGCGACCTGGCGGTCGCCGGCGGCCGGATCCTTGCGCTCGGCTTGCTGCCGGAGCTGGCGGCGGACCGGGAGGTCGATGCCGGCGGGCAGGTGCTCTGCCCCGGTTTCGTCGACGCGCATACCCATGACGACCGCCTGCTGCTGTCCGACCCGGCGATGACGCCGAAGGTCAGCCAGGGCGTGACCACGGTCGTGGCCGGCAATTGCGGCGTGTCGCTGGCGCCGCTGGTGACGCAGGAGCGGCCGGTGCCGCCGCTCGACCTGCTGGGCACCGACTGGTACCGCTTCGCCGAATTCGGCCGCTACCTGGAGGCGGTGGACGACGCGCGGCCGGTGACCAATTCGGTCTTCCTGCTGGGCCACCAGACCCTGCGCTTCTGTGCCATGGGCCACGACCTGGACCGTCCGGCCACCGGGCCGGAGATCGCGCAGATGGGCCGCGAGGTGGAGAAGGCGATGGCGGCCGGCTCGATCGGGCTGTCCACCGGGCTGTTCTATCCGCCGGCGATTGCCGCACCCACCTCGGAGATCGTCGCGCTGGCGCGCATCGCCGGCGCCAGCGGCGGGCTCTATGCCACCCATCTGCGCGACGAGGGCGATGCGCTGGAGGACTCGGTGGCGGAGGCCCTGGCGATCGGCCGCGACGGCGGGCTGCCGGTAATCTTCTCCCACCACAAGGCGACGGGCCGGCCGAACTTCGGCAAGGTCAAGCGCTCGCTCGCGCAGATCGATGCCGCCGCCGCGACGCAGAAGGTGGCGCTCGACGTCTATCCCTATGCCGCCGGCTCCACCGTGCTGCTGCCGCAACGCATCGCCATGGCGGAGAAGGTGATGATCACCTGGTCGGAGGCGTTGCCCGATGCCGGCGGGCGCTACCTGCACGACCTGGCCGCCGAGCATGGCCTGACCGACCTGGCGATGGCGGAGCGCCTGCAGCCGGCCGGCGCGATCTATTTCATGATGGACGAGGCCGATGTGCAGACCGTGCTGCGCCACCCGCTGGCGATGATCGGCTCAGACGGCATCCCGCACGACCCGCGGCCGCATCCCCGCCTCTGGGGCACCTTCGCCCGGGTGCTGGGCCATTACGTGCGCGACCTGAACCTGATGCCGCTGGAGGAGGCGGTGCGCCGCATGACCGCGCTGCCGGCGGATACCTTCGGCCTGCGCGACCGCGGGCGCCTGGTGCCGGGTGCCTGGGCCGACCTCGTCCTGTTCGACCCGGTAACGGTGATCGACCGGGCCAGCTTCGACAATCCGATCCAGGCCTCCGCCGGCATCGGCCTGGTGGCGGTGAACGGGGAGATCGTCTGGCGGGACGGCGCCGCCACCGGCGCCCGGCCCGGCCGGGCGCTGCGCCGCGCTGCCTGATCCCGGCCCGGCGGGGAGCGTGGCGGGATGACCGACTGGAGCGAGCATAGCCGCTTTGCGCTCGCCCTGTTCGCCCTCCTGACACCGTTCAGCGTCGCGCCGGTGTTCATCGGCCTCACCGCGCATATGCCGCTGCGGGACCGCGTGGCGACCGCTTCCATAGCCTGCATCGCCCTGTTCCTGGTGCTGGGCCTGGTGCTGCATGTCGGCGAGGCGCTGATCACCGCCCTCGGCACTTCGCTGGCCTCCTTCCAGATTGCCGGGGGCGCGATCATCGCGATGAACGGGTTCGTCCTGATGGCCGGGCCGGAGCCGGTGCGGGCCGATCCGGCCCGGCCGCAGCGTGCCGGGCCTGCGCCGTTGCAGGTGGCGGTCGTGCCGCTGGCGATCCCGATGCTGGCCGGTCCCGGGGCGATGACCCAGATGATGCTCGAGGGTCACGGCAACGGGCTGGTGCATGAGATCATCCTGATCTCGATCACTGCCGCATGTGCCTTCGCCACATGGCTGATCCTGCTGGCTGCGATTCCGGTGGTGCGTATCCTGGGCGCGACCGGCCTTCAGGTGTTCCAGCGGGTCTTCGGCCTGGTCCTGATCGCTATCGGCGTGGAGATCGCGGTGCGCGGTGTCCTGACCCACGCGGCGCAGTTCGCGGCTGCCCTGAACCCGTCCGGCTGAACCGGCCCGGGCCCGACGCGTGACGGCACGGACCGCACCGCCGATCTCGGCTTCAGCCATCCGAAGCCGGAGGCGGCGGTCCGCACCATCGTCTGCATCAGCGGCTACGACCTGCCCTGATCGCCGCCTGCCCGCCGCGCTCAGCTGCGCGGCCAGGCGGGGTGGTGCAGGTCGACCGTGAAGGCATGGGCATGGCGCAGCGGCGCATGACGGTGCGGATGGCGATGCGGCTCCGGCCCCTCCCAGCCCTCATGCGCATGGCGGTGATGATCGTCATGCACATGCAGATGGTCGTGCCGCTGCGCCGCATGGACATGCGGCAGCACCGCCGGGTCGCCCGCCGGCCAGAGCAGGGCCGCCGCCACGGTGGCCGCCAGGCAGAGCGCCGCCAGGATCGCGAACATCGCGTCCAGCCCCAGCAGGCTGCCGCCCCAGCCGGCCAGCGGATAGGTAGCCAGCCAGCTGAGATGCGACAGTGCGAACTGTGCCGCGAACAAGGCCGGCCGGTCGCCCGCGGTGGCGGACCGCCGCAGCAGGCGGCCGGCCGGCGTCTGGATCAGCGCGGCGCCCGCCCCCAGCAGCAGCCAGACCGGCAAGAGCCAGGCCAGGCCGGGCACCGCCAGCCCGGCCGGCAGCGCGGCGGCCAGCAGCAGGCCGCCCGCCAGCATCACCGGGCGGTCCGGCCAGCGGTCCAGCAGGCGCGGCAGGGCGAGGGCGACGATCATTGCGCCGCCGCCGCTGGCCGCGAAGGCCAGCGCCGTGTCGCTGTCATCGCCGCCCAGCCGGTCGCGCACCAGAACGACGGTGTTCACGATGACCATGGCGCCCGCCGCCGCGACCGCCAGCGCCAGGGCCAGCAGGCCGCGCAGGCGCGGGGTGCGCAGGTAGATGCGCAGGCCGAAGGTCAGGCTGTCGACGATGCCGCCGGCCCGCTCCGGCGCCTGCGCCGCCGGCAGGGCGATTGTCGCCACCAGCAGGGCGGAGGCCAGGAAGGTGCCGGCATTGGCGAGGAACAGGCCGTCATAGCTGATGGCGAGCAGGGCCAGGGCGGCGAGCGCCGGGCTGGCCAGGCTCTCCAGTTCATAGGCCAGGCGCGACAGCGACAGCGCCCGGGTATAGCCCGCCTCGTCGCGGATGACGTCGGGGATGGTCGCCTGGAACACCGGGGTGAAGGCGGCGGACCCGGCATTGACCAGGAAGATCAGCAGATAGACCTGCCAGACCGCATCGACGAAGGGCAGGGCCAGGACCAGGGCGGCCCGGCCGAGATCCAGCGCCACCAGCAGGCGGCGCCGGTCCAGGCGGTGGGCGAAGGCGCCGGCGATCGGCGCGATCGTCACATAGGCGACCATCTTCAGCGCCAGCGCGGTGCCCAGCACCGCCCCGGCATCGCCGCCGGCCAGGTCGTAGGCCAGCAGGCTCAGCGCCACCGTCGTCAGGCCGGTGCCGAACAGCGCGACGGCCTGCGCGGCGAACAGATGGCGGAAGCGGCGGTCTGCGAGCGGTGCGAACATCGGCGGCCTGCTGGCACGCCCGGGCCGGGCCGGGCCGGGCGGATGCCCGGGTTCTAGCGGAACCGCCGGCACAGGGGAACAGGCGGGGCTGGCACCGGATTGCCATGCCCGGATCCGCCGGAGCCGGGGCACCGCCGGATGGGCGCTGACAGATCGGACCGAAGACGATCGTGCGCGGCGGGCGCCTGCCGGAATCCGCGGGCCGCAGCGCGCCGGCCATGGACCTGCCGATCGCGGACGGCCGGATCGCGGCGCATCTTCCGCCCGGTTCCGGGACACCGTCCGACGCCCAGGGCGAACCGAGCCGCCGGACACGACAGTCGCCACCGCGCGGCGCCCGGTCCATCATGGGCCAACCTGCCATCATCCTAGTAGGGGGAACCCGATGACCCTGTCGCTGATCCTGCGCAACGCCACCCTGCCGGACGGCCGCACCGGCGTCGATATCGGCGTCGACGGCGCGCGCATTGCCGAGGTCCGGCCGGCGCTGGACGCCACGGCCGCCGTGGAGATCGATGCGGCCGGCCGGCTGGTGACGCCGCCCTTCGTGGATCCGCATTTCCATCTGGACGCCACCCTGAGCCTCGGCCTGAACGGCAGGTTCAACGAATCCGGCACCCTGGCGGAGGGCATCGGCCTGTGGCGCGAGATGCAGCCGATGATCGACGCGGACGGGCTGTACCGGCGGGCGATGCGCTATTGCGACATCGCGGTCGCGCAGGGGATGCTGGCGATCCGCAGCCATGTGGACGTGACCGACGACCGCCTGCTCGCCGCCGAGGTCATGGCGCAGGTGCGAAAGGACGTCGCCCCCTACCTGGACCTGCAGCTGATCGCCTTCCCGCAGATGGGCTTCTTCTGCCGGCCGACCATGGCCGACAGCGTCGCGGCCGTGCTGGACATGGGTTTCGAGGTGGTCGGCGGCGCGCCGCATCTGGAACAGACCGCCGAACTGGGGCGTCGCTCGGTCACCGCGCTCTGCGAGATCGCGGCGGACCGCGGCGCCATGGTCGACATGCATTGCGACGAGAACGACGATCCCCTGTCGCGCTTCATCCAGGACCTGACCTACGAGAGCCAGCGCCTGGGACTGCAGGGGATGGTGACGGCGTCGCACCTGACCTCGATGCATTCCATGGACAATTTCTTCGCCGGCCGGCTGATCCCGCAGATGGCCGCCGCCGGCATGCACGTGATCGCCAATCCGCTGGCCAACATGATGCTGCAGGGCCGCTTCGACAGCTATCCGAAGCGGCGCGGCATGACCCGGGTCGCGGAGCTGAAGGCGGCGGGCTGCCTGGTCGCGTTCGGGCAGGACAGCACGCTGGACCCCTGGTACCCGCTGGGCACCGCCGACATGCTCGACGTCGCCTGGATGGCCGCCCATGTCGGCCATCTGTCGGGCCGTGAGGCGCTGCGCTCCTGCTTCGCCTCGGTGACCGGGACGGCGGCAACCATCATGCGGCTGGACGGCTATGGCCTGGCGCCGGGCTGCCATGCCGACATGGTGGTGCTGCAGGCCGACGACCCGATCGAGGCGATCCGCCTGCGCGCGCCCCGCCTGCACGTGATCCGCCGCGGGCGCCAGATCGCCAGCACCGCGCCGGCGGTCAGCCGCCTGCAGTTCGACGGGCGCTCCGCCACCCTGGACCGGTCGCGCGCCTGACCGCCTTCCGTTCCGCCAGGACAAGGCGGCGCAGTAGCGGCCACCGGGGCTGCCGATGGACAGCCCGCTGCCGGTTCTCCTACTGTCGTACGAACCGAACAGCGCTCCAGGAGGCGGACAGGTGTCGAACTACAAGCTCGGTCCCGCCGACCGGCATCTGGTGGAAGAATTCCGGAAGAACCCCGTCGGGCATCACAGCCCGGCCCTGCAGCGCGTCCTCAATGTCCTGCGCGGCCAGGAACCGGGCGGCAAGTACGTGCTGGTCTGCACCCGCCCGCACGAGGAGTTCGTGCTGGCGGAACTGCCGGCGCGGCGCGGCCAGAAGATCCGGATGCACCACAACCGCGTCTTCCATTCGCAGGAGGAGGCGGAGTGGGAGGTCTTCAAGATGCGCTGGGAACAGGCGACCGGCGAGACGCTCGAAGACTGAGGGGATGCATGAAATCGATCCTGGGCTACAGCGACAAGATCAGCGCCCGCCCCGGCGAGCGGATCGCCTTCATGGTGTCGAGCCTGGAGGAACAGGCCTATGAGGCCTCGATCGTCCGCATCGTGCATGGCGACAGCAATCCTGCCCGCCCCGGCTGCCGGTTCGAGCCGGTCGCCACGGAGATCGACGGGCAGTATCCGGGCCGCCGGCAGGAGGCGCTGGCCGGCTCCTATGCCCTGGTGCCCGACCACCCGCTGTTCGCCGCGCTGGAGAGTTTCACCCTGCAGGCGATGATCTGGCCGACCCTGCCGGGGCAGGGCGCGCAGTCGCTGATCGCCCGCTGGGACGAAGGCCGGAAGGCCGGCTTCATCCTGGGCCTGGATCGGGACGGCTGCGTCGCCCTGACCCTCGGCGATGGCAGCGGCAAGGTGGCGACGGTCGGCAGCGGCAGGCCGGTGGTCGCGCGCGAATGGTATCTCGCCGCCGCCAGCTTCGATGCCGCGACCGGCGAGGTGGTGATCCACCAGGTGCCGCAGACGGCCTATGCGCGGACCGACGATGCGGCCCGGGTGACGGCCCGGGCTGCGGTCGCCCCGGCCGATGCCGCGCAGCCCCTGCTGTTCGCGGCGCACCGGGTCGGAACAGTGGGCGACCGCCTGCGCACGGCCGGGCACTATAACGGGAAGATCGACAGTCCTGCCGTATCGAGGGGGGTGCTGGACGCCCTGGGGCTGGAGCGGGTCCTGACCGGACGGCTTCCTGCGGCGGCGCAGCCGGCGCTGGTCGCGCGCTGGGATTTCGGCCAGGGGATCGGCGGCGAGACGGTCACCGACATCTCGCCCAACGGGCTGCATGGCGAGACCGTGAACCTGCCGGTCCGTGCCATGAAGGGCCATAACTGGACCGGCCGGGAGATGAACTGGCAGCGGGCGCCCGACGAATATGGCGCGATCCATTTCCACGACGACGACCTCTACGATTGCGGCTGGGAGACCGACTTCACCCTGACCGTGCCGGCCGGGCTGACATCGGGCCTCTACGCCGCCCGGGTGCGCATCGCGGAGGGGCAGGAGGATTTCATGCCCTTCGTGGTCCGCGCCCCCAGGGGCAAAGCGGGCGCCAAGGCCGTCTTCCTGGTGCCGACCGCCAGCTACATGGCCTATGCCAACGAGCATATGGCGATCGACGGCGCGAAGGCGGAAGTGCTGGCCGGGCGGCTCCCGATCCTGTCGCCCAACGATGTCTTCCTGGCGGAGAACCGCAATTTCGGCGGCTCCTGCTACGACACCCATTCCGACGGCAGCGGCATCTGCTACAGCTCCCGCCTGCGGCCGATCCTGAACATGCGCCCCGACTACCAGTCCTGGGTGGGCGGCATCGGGTCGGCGCTGTGGCAGTTCAACGCCGACACGCATATCACCGACTGGCTGGAGGCGCAGGGCTTCGCCTTCGACTGCATCACCGACGAGGACCTGCATCACGACGGGCTGGCCGCGCTGGACGGCTATGACGTGGTGATGACCGGCACCCATCCGGAATACCACTCGACGGCGATGTGGGATGCCATGGACGCGTTCAAGAAGCGCGGTGGCCGCCTGATGTATCTCGGCGCCAATGGCTGGTACTGGCGGATCGCCTACCACCCGTCGAAGCCCGGCGTGATGGAGGTCCGCCGCAACGAGGACGGCATCCGCGCCTGGGCGGCCGAACCGGGCGAGTACTATCATGCCTTCACCGGCGAATATGGCGGGCTCTGGCGGCGCCAGGGGCGCCCGCCGCAGATCATGGCAGGGACCGGGTTCTCCGCGCAGGGCTTCGACATCTCCTCCCACTATCGCCGCCAGCCCGGCGCGGACGACCCGCGCGCGGCCTTCGTCTTCGACGGCGTGCCGGACCAGATCATCGGCGATTTCGGGCTGATCGGCGGCGGCGCCGCCGGGCTGGAACTGGACCGCGCCGACCGCCTGCTCGGCACTCCGCCCAACGCGCTGGTGCTGGCCTCCTCGGAGAACCATACCGACATCTACCTGGTGGTCTGCGAGGAGATCCTGATCAACTATCCCGGCCAGGGCGGCCAGGAAGATCCCCTGGTGCGCGCCGACATGGTGTTCTTCGAGACGCCGGCCGGCGGCGCGGTGTTCTCCACCAGCTCGATCGCCTGGGCCGGCAGCCTCTCCCACAACGGCTACGACAACAATGTCTCGCGCATCACCGGGAATGTCCTGCGGCGCTTCCTGGACCCGACACCGTTCTGAGAACGGCAGGATCGACGGCGCCATGGCTCCCGGCTCGGCGGCCGGGACGACGGCATTGTAGGGGCCTCGCGGCGTCCCCGCCCTTCGCCGTCATCCCGGCCCCCCGAGCCGGGATCCTGGCTGGAAGGCGCCCTCTGCGACACCGATGTCTCGCGCATCACTGACGCCTCATAGCGCTGCCGCGATCGCCCGGAGCCGCTCGCGCAGCCAGCGATGCCCCGGATCGGCGGTATGGCGCGGGTGCCAGTACATTGCCTCGTGGATGTCGGGCAGGGCCATCGGCGGTTCCAGCAGGCGGACATTGGTGTTCGCGGCAAGCCGCCGGGCCGCCCGTTCCAGCATGACGCTGACCATCGGCGTGCCCTGCAGCAGGAACGGCACCAGCAGGAAGCTCTCCAGGGTGACCTCGATGCGGCGCTGCACGCCCATCTGGCCGATATGCCGGTCGGCAAGGTTGAGCTGCCGGTCCATGCCGATGCCGTAGACCATGTGCGGCATCTGCAGGTACTGCGCCATGGTGAGCGCCGGCGCGGCGGCATGCGGGTTGCCGGCGTCGACGGCGCATAGCCAACGGTCCGCGAACAGCGGCTGGGACGGAAAGCTGGCGGTGCCGAACAGCTCGCGCGGCTCCACGACGATATCCGCCTGGTCCGCCTTCAGGACATGCTCCACGTCCCGGAAGCGCGGCAGCAGGTGGATCGTGATCCCCGGGGCCGCGATGGCCAGGCTGCGGACCAGGGGGGCAAGCAGCACCAGGGTGGCATAGTCCGAGGCGCTGATCGTGAAGGTGCGCCTGTCGGCCTGCGGGTCGAAGGCCGGGCGCGCGACCAGCGCCTGCTCGATCTGGCCGAGGATGTCGCGGAGCGGGGCGACCAGGCTCTCGGCCGCCGGAGTCAGGGCGAGGGAACGGCCGGCACGGACCAGGAGCGGGTCGCCGAACAGTCCGCGAAGACGGCCGAGTGCGGCACTCGTCGCCGACTGGCTGAGCCCCAGCCTCTGCCCGGCGCGGCTGACATTGCGCTCGGCCAGCAGGGCATCCAGCACGACAAGCAGGTTCAGGTCGACGCTCCGGAGGTTCATGCTGCGGCCCTCATATATCCATCAGATCAATACTTGGAATACGAATTATCGATTGGACGGCTATTCGTGCAAGCCATAGCCTTTTCCTGCCGGCACCCCTCCGATCGAAGGTGACCCAGATGGACCCCGATACGCGCATGGATACCGAAGCGGCCGGTCCGCCCGGCATTCCGTCATGGGACGTCGCGGGCAGCGCCGCGCCGGATGCCTTCCGGCGGATGATGCGGCGGGTGGTCGGCGGCGTTTCGGTGGTGGCGACCCGCAACGATGGCCGCGGCTGGGGAATGACCGTCAACGCCTTCACCGCCGTGAGCATGGACCCGCCGACCCTGCTCGTCTGCATCAACGCACGCACCGTGACCGCCGCCGATATCGTTCGCGATCGGCGATTCTCGCTGAACCTCCTGAGCCAGGACCAGCTGCATCTCTGCCGGTTCTGCGCCCGCCCGGGCGAAGCGAAGCATCTCGACGGCTACGAGGTCCCCGCAGCCGGCCTGCCGGACGGTATCGTCATGCCGGTGCTGCCCGGCTCGCTCGCGACATTCGACTGCAGCCTTGTCGAAGCTCGGCCCGTTGCGTCGCATTTCGTCGTGATCGGAACCGTGGAAGCCATCGTGGCACCGCCGCCGCGACCTCCCCTGCTGTACGGCGAAGGCCGTTACCAGTACGGCGTGGCGCTCGAGGATTCGCCGGCCATGGCAGGAGCGCAGCGATGGCTCTGAGCGACCTGCCGGGCCGGCTCTACGCAGCCTATAACCGCCACGACCCGGGTGCCGTGGCGGAGCTCTACGACATCGATGCGGTGCACCGGGAGATCGCGCAGGACCGCGCCCGGACCGGCCGCGAGGCCATCGCCGACGGCCTGGCGCGGTTCTTCGAATGGTTTCCCGACGCCCATTGGGCCGGGCGCGCGGCCGTCGATGACGGCCGGGGCGGCATCGCGATCCCCTACCTGCTCACGGCGACCCTGCAGCGGCAGATGGGGCCCTTCGCGCCGCAAGGACAGGCGGTGGCCCTCAAGGGGCTGCACCTGCTTCGGGTGGAGCGGGGCGTCATCCAGTGCAGCGAGGACTACTGGGACGCCGCCACCTTCCAACGTCAACTCGCAACCACCAACGGAAAGAACGGGGAAACGTCATGAGGACAGGCAAGGAATATCTGCAGTCCCTGCGGGACGGCCGCAAGGTCTATGTCGGCGGCGAGCAGATCGACGACCTCACCACCCATCCGGCGACCCGGGGATATGCCCAGGCGATCGCTGAGTATTACGACCTGCATCTGGATCCGGCGAACCAGGATATCGCCACCTTCGTCGACGAAAGCGGGCAGCGCCAGTCGATGCACTGGTTCCTGCCGCGGACGAAGGAGGATGCCGCGCGCCGCCGCCGCTACACCGATTTCCTGTTCCGGCATTTCAAGGGTGGCATCTTCACGCGGCCGCCGGCCGGCATGAATGTCGTCATGTTCACGCAGGTCGACGACCCGAAGCCCTGGTCGGAGAATTCGCGCTTCAAGAACGGACATCGCGACCTGTCGGGCAACATCCAGCGCCAGTGGGACGAGATCACGTCACGGGACCTGGCAATCTCGCCCATGTTCCTGGACGTGCAGTACGACCGCGGCCGCGACGACGCGATGGCGGAGACGCCGATGCTCAAGATCGTCGAGGAGCGGGAGGATGGCATCCTCGTCCGCGGCTGGAAGGCGATCGGCACCTCGGTCCCGTTCGCGAACCATCTGCTGATCGGCAATCTGTGGCGGCCCGGTCAGACCCCGGAGCAGACCATCTATGCCCTGGTGCCGATCGCTACCCCGGGAATCTGCGTCGTCGCCCGCAAGTCGAACGCCGAGCCCGACGCCGATCCCTATGACCGGCCGCTGGCCTCGATCGGCGACGAACTCGACGCCATGGTCTATTTCGATGACGTTCTCATCCCCTGGGCGCAGGTGCAGCATATCGGCAATCCCGATCATGCGAAGTGGTACCCGCAGCGCCAGTTCGACTGGGTGCATCTGGAGACCCAGATCCGCCATTGCGTCCATGCCGAGCTGATGGTCGGCATCGCCCTGCTGCTCACCCAGTCGCTGGGCACCGGCGGCAACCCGATGGTGCAGTCGCAGCTGGCCGAGCTGATCCGCTTCCGCGAGACCTGCCGCGCCTTCATGATCGCCGCGGAAGAGACCGGCTTCGCGACGCCGGGCGGATTGTTCAAGCCGAACAACATCTATGTCGATTTCGGCCGCGCCCACTATCTGGAGAACCAGCACAGGATGGTGAACATCCTGATCGACTTCTGCGGGCGCGGCGTCGTGATCCAGCCGACGAAGCGGGAGCTGGACGATCCCTATATCGGCCCGAAGCTGGCGGACGCCTTGCGTGGCTCGGAAATCAGCGCGCATGACCGGATCAAGATCTTCCGGCAGATCAGCGAACGCTTCCTCACCGAATGGGGCAGCCGCCATGAGATGTTCGAGAAGTTCAACGGCACGCCGCTCTACCTGATCAACCTCCTGACCATGCAGCGGACCGAGTACCAGGTCGACGGCCCGCTCACGGAACTGGCCCGCGAGGTGCTGGGCTTCGGCGATACGGCGGAACTGGGCAAGCGGGCAGCGGAGGCGGAAAAGGCGTCGCACTACGCGAGCGTGCGCTACCAGCCGGACTATGCCCGGGCGCAAGACGTCCACGACGGCTATATCGCCGGCGCGGCCGGCCGGTAGGGCGCCGCTGCGGCCCGCCCGGCAACACATGCCTGCCTGACGCGCCCGGACCACCTCCCGTCATCCTCGGCTCGGGGGCCGAGGATGACGATGGGAGGTGGGCCGCGGCCCCGCCTCACCCGCCCGCCGGCCGCACCATGTCGTCCTCGACGAAGGCGCGGATCACCGCCTCCATCGACTCGTCCGGGGCGAAGCCCAGCGCGCGGGCCTTCTCCCAGCCGAATTCGGCCGGCCAGCCGGCGACGATCTTCTGCACCGCGGGGTCGGGTTCCCAGCGGATGCGCGCGACCGCGTCCTCGCCGCCTACGGCGCGCAGGGCGGCCACCATCTCGGCCACGCTGTAGGTCTCGCCGGGGAAGTTCAGCGAGCGCCACGGCCCCAGCGCCCCGTCCGGCAGCTCGTGCAGCTTCACCAGGCCGGCCACCGCCAGGCGCGGCGAGAGCACCACCATGCGGGCATCCCCGGTCACCGGGCAGATCGTCTCCTCGCCCTGCAGCGGCTCGCGGATGATCGAGGAAACCCAGGTCGAGGCCGCCTTGTTCGGCCGGCCCGGGCGGATCGCGATGGTCGGCAGGCGCACCGAGCGGGCATCGACGAAGCCCTTGCGGGAATAGTCGTTGGCCAGCAGTTCGCCGATCGCCTTCTGCGTGCCGTAGGAGGTCTGCGGCGTCTGCGGCGTGTCGTCGTCCACCGCCGTGTCCCACTTGCCGCCGAAGGTGGCGAGCGAGGAGGTGAAGACGATGCGGGTGCGGTGGTCGGTTGCGCGCGCGGCCTCCAGCACCGCCAGCATGCCATCCAGGTTGGTGCGGTAGCCCAGGTCGAAATCCTCCTCCGCCCCGGCGCTGACGACGGAGGCGAAGTGGAACAGGCTCTGGGTGTCGCTGCCCACCAGGCCGGCGACCAGCTTGCGGTCGGCGATATCGCCCTTGTGCAGGCTGACCCGGTTGTCCCCGGGCCGCGGCGAGGCGGGCTCGACATGGTCGAACAGGACCAGCTCGTCGACCGGCTGCTCCGTGCCGTCGGCGCCGGTCAGGCGGCCGCGCTCGAGAACGGCGGCGGCCAGCTTGCGCCCCAGGAAACCGGCCGCGCCGGTGATGACAACCTTCATGTTGCGTCCTTCCGCTTGTCGCGCCGCCGCGCCATCTTCGCCAGCAGGCGCGGCCCCACGCCGGGCCGGCTCCAGGGACAGACGGCGACGCAGATGCCGCAGCTCATCGCCTCGTTGAAGTACGGCAGGCATTTGTCGAAATCGACATACCACTTGTCCACGCCGCGCACCTGCTGCTTGTCGGCATGGATGGCATCCGGCGGGCAGGCGTCGGAACAGACCCGGCAGCCGGCGCAGAAATCGTCCACCGCCATCTCCGCCGGCCGGTCCGCCAGCAGCGGCACAGAGGTGAAGGTCACCGCCAGCCGGAAACAGGAGCCGAGCTCCGCATTGATCAGCGAGCCATGCTTGCCCAGCTCGCCCAGGCCGGCCGCGATCGCCGCGGGGATCAGCACCGCGGGCCCGGCGGCGGGGCCGCCATGGCCCAGCGCGTCCCAGCCCTGGCCCCGCAGCCAGCCCGCCAGGTGCTTCGCCACCTGCGTCCCGCGGCCATACTGGTCGACGATCTCGTTCAGTGCCGGGCTGCTGGGCGCGGTCATCATCGTGTCGTGGTCCATCGCCACGCCGATCATCACCATCCAGTCCCAGTCCGGCACCGCCATGCCGTCGAAGACATAGTCGGCGCGGAACGGCGCGATGCCGACAAGCTCGGCGCCGGCCTCGCGCGCGACCCGCTTGACCGCCTCGCTCCAGTCGGCCGGTGCGCGATGCACGGGCTCGGGGGCCAGGTCGGCGACCGGGGCGTCGAGGATCGCCTGCCGGCGGGCACGCGCCTCCGCCGCCCCGACCGCATCGGCGTTGCGCGCATAGAAGTACTTCTGCAGGTGGCCGTGCGGCGTGGCATCCGGCGCGTGCCAGTAGACCGGGCTGGGGCGGCGGGGGGTCGCCTCGCCCAGGCCGTTCAGGGTATTGCCCGAGACCTCGGGCCAGAGCGCCATCTGCTCGGGGTCGGGGACGAAGGCCGCCTTCGGCGCGCGGGGCATCGCCGGGCTACCGGTTCAGTCGCAGGCCTTCGCGGCCCTCCGGGATCGGCTCGCCGCTGTCCCGCTCGCGGACCGCCTGCTGGAAGCCGACCTCCTCCGCCCGCTGCTTGAACCACATGCCTTCCGGGCTGTGGCGGGTGATGCCGTCGAACAGGGTCGCGATCATCTGCGTGTTCGCCATTCCCATATTGTCGAAGGCCTGGTTGACCATCAGCTTCTGCATCATCAGCTGGTTCTTCGGCACGCCGGCCATGCGCCCGGCAAGGGCCGTGACCCGGCCCGCCAGCGCGTCTTCCGGCACCGCCTCCAGCGCCAGGCCGTAGCCGACCGCCTCGCGCCCGTCGATCAGGTCGCCGGTGAACAGCATCCGCTTCGCCACCTGGGCGCCGACCCGGTAGACCCACATCGCCGTGGTCGGGCAGCCCCAGACCCGCGCCGGCGGATAGCCGATGCGCGCATCCTCGGCCATCATGAGGATGTCGCAGGACAGCGCGATGTCGCTGCCGCCGGCCACCGCATGGCCATGGACCTGGGCGATCGTCGGCTTGTAGCTGCGCCACAGGCTCTGATAGTCCTCGGTGAAGCCCTTCATCATCTTGTAGTCGACCATCGGGTCCCAGGGCATCGGCTGCACGCCGGCATTGGGGCCGTCGCTTTCGGCATAGAGCTTCAGGTCGTAGCCGGCGCAGAAGGCGCGGCCGGCCCCCTTCACCACGATGACATGGACCGCATCGTCGTCGTTCGCCAGCGCGACGGCCCGGCGGATCTCGCCCGGCATATGGTCGTCGATGGCGTTCAGCCGCTCCGGCCGGTTCAGGGTGATCGTCGCGATGCGGTCGTCGACCGCATAGGCCAGGCTGTGGAAGTCCATCGGGCCGGCCCGCCTCAGGCCCAGGCCAGGCGCCAGGGCTGCAGGGTGAAGGCGCCCAGCCGCTCGGACACGGCACCCTCCACCGCCGCCTTGTCGTCGGGCGTGCCGGCCAGGGTGATCGTGGCGACGATGCCGGTGCCGGGCACTTCGCCGACCGCGACCTGCGCCGTGACCCCATGGGCCTTGGCCAGGTCGGCCAGCCGGGCCTCGAAGACCTGCCTGGTGCTGTCCCAGCGCAGCGCCGGCTTGAAGATCTTGCCGACGCCGGTCAGCGGCATCTCCGGGATGATATGCACCGCCTTCGGCAGGGCCGGGCGCTCGGAGATATGCTCCGCCAGCCAGTCGTGCAGCTCCTGCTCGGTGGCCTTGGCGCCTTCCTTCAGGGTGACGTAGATCGCCGGCAGCTCGCCGGCATATTCGTCGGGCATGCCGATGGCCGCGCTGTTCAGCACGGCCGGATGCGCGTCCATCGCCGCCTCGATGATCGCCGGGTCGATATTGTGCCCCGACCGGATGATCAGGTCCTTTGCCCGGCCGGTGATCCACAGCCGCCCGTCGGCGGCGATGCGGCCCAGATCGCCGCTGACCAGCCAGCCATCGTCCAGCACCACGCCTTCGTTGCGCCGCGGGTCGGTATAGCCGGGCGTCACGGTGGGCCCGCGGAACATCACCACGCCGGTCTCTTCGGGAGCGCAGTCCTCCGACGGCGTGCCGTCGGGGCCCAGCTTCGCCACCATCAGCTCCACATAGGGCACCCGCAGGCCGGCGCAGCCGACCACCCGCTCGCCATGGCGGGGGTTGACGGTGCCGTTGCCGGACGTCTCGGTCATGCCGTAGATCTCGTGGATCCGGATGCCGAAGCGCTTCTCGAACTGGCGCGCCGGCTCCACCGGCATCGGCGAGCCGCCGGTCAGCGCCATCTTTACGCAGGAGATGTCCGCCTCGCCCACCGGCACCTGCGCCATGGCGACGATCGAGGTCGGCACGCCGCCCACCACGTCCAGCTTGAAATGCTCGGCGATGCGCCAGATGTTCTGCACCACCCGCGGGTCGCGCAGGCCGGCCGGGGTGGCCAGCAGGAAATGGCCGCCTGCCGCCAGCGGCGCCAGGCCCGCATCCAGCGCGCCGCCGACATGGAAGATCGGCAGGCCGTTCAGGATGCCCTTCTGCGGCTCGAACCCCCACATCCGGCTGACCCCGAAGGCCATGGCGACATGGTTGCGGTTGGTGTGCTGCGCCAGCTTCGGGGCCCCGGTGGTGCCGCCGGTGTGGAAATAGGCCGCGATATCGTCCAGCGCGAAGCTGCGGCCGCTGACCAGCCGGTCCGCCGGCTGGCCGCCGACCGCTGCGTCGAAGGCATGCACATTGTTCAGGCCCGGCGCCACCTCGCCGGTGACCTGCACCACGGCCTTCAGGCTGGGCACCATGTCCTTGACCGCCAGCACCTTCTGCCAGATGTCCACGGCCGGGTGCGGGCCCAGGGCGACCAGCACGGTGACCTTCGCCGCGTTCATCAGCTCGGCCAGCTGGTCGGGCCGCAGCAGGAAGTTCAGCGGCATCGCCACGCCGGCGGCGGCCCCGCCCCACAGCGCCATATGGGCGTGCGGCATGGCGGGCATCATCTGCGCCACCACCGGCGGCGCGCCGTCGCTGAGGCTGTGGAACAGGTTGGCCGACTGGGTGACCCGGCCGAACAGCTGCCGGAATGTCAGGGTCACCGCCGGGTCGGCCGGGTCGGGCGAGGTCATGAAGACGATCGCCGGCCAGTCCGGATGCTCCGCCGCATGGATCCCCAGGATCTCGTAGGCGCTGCTGGCGGTGGTGATCTGTTCGAACGGCGTGCGCTCGATGGCGGCAATGTCGGAGGCGTCGCGAATGACGATGTCGCTGACGGCGGGATTCCAGACGGGCATGATTTCCTCCACTGACGCAGTCTGACGCTGCCCAGGACGTGATTGGTCCAGAGAATGGGCAAATCGCGGCGCCGCCGCAACATGCCTTCGACCGGCATGAGGCGGGTTCATGGATCCCCCTTGATCTGCCGGTTGAGCCTGCATGCCCGGCCGCGCAGGCTTCGCCATCGCCGCGAAGGAGGACCGCCCGATGACCGAACCGAAGACCCTGATGCCCTGGCGCGGCTGCAGGACCTGCTGGCCCGCGCGCGGGCAGCAGGTGCGACGGTGGTGCATATTGCCCACAAGGGGCCGGCCGGCGGCCTGTTCGACCGGGACGCGGCGGGCGGCGCTGGCCGCGCTGGCGGACCGCTTCGCGATCGTCGTGCCGGTCGCGGCCCTACCCGATTGAGCCTGCCGGCGGAGCGGGCGGAGCGGCCGGGGCGGCATCGTCCCGGACCGGGGCGGCCGGCATGGTCACCGTTACCGTCGTCCCGATGCCGGGGCTGCTGCGCAGGGCCATGCGGCCGCCGTTCAGGTCCACCAGGGCCCGGGTGATGGCGAGGCCGAGCCCGGTGCCTTCGTGGCTGCGCGTCGACGACGGCGCGACCTGGTAGAACGGCTCGAGCACCTTCGCCTGCTGGTCCGGCGCGATGCCGACCCCGGTGTCGGCGACCGACAGTTCGATCTCCCCGGATGCGGCAAGGGCGGCCTTCAGGGTGACGGTGCCGCCCCTGTCGGTGAACTTTGCGGCGTTGGACAGCAGGTTGAGGACGATCTGCAGCAGGTGGTCGGGGTCCGACCGGATGTCGGGCAGGCCCTGCGGCGCAGCGATCTCCAGGGTCACGCCGGAGCGGTCCATCTGCGCGGCCACGAACATCCGGCACTGCCGGAACAGGCCGTCGACAGTCACGTCGCCGGGGCTGACCTGGACCGCGCCCGCCTCGACGCGGGAAATGTCCAGGATGTCGGAGATCAACCGGTGCAGCAGCACCCCGGAGGTATGGATATGGTCGAGATACTCCCGGTGCGCCGGGTTCTCGACAGCCCCGAACAGGCCTTCGCGCATGCCTTCGGAATAGCCGATGATCGAGTTCAGCGGGGTCCTCAGCTCATGGCTCATATTGGCCAGGAAACGGCTTTTCGCGCGGCTCGACTCTTCCGCCTCGTCCCTGGCCACCCGCAATTCGCTCTCCACGCGGTCCTGCTTCAGCCGCATCGCGTTATAGGCCTCGATGACCCGGCCGATCTCGTCCCTGCTGGTGACCCGGACCGGCCGGTGCACGCCTTCCAGCTCGGTGGCGCGGATCGACGCCAGCAGGCGCTGCAGCGGCCGGGCCACGACGCCGCGATGGGCCAGTTGCAGCGCCACCAGCACGATCACGAGGAGAATTGCCGCAACCACGATCCGGTCGATCAGCAATTGCCGCCCGGCAGCACGGATCCGGTCTTCCGACATCGCGATCGCCAGGTCGCCGACCTCCTCGAAGCCGCGCGCCGTGACCTGGTTGATCGTGTGCTGCCGCACAAGGTCGCCGGTGCCGTCATAGCCGCTGCCGAAGGCATCGATGATGCTGCCGTCCGCGCGCCTGACCCGGATGCCGCTGACATCGGGATCCGCCACGATCGTCGCCACCAGCAGCCGGACGGCGGCGGCATTCCCCTCGCCGACCGCCTCGCTCAGGATGATCGACTGGCTCGCCGCGACCCTGTCCAGCTTCTCGACCAGGGCGTCACGCGCCAGGCCGTGCTGGCGGTGTTCCTGGACAGTCACGGCCGCAATGTAGAGGAGGATCGTCATCGGCAGGATGCGCACCAGCATCCGGAAGCTGGAAGACGCGTCGGCCGGCGCAAGGATGCGCCGCAGGATGCCGTGCCCTCGGGCCGGGTTATCGGTCACCGGCCCGGCCGGTCACTTGCCCGGACTGGTCCCCGGCGTCTGGCTGATCTCGGGCCAGATCCGGTCGGCGATCGCGACGTTCCGCGGGATGTCGCGCTGCCACACCACCCGCGTGCCGGGATCATGCTCGAAGAACAGGCGGTCATCCACGATCTTCCAGACATGGGGGTCGGTGTCGAACTTCTTGCCCATGGCGACGCCATAGGCGCAGAAGCCGCCATAGGCCGGAAGGTAGCGGGCGGGATCGGCCTTGAAGGCGCCTGCGTTCGCGGCACTGGCGAAGCGGTAGCGAACCCCGTCATGCACCACTTCGTGCGACCGGCTGCCTTCGACCGGCGATCCCTCGATGAAATAGGCCACCAGATCGTAGCCGCGGATCGCGACGCCGTTGTCATCGACATTCACGTCGGGCCGCGCCATCGCGGATGTCGCCGACACCAGGATCAGCGCCAGGGCGCAGATCATTGCCTTCATGGAACCGTCCTCTTCAGCAACCGGCCTGTGTGATGGCGGCGGACCGACGGTGCCGAGGACGATCGTCGCTGTCTCAAGCCCGGGTTGCGTACCGCAAGCCGGACAATGCGGCCGAAAGTTTAAGGAAGGGATAAGGTGCAGCCCTGCCGAGCAGTTCTGCCACGGCAGGTATCCGGACCGGGCCTAGCCTTCGTTCACCCTGTCCGGCCGCCACGGGGGACCGGGCTCCGCATCCGGGCCATAGGCCTGGCGCCAGGCCTCCAGCAGTCCGGCGCTGTCCTCGCTGCGCTGCACCGGCAACCCGTCGTGGAAGGCGAGGCCGGCCGGCCGGCTCTCGATGCCATGGTGCCGCGCCGGCTGCACCAGGCCCGGCGTGTCGAGGCAGCCGACGCTGACGTCGACGGTCGCGGCGCCGTTCAGCCGAAACGTCATGGGCGAGCCGCAGCCGGGGCAGAAGCTGCGGCTGGCGATGCGCGAGGAGGCGAAGCTGCTGGGCGGCGCGGTCAGCCAGTCCAGGCCGGAGGCCGGCAGGGTCAGGAACAGCCAGGCGGCGCACCCGGTCGCCCTGCGGCACATCGTGCAATGGCAATAGGCGGCCTCCAGGCTGTCGGTCCGCAGGCGGAAGCGGGTGCGGCCGCAGAGGCAGCCGCCGGTCAGGATCGTGGTCATCGAGAATCCTCCCTGCGTTCGGTTCTGGCCGATGCGGCCGGACCCGCCTATATAGTTGCACCAGCAACGTTCATCGCCCCGATACCGCATAAAGCAAGAGGGAGGGAGACCATGGCCAAGGCTTTCGCATCCGCCGCCGACCTTGAGGAAAAGACCGTTACCTTCGCGGAGCTCAGCCCGGGCGTCTTCGCCTATACCGCCGAGGGCGATCCGAATTCCGGCGTGATCGTCGGCGATGACGGCGTGATGGTGGCCGACACCCAGGCCACCCCGGTCATGGCGCAGGACGTGATCCGCCGGGTCCGCGAGGTCACCGACAAGCCGTTCCACCATGTGCTGCTGACCCACTACCACGCGGTCCGCGTGCTGGGTGCCAGCGCCTATGGCGCGCCCAACGTGATCGCCAGCCGCAACACCATGGAGATGGTGCAGGAGCGCGGGCAGCAGGACTACGATTCCGAGGCCGGCCGCTTCCCGCGCCTGTTCCAGTCGGTGGAGAGCATCCCCGGGCTGACCTGGCCGACGATGGGCTTCGACGACCGGCTGACCCTGTACATGGGCCGGGACCGGGTGGTGGAGATCATGCATCTGGGCAAGGGCCATACCCAGGGCGACACGGTCGCCTGGCTGCCGAAGGAAAAGGTGCTGTTCGCCGGCGACCTGGTGGAGTTCGGCGCAACCCCCTATTGCGGCGATGCCCATCTGACGGACTGGCCCGCGACCCTGGAGAAGCTGAAGGAACTGGGCCCGGAGAAGCTGGTGCCGGGCCGCGGCGATGCCCTGACGACGAAGGGCGATTGCCTGGAAGCGATCGAGAGCACGAAGGGCTATGTCACCGCCCTGTTCCAGACCGTCAAGGCCTGCGCCGACCGCGGGCTGAGCCTGAAGGACACCTGGGACCATACCTATCCGGAGCTGGAGAAGCGCTACCACAACTGGGTGATCTTCGAGCATTGCATGCCGTTCAACGTGGCCCGCGCCTATGACGAGGCGAAGGGCCATGTCCGGCCGCAGATCTGGACCGCCGAGCGCGACCAGCAGATGTGGGCGACCCTGAACGACTGATCCGCCGGGTCGCCCGGAACGCTCCTCGACAGCCGCCAAAGCACCGGCACCGGTGCCTCGCATGGGCAATGCGGGGCGGGACAGGCCGGTACGGCAGGGCG
The DNA here is from genome assembly GCA_040216765.1 of Sneathiellaceae bacterium. Lineage (GTDB taxonomy): Bacteria > Pseudomonadota > Alphaproteobacteria > Ferrovibrionales > Ferrovibrionaceae > Marinibaculum. Next base: position 13,997 of record JAVJON010000045.1, on the reverse strand, counting down.
GGTGCGCCGGCTGGACGGCCGGCGCGCCTGTCAGGCGGCCTTGGGCAGCGGCGTGTTCCGCGCCAGCCCGTCATACATGTCCAGCAGCCGCTCGCGCCAGGCATGAACGGGATCGTCGCTCTCCAGCACCTCGACCGGCGCGGACGTGCGCGCCCATTGCAGCGCGGCAAAGGCGATATAGTCCGCGTAATTGGCGGACTTGCCGCCGATATAGGGCTGCACCTTCAGCATCTGGCGCAGCGGCGTCAGCGCGGTGACCAGCGCCGCGATCTGGCCCGGCCGGTCGGCGCAGAGCGAGTCCAGCGCCATGCCGAAGCGCTTCTCGCGGCTTTCCTTGAAATACTCCTTGTCCTTGTCGTGCAGCATGCCGTGCAGGTCGACCAGGATGATGCGGGCGATGATCGGGTTGATCTGGGTCTCCACCCACAGCTTGATGAACAGGCCTTCGGCGCGGGACTGCTCGCTGTCGAACAGCGGCTTCTGCGGATAGGTGCGGTCGAGATAGCCGGCGATGTCCCAGCTGTCGTGCACATTGGTGTCGCCATCGACCAGCACGGGGACCGTGCCCTGCCCCGAAAAGGCGATCTCGTCCTTTTCGGTGAAGCGCCAGGGCAGGGTCTGCACCTCCAGCGACTTGTGCGCGAGTGCCATCCGCACCCGCCAGCAGTTCGGGCTGAAGCGGTGGTCGTCGCTGGCGCCGGCCAGATCGTAGAGCCTCATGACCATGATCCTGTCTCCCCCTGTGGATCGCCTGCCGGAACCGGCGTGCGGCTGCGTCGCGGCGGCGGCTGGCCGACGGCCTGCAGCAGGCCATCGCGGATATCGTCCAGGACCGCACGGTCCGGATGGGTCTTGGCCACCAGCCGCAGGCCCTGCATGCCGGCCATCAGCAGGCGGGCGAGGGCGACAGGGTCACGGGCCCGGTCGATCTCGCCGCGCGCCTGCGCGATGCGGACCTGCTCGGCCAGGGCCTCGGCGATGCGGGTGAAGGTGCGCTCCAGCTGGCGTGCCGCCTGGCTGTCGATGGCCGCCAGCTCGGCGGCGCAATTGCCCAGATAACAGCCGTGCCCGGCGGTGTCCCCTGCACCGGCGATGGACAGCTCGAGGAAGGCGGCCAGCGACTGCCGGAAACCCGGGCCGTCCGCGAAGGCGCCGGCGATCCGGTCCAGTGTCACGTCGCCATAGCGCTCCAGGGTGGCGAGCATCAGGTCGTGCTTGTTGCCGAAGCACTGGTAGAAGCTGGACCGGCTGATCCCCATCGCGCAGCACAGGTCGTCCAGCGAGCTGGCCTCGTAGCCGCGCGCCCAGAAGCAATCCAGCGCCTTCTGCAGGACAGCGGCTTCGTCGAATGCGCGGGGCCGGCCCATCTCTGCGAATACTCCTCCGATGCGGGCGGCAAATCTCGCTGCGAATCCATGCCGCAGCCATGAACCCGGGTGAATATGGGGATTGCGGACCGTCCAGTCCACAAGCCGTGCCGCGATGCCCGGAGCGGGTCCTGCGTTTATCCTATGTTATGGCCAGGGCCGGGGCCCTGCTATATTGGCGGTTTCCGGACGGGGGTCTGGCGTAGGATTCGTGGCAATGCCATACCGTTTCACTTCTCTGCGGCGCGTGGGTGCGAAGACCGTGTGCCTGTGCGCGGCCCTGACCTTCCTGGCACTGGCCGGCTGCACGACGGCCACCCCCTATCAGCCGGCCAATGGCGGCTACGGCTTTTCCGACCGGCAACTGGAGAACAACCGCTTCCTGGTGGAATTCGACGGCAATTCGCTGACCGCCAAGGAAGATGTCGAGCTCTACCTCCTCTACCGCTCGGCCCAGATCACCCTGGACACCGGCAACGATTTCTTCGTGCTGGTGCAGCGCGATACCCAGGCCGATACCACCTATGTCCAGAACACCACGGCCTATGGCCCGCCCTGGGGCCAGTGCTGGGGTGGCTGGGGCTGGGGACCGCGTTGGGGCTGGGGCCCTGCCTGGCGCCCCGGCTGGGGCGGCTGGGGCTGTGGCGGCCCGGTCTTTGCGACCAGCACGGCCTCGCCGGTCACCCGCTTCTCCGCGCAGGCGGAGATCCTGGTGTTTCGGGGCCGCACGCCGACGGGCGACCCGAAGGCCTATGACGCGCGCGAGATCGTCGCCAATGTCCGGCCCTACCTGAAATTGCCGGCCTCCTGAGCGCAGCGGGCGGTTTTCGGGAACGGATGCGACGGCCCGGCCGTTTCCTGCACGCATGGCTGTCATCGCCGATGACGGCCCAGTGAGTGAAATGCAGGAGTATCGGTCATGGCACAGAACGATGTGCTGAACCGGCATGACGAAGATGCACGGTCTGGCGGGATGCATGACGAGCCCCGCATCGTCAAACGGAAGGAACCGGCGCGGGCGGGCGACCGCCACCGGGAGAATCTCTATGCCCTGGTGATCGGCGTCGCGGTGCTGGCCGCGATCTACGCGGTCCTCTACGTCCTTCAGATCGTCTGACCCCGGGCGCGGCGCCCGGCCTCCTCCCCTGCCGCTCCCGTCGCGGACCGGGCCGCTCGCCGGCCTGATCTGTTGACGGGGGCGTCGGATCTCCGCACCTTGCGTCCATCATTCCCGTGCCCTGGCAGCGGGCGGCCCCGTGCCGCCGCCGGGCCTTTCCGAATGCAATGCGACACAGATGCGAGGAGGAAACCATGTCCGATGCCGTGACTCTTGAGAGGGACGGGAATGTCGGCGTCATCGCGGTGCGCAACCCGCCGGTGAACGCGCTCAGCCAGGCGGTGCGCCAGGGGTTGAAGGATTGCGTCGCCGCGGCCGCGGCCGACCCCGCGATCGAGGCCATGGTGATCCTGGGCGATGGCCGCACCTTCATCGCCGGCGCGGATATCCGCGAGTTCGGCAAGCCGATGGCGGAGCCCGGCCTGATCGAGGTGCTGGACCTGATCGAGGACAGCGCCAAGCCGGTGGTCGCCGCGATCCACGGCACTGCGCTGGGCGGCGGGCTCGAGGTCGCGCTGGCCTGCCACTACCGCGTGGCGGTGCCCGCCGGCCAGGTCGGCCTGCCGGAGGTCAAGCTGGGGCTGCTGCCCGGCGCCGGCGGCACCCAGCGCCTGCCCCGCGTGGTGGGGCCGCAGGTCGCGCTGGAAATGATCACCTCGGGCAACCCGATCCGCGCCGCCAGGGCGCTGGAGGTCGGCGTCGTCGATGCCGTCGTCGAGGAGCTGCAGGCCGGCGCGGTCGCCTTCGCGGCCGAAAAGGCGGCGAAGGGCGGGCCGCATCCGAAGATCAGCGCCAACGACGACAAGGTGAAGGGCACCGACCCGGCCCTGTTCGTGGGCTTCCGCAAATCGATCGAGAAGCGGGCGCGGGGCTTCTTCGCCCCCTGGCGCTGCATCGACGCGGTGGAAGCCGGCTGCACCCTGCCGTTTCCGGAGGGCATGAAGCGCGAGCGCGAGCTGTTCGAGCAATGCATGAACTCGCCCCAGCGCAAGGGCCAGATCCACGCCTTCTTCGCCGAGCGCGAGGTCACCAAGATCCCCGACGTGCCGAAGGACACCCCGGTCGCGCCGCTCGCCAGCGCCGGCGTGATCGGTGCCGGCACGATGGGCGGCGGCATCGCGATGAACTTCGCCAATGCCGGTATCCCGGTGACGATCCTGGATTCCAGCCAGGAGGCGCTGGAGCGCGGCCTGGGCATCATCGAGAAGAACTATGCCAGCAGCGTGAAGCGCGGCGGCATGACCCAGGCCCAGGCCGACAAGGCGCTGGGCCTGATCGGCCGCAGCCAGGCGATGGCCGACCTGGGCAAGGCCGACGTGATCGTCGAGGCGGTGTTCGAGGAGATGGGGCTGAAGAAGAAGATCTTCGGCGAGCTGGACAGGATCGCGAAGCCCGGCGCCATCCTGGCCACCAACACCTCCACCCTGGACATCGACGAGATCGCCGCCGCCACCGGCCGGCCGGAAGCGGTCATCGGCACGCATTTCTTCAGCCCGGCCAACGTGATGCGTCTGCTGGAGGTGGTGCGCGGCGCGAAGAGCTCGAAGGAGACCATCGCCACCGCGATGGACCTGGGCAAGAAACTGCGCAAGATCAGCGTGCTGGTCGGCAATTGCGACGGCTTCGTCGGCAACCGCATGCTGAACCCCTATACCCGCGAGGCCGCCTTCCTGGTGGAGGAGGGCGCGACCCCCAGCCAGGTCGACAAGGCGATCTACGAATTCGGCTTCGCCATGGGCCCCTTTGCGATGGGCGACCTGGCCGGCCTCGATGTCGGCTACAAGGTGCGCCAGGCCCGCGAGCCGAAGCGGAACAAGGACATGCGCTACTCGCCGGTGGCCGACCGGATCGTGGAGATGGGCCGGCACGGGCAGAAGACCGGCGCCGGCTACTACACCTATGCCGAGGGCAGCCGCACGCCGGTGCCGGACCCGGAGATCGAGAAGCTGATCCGCGACACCGCGAAGGAGCAGGGCATCGAGCAGCGCGAGATCTCCGACGAGGAGATCGTCGAGCGCCTGGTCTATGCCCTGGTCAACGAGGGCGCGAAATGCCTGGAGGAAGGCATGGCGCTGCGGGCCAGCGATATCGACGTGATCTACTGCAACGGCTACGGCTTCCCGGTCTATCGCGGCGGCCCGATGTTCTATGCGCAGGAAGTCGGGCTGGCGGAGGTGCTGGACCGGATCGAGGCGTTCCGCGCCCGCCATGGCGACCTCCTGTGGAAGCCGGCGGACCTGCTGGTGGAAAAGGCGAAGGGCAGCGGCCGCTGGGACAGCTGAGACCTCGCCGCCCCCATCGTCACCCGCGGGCTTGTCCCGCGGGTCCATCGCGCCGCCATGCTCAATCGATCGAGGCGGGCATCGGGCCAAACCAACGAACGGGACAAGCCCCGTGGTGACGATGAGAGCGGGGTCGCCGGCCCATCGAACCGGCTTCTCAAGCGACATGCCGGGCTGCTATAGCCTCGGTCAAATGGATCGATACCGGGAGGAACGAAGATGCTCGTCGTGGAAACGCCGCAGGACCTGAAGGCGCACAAGGGCAAGGAGCTGGTCGGCGACTGGCTCGACATCACGCAGGATCGCATCGACCAGTTCGCCGAGGCGACCGGCGACCATCAGTGGATCCATGTGGATGTCGCGCGCGCGGCCAAGGAGATGCCGGGCGGCAAGACGATCGCGCACGGCTTCCTGACCCTGTCGCTGCTGCCGATGCTGGGCCAGCAGCTGTGGAAGGTGAACAAGACCAGCCGCGGCATCAACTACGGCTCCAACAAGGTGCGGTTCACCAACACCGTGCCGTCGGGCAGCCGGGTGCGCCTGATGCTGACCTTCAAGGATTTCGAGGACATGGAGGGCAGTGGCGTGAAGATCACCGGGCAGAACGTGATCGCCATTTCCGGCCAGGACCGGCCGGCGCTCGTCGCCGAGACGATCAGCATACTCTACGCTTGAGGCATGCGGCCGCGCCGCCCGGGCCCTGCCGGCCCGGGGCGGTGCGGCAACAGACGACAGGAAGGATGCGGCCATGGATCTGGCATTCACCGAGAAGGACATCGCCTTCCGCGACGAGGTGCGGGCCTTCATCGACGAGGCGTTCGACAAGGAGATGCGGGAGCATTCTCGCCGCAGCAGCAACGGCTACCTGCCCAAGGACGACCATGTCCGCTGGCAGAAGCGGCTGAACGAAAAGGGCTGGATGGTCCCGAACTGGCCGCAGGAGCATGGCGGCCCCGGCTGGGACCCGACCCAGCGCTTCATCTACGAGACCGAGATGGCCTCGGCCGGCGCGCCGCATGTCCTGCCCTTCGGGCCGCGCATGGTGGCGCCGGTGATCATGAAGTTCGGCTCGCCGGAGCAGAAGAACCGCTTCCTGCCGGCGATCCTGAACAGCGAGATCATCTTCTGCCAGGGCTATTCCGAGCCCGGCTCGGGCTCCGACCTGGCGTCGCTGCAGATGAAGGCGGAGGACAAGGGCGACCATTACCTGTGCAACGGCAGCAAGATCTGGACCTCGGTCGCGCAATATGCCGACTGGATCTTCTGCCTGGTGCGCACCTCAAAGGAGGCGAAGCGCCAGGACGGCATCTCCTTCCTGCTGATCGACATGAGGACGCCCGGCATCCAGATCGACCCGATCGTCACCGTCGACCTGCCGGAGAAGGGCTTCCAGGAGGTCAACCAGGTCTTCTTCACCGACGTGAAGGTGCCGAAGGAGAACCGCATCGGCGAGGAAGGCAAGGGCTGGACCTATGCCAAGTACCTGCTGGAGTTCGAGCGCGGCAATGCCTATGCCGGTGGCCTGAAGCGCGGCCTGCGCAAGCTCAAGACGATCGCCAAGGCGGAGCGCTCCGACGGCGCCACGCCGCTGATCGAGGACGAGACCTTCCGCCAGCGCATCGCGAAGCTCGAGATCGAGATCGAGGCGCTGGAGATGACCGAGCTCAGGATTCTCTCCAAGCTCGCCGGCGGTCAGAACATGGGGCCGGAAAGCTCGCAGATGAAGCTGCGTGGCTCGGAGCTGCAGCAGGCGGTGACCGAGCTGGTGCTGGACGCCGTCGGCCTGCAGTCGGTGCCCTTCCCGCCGATGCATTTCGGCTCCAACGAGGAGCCGGTCGGCCCGGCCCATGCCGAAGGGGTCGCCGCGCGCTACGCCAACATGCGCAAGACCTCGATCTATGCCGGCTCCAACGAGGTGCAGCACAACATCCTGGCGAAGCTCGTCCTCGGCCTCTGACCGGCCGCGCCTGACGGATGGAAGGGCCGGCAGCGGCAGCGCTGCCGGCCCTTTGCGTTTCCGGCGCCGGTGCGGTCAGGCCCGCAGGACCAGGGCGTCGACGGCCACCACACCTTCGCCCTCGGCCAGCAGCAGGAGCGGGTTGATCTCGGCTTCGGCAATGCTCTCCAGCCCGGGCGCGGCGAGCTGCGACAGGGCCGCGACAGCGTCGGCCAGGGCGCCCAGGTCGCCGCGCGGCAGGCCGCGATAGCCGGTGGCAATGCGCAGGCCGCGAAGCTCCGCCAGCATGGCACGGGCCGTCGCCGGATCGACCGGGGCGGGACGCACCGCCGCGTCGCGGTAGATCTCCGCCAGGATCCCGCCCATCGCGACCGTCACGACCGGGCCGACGGCAGGGTCGCGGCGGAAGCCGATCAGCAGTTCCGCCAGGCCGCGCGCCATGCGCTGCACCAGGAAGCCGTCGATCGCGGCGCGCGGCGCGGCGCGGGCGACAGAGGCAAGCATGACCCTGGCCGCGCCGGCGACCGCCTCGCCATCCGCCAGGGCCAGGGCGACGCCGCCCATCTCGGTCTTGTGCGGCAGGTCGCCCGACAGGATCTTCAGCGCGACCGGCCCGCCCAGCCGACCGGCTGCCGCCGCCGCGGCTTCCGGGTCGGCGGCCGTGGCGACGGCTGCGGCAAACGGGATCCCCAGGGCGCCCAGGGCCCGGGCCGCGGCTGCCTCGTTGACCGCCCCGGCGGGTGCCGGCAACTGGCCGAGAACCGCTGCGGCGATGCCGGCGGCGGGCGCGCAGTGGCCCGGGGCCCGCCGGCGGGCCATCGCGGCCAGGGCATCGGCGCAGGCATCGGCGTCGTGAAAGGCCGCGATCCCCGCGCCAACCAGGCGGGACAGGGCATCGGGGGCATGCGGCACGACGAACACCGCCAGGGGTTTCGGCGCGTCGGCGAACGCCAGCAGCGGATCGACCGCCAGGTCAGCATGGAACTGTGCGGAGGAGCCGACCACCATCACGACGGCGTCGACATCGTCATCGGCCATCAACGTGCGGATGGTTGCGGACACGGTCTCCGGCCGGGCCCCGGCAAGGGTCAGGTCGATCAGCGGGGCCTGCGGCTCCAGCGCCAGGCCGTAGCCGGCCAGCGCTGCCACCAGCCCTGCGGGGGGCGGGAACGGGGTGAGGTCGCGGGCGCCCAGCGCATCCACCATCATGGCGCCGCCACCGCCCGTGGTGGTCGCGACGACGATCCGTCCCCTGCCCATCGCACGGCCCCGGCCCAGCAGGGACGGGGCCTCCAGCAGGGCCTCCAGGGTGTCGACCACCACGACGCCGGCCGACAGGAGGAAGGCGTCGATCGCCGCACCGGAGCCCGCGAGCGCGCCGGTATGGCTGGCGGCCAGGGCCCGGCCGGCCGCCGAGCGGCCCAGGCGATAGGCGGTCACCGGCTTGCCCGCGGCAAGCGCGCCCGCGCAGGCCGTGCGCAGGCGCTCCGGCTCGCGGACGGTTTCCAGGAACAGCAGGATCGCGTCGGTGCCGGCATCGGCGGCCAGCAGCTCGACGAAATCGCCCACGCCCAGATCCGCCTCGTTGCCGGTGGAGACGAGCGCGGAGAAGCCATGGCCGCGCGCCTCGCCGCGCGACACCAGGGCGCCGATCATGCTGCCGGACTGCGACACCACGCCCAGGCGCCCGGTGCGCAGGGCGGGCAGTTCCAGGACCGCATTCGCGCTCAGCGCCAGGCCGGAGCGGGTGTCGATCACGCCGATGGAGTTCGGCCCGACCAGGCGCATGCCGCCGGCGCGCGCGCGCGCGACCAGGTCGGCCTGCCGGGCGAGGCCGTCGGGGCCGGCCTCGGCGAAGCCGCCGGACAGGATCGTGGCGCAGGTCACGCCGGCTGCCGCGCAGTCCGTCACGGCTGCCGGAACTTCCGCCGTGCCGACCAGGATGAAGGCATGGTCCACCCTGCCCCTTGCCGCACCGATATGCGGCAGGCAGGGCAGGCCGAGGATTTCGTCGCGGCCCGGATTGACCGGGATGACCCGGCCGGCAAAGCCATGTCGGGCCAGGAAACGCTGTGGCCGCGACGTGGCCTTGCGCGGATCGCCGGAGGCGCCGATCAGCGCCACCGTGCGCGGCGCGAACAGGGCGGCGGCGAGGTCGCGGTCCGCGGCCGTCATCCGGCGCTGGCCGGCTTCGGCGGGCGCTGCGGGAAGCGGCTGTCGAACACGCCTTCGGCAATCCGGTTCAGCATCATCTCGTTGGAGCCGCCGGCAATCATCCAGCCCCGCGTCTTGCGGAAGCAGTACTCCACCAGCGAATCCCGGCAATAGCCGCCGCCGCCCATGCATTGCAGCGCCTCGTTGGCGATGTCGAAGCCGGCGCGGTTGCAGAATGCCTTGGCGATCGCTGTGTCCTGCGCCGAGGGCAGGCCGCGATCGGCCGCGCTGGCCGCGCGGTAGAGCAGAAGCTGGCCGGCATCCAGCTTGATCTGCATCTCCGCGAACTTCCACTGGATGCCCTGGAAGTCCATCAACGGCCGGCCGAACTGCCGCCGCAGGGCGACATGCTCGCGCGCCGCCTCGAAGGCGTAGCGACCGAGCGCCAGCGAGCGGGCGGTGTTGCCGATCCGCTCGGCGTTGAAGCCCTGGATCTGCTTCTTGAAGCCGCCGGGGCCCAGCAGGACATTCTCCGGCGGGACCGGCACATTGTCGAAATAGAGCGCGCACCAGGTCTCGTCGTTCATGTAGCGGACCGGCGGCCCCTGGGTGAAACCCGGCGCGCCGCGCTCGACGATGACGGAGCCGATGCCGCCGACCCCCGGGCCGAAGCGGCAGTACACCAGGAAGACATCGGCTTCCGCCGAATGGCTGGTGAAGACCTTGCCGCCGCTGAGGCGATAGCCGTCGCCATCGGGGATGGCGGTGCTGGCCAGGTCGGTCACCGCCGAACCGGCACCGGGTTCGGACATGCCCAGGCCGACCAGGGTCTCGCCGGCGAGCAGGGGCGCCAGGAAGCGGGCCTTCTGGTCGGGCGTGGCATACTCGGCCAGGGTGCGGATGGCGCCGAAATTGCCGGCCTGGATGATGTCGGCACTGCGCGGGCAGGCAGCGGCGACCTCCTCGATGGCGATGACCGCGTCCATCAGGGTGCCGCCCTGGCCGCCATCGGCCTCCGGCAGGGCGATCCCCATCAGGCCGTTGCCGGCGAACAGGCGCGCGGTCTCGAAGTCGAAACGGTCGGAATGGGCACGCGCAAGCGCGCCCGCCGGCAGGTGCCGCCGGGCGAGGCCCCGCACCGCGTCGCGGAACATCCGCTGCTCCGCGCTCAACTCGAAATCCATCGTGGCGCCCCTGTCAGACTGGTCGACGGGCTTCTGCGGTGCGCCGACGGAACCTGGTCCGTCGGAATGCGGCTGCCGCCCTCCGGGCAGCGGCCAGGCCGGGCCCGTTTCGAAATGTATCTTGAACAATACATATCGCGGACGGGGGATGACAAGTGCCGGATCGGTTCGATTCCGGCCTAGAGGCTCCCCCCGGCGGGCGCCCAGAGGCCGCTCTCGTCGGCCGCAGGGCCGGCCATGTCGAGATTGATCTCGAACTCGTAGCGGTCCGGGCGATACAGGGCGCGGATATATTCCACCGGGCGTCCGTCCTGGTCGCGCACGATGCGGATGATGCAGAGCAGCGGCGCGCCGACATCCACGTCGATATGCGGTGCCACCGTGGCATCGGCGGCCCGCGCGGTGACCCGCTGATAGGCGCGCGCGACCTTGATCCCTGCACGGTCGAGCAGCTGCAGGAAGGGCATCCGGGCAAGGTCGGCCCGGGTGTAGGTGCAGCCGACATCGCCCGGCACCCAGGTCGTCGCGTAGGAGAACGGCAGCCCCTTGTGGGACCGCAGGCGGACCGCCTTCTGCACCGCCGCGCCGCGCGGAATCTCCAGCGCCGCCGCGATCTGGTCGGATGCCGGGATGTACTCGAATTCCAGCACCTTCACCCGGGTGCGCAGGCCCATGGCGAGCAGGTTCTCCATCAGGCCGCGGATGCCGGCATCCACCGCGCGGGAGGCCTTCTGCGGCTGCGCGAAGGTGCCGCGCCCGCGCTGCCGGACGATCAGGCCCTCGTTCTCCAGCCGCTCGAGGGTCTTGCGGATGGTGACGCGCGAGACCCCGAACGTCCGGCCAAGCTCCACCTCGCTGGGCATCGGCCGGTCGGTGCGGAAATGGCCTTCGGTGATCTGCTCGTGCAGGACCATGTAGATGCGATGGTAGAGCGGCAGGGGGGAGGCATCGGCTGCCTGCGCCTCCTGCCCGGTCGGCGGGGATCTTTTCAAGCCTGGCTCTCCCACACTCCGGCTCGGCCGGCGTCGCGTCATCGAATGCCTTGTCGATACTACCATATGGCGAGTCGACCGGCAGGTCATCGGGGGCCGATCCCGCGGCGCGCCTGCCGGCCAGCCGTTCCCCGGCCGGTCAGATAAGTATTATTGACAGAACAATTACTGCGCGCGAACATGACCGCGACCTCAAGGGCGAACCTTGAATCCGGCGTGGAGAGGCGGCAATGGCCAGCGACTGCAGCTACACCACGGCCATCGCACGCCCGGCACCGGACGCGCTGGCGGCGGCGGCCGGTCTGCCGGTCGCGACGATCTCCGACGTGCTGGGATGGGACTGCCTGCTGGCGCCGCGCCTGCGCCCGCTGGACCGCGAGATGCGGCTGTGCGGGCCGGCGATCACGGTGAAGCTCGGCGTCGGCGACAATCTCATGATGCACAAGGCGGTGCAGCTGGCCCGGGCCGGCGACGTGCTGGTCGTCGACCAGGAAGGCAGCCGGACGCATGCCCCGTTCGGCGGAATCATGGCGACGGCCTGCCGCGCCAAGGAGCTCGGCGGCCTGGTGATCGACGGTTCGGTGCGGGACGGGCGGGAGATCCGCGCGATGGCCTATCCGGTCTTCTGCGTCGGCCTGTCGCCGCGGCAATGCGGCAAGAACGGCCCCGGCCATGTCAACCTGCCGATCAGCTGCGGCGGCGTGACGGTCGCGCCGGGCGACCTGGTGGTTGGCGACGAGGACGGCATCTGCATCGTGCCACGCGACCGCGTGGCCGACGTGGCGGCGGCGGTCCGCAGCCGCCTGGCGGCAGAGGAACGCCGCCTCGAGGCGATTGCGCAGGGCGATCTCTACCCCGCCTGGCTGGACAGCCGTCTGGCCGAACTGGGGGCAGTCGAAGCCGGCGCAGACGCGGGGCACAAGTAGAACGACAGGGCGGACAAACTCAGAGGAGATCTGGTCGATGGGAATGGGCAGGACGATTTGCGGGTTGCTGACAGGTGCCGCGATGGCGCTGGCAGCCAATGCGGCCTATGCGGAATATCCGGAACAGACGATCACGATGGTCGTCCCCTATGCAGCCGGTGGCGGCGGCGACACCTTCACCAGGGCGATCGCGGACGAGGCGAAGGATATCCTGGGCGTGAACATCCTGGTGGAGAACCGGACCGGCGCCGGCGCCACCATCGGCGTGGGCTCCGTCGCCCGCTCCAAGCCGGACGGCTATACCCTGGGATTCGTCTCGACGAGCCCGATCGTGCTCGCGCCGAACTTTGCCAAGGTGCCCTATGACCCGGCGAAGGACCTGACCTATCTCAGCCAGTTCATCGTCAGCCCGCACCCGGTCATGGTGCGCGCCGATTCGCAGTGGCAGACCTTCGACGAACTGTTGGCCTGGGCCAAGGACAATCCGGGCCGCCTGCGCTGGACGACGGCCGGCCTGCGCGGCGCCCCGCATATCGCGACCCAGGCGGCGTTCAGCAAGGAGGGCGTCGATGCGGTCTTCGTGCCGATGAAGGGCAGTTCGGAGGTGCTGGCCGGCCTGCTGGGCGATACCGTCGATGTCGGGGTGATCTCCGACTATGCGGTGCCGATGGAGGCGGGGCAGATCCGCGTTCTGGCGGAAATCGGGCCGCGACCCATCCCGGGCCTGGACATTCCGACCTACAAGGAACTCGGCTATCCGATGACACCCACCATCTTCTTCGGCCTCGCCGGCCCGGCCGGCCTGCCTGACGAGGTGGTGGCGAAGTGGAACGACACGATGGCGAAGGTCGTCCAGAGCGACCGCTTCAAGCTAGTCGCGGAGCGTCTCGGGGGCACCATCTCCTTCCTGCCCCATGCGGAATTCCAGGCCGCCGTGGAAGCGGATATCGCATCGACAGCCCAGGCCCTGAAGGATCTGGGCATGCTCGACAAGCAGTAGGCCGAGACGCAGCCCCGCGGGCTGGCGGCGATGTCCGCATCGCCGCCAGCCCGCGGCTCGGCCCGGCGGCCGGAAGGGGTCCCTGCCATGCAGTGGAAGGCCGTGAACGGCGAGGCGGTGCTGGCTGCGGCCGTCCTGTGCGGCTGCCTGCTGTTCAGTTTCGTGGTCGTCCCGCTCGGCGTCGATACCTCCTATGTCGAGGAACGCGACCTGGGCCCGCGCTTCATCCTGGACCTGGCGAGTGCCGGCATTGCGCTGGCCGCCCTCTCCTGCCTGCTGCGCATCGGCCTTGCGGGCCTGCGGCAGGGCGCGCGCCCGGCGGGTCGCGGCGGCCGGGCCGCCGCCGATGCGGCGACGGCGGATGCCGGACGCTCCGGCGCAGACGGGACCGCCGGGGAGGAGAAAGCCGGCGCGCGCCGCGTGCTGCTCGTCCTGGCCGCCATCGGCATCTATGCCTTCCTGCTGATCGACCTGATCGGCTTCTATGTCGCGAGCGTCCTGACCCTCTGGCTGGTGACCTGGCTGCTGGGCGAACGCCGGCTGTTGCTGGTGACGGTCTATGCCCTGCTGCTGACCGGCGGCATCTTCGCCCTGTTCGAGATCGTGCTGCAGACCCGCCTGCCCAAGGGCTGGGTCCTGCAGGGGCTCGGCCTGTCATGAGCGGAGGCCGGCCACTGCTGTCCGGTTCCCCTGCGGCTGCCTGGCCGGAGGTCCTTGTTCCGTCTGGCCGTCTCACGGAACGCGCTGCACCGGGACGGGGATCCGGCAGCTGTTCTCCCCATCTCGTCACCGCCGGGCGCGACCCACGGCTGTCCGGTCGAGCATGGCCGGCATTCGCTCAAGGCCGCGACTTTGCCGGGCCTGCGGGGTCAACCGCTGACGCTGGACACGGATGTCCTTGCGTTCCCCCAATCGTCACCACCGCGCTCGTCGCGGTGGTCCATGGTGCCGCCAGGTTCAATAATGGCCTGATCTTATTGAGGTGCGGCGCGATGGATGCGCGGGACAAGCCCGCGCA